>JBILKM010000055.1:0-14058 GCA_044376695.1 Silvanigrellaceae bacterium
TGGAAAGAATGGGAAAAGCAGAAAAAGAAGGTAAGCTGACAGACTCCACACTTCGCAAACTCTTCGACAGGGCGGGAGCATAATCCAGTCCAACATTAATCTTTCAGCAGATTTGAATGGGACGAAAACAAAAACCGGACGAACTTCAGAAAACACGGCATCTGGTTTGAAGAAGCGCAGACTACTTGGACTGATGCTGCGTCTCGTGAATTTTTTGACCCCGACAGCAGCGATGTCGAAGTATCAAAGAAAACGGTTGACCTGCTGAAAAAACTCAGCGCTTCGTGAGACTTCGTTGTTCGGCGATCCGGCCACACCAATCTAAGACTACATCTGAACGTCGTCGCCGTTTCTCCTATTCACGGCAATGAAGTTCGCTGCCGTCTCCTGCGCCATCTCGCAATCGGGTGGTATTGACATGCTGTGCGCAAAAAGGTCTTCAAATTGTCTTCACGATTCTCCTTGTTCATAGAGCCACTCCCTCTGCCTCAAAGTAATTGCGCAGTCGTTCGCGTGCTTTGAAGAGCCTCGATTTGACCGTGCCCACAGGAATATCCATAATCTGCGCTGCACTCTCGAGAGAAAGATCTTCAAGATCCACCAGCACGATCACTCCGAGATGATCAAAATCCAAAGCCCCCAGCGCACGCTCAACCAAGATCTTCGCGTCCATAGCTCTTTCAGGCTGATGAACTTTCTCCGAATTCAAATCGTTTCGAGCAAGTTCATCTTCATGGGTTCGCTGTTGTGCGGCGCTTCTTCGAAAGTCCATGTCAACATTCCATGTGGTGCGGTAAATCCATCCTGAAAATGCACCCACCTCGCGCGGCGAGCCAAGCCCTTTCCACACTCTTAAAAAGACCTCTTGCACCTGGTCATCCAAACCCTCGGTTCCAAGCATCTGCCCGAGCAAACCACGCACCTTCTTTGCATATGCACGATAGATTCTGATGAACCCTTGCTCATCGCCTCGCCGAGCGGCCTCAACCCAATCCCGAACTCCATCGTCGTGGGGCATGTGCATCCTCCACTCAACAGCCTCTGCAATTAAAGACCATGTGAACCTCAAAAAAGTTCACGGGATTCAGAAAAAATTTAAAGATACTATAATATCGAAATATTAGGATGGACTGAATGAATTGGAACTACAAGTTCTTGAGCGCACACAGCGGGTGAATTCACCGCGGTCTATGGGGCTGAATTGAGAAGCACCAACTGGGAAACCAAGGCTCTGGTCGTCGGTTCAATATGTTCAAACACGACTGCATTCGAACCATTTCTGTTTTTTGCACTCGCATTAACAGTGAACGAACCTCGCCCGCCGACGCTGATGCACGTGACCTCTGTTGCGGCCGCAACATCTCCGAACACCTTGACGAGATAACCCACAGCGCATTCACCCGAGAGGACAAAATCGGGTTGAATGGAGCTTCCGCTGAGCGGAGATTTCAACTTGAACTGGAGCAGTGACGCATCCTTCAGTGCGCCGCGTCCAGTTTCCTTGGGAACCGCAATCGAATCGGTCAACAAGCGACCGGGCGCTCCAGTTGAGGGATCAATGGCCGGAATCACTACATTGCTCGCAAGTCGAACGGCCATGACCAGAGAAGCCTCAAGACCATCAGTTCCTGCAATCGCATTGATCGCTGCTAGCATATGAGGGCACGGCTTGAGACGAACAGGTATCTCTTGCCCGTTGCGCTTCACGTCCAGATCGAACGAGTTCTCCTGCATCAACGTGATGGGCAATCTGAAGAGACCTGCGCTGTCCGTGCGGGAGAACAACAGTCCGTCTTCTGTTCTCACGTCCGCCTGGGCGATCGGAAGGTTGTTTTCATCGACAAGTACACTGGTGATGTATGAGCCTGAAACGGGCACAGGCGGCATCACAGTGGGTTCCGCGGATGGACCGGTTTTGCCATCCTTATCACCAAAAAGCCCACTCCCTCCACAAGCAACAAGGCAAGCGAAGAAAACCAATGAAATAGGGAACAGAGAGCGCATTTCTGCAACGCAAAAGCGATGATTCAAAGACCTCGGCTGGAGCGTCATACACGACTCCCTTTTCTTGTATGGCTTCGGCATTTCAAATGGGAGTCTTGAGCTCAAAAAAAGCACACTGCCCTGGCGTCTCAGCGAAATTAAGTCCATCGTGCATTTGGTTCTTCAGAAAAATTCTCCCCATTGTTATCCCTCACAACCCCACCTTTGCGTCTGCAGGTGTCGGGGAGCGCTCTTCAAGAATCTCGAACCCAATCTTTTCAGGAGGCAATCAAAACGAGTTAAGGTGAACGGTGTTGATGAGCTTGTTGTTGGCAACTTGAACCATGTCGATCAGGGATCAGATGAGGTTGCCGATTTGTCTGGTGGCATTGCTATCGAGGTCTCATTTTAATGTTTAGCACCATTTACAAACGTGCATGATAGGCGAGATTGAGATTCGACCCTGGTGCCACGCCGTACCCAAACACTCCAAAATAACTGAGGATATTGTTCAATTGCGCATTGCTCTGCGAACGCAGCGCAAACGCCCGCGGCTTTTGTGAATAAAAAAAAAAGTCGAAATAAACTCAGTTTCTTCCTCCCCCTGCCGATCCCTGCCCTAACAGCGTTGGTGATGTACAGGTGAGGGTCGCATGAAAGATGTCGCAATTATACTCGTTACCTTGAGTGTGCTTGCACCCGTTGGCTGCAAGTCACAAACGAGGGACACGGAGGTTTCCGGGGCTGCAACGCAACAAGGAAGCAAGCACCTCGTAACTCCCGGGAATGGATTTCAGCACAAAGTGAGCTGTGCCATCAAAGTCGGCAATAGAGGTGCCCCTCCCGAGTGGCAGAGTGCTCCCGAGATTGCCACTGCTCGAAAGCAGGTTGAGTTGCTGACTTCGAAGCTGGGGACATTGAAGGAATACAACGTATGTGTCGACATTTTTGTGAAAGAGAAAGAAAGAGCGTTGAAGCTTGATTCAACGAGCTGCGCGGCACGTGAATGCGCACCTCCGGCGACAGGCCTCCAGCGACTCTCAAGCACTGCTGACGCCGGAACACAGGATGGTAATTTTGTTTCGCGAACCACAGTGTATTTTAATGAAAAGACCCGGGGAGAAAAGGAACAAACCTCGATTTTTTTGAGCGAAAACAGGTTATATCTTACGTGGCGAATGACCGACGATCTCAGCAAGCCAGATTTCAAAGTCGGCGGACAAGAGCTCGTCTCCTGGGCGAGGCAGAATTCGGGCAGGGTTTGTGCAGCAATTCAGCGAAGCCTCAAAGCCAATCCGGATCGGGATCAAATCTACACCGCGTTGAGCGAGGAGTTCAGAGCCTCTGGTCTCGACGACCAGGAAGCCGGAATCGTCGCAGAACTTGTCAACGATGAGAGTTGTCGTTGGAAGTAAATAAAATTAAGACGCTGAATAACAAAGTGGCTTGTATTTGAGTCAAATATGCTTGTACCGCAAAAAAGAGGCCACACGGGGTGGATGGCCATTGCACTCTCAAAACTCCAATGCACATGACGATGCGGTTGCTGAAAAATTACACTCGGTGAACAGGAAGATTGTTGGCTTGGCTTCGGAGAATTCAACAGACACTAATCACCAAGATGCTCGCCTATCTTCAGGCCGAAGAAATTGAAGCGTTGGTTTTTATTCTACCCATTGGACTGTTGAGCCTTGTGTGCGGAACATGGCTGGTCACCGAAGGTAGACCGTTTGCCAAGGGAGTTGCGCTGCCATTCAATCTGATTGGGCTCGTTATGAGTGTTGTGGGCGACGCAGTTGGCTTTCGCACTCCAGCGCAAGTTCAAACACTTGAAATTGGACTCACCACGCAACCCAAGGCAACAAAGACAGCAGAGCTTCAGAGGATGGAAAAGGTCAATGATGCATGGCCGAAATATCTCGTCATCTGGGCCGCGTTCGGAGTGATTGGCTTCGCACTGCGCTTTTTAGTGAAACACGACTTTGCGCATGGATTGGGGATTGCGCTCGTGTTTTTTTCCGGAGTCGCACTCCTCATTGATGGCTTAGCAGAGCGGCGTGCTCGGATTTACACAAGTGCTTTGATTGGAGAGAAAATAGAAAAGACCCGCTGAACGCGAGCCTGTTTAAATGGTGGAGATGCTAGGAATTGAACCCGGGTCAGAAAAGGAAACTGCGCTCGGAAACCAAATGCTTCTCCCTCTAATTAAAGCAGATACCCAGTTCAAGAGGTACGGAATGGTACGGAATGGTGCGAAATTTGTTTTGCGTTTCTTCATTTTCGTCTGTCAAAGAAGAGATCCCTCCGCCATTGGCCGCAGTGCTTTGCGGCCACGTGCGGCCAACGAGGGTACATGACCAAGGATGTCGGTGGGTGTTGGTGGGCGAAGTGCCTTTCGGAAGGCTCGAAGACGATAAAAAAGATTGATTGTTACGGAGATTTGAGACGACCTGCCTCAGACCCCCCTTCTCCGCCATTTAAAATGAAACCCTGCGCATCGCGCGGTTTTTTTTTGCAAGCTCCGATTCACTGCGCTGCGAACTCTTGGCACCTGCTGCAACAAACTATTCCCAGCCCAGAACCCACACCTAAAAGGATCACGCATCGTGAAGAATCGGTCATTTGAAATTTGCGCAGGTCGGGTATCGGTGTTTTCTCAAATGGGTCACGCATCACTTATGGAAACGCGTTGTTGTGGAGTAGCGCTGCTGGGTCGAAGGAGCCACTCCAGGCAGCTCTCCTATTTTGAGGCTTTCAGGATGCTGTCTATAGCCTCTTTCAAAGCATCATAACTTAAATTTTCTAGCCTCTGACCATTAACGAAAAACGTCGGTGTACCGTTGACGCCCAAAGCGACTCCGTCCTGCCTGTCGCGTTCAAGCTTCGTAAACACAAGCATATTGGAAAGCGACGCTTGGAACTTCTCCACGTCGAGCCCAAGCTCTTTGGCGTACTTAATCATGAGTTCCCGCTGCGGCTCGCTGTTGTGACCCCACTCACCTTGTTTTGCGAAGAGCAGCTCTTGCATCTCCCAATACTTACCCTGCGCACCCGCAGCTTCGGTTGCTTGTGCGGCCAGAACGGAATTTGAGTGGAAAGGCATGTAACGGACGACAAGCCGGATACGGCCATCGTATTCGGTGAGGATGCGCTTCACGACGGGAAAGAATGCGCGACAGGACTCACACTCGGGGTCGAGAAATTCCACCAGCGTCACAGCAGCGTTCTCTGGGCCAAGAGTCGGACTGTCGGGTCTCACAAGACGTTCGTCGACAGCCGATAATGCAGAGATGTTCCCTAAACTACCTGCACTTGATGCCGGCGTTGATGTTAAAGTGTTCGCTGATTTGTAGAGTTGCGCTGCGACGGCGAATCCCACGATGAAGATAACAAGGATTCCGATCAGTATTTTCAGTTCCTTTTTCATGTCAGTTCCGCTCCGATTTGTTTGCCTGCCTATCGAGAAGCAAAAGCACGTTGATAATGAAGAATGCCGTCAGAGCCAAAAGCGGGATCGTGATGAACCCAAACCACTCAATTTGCTTCGCGGTGCAAGAAACACCAGACGTGCAAGGTTTGATGCTGTCCGGGATGACCTTGTAGTAGAGGAGGTTGTGGTACACCGAGATCACAATACCCGAGACACTTAACGGCAGTGCATAGAAACGAAGGCGAGCATCTTTGAGAATTATTCCTGCACCGATGATGGCGACCAACGGATACATCGCTATCCGCTGATACCAGCAAAGCACGCACGGAGGCAGCTTCATCACTTCGCTGAAGAAAAGGCTGCCAAGAGATGCAACGAGCGCAGTGACCCAGGCTACGTACCTGTATACTGAAGTAATTTCGTTCATACCCACGCCCTCATCCCTGCCTCGTGCGCAAGCTCCGGGCGCGCTCCAGCAAGTACGTTAATCTCCGATTTAAAAAAGAGAATCGTGATGCCTGAGGCCACAACGATATCTGGCCATGGGGGATTTGTGAAGCCTACAACACCCGCGGCAGCCAGCACGAATGTGTTCGCATTAATGGTGAGAACGCTCCAAAGCACTTTGGACTGGTCTTTGCGCATTTTCTCTAGGTCACACGATTTGCTTTGGCAGCAGTCACCCATTTTCGACTTCCTTTCTCTCACTAGCTCCGTCCACGCTAAGAGTGGACTCGCTCGGCGGCCACGTGCGGGCATTTTTCGCAGACGTCTTCATGATTCATTTCAATGTTCATGATGATCCGCTCTTCGAGTAATGACTTTGGGAATCTAATTTCGAAATCTGACTGCCCAAGGAAATCAAATCGGCTGGGTATTGCCGTTGAGGTCAGTTTGCACTTGTGGATTAAAAACAGTTCGGAGTGAATGGCACCATTTAGAACCACTCACTCCGAGTTATGCTTATTATGTGGTGATCCTAGCCCGAATATTTTCGGTATTGATCACTTACTAGGCACCCACAAAATTCAAATTCAAACCTTTGTGGATGCTTGGCTGGTAGGAATCAGTAGCGACCGCCGCGTCCGCCGCCGTATCCGCCGCCGCCACCGAATCCACGGCCGCCTTGGCGAGGCTCTTGTGGGCGAGCTTCGTTTACTGTGAGTTGACGGCCATCAATCTGTTGGCCGTTGAGCTGAGCGATGCTCTGTTGAGCAGCTTCAGCAGATGCCATCTCAACGAATCCAAAGCCTTTTGAACGGCCAGTTTCGCGATCTGTAACGATGCGAGCAGAAATCACTTCGCCAAACTGCGAAAAGAGACCAGCAAGGCTGTCTTCGGTTGAGTTATAAGAGAGGTTGCCGACATACAATTTTGCATTTGCCATGGGATCTCCAATTTATAAAATCCACGGCACCATAAACAAGAGCAACTGACTCGATGAATAGCTGTGGAAGTTTCCCAGACCGATTAGTAACACACCTGGAGAGAAAGAATAGAAGAAAGAGCCCGCGTGTAGGAAAATTTTGCCCACTTTGAGCGCTCAGGAGCACCCCAATAAGTTCATCCAAGCCCTGAACTGATGCTTTTTTTGAGATTTGGTTTCCGAGATTTTTACGTAACCATCGATATTACTGAGGTATTCCCCTCAAATTCACTCTCTTTCGGCAGAACCGGGGGGGCTGGGGCTGTGTCGCTTTACACTGTGCCGCTATCCCCGACGCAGCAAGGCGAAGCATTTCCCCAGGGCGGAATGTGGATCCCAGCCAGTCAACCTGACTGTGAAATTACCTCAGAAGGTGAATCCAATCAGGAGGCCTGCGCTGGAAGCGGAAAATTCCCCCTTAGATTTCTCAACCACTTCGAAAGCATTTCCGTCTTCGAGAGCCTCCTCTGAGGGCAGATTGAAGCGCCTCAAGGTCAACGTCGGATATATAAAATTTCCAAGAAGACCGAGAGTAAAACCGCCATCGAAGGCGTAGATATACCCAGCCTTCAGCCCGATGCTCGCGCCCGTATCCGAAATGGAATCAGAGATGGAGAGAGTCGTTCCGTTTGTTGAACCGGGTCGCCTAATCATTCTTGAACCATTCAGCGAAGAGCCCACCTGAGTGACACCGACACCTGCCCCCAGGAGGAACCCGTCTTCGCGGTTTGAAGTCCATGCAGCATTCAACAACACACTCGAATCTATTTCGGACCAAAAGAGAATGGGTAGTTCACTCGAACATTGCCTCCACCGCGAGGATTTGGAAATTGCCATTGTCTGATCGATTGAGCAACGCACTGTTCCGTCGGCGGATGGTTTAAAGTTGAGTTCGCAATTTCGGAGCGGCTGACTTTCCCGTTCGCCCCGATTTCAAAGGAAGTCATGACACGACCCTTCAGATTTGGGATTGTCTGCAGTGAACGTTCGTAGCAGGCTCTAATTTGTGGAAGGTTAGAGCGAATGACTCCTTCCACTTCTTCCTTGCTCAGTTGTCCTTCGGCAGGTCTCTTGACCGGCGCAGAATTGTTATTCGCAGATGGCGCATTTGCAGGGGGATCGTTTGCCGGTACATTGCCCGGCGTGATGCAGCCGACAGGCCAAGTGAAAAGAATAACCGGAATGATCTTCCCCAAAAACGATCGCTGCACGCTCTTTTGCATGTTTCTCCTCATCATGTGCCTAAAGAATATCTATTGTACATGGTCAGCGACAAAGATAGGGAAATGCTCGGATTTTACCAATCGAAACTGAAACAAAAAAATTGAATCGGAATAGTTTGTCCGGCTTCATTGGCTAAAAGCGAGTATTGCCATCACTGACTCTTTAGGAACTCTTCAACGCTCGCACGCAACAATGAAGGACCAAAGTGACCAGGAAAGAACATTTTCACATCGCGGGCATCATTGTTCAGAAACTCCCCTATCATTCTCGAATTTCTTTCGAGGTCGCAGATGTAGAAATGGCGGGTTGCTGAAGCTCCAACTAGCGATCCACGAAAAAGATCTCCCGTGAACGCGAGATCATCTATAACCACAGCCAAAGAACCCTCCGTGTGGCTCGGTACTAGCGCAATGAAACCAATTCCCGGTCCGACCCATTCATCGAGGGGTGTTTTGGCATCAATGAATTTTGTTGCCTCAGGCGCGAGAAAGGATTTCTCCTGATCACCACTCAGCCGCATTTTGGCGATAAAACTAGTGGGACACAGTGGGTCTGACTTTCCATTTTCCAAAAGACGAGAATCTTGTGCACCCAGCAAAACGGTTGTTTTGAACTTATTCTGAAAATAACGCGCTCCACCTGCATGATCCCAATGACCATGAGTCAGGACAATTGCTTTGATCCACTCCGGGTTGATTTTCTTGTCGCGCAAATCTCTTTCGAGAAGGGGAGCATCTTCAAAGCTACCAGAGTCGACCATCAGAAACTTTTCCGAGCTCACTTTTATAAGATGAGTGTTGGAATATGATCTTCTGAACGAAAAAACTTCGTATTTCCCCTGACGGCGCAGATCCGATGAGGTCGCGCAACCAAACAGAATGGCAGTGAGACAAATGATTTTGGCAAATTGCTTTTGATTCATATCCAGATATCTTCGCAGAAAATCGTGCACGGCTCAAGACAGAGGTGCCACCTTCCACAACACGACCTCACCGCTGACAGGTATAATTGAGAAAGCAAATCCAATGGAGCGATGCTTGGATTTATTTCCTCACCTCAACTCACGATCACAACCACAATCACAGTGACCCTGTTCTGCCTTTTTGCAGTCAACGAGGAACCATGACCAAGGGTGTTGGCGGGTGTTGGCGGAAGGAATGCCTTTCAGAAGGTTCGAAGACAATAAAAATTGATTTATGAGATGAAAACTAAAACCTCGGCGTATAACGGGAAAACTCAATGAAGCTGTTTTTCTCAAGCCGCAGAAAACCACTCCCAGAGCCATCTGAATGGGTTTTCACCAGGACGTTTAAATATGCTCCTGAGGGATAATTTTTTTGCGCCGTCAGTGCCCCGTAAAATTGAAAAGTTGAAGTTCCTCGCGGCGGGACATTTTTGCCAAATCTAATTGTCAATTCCTCTCCAAAGTCCGATAACTCCGAATCTGCCAAAAAGACCTGGTGAGTACAAAGTTGTGGACGATCGCTCACGGCTGTGCACGTAATCTCAGTTGCAGCGTCGAAAATCTCCCCCGCCTTTACCAAACCCAAAGGAACAGAAATACCAATAACTCTGGTATTACGATTCACCCTTGTCGCTCTGACGTGTCCACGACTGCTGCGAAAATTTGATTTTATGAAGGACGATTCCCACCCTCTCGAAAAGACCAAAACATCAATCTTTGTGCGCGCCGGCCCGGGTTCCATGAACACTGACGGAACTCCATCAGGCGCGAGGGGAGTTGAATTTTGGTTTTTTCTTCTGACCGCCACATTGGGAGTTGGGCCACCGACAACATTGCCCCTCAACACGAAATTGAAGATGTTGTTCGCTGGATCAGAAATCTGACCAACGCCTCTCAACGCTGTAAAACCATGATGCTGCACATAATCGGTATTGACGGCATCTTTTGAAATCACAACGCCCGCGATTCCCGGTCGGGAACTTTGCCTAATGGCTCCTGCGATGTTGACCGTATATCTGTTCTCCTCCTTATATCTGACAGAACCCCTTTGGCTCGATGCTGTCGCGAGATCATTTGTATATCCAGCCCCGGCACGCACCAAAACAACATCTCCACTGGCCAGCCCCTGCACTTGCAACGACTGTATCAAGGATGGGGTTCCAAATAGGTCGACCCACTGCACTGCAGTTGTCTCTGCGCGGGCTGTGCGCACTGCTCGGCCATTATTTGGGACAACGACTGGAAGTCTAACCGTCCCCGACTCCGCTCCCAACCGAAAAACTTGAGCGGGCGATACTGCTGCTATTTCATCACGCCCCGAACCACACGCTTGAAGCCCAATTGTTGGAAGTAAAAAAAATACAGCGACCCAAACAGACGGCGTCCTTATCGATGCAGCCATGCCACTACTCCATGATACACCAAAACCAGCTCTCAAGGTCTAATGTAAAATGGCCATATTCAATTCCAACTGAGGCCGCCACACCTGCGTACAAAGTATTCCGTGATTGGAAACTCCACTCATTGAGGTCGATCAAAACACCGACACGCATGATTCATCAGCTCTCGAAGAACTCCTCAAGCTTATCGAAAGATCCGCCCCATCCTTGCGACATACTGGGCCTGCCTATGAGAAAGGTCTCAAGTTCTTCGCGGGTAAACTCTCCGGCAACTTCCCATTGCAATGCCACACGGGTTCCACCCTGCTCCTCCTCAGTGAAGGTAAGAGTGGTCAGCATACTTTGTGGCCAGGTGGGAGCCAGAGGATGGCGCGACGGATTGCCATTTGCGTCGGCGAATTGCTGAGCATACACCAGGCGATGCGGATGCATCACTTCTAGATATTGAACAGTCCCATACATAACGGCATCACCAAAGGGCATGCGATAGAACGCCTTGCCACCGGATCTTATATCAACGTTGATATACTCCAACTGTGCGCCAACGGGCCCACTCCACGCCACCAATCGCTCAGGAATCGTCCAAGCGCTGAACATCTTTTTAATGCCAACATTGAACGACCGATTGATAACGAATATTTCTTTGCCGGAAGCCTGCTTTTCGAGGTACTCCGCCAAGCGATCCCATGTGGTGTTGCCATGGTATTCTTTGATTGCCTTCTTTGACTCTTCCGCAGCTTCGAGTGCTGGAAAAGTCATGGTCAATTCGAGTTGAGTTTGCAGACCCACCTCACTGAACAGCGCCTGCGTATGAAAATGCGGAGCATGATCATCGGGTGCCCCATGACTGTAAACAAGGCGCTTCCTGTCCTCGATTTCCGAGAAGACGATTTTATTTGGAAATTCCAATCCATCTGCGGTGCGCATTGTGAAGAGCCAATGACCATCAACGTGAAAGACATGACTGTGGGTCACTGTGTTGGTATTCCGAGGCCCCCACCATTGATCAAGCTGCTGAGGAGAAGTCCAAGCAGCCCAAACAGAAGACAACGAAGCGTTGTACAAGCGCGTGATCTTCAACTCCAAGGGATTGCTTGTTGAGAGCATGTCTTTTTCTCTCCATGTGAAAATGGTTGCTTCGTGCCACGATGCCAGGTCTATCTTATATCACGCTCAGCGGCCGTTTGGCAGAAACTCACAACCTGGCTGCCTCGTAATTGTAACAAGCAACAAACAAACCCTCTCCAGTGAACAGAACGGTGAGTTGATTCTAGCAGAGACCGCCGCGCCGACTTTTGCCAAGACTGGTGCCAGCGCTTCGCGCGTTGCGTAATCGTGTTGTTATTCGATTCGTTTTCGAAACAAAAATGGAGCCGCTCGCAGACAGACTACTTAGAACCCGCCTACAACTGGCGTGGCACTAACTTTGCTGACCCGTTCGCGGGGGGCTCTTTATGTTCACATCCAAGTCGTTAATCGTTTCTGCGTTTGTCTTGTTTTCCTTCATAAGCGGCTGTCACCGCAAGACAAATGAGAGCGATCCCACAGTGGCTTTTGGAACCCCTTTGAACATGGGATCTGCAGAGCTCCAATACAGTGTCTTAGTCTTGGGCGGTCAGTTTGGATGTTCGGGAGTTGCTGTCGGGCCTCGCCACGTCATAACCGCCGCAACTTGTGTGGGCCGGTTCGAAGATTTGCGCACCGATCCTCGTTTCATACTGGAAAGCAAAATTGAGATCATTTCGCTTGCAGGACAACGGCCCGAATCAATTCGGGCCGTCAGTGCTGTTCGACACCCGTACTTCAAAGTAGCGGTAGGAGTGAATCCGCTGAGCGCAACGGAGATGGTTTCAACAGACATTGCTCTCGTCGTTCTTGAAAAACCGATGCAAACAAACGGAGTGAAAATCGCACTTCCAGAACAGAAATTGTCGGCACCGTTAAAATTGACTGGCTTCGGTTCAGATGAAAATGAGTTTACCAACGGGCGTCCGCGCACAGCGGTGAGCCAGCCAGGATGGAGCGGCGCAAAGCTTGACAACGGATATGGCATTGTTGGTTTTGTGAAGGGTGATGGAGTTCCCTGCGATGGAGACGGCGGAGCACCTGCAGTCAGTGATGGTCACCTTGTTGGAACTGTGAGTATGGTGAGGCGAAACGGCATAAATATTTGCCGCTCAACAGAGTCTTCTACTCTCACGGATGTGCGTATGCTGCGTGGCTGGTTGAAATGTTCGGCAGGGCAAATGAAGTTTCCTCTGGCGCAAGTCAACAATGCGAATGCGGATCGGTGGTGCGAAAAAAACGAAATTTTGCATTATAAACTTTAATCTTTTGGTTTTTCGGCTTTGGCCTCATTCTTGAATTTTTCATTCACAATGCTTTTCTGATTTTGGCTCCCTTTCGCTTTGCCAGCACTCGGAGAGTTTTTCTCCCTGAACTGGCATAATGCAGTATCTATGCAGATTAATTAGGATTCCTCATTAAATTCAAAATAAGCTTAAAGCGAGCTCTTCGCCGATCCGATCACGCTCGAAGCTTTAGAAAATTCGAGCGGAGGTCGACATGGTGCTGCGGCTGAAATTTCATTTTCTTTTTGGTGCATTGGCTGTCGTGGGTTGCGATTCAGGTCTGCCCGAATCGGGCGTGAATCAGTCCGCGGGCAATGAGGTGAAAACTGGATTTTTGAAGATCGACGACTCATATGAGAAGGTCGAGTACAAAGTTGATGGAAAATTCGCAGTTCTTGATGAGTGTAGTCGCGTTCCACGTTCTTCAATTTTTGACCGACCAGATGCTTCGGTTGGGCTGACCACTGAAGCTGGTGTTAAGCTTTGGCCAAAAGGTATTGTGCCATATGTGCTCGAAGGCGGATTTCCGGCCGATTTCATGGCTGCAGCAGCGGAGCAATTCAAAAGAGCTGACATCATCATGATTCCGCGCACAACAGAGAACGTCTACCTGTCGGTTAAAATGATTACTCCGCAGAGCCCAGAATGCAAAAAGGGAGTTTGCGAAGGCATAGCTGGCTATTCAAATGCAATTGGATTCGCAAAATCAACAGATACTGACAGGGTGGCTTTCAAGCAAAGCAATGATGGCGGAATCATCACTGTCTATAACGATCCGCTCCGATTTCCTCAGCTTATTATTTCTCCGGAGTATGATTTTAGGCCATCAAATTCAACTCCAGAGGCCTGGCGTAAATATGGCATGTTCACCCTTCTGCACGAAATTGGGCATGCCATTGGAGCTCGTCATGAGCAAGCCCATCCCGATGCCAAGAAGTATATTAAAAAGCTTGAGGAAGGAGTTGGTTACGAGAAGAGATATCCGACCGAACAGGTAACCAAATTCGATATAAAATCGGTTATGCTTTATTGCGATTTCTTTGCCAGAAAAGGCAAAAAATCCGATGATCCTATTTGCGACATTATGAATATGCCAACGCAGTTGAGTGACTTGGATGTTGCTGGACTGAGAAAATTGTACAGTAAGGAAATTGCAAAGCGCACACAGGTCAGCTCAAGCCCAGCACCATCAGCACCATCAGCACCATCAGTCCAAACTGCAAACACCGCAGGTGGTTCTGCAGCCAAGCCGTCTGCACCCCTAGCGAAGCAGGTTGGGA
>JBILKM010000100.1:0-4745 GCA_044376695.1 Silvanigrellaceae bacterium
GATTATTTTGCATTCTCAGAGCATTAATCCTATCCTTAAGATAATCACCCAATTTGAGTTGCTCTCACTTCGTTTCATAAACCGCAAAGCCACAAAGTTATCAGATCGCCATTATAGCTCATTTATTATCAAAATCAGACGACACCTCTCATAGGCCCTGAAAATTCATCAACGGGGGACAATGGGCGTCTGACCGCGAGCCGTGCGTCATTTGTTACCGAACCCAGTCGTTCCTCAGGAGGCACCTATGGAGATGTTAAGTGTATTTCAGTATTCGTTGATTTATAATGCTTTCTCTTTTGCACTTGCTGCAATGGGTGCAGCAACGCTGTTTCTTTGGTTCGGACGCTCTCAGGTTTCCGATCACTACAAAACGGCGGTCACGATTTCAGGACTGGTGTGCGCAATTGCGACCTACCATTACTTTCGGATCTTCCACAGCTGGGAGGCTGCGTATCAACTCAAAGATGGTGTGTTGAGCGCAACCGGTGTGGCATTCAACGACGCCTATCGATACGTCGACTGGCTGCTCACAGTGCCTCTGCTGCTCATTGAGCTTGTGCTCGTCATGCGCCTGAGCCGCGAAGAGACTGCCAGCAAGGCCAAGAAATTGGGATTTGCTGCCGCTCTGATGATTATTTTGGGTTACCCGGGAGAAATTGCGGCCGATGTGCCGACCAGAGCACTTTGGGGAACGCTGTCGGCACTTCCCTTCCTGTACATCATTTGGGAATTGTACCGGGGCCTTGGCGAATCCATCGAGCGCCAGCCCGAAAATGTGCGCGAGCTTATTAAGAAGGCCCGACTGTTGACCTTGGCCTCCTGGGGCTTCTATCCGATTGTCTTTATGGCGCCTTACATCAACATTTCAGGCGCCCTTGCTCAAACCACCATTCAAGTCGGTTACACAGTCGCTGACCTTGTTGCGAAGGCTGTATTCGGCATCGTGATTTGGATGATTGCAGTTCACAAATCCGAGGCCGAGAAGTCAGGAATGCACTGATCCAAATGCTAACCCTGATTCAGTGCATCCGTTCCAAGACGGGTGCACTGCTCCTCCCCGCCTCTCGTCATTTTTCAGACACGCATCCTCATCCTCTCCGGCGACCGCTCCGAAACCCCTGCAACGGGGGTAGAGCACATGGATGTGCGCGCACGATCGGTTTTGATCATCACTCTGGTGGCCTCAAACGCTGCCCTGGCTGGAGATTTTCATGAAAGTCTACAGCCAGGCGTTGTTTGTTCTTCCGAGGATAATCCCCTGAAATTCCAGATTCTTGAGAGCCCTGCCTTCGACGGGTTTTTCAACATCTCCGAAGGTTTATGCAAGGCTTTGCCGATACAAGATGGCGAAGACGCGACTTTGTTCAGTGTCGGGCACTGCATGCTCCAAGATGGCCAGCAGTTTTCCCTCATGTTCGGAGGCTGGCTCAACATGCTGACGGTTCGCTTCGATGAAAAGGATGAAAGTCAGGACTTATTTTGTCGCTAATAGAGGTAGAGGAAATGAAAAAGATTCTCTTCATCCAAATGTTGAGTGCATTCACTGTTTTTGCTGCCTGTAAAAAGCCAGAGGGCGACACAGCCTCAAGCACGAACTCTTCAGCCAGACAACAAAGCCCTCAACAACAGCAGGGTGAGTTTCCGACCCAGTTTGACCTCCAGGAGTTCTACGAGATCACGCGCGCTTCCTATTTGAAAAAGCTGCGTGCATTTGGTGAAGACGGGCTCAGCCAAGCTGAAGCTGAATTCATGGCCAAATTCAATATCAATACGAAGTACGTCGGACAGATGGTTGAGCTTTCGGAAACCATGTTTCAGCTGCTTGAATCTGGTCGTTATGCACAGAAGCTGCACGGTGTGAACCGGCTCGACAAAGTGACACGCAACGTTCCGAAGGGACTCACCGACAAAGATCTCGAGCAGTTTTTTCAGATTGTCAAAATGGAATACTTCAAGCGCATCACGAAACGTCCGACTCCCGAAATGGATGTGCGTGAAGCGAATTTCTACGCGCGCATCAATGGCAGAACCGAGAGCGCACAAGCCTCTCCAGCCGATGTACTGCTGCAGTCATCAGATCTCTTCGACAAGATCGAAGGCCTCAAATAGAGCCCATCACATAAAGCTCAGTGTGGTTCCCACGAGAATTGTGTTGGTCTTGATATCTTCCTGCACACCGCTCGACGGGTTGGGCGTTTTGTATGTTCCAACCTGAACTTTTCCATAGATATCGAGCAAGTAGTTGGGAACAGAAGTGGGTATTTCATCGCCGTGGTAGGCAACCCGCCACCCCAAATGCAAGCCAAGCACGCGACCTGTGAGGCTCGTCCCCTTCTGCCATTCAGCTTCTAATCCAAATATATCGCCCGAGTTTTCGAGCCATGGAACCCAAAGCAAACGGAATCCGTAGTTGTATGCTGCATTGCTCAGTGCAGGGAAAATTTTGCTTGTCTGAGCTCGATCGTAACTCCACTGGGTTGTGTACGAAACCTCGCCACCGTGCAATTCAAGCTGCAGACGTCGTTGCGCAACAACAACAGCTTGATGAAAGCTAAGGCCAATTGTGTTCTCATACCGCACGGCAGTGGCCGTTTTCTGATTCGCACTCGTATTATCTGAATCGATATCATCAACCGGCGTAGCATCGGGTGTGAATGACAGAGAATATGCGTGGCGAGCACGTGCTGCACGCAAACCAAAGCGTGTCGATTCATGGCTCCATAGCTTTGCATCGAATCCGTAGCTCAACACCGCCGAAAAGCGTTTTTGGTCAGCGCGTGGCACGGGCAGACCAGCCAGATTGAGAATCAGATCGGCGGCCTTTGTATGGCCAATTTCAACAGCTGAAGAAGCAGACTTCGCAGGTGGAAGATCAATTCCAACCTCCGCTGGGATGGCTGGAACCTGCACAGCAGCTGGAGCCTTTGCAGGTGCAGGAGCTGGACGACTCACCGACGCTGGCTGTGGCGCGGGAGGGGGAGGAACAGGAATTTGTGCCACAGATTGCCTCGCTGTCGATGAAGGAACTGTCGAATGAGGAACGACCGGAATTCCCACGGTTTTGGGAACAACGGGCTGCATGGTTGGAACGGGAACCGGCGGAGCCACCGGCCGCGGAGCGGGTGTTGGTGATGGTGGAATGGGTGTTGGTGTTGGCGGTAAAGTCGGTTGCGGTGTTGGGCTTGGAGTTTGGGTTGGTGTTGGGCTTGGAGTTTGGGTTGGTGTTGGGCTTGGAGTTTGGGTTGGTGTTGGGCTTGGTGTGGGCGCAATCGTAGGCGCTACAGTGGGAACAACCGTGACCGCTGCTGCTACCGCCAGTGGTGTTGCCACGGTCGCCGCTGTGCCTGCTACCGCAGGAACTGTATTGGATCCAACCGGCAAAGCCGCAGCCACAGGCTGCGCAACAATCTTGGTCACATCGAGTTTCGCGAGAGCCTGATCGATCGCACGCTGAAAGGCATTGTTGCGCGCAGAATTCGAGGGCGACACCGCAAGAAAGTGGGTTCCCACCGTTGCATTGCGACGCATGCGTGAAATGTTCAGACGCAAGCCGTTGCGCGCATAGCCAAACTTCACAGGTGCCAACCTTGGGGGATTGGAAAGTGGCCCAGGCAAACGTCTGTCGCGCTTCGGCTGAGCGCTGGCATTGCCCATATGCGCTGATACGGGAGCTGATTCAAGCACAGCAGCAGTGAGGAGAGTAACAAACTCTGATTGTTTGAGTGCAGCCTGAACCTTGGCCTCAGGCAATAACTTAATATGACCGTAGCACTCTTCGCTCCCCGTCGGAGACACGGGGCGACACACAGCCGCATGCGCACGCCCCTCACGCGGAGCAACATAAAACCGCCAGTAGTGGGCGTTCTGGCTGGCAATAGGAGCAGGTGCAACCGAACTGCAGGTCACCACGTTGCCCAAAGTGATCCCCCATGGGCTCGAGGTGTTCACGAATGAATCACGCAACAGACCACAGGCTTCCTCTGAATGGTAAGCGGGGTCGACCTGAATATTGATGAGAACAGGATCTCTCACTTCTGCATCGGCCACAAAGGTTTCTGGCGGTGGAATCGCTGGCTGCTCAACTCCAGCGGGAGCGGCAGGAGCAGCGGTGGCAGCAGATTCAGGCTTCAAAAGTTCAGTTTGAAAAGCATCCTTGCGGAAGGTAAAACCTTGCTTCTTGCCCCAAAAATATTTGCGTGCGGGTGCAGGACGATTGCGCGGTGTGAGGACGATCTCCTCGCCCTCGTTGGCGAATTGAATCCAGTATGCCTGCAGAGTTGTGGAGCGCGCGAGATTCCCTGGAAAGCGCAACTGCCGCCGACCCGGAGGAGAATTATAGCTCGTGGTTGTTGTGATGGGTGCAGCTTCAAGAAGGCCGGCCATCAGCAAAGCGACGTAATTTGCGTCTTCCGCCAACAACTTCTGCAGAACAGCAGCGCTCGGAAGCTTAAATTCACCGTAGCACTCCTCCAATCCAGGCTTTGTGAGGCTCCGAGGACGACACAATTCACCCAAAAAAGCATTGCCTTCAGGAACAACACGCACTGTCCAATGCAGAAGACTTTTGGGTGGAGGAAGGGGATTTGCAGAAGAGCTACACTCACCGAACTTGTCCAAACGCAGTTCCCAGGGAGCATTTGTTCCCCCAATGGTGGCTTGAAAATTTGCACACGCGATGTCGGAATGAATTTGAGCATCGAGAACAGCGGACAAAACGATATCGGTTCGTGGATCGACTATAT
>JBILKM010000056.1:0-13574 GCA_044376695.1 Silvanigrellaceae bacterium
CAGAAGAGAATCTGGCCTATGCGACCGAATGTATTACTGAGCCCGCTTGGGAAGCTGTCTCCACAGCCATTGTGAATCAGCTCAAGAGCTGCACTATTGGCAAGATGCTTGCAGACGCTGAAGGGCGCATTGTTGCTAAGGGCCTCGACCCGGTTGACCTCATGGAGCAGCGTCCGAAAGGGCAAACGCAATCCAACGGTCGGCCCGTGTTTGGCTTGGTTCAGGGCTCCTGAAGCCATTGCTTTGGAATTGTGAGACCCCCTCGCGTCCTGCAATGGGTTGCGAGGGGGTTTTGCATTTGCTACCCCACAGCGGTGCGACGCGCACGACATCATAAAAATGTGAAAAAGGCGTTTCGCCACCACGACTTTTCGGAGCACTAATGAAAAAGCTTGGCGCGTCTTTGAGGTCAGAGTTCCCTGTGTTTTCGCACAACGTCAGGCAGTGCGCCGACGGTGTCACCAGGCCTCTCTGTTACCTTGATTCTGCGGTCTCTACCCACAAGCCTCAGTCTGTGATTGATCGGGTTGTTGCATTTATGAGCCGCGATTATGGCTCGGTTCATCGTGGTGCATATGCTCTTTCAGTGCGCGCCTCCGAGCAATACGAAGCCGCGCGTGCGCGTGTGGCTAGATTCATTGGAGCTGGAGTTTCAGCATCGCAGGTTGTCTTCACGCGCGGCACAACCGAATCTTTGAATATTGTGGCACACGGTTTAAGCGAAACGCGTCTGTCTTCGGACAAGCGCATTGTCATTACCGCCATTGAACATCATGCCAACCTTGTGCCTTGGCAGCAGGCGGCCCTCAAAACAGAGTGCGAGATAGCCTACATCCCATTGTTAGGAACAGCAGGTAAGGATCTTTGCCTGGATCTCAATGCTGCATCGAAGCTTATCTCGGCGAACACCGCTGTCGTTTCGCTTGCGCATGTGGGGAATGTTCTTGGACAGGTCAATCCAGTCGCTGAGATTGCGGCAATGGCCAAAAAAGTTGGTGCATTAGTCGTTCTTGATTGTGCCCAGAGCATGACCTGCTTCGAGGAAAATCCATTCGATTGGGGTGTCGATGCTATTGCATTTAGCGGGCACAAACTCTACGGACCAACAGGCATTGGGGTGCTGGTGCTGAGCCCAAATCTTCTCGACGAACTTCCTCCGCTCCTGACAGGCGGTGGCATGATCAGCTCTGTTACTCTCGAGGAATCGACCTGGGCGACAGGTACGGCTAAGCTCGAGGCTGGCACGCCACCCATCGTTGAGGCGATTGGCTTGGCCGCTGCGCTCGATTGGCTAGAGGAGATTGGGCGTGCGCGTATTCATGCACATGCCGCAACACTGGCCGCTCGTTTTGCTGAGCAGCTGCAGAGGGTTCCGGGCGTGCAGCTCTTCTACCCTGGTACCGGAGAGGAGACCATTGTCTCCTTTCGACACCAGAACCTCCATGCGCACGACCTGGCGACCATTCTTGATGGAAGCAACGTCGCTATGCGTGCTGGCCATCATTGCGCTTGGCCCCTGGTCAAGCTGCTTGGGGTTGATGCACTCGTGCGTGCTAGTTTCGCCGCTTACTCGGATACGGATGACGTCGAGCAGGCTATTGAAGCTATAAAAACGGCAACATTTTTGTTGAAATAATTTCGTAAATTTTTATATCAAGCCTCCGGTTGTCCTATTTCGTCGCATCCGAGATAGGGGCATGTTAAGCCAACTTTGAGTCTCGATTTACCCGGAAACACAGGGAAAATTTGGGTCTAGTACGGATAATCGGTGAAGGGATAATTTCTATGCTGCAAGGCTCTGAAATAAATAGCGAAACCCCTAATCTTGGTGAATTATACCAAGAAATTATCGTCGAACACTCGCGTCGTCCTCGTTGCAAGGGGCGCGTAGAGGGATGCCAATTTTGTCTGGAAGGCAAGAATCCATTGTGCGGCGACAACATCACCCTGTTCTGTCAGGTTCAAAACTCCACCCAACCCAACGCACTGCCACGCATCAAGGTAAATTTTGAGGGTTCGGGATGCAGTATCAGCCAGGCGAGCACGAGCATGATGTGCGAAGCCATCAACAACAAAACCGTGGCTGAAGCGCGCGAGCAGATCAACAAAGTTGAAGGTATTTACACCGGTCGAGCTGGCGCCAAGTCGGAAGACGATCTCGAGGAAGATGTGGAAGCCTTGCATGGGGTCAGCAAATTTCCCGTGCGCATCAAATGTGCTGCGCTTCCTTGGAAAACTCTTGAACTCCTTCTCAACGAGAATTTCGATGAAAACGGAGAACAGCGTCCCGAATCGCTCTCTTGTAAGCTTAACGAGCCATGCGGAACCAAAACGCGAAAGCTTAAAGTCATCACTACTGAGTAATTTTTGAACAACAGAAAAGAGGCTTTCAACCTCTCGCAAACGGAGTTTACGAAATGTTGGTCGTTCAGAATCTGCAAGCACGAATCAGTGACAAGGATATTCTCAAGGGAGTGAATCTTGAGGTGCCGAAAGGTGAAATCCACGTCGTGATGGGTCCTAATGGAGTCGGAAAATCAACCATGGGGCACGTCCTCATGGGCCATAAATCGTACGAGCAGACCGCAGGACGTATTATTCTCGATGGCACCGATATCACGGAATTCGACACTGCAGAGCGCGCCAAGGCCGGTCTGTTTCTTGCATTCCAATATCCGGTTTCGATTCCTGGCCTGCGTGTCTCTGAGTACCTCCGCAATCTATATTGCCTGCGCCACAACGTTCAGATTGGTGTGGCCGAGTTTCGAAAAATCGTGCGCGAGAAGCTGGAGATGTTGAACATCGACCGCTCTGCATTGAGCAGATACCTCAATGACGGTTTTTCGGGTGGAGAAATGAAGCGGCTCGAGATGCTCCAGCTTGCTCTCATCAAACCCAAGGTCGCCATCCTCGATGAAATCGACTCCGGAGTTGATGTGGACGCACAGAAAACCGTTGCCGATGCGATTACCCGTCTGCGTGAAACCGATGGTACCTCATTTGTCATCATCACCCATTACCAGCGGTTGCTGAATTTCGTGAAGCCCGACAAAGTTCACGTTGTGCTCGACGGCAAGGTGACTCGCAGCGGCGATATGTCGCTGGTGCAGGCTCTCGAACGCGAGGGCTACGATTGGGTACGCCAGACAAGCGAATTTGCGTCCGCTACTGCATCGCACTGACGTTTGTTTGAGGAGTTTCAAATGACAAACACATTGAATGAAACAAATCAGGCAGCTAACAACGCTTCTGAATTTGATGATTATAAATATGGATTTCACGTCCCGGAAAATTATGTTTTCAAAGCAGCGAAATCCAAGGATGGCCTGACTCGTGAGATGGTTATCGAAATCTCAAAGTTCAAGCGCGAACCGGAATGGATGCTCGAGCGTCGTCTGAAAGCATTTGAAATCTTCCAGAGCAAGCCGATGCCCACTTGGGGCGATACGCGCGCGCTGGCTGAAATCGATTTCACCAATATTCACTATTTTGTGCGCCCAACCGAACGCGTGGGCACTAGTTGGGATGAGGTTCCCACGGAAATTAAAGACACCTTTGAGCGACTTGGTATTCCAGAAGCCGAGCGTAAGTTTCTTGCGGGTGTTTCGGCTCAATTTGAGTCGGAAGTGGTTTATCACAGCATGCAGAAACGCCTTGAAGATCAGGGTGTGCTGTTCTTCGACATGGATACCGGCCTGCGTCAGTATCCCGAAATTGTCGAAAAATATTTTGGCACGGTGATCCCCTCGGAAGATAATAAATTCGCCGCGCTCAACACTGCGGTGTGGTCGGGTGGAAGTTTCATTTACGTGCCTAAAGGCGTGAAGGTAGACATCCCTCTTCAGGCCTATTTCCGCATCAACACGGAGAATATGGGTCAGTTTGAACGCACTCTCATCATCGCTGATGAAGACTCCAGCGTGCACTACATCGAAGGCTGTACAGCCCCTGTATACCGCTCCGACTCTCTGCATTCAGCTGTGGTCGAGCTCATCGCGCTTAAGGGTGCGAAGATCCGCTACACGACGATTCAGAACTGGTCGAAAAACATTTTCAACCTCGTGACCAAGCGTGCATACGCGTACGAAGACGCAGTGGTGGAGTGGGTCGACGGTAACATCGGATCAAAACTGACCATGAAGTACCCTGCGGTCTACCTGATGGGTCCTCGTGCCCGCGGGGAAATCCTTTCGGTTGCTTTTGCCGGCAACGGTATGCATCAGGATGCTGGCTCGAAGATTGTCCATGCAGCACCGCACACAACAAGTGTCGTGACCTCCAAATCCATTTCGAAGAGCGGTGGCGTTACCACTTACCGCGGACTCGTAAAAATACCCAAGGGCATGGTCGGTTGTAGGAGCAAGGTGCAATGCGACGCGCTTTTGATGGATCGTGATTCGCGCTCGGATACATATCCAACAATTGAAATTGAAGAACGTGAAGGCGTCGATGTCGGTCATGAGGCAAGCGTGAGCAAAGTGGGTGAGGATCAAATCTATTACCTCACAAGCCGCGGTTTCAGCGAACGACAAGCTACGCTGATGGTAGTGAATGGCTTCATCGAGGAGTTTGTGAAGGAACTTCCCATGGAGTATGCGGTCGAACTCAATCGTCTGATTGAAATGGAAATGGAAGGAGGAGTGGGCTGATGACACTCCCGCAAACACATCTTTTGTCGATTGGCGAAACAATCAAGGCATTGAGTCCTGTGCCGGCGTTGCCCGAGGAAAACTGGCGGCGCACTCAACCTGCGCAGTTTTTTCTTCCCGATGGCGATGTCGTGAACAATTTCGGTCAGGCCGTGCTGGGCTCGCACCTTGCGTCTTCACCTTATAAAATTCAGTTCAAAGTCTTATCGTTGGAGGAAATGATCAACACCATCGCCTCGGTGGTGGGACGTTCCTCGGTGCAGCAGGAATCGGAAACCATCGATCCTGCGCGAGTAGTTTTGCTGACTCTGAATAACGGCAGTGTTGTTGTCGCCTCGTGTGCGGCAGCCGATGCATGGGTGGGGAGACTTGAAATTGCCTCTCGTCCAGCACGTCCCGATTCGATTTTACGCGACAGCGCTGTGTGTGCAGCGCTGGCCGAGCGTTTGCAGGTGTGCGCTCCAAGCGAGCTTGTGGTGAGAGTGCCGAGATTCGAGCACGCCCCAGTGCTGTTCGTTGCGGTTGAGAATGACGCTGCATTTGGGCAGTCCTACGCGAACGTTTCTGTTGATGTCGCTGATGGCGCTCAAGCGGAAATCGCTGTTGTGCATGGTACGTCGTCCTTTGCGCATCATCGCCTCACTCTCCGCATTGGTCGTGATGCACGCGTCACACAGCTTTGGGCGCATCTTGGTTCGCCTCAACAAACCGAGGGCCAAATGTTGCTTGAACGGAAGGTCAAGCTTTCCTCCAGGGCGCAGTTCTTTGATGCCTCTGTTTTCGCACCGAGCGCTCTCGTGCGGGTGGTCAGCAATGTGACACCCGAAGGTGAGGGGGCTTCTGCGCAGTGCGGAGCTGCTGTTGTGGCCTCGGGTAATTCTGTGGTCGATTATGAGCCACTCCAGGATCACATTTCGCCTCAGGCGCAAACCCATCTGCGTGCCAAGATGCTCGCTGGCCAAAGAGGCAAGGCGATTTTTCAGGGCCTCATCAATGTTGAGCGTGAGGCCGTTGGCACCAACGCATCGCAGGTGAACAAAAACCTTGTTCTCAGTAAACGAGCGCGAGTTGATTCGATGCCTCGTCTGCGTATTTTGCCAGATGAAGTGGCCTGCAAGCATGGCAGCGCGACCGGTGAGCTCGATGGCAAGCAAATCCATTATCTCATGACTCGCGGATTCTCTGAGTTTGCTGCGAAAGAACTGGTTGTGCGCGGATTCGTGCGCGAAGGTCTTGCGCAGTTGCCCGAGAATTCTCCGCTGTCTCTGTGGGCCAACACTGTCCTTGATCAAGCGCTCGAGCGGATTCTTAAATGAGCTCCTTCTTCGCTGCGCTTCCTCTCGATGAAGTCAGTGCAGCTCGGCCGAGCCGCTGCAAGGTGGATGGTGTCGACGTACTCGTTGTGCGCGACTCCTTTGGCAAAATCTTCGCGTTTGAGAACAATTGCTCCCACGCTGACAAACCTCTCGATCGGGGGGTGTGGAATCCTGAAACCCGGGAGATGCTCTGTCCTTTTCACAAAGCAATTTTTGATGTTGGGCAGGGTGGCAGAGTGAAGCAAGGGCCGGCCGTTGTTGCTTTGCAGGTTTTTGCCGTCGATGTGCGGCCGCATGAAGGCAGGGATTTTGTATTTGTCGAAATGGACGATTCAAACTGAATCGTCCATTTTCATTTGGTGCGTTCGGTTGAACGGTATTCAGGGTTTGTACTCAACATCGACCCGGATGTTACCCTCGGGTAAGGCGTTAATTGCTTCGGGCAGGATGGTCAGCACGCCTGAGGTATATGTGAAGATGGATGCATCGGCAGCCTTGCCGTTCACCAACACTTTGAGAATCTTTGAAGCCGGTTTTTTCAATCGGAACGAGTTTTGCGCTGCGACAAAAACACCCTCGGTCAGTTTTTTGAAGTTTTCAGTCCAGTCCTGCTGGCAAATATCAAACACAATTGCTTTGGGAGTGCTGAGCTCCGCCAGTGCGAGATAAGCTGTTCCTTTGCGCGCGATATCACATGTTGCACGCAGGTCTTGTGGTACCTCTGCGGGCTCAACCCGTCCTGCAAATGAGTAAACAAGTGGTCTTATGCCTATGGAATTGTTTTTGTCTTCCACAATCTGCATGAAATTTGTTTCATTAACGCCTAGGGCATTGTCATCGGTCACCACCACCACAATAGGACGCACTCCGGGGCGAAAAAAGTCGAACAACGAACCTTGAATGCTTGCGTAGCTCGCCGAAACCCCTGCAGGGCGAGGCGCACCCGAGCGGGTGAATGCAGAAGCGGCAATGATGAGGGCGTCGTTGCTGGCTACATAACGGTCGATCTGTTTGACCTTGTCCGAAGCAATCCCGAGCTTATCGATGTCTAGCTCAAACCCATTGGTTCTGCTGGCAATCAATGCGTGCCGCGCATCTATTTTGGAGTCCACCTTGCTGATGAAGTCCTTGAGGTTCTTCTGAACGTTGGTAGTCTCTTTCTGCATTGAGCCGGATTGATCCACAACCCAGACGATGTCCAGTTTTCCTGCAGTCTGTGTGACGTTGAAGCTTTCTTTTTCGGCCCCTGCTGTGGAGACGTTTTCCGAACCGGGAGTGTTTGTTTTAGGCTTGATGGTGTTCGATTTTAAACTGGTGCTTTCGGCCCCGGACTTTTTCGATCCCTCAGCGTTGCCGGTCTTGCTGGATTCAAACAGAGTTTTTTCATCCGAGCAGCTCACGGAAACACACAGCATTGTCAGGGTCAAAATTTTCAGCTGTTTCATGGTGCCCCCGTAATTGCGATTACTGTCATTGTTGATCCTATCGGTCTATGTGCGATGCGAATTGACTGATGCACAGATGTTATCGAATCTCTTGGGTGTTTCATTTCAGTTGACCTGCAAAGTCCGGGATTTTACGGACAAAAGAAGAGATTCTGTTCGCAGTTCGTACAACCCGATTGAGAGCCATCACTTCGGCCGACACAAAACACAGTATTCTTTCGGCTCTGGTCACACTGCGGCAGGAAGGCGCCGAATTTTTTGGAATCGAACTCTCTTTTGTACAGGTCTTCACCCTCCTTAAAATCTTCATCTTTTTCGAGTAGTGTTGGTCCGAAGTAAGAGGGGTTACAGCTCTGAATTTGTGTGTGGTACTGCAGCCAACTGTTGTTCAACGGAGCTGGCGTTCCATTGGGTGATGTTGGCTGAGTAGGGCCTCTGTATGCAATCTTTTCGACCGCAGAAACCAGAACGGTGGGCCGATTTGAACTTGTGAAATGTGCACTGACCTTAAAGTAATAGGTTTTGTCCTGTAAAAGATGCTGCGACGGATCGGTTGAGAACTGGATACCACATTTTCCTGGTGCGGCTTGAAGCGTTCCTGTAGCGGCGTCTCGGAAAGCCACGTCATTGCATTGCTCGTAGTCCACAATCCTGCGCATTCCGGCCGGTAGTGCAGTTCCGGGATCCGAGTTCCAGCCGGCAATCGTTGAGTATTCGGTCGAGAACAGGATCTCCACCAGCGCACCCGTTGGTGCCTCCCATCTGAGCCGCGCACTTGTATCATTGCTGGCATTTTCGAAACGCGAGAGAACCCCATGTGACTTCTGCAAAGAACGTGGCGGCAATGAAGTGCTCGCGAGCTTCCGGAGTGCCGTTGCGGAGTCAGGACGTTGCGTGGTTGAGTTCTCAGGTGGCATGCCTAAACCCCAGCGCAGCGGCAATGACCTGATTTCCTTTTTGTTTGAACGCGCAGCTTCGACTGCCACTCTCAACTCGATGGGTAATCTTGCTTCAAATGTTTCCTCTGCTGATGAGGATGGCTCTGAACCTGAGTCGGTTGTGGATTTGCTGATCCGCAGCGAAAGCGTATCCGAGTTCAAATTCAAAACCGGCAGATTGAATTCGCCGACGTCGTTTGTTTTGGTCTTGAGTTGGCTTTCGACGACAAAAACATTCGTGTTTCGGAGTGGGGAACCGTCCGCATCTGTAATCAGGGTCGTCAGATACGAGCCCACAACCGGAATGGGAGGTACAACTGTTGCAGTAGGTTGTGGCTTGCCCTGAGCTGCTCGACTGTCGGGCTGTGAGCCAAAGAAACCGAGTTTGCCGCAGGAAACGCTCAAGCATGCCACGCCCAGCAGCGACAAGCCTGAAATGTTTTTGGTTTTCGTTGCGGACTGCATCCAGCACCACCTAATTTAAAGTGGTATCGGCTTTTTATTGAACCGGTTGAGCTTGCTCTGCAAACAATCGAGAAGCTGTCCGGAGATGTTGGAGTTTTTCTATCTGCAATTTCAGGGCAAAAAAATAAACACCGTAATTTCCGGGTATTTGGAAACTACGGTGTTCGTCTTTCGAGTGAGGAATCAATCGATGATGCGGGCAGGAGCCTTGTAGAGGTTCTCGTAGTATTCAGTGAGCATGCGGTCGACAGAGAAAGGTTTGCTGCACGATTCGATGCTGGATTTCATCATTTTCATCCAGCGCGTGCGGTCGTTGTAGAAAGTCGGGATAACTTCATCGACAAGCACTTTGTAAAGCGCGAGAGCATCGCGTTCATCTTGTGCTCCCACATTTGGTGGCACTTGCTCGTCACCAATCGCCCAACCGTTTTCGCCATGTTTGCATGCTTCAGGCCACCAGCCATCGAGGATGCTGACATTCAGGACGCCGTTCATCGCGGCCTTCATTCCCGATGTTCCACAGGCCTCGAGTGGACGCCGCGGGTTGTTCAACCAAACATCGCAGCCGCGAGTCAAAGCGCGACCGATATCCATGTCATAGTTTTCGAGGAAGACAACGCTGTTTGGATACTGACGCGACATCTGCACGAGGTTGTGCACAATCGCCTTGCCCGTGTCATCGAGTGGATGCGCTTTACCCGAGAACACGATTTGAACTTTGCCGGTTTTGAGAAGCTCACCGAGCTTGTTCTCGTATGCAAAAATCAGGTTGCTGCGCTTATAGGGTGCCGCACGTCGGGAGAAGCCGATGAGAAGGGAATCAGGGTTGAGCTGCACGCCGCTGCGCTGCTTGATGAAGTTGATGCTGTCCTTTTTGACTTCCTGGTGAGCGTTCCACATGGCTTCAAGAGTTGTGAAGTTCTGACGCATACGTTCGTCAACCCAGGTGGGCACGTGGATGCCATTGGTGATACCAATGATGGACGAGCGGCTGCTGACGTCCTTCCACATGTCGTTGGCGGTTTCGGCATGGAGCTGCGCAACTGCATTAGAGTTGCGTGAGAGGCGGAGCCCGGCAACGGTCATGTTGAAGGGGGTTCCACCAATCCGATGGAGTTGTTCGATGCTCATGCCGAGGTTGGCGCCCATGTACTGAAGCAGCTCATGGGTGTGGTGTTCGTTGCCCTCTTTGATCGGGGTGTGGGTTGTGAAAACGATTTGTTGGCGTGTTTGTTGCCATGCGGCATCGAAATTCTGTCCGAGTGCCATTTTCTGACGGATGAGTTCGAGACCAGCAAGCGCCGCATGGCCTTCGTTGAAGTGATAGACATCGACCTTGTGCCCCAATGCCTGCAATGCGCGGACGCCGCCGATACCGAGAACAATTTCCTGTGCAATACGCTCTTCACCAAACCAGCCGTAAAGCTGACCAGTGATCCATTTGTCGGCGTTTTCGGGGAGATCTGTGTCGAGCAGATACAAGGGCGCATTATTGTAGGCGTCGCAGAGCCAGACCTTGCAGGCAACATCGTTCTGACGGATTTTGACCGAGACCTTGATGCCCGTATCCTTTAGCTCAGGATACTGAAAATTGTGGTAGCAGTCGTAGGCTTTACCGTTGGCATCAATTCTTTGCTCGGTGTAACCCTGTTTCCATTTTAGGCCAATACCCACCAGGGGCAGCTTGTTGTCTTTTGCACCCTTGAGGGTGTCGCCAGCCAAAATTCCAAGTCCGCCACAGTAGATTTTGAGAGCCGTTTCGAGACCGTATTCCATGCAAAAATAAGCGACAGAAGGTTGCTGTGTCGTTGTCATAAGTGCTCCAAAAAAGAGTGGCTGACTTTAAGCTTCACTTGGCCAAAAGGAACTTGAGCCCGGCCGAGACGAGGACAATACCAAAAATCTTTTTGAGTGTGTCCTGGGGTAGTTGTAGAGCCAGCGTTGCGCCAAGGTAGGCTCCCAGCGCCATGGCACAGGCAATGTAGGCTGAGGAGCGAATGTCGAGGTTTCCTGCACGGTAATATTTCAAGGCTGCGAAAATGCCGACAGGGAGAATCAATGCTCCGATCGAGGTTCCCTGTGCTGAAATCTGGCTCATTCCTCCAAGCATCACTAGGAGAGGCACAATCACAAGGCCTCCACCTATTCCAACGAGACCGCTGAGGATACCTGCCGCAAGTCCAATTCCAAGAAGGGTGAGAATGGGCATTATTGTTTCGCTCCCGGTTTGGGTTGTGAGTTTGTAAAACCGACATGCTTCAAAAGATGAAGAACTGACTCTAAATAAGCTTCGGCGCGTTCCACGGATTCACCGCCGCAATATATGCCATGCTGTGCAAGAACAAACAGCACGGGACCAGCGATTGCGGTGTTTTTCTGGAACTGGCGTTCTTCAACCTGTGCGGCCAATGCATGCATGTCCTGGTTGTTCTCATAGACCTGAATTGAGGTCGGAGTTTCATGGTCTCGAGCTCCAAGAGCCTTGAGCAATTCATGGCCATCGAAGCGCAGGAGATGAGGTTTGATGTTTTCCAGCTCTGGAGCGTGACAGTGCAGAACGCAATGCACCCAAGGGCAGTGTTTGTAGACAAGGGCGTGAAGCAGAGTTTCGTCGCTTGGTTTTGGAGCCACGGCTGCCTTTGCTGCGCCATCCAAATCCACAAGTAGAAAATCACCGGCATTGAGATCGCGCTTGTGTTTCCCAGAGCGCGAAATCAAAAAAGACTCAGTCGAGCTTCTCAAACTGAAATTGCTGCTTGTTGCAGGAATAGCAAGACGCGTGTCGAGGCGTTGAGCAACTTCGCAAAGTCGCTCAAGTCGGATTTGTTCAAGAAGCGATAGCGGATATTGGCGGCTGGCATCGAATCGGTATTTTCTTTCACTGCGCACGGCTGCTGATCTCCAGTTGGTCGAGAAACAGGCGGACTGAATTGGCGACACTGTGGCCACTTGCAAAAATTGCTGTGCCTGCGTTTAGAACGAAATCATGACCGAAATCTCGGCAGGCGGCAGGGACGTGCTCGGGCTTGATGCCTGCGCTTGGAACCGGAATACAGGGCGAAATCTGCCCGGGCCAGCTCGAGCGACACACATCAGTGATGCGCTGAGTCGTTGCTTTTGGAAGGCCGATTTTTCCATAGGGGCTTGGAAAAAGAGTGAGATCGGCCCCAGCAGCGCGCATAAATGTGCCCAAAAGGACGGCCGGATCGATGGAGTCGTTTGCGAGACCTTGGCCCAGAGCTCCGGCTAGAGCTGGGTGAGCCATGAGAGGGAGATCTGTGACCCTTCTGAGTGCTTGAAGGGTTCCGAGACCCGCAGTCCAAACGTTAACGAGCAAAGCATCCGCGCCCGCCGATTTTAGTTTTTCGCTCCAGTCCTTCATTGATGTCAATGCCACAGCATCGATGGGGGCATGCACCGCGTACAACGTCTTCAGATTTTCCTTCGCTTTTCGATTGGCAACCATTTCGACGCGCCGCAACGTGGTTTCGAGGTTCTGGTCATGACGAATCTCATCGTCCTTAACTAAATGCACTCCGGCATTGGCAACTTCGGCGTAAAGATCTGCCAGCGCTGAGGCCGACATTGCTACGTTGGGTTTGAGGATCCCCATCAGCATCGGCTGCTGGGCCGGAGCCGCAGTGCGCGAACGCAGACCAGTGATTGTATGTTTTGGTCCGCGAAGCTTCTCGGTTCCGAGGCATCCCGACTCAAACGCCAGGTCAACGAGACATACGCCTGGATAAAAGCTCATCTTGCCAAAGGCCAACGTTAGCAGCCAACTGAGCTCTCCGTGCCAGAGCTCCCAAGGGAATGCGATGGTTGCCTCGTAGCCACCCTCAACTTCCCGTGATGAAATAATCTTTGCGACCCGTTCCTGAAGAACAACGGCATCAACAAAGCGTTCGTCCCATGCACCCACAGACTGCCCTAAGGCAATCTCTTCAAAAATGTCAGCTCGGTGCATTTTTGAATCCACACGGTACGTAGCGAGAGCATGTGGATGGTTGGTTTTTCTTTCAGCAAGGATGGCAGCATTTGATGGCTTGAAAATCATTTGTGACGGACTCCCTCGACGAACTTCTGAACGTCGATGCTCCGTGATGAGCTGCTGGAAGAGATGACACCGTGTTCGGTGATGATTCCAGAGATTAACTCGGCAGGAGTTACGTCAAACGAGGGGTTCCATACTCCAATCCCATCGGCGGCGAGTCGTTGCCCAAAGATGTGGGTGAGCTCGTTGGCAGGGCGTTCCTCAATATGAATCTCACGCCCTGTCGCGAGTTTCGTATCAATCGAAGTGAGGGGTGCTGCCACATAAAAAGGAACGTTGTGATGCTTGGCAATAATGGCAAGTTGATAGGTTCCAATCTTGTTGGCAGTGTCACCATTGGCTACAACCCGATCAGCTCCCACCACGACCGCGTCGATTTTTTCTCTGGCCATCAGGAATGACACCATTGAATCGGTGACAAGTGTCGCAGGGATTTTTTCATAGACGAGTTCAAATGCAGTCAGCCGTGCTCCCTGATTGTACGGCCGAGTTTCGGTTGCGTAAGCATGTGCGAGCTGTCCACGCTCCCACAGCGCACGTATGACCCCCAGAGCTGTGCCGTAACCAACGGTTGCTAGGCTCCCGGTGTTACAGTGTGTCAGAAGTCTGAGCGATTTTTCGGGTGCATTTTTGAAGAGATCTGCACCAAAGGCGCCGATAGCGCGGTTGTCGGCAAGATCCTTTTCCAGCATGCCTTCTGCGTGCGT
>JBILKM010000101.1:0-4662 GCA_044376695.1 Silvanigrellaceae bacterium
CCCGAATTGTCGCACTCTTTTGTTTTCTTTCTGCAGCGGCAGCCACGAGTGCAAATTCCTTGGTTTTGCCAGCACTGTTCTCCACCCTCTCGTTCTGTATTTCAGCAATCTTGGTGTGGTTTGCAGCACTCAAGGGAAAATCTTCAGCTGCCGGACAAGTTGCATTTCTACAGGTGAGGTGGTGGCGCGAACGCAGCACTCAAGAGCGTGCCTTTTTGAGGGGCAGCGGGGTTGCGGGCATTGTTGTCATCTTTCATTTTGTTCAGTCGTTTGTGGCGCAGATATATCTTGTGAGAAGCCTGGGTGAGCAATCACTCACGACCATAAATACGGCTCTTGTCATCGCAACTCCGGCGATTCTTGCCTTCCAAACACTCGGACAAATCCAACTTCCAGCAGTTTCTGATTGGGTGGCATCGAAAAACATACATCTCAAAAAAGAGCTACTGAAATTCTTCCTCAAAATGCTCATAGCATTTGTTGTGATGTGTTCAGGATTGGCCATTGCGCAGACACTGGGTTGGGTCAATTGGTTTTTTCCGCTCAGCAGTCAAGCCACGGTGGAACTCACTTTCCTCTTCATGACTGCGCATGCGATTCTGTGTTTTGCAGGGCCTCTGCAGGTGCTTTGTCAGTATCAGGCGCGGGCGCAGCCGTTGCTCTTCGCCTTGGCTATCTCCGTTCTCTTGAGCTGGATCAGTCAGTTCGCACTGACCACACTCTCACAAGAATGGGCGCTTCTCGTTGCTCTGCTGCTTTTTGCTCTTCTGATTTCTGCAGCTAGCCTTTTCATTTCAACACAGAAAAAAATAAACTAGACAGAACGCCCCAAGCTCTTCAACACTTCACCAGCGACGCGCTCGCCGAGTTCCAATGCAAAATTTGTTCCCCTGTCCCACGGGTAAACGTGGGCGAGGCTCGCATGAAACAAGCGCGGTACACCATGCACATGAACTGATGGGACAAAACGCGAGGCATTTTTACCCACGATCGGCTGTGCATAATCTGAACGAAAAACCCGCGCACGAACCAAACTCTCTGGATTGAATTTCGGGTTGATGAAGCGACAACCCAAAAGTGCGAGCTCAACCAACTGCTCATCGCTCTGCTTCCACTCTTCCGTGTGCACATCAACATATTTTGCGAAATAAATCAGATGTTCATCGCCATACTGAGCGCAATCCACAAAATTGGTGTGCTCCACAGCCGCCAAAAAAGGTTGGGTGGAATTGCGCTTGAGGCTGTACCAGTAGTGGTCGCCCACTTTTTCATTCAAGGCCAAAATCACAACCTGGACACCCAGGGCCGGTTGCCCCAAAGTTGCCTTGACGTGCTCAGGTGCATGCTGACCAGCAAGGGCTGCAAACACACGCGGAGATGCCGCAACCACAACCGCATCGTGCTCCTGAATCCCATGATTCAACGCAGCCACACTCCAACCTTGGCGTGTTCGCTCGACTTTAATGTTTTTGGCTTCTTTGAAGATGCGCACGCCACTTTTTAGCAAGAAATTTTCTGCACATCTTGTGAAGGTTTCAAAACCCCCATGACAAGTACCAAGTTCAGCTGTGCGACAATGCAGCCGGGCCCAAAGCCAAGCCATGTTCACCTCAGGAGCATAGCGCTCTCCGAATTTTCCCAGCAAAAGGGGCTCCCATATCTGCTGATAGCCCTCTTCACCCATGAATCTCGTGCACCACTCCTCGGCAGTCACCGCTTCAAGTTTCTTCCAGCTGCGGAAGACCTTGAGGTAGGCCAACGCGAGCGCCATTCTCAATTTTCCAGGCAACGAGAGTTCTGGGTAGTGCAGCAAGGCCATTGCGCTATCGAGAGGTACAAACCCATGAGTATCGGTTTGGAAGACCGTTGATGGTCTTTTAAAAATAATGTGATCTTCTGCACCCCAGATTTTTGCAAATCGAGCGACACAGGCATCACTCTTGAACCAGTGATGGTAAAATTCTTCGAGTGTCGACTTCCAGGTCAGCTCCCGGAACCCAGCTGCGAGACCGCCGAGCTTGTCGTTTTTCTCGTATAGAACGACATCAACTCCGCGGCGCGCGAGCACACTTGCACACGCCAATCCGGTGTAGCCACCGCCAATGACCGCGACCTGCATTTAGCTTCCCTCGAGTTCAATTATCTTGAACCGAGTCTACCAATTTCCGTTGCGTGTGCATGCGACCACTCGTCGACTTTTAGATGAAAAGCACGCCAACAGGTTGTCGGGTGAACCTTGCCACCCCGTTCCGGACGCACTGGCGAATTCTTAAGAAGTGCATTCTCAATGAGTCCCTGGCAACGCTGATAGTCTTCAGTGGATGCGGAAGATGTGCGCCAGAGCATCGAGAGATAAGAATTGGTTTTGAATCCTGCTCGTACGAAAAACTCACCACCGACCTCATCAGCCTCCTGCTCAAACCAGTTGGCATGTGCATTGGCCTCACCATAAACCGCATCGATGCGCTCATTCATTTGTCTTTGAAGCAGACCATATTGTTCCGAGAGGCGGAATATGTCTTGTTCCCGCCCTCCCTGTTTCGCGAGTGCTGCAACCTCTGTCTGCAATGCTTGTCCACGTATCTTCAAATCAGAAAAGATCGGATCCGCCGCAACGCGCGGTGGAGCTTCGCCGAAGCCCTGATGCTGCAATGTGATGTGCGCAAGCTCATGGCTCAAAACAGCTGCAAGTTCATCGTCGTTTTGTGCCACGAGCACCATGGGATTGGAAAAGAGAATGGTTTTGACTTCAGGCTGGGTGCGCGCATCGAGATGATTCCAAGCAGCATTGATGCCGATACACAGCTGTGAAAGTTGAAGCTTACCGCGAAAGGTTTCCGGATTTGCATTTGTGATTTTCTCCGCCAGAGAATTGAGGCGGGCAATGTCGGGATGAGTGGCATCAAAGGTTGGACATTGTGCCGATCGACCCTCGGGTGGCGTGCCTCGGGTCGTTTCACCCCAGCTGTGGTTTACTCCGGAATCCATCGCCGAGGGCGCTCCACATGCAACGATGGATACAGCCAGAACAGGAACAAACGTTTGCAGCCTGAGCATCTTAGAGACCCCCCACAACAGCTGCACCTGCCCTAACAACCACAAACGCACAATTCCAGTGCAATAAATTCGACAATCCTGCTTCGCACTCGCCATTTCATAGACACCAAACTCTTCCAAAATCGAAACATCGGACCATAATCAGCGTCCGGCAGGTCTGCTATAGGTATCTCAACACCATGAAAGTCAAGCCGATTTTTGAACAGGGAGTTCAATTCCATGCACGAGTTACGGGGCGCAGTGCGTGCTCTGCAAATTCTCAATCGCGCTCGGCTCGATGATGCCCTGGGAACCCGCTGGGCGCTTTTGGCTGTGGCTGGTCTCAACCACATCCGCCAGATTCACCCGCGCATGTTGGGCAGCGATCTGATTGTTGACCGGGTCAATTGGTCTGCGGTTCTCGACACATCGGCTCGTGGGCTAGAGAAATACCCGCAGATTGCCCGACACGCCGATGCGTGGGCGGAAGACGCAGCCAAAAACCAAGAAACCTTCAATGCCTTTTCCAGTTGGTATGGATTTCTGGGCACACCCGAGCAGATGTTCATCGACGAACAGATCCGCAATGGCACCCTGGCTATTCGCAACGATCGCAACATGCCGCTGTGCGCATATCAGATTTACACCGCGCTCATGGAACATGAATCAGCAGCAGCCTTCAACGCCGGAATGCGGGTCTCAGGCTGCTCGTTCAAGCCTTTGAGTCAGAACTTCTTCACCGACTTCATGAGCGGGAGTCAGTTCTCTTCCGCATAACGTTCAGAGACCATTTCCCATTTCTCTGGAGAACGCCACAGCGCTGAAAGCATAAGTTCACGCATGTTGCCAAATTCACGCGGAAGGTGATCGTAGAGCTTGTGGAAGAACTCCTCATGCCCCAACATCTCTTGCTTCCACTCTTCAGTGTCGATGGTCATGATGTTGTTGAACTGTTTGGCCGAGAAATCGAGTCCTGCCCAATCGAGATCGGTGTATTGAGGCATCCAACCCAGAGGGCTTTCCACCGCCGAGGCCTTGCCCTGGACACGTTCTACAACCCAACGCAGCACACGCATGTTTTCGCCAAAGCCAGGCCAAAGGAATTTTCCATTGGCATCTTTGCGGAACCAATTCACACAGAAGATACGTGGCGGATTTGAGAGTCCGCGTCCCATTTGGAGCCAGTGATTGAAATATTCGCCCATGTGGTAACCACAGAAGGGAAGCATCGCGAACGGATCGCGACGCACTTCGCCCACCTTACCCGCAGCTGCCGCTGTGGTTTCAGAACCAATGGTCGCTGCCAGGTAAACACCGAAGTTCCAGTTGAACGATTGAACAACCAACGGAAGGGTTGTGGCACGGCGTCCACCAAAAACAATCGCACTGATGGGAACACCCGCAGGGTTCTCCCAATCTTTGTCGATGACCGGGCACTGTTGAGCAGGAGCCGTGAAACGTGCATTCGGATGTGCAGCCTTGCGTCCGCAATCGGGTGTCCATGCTTCTCCTTGCCAGTCGGTGAGCTTCGGTGGAGGAGTTTCGCTCATGCCTTCCCACCAGACATCACCCTCGGGGGTCAGTGCAACGTTGGTGAAGATCGTGTTGGCACGGATGGAGTCCATC
>JBILKM010000001.1:0-231016 GCA_044376695.1 Silvanigrellaceae bacterium
GTGCGGAACTCAAAAGAGGAAGCTGTTGCTGGTTCATTTTCAGCATTCGAACGAAATACCTCAGGACTCTCTGAGGCAAACGCGCGGCTGGAATTTTCTGGCGCGGCCTCCATCGGTGCCTGTGCTTTTCGAAGCCCGGCCGCCTCCTCGGGCGAGAGTTCGCGCACAACTCCATCCTGAACCCAAAGAACGCGGTCGGCCCATGCCGTATGTTCACTGTTGTGGGTCACAAGGATTCTGGTTTTCTTTGCAAGTAACCCACGCAGACAGGTTGTAAAGATCTGCTTTCCAACCTTGCTGTCGACCGCGCTGAGCGGACTGTCGAGCAGGTAAATGTCAGCCTCTGCAAAGACAGCTCGCGCGAGGGCTATGCGTTGTTTTTGGCCGCCAGAGAGATTCACCCCTCGCTCACCGATTTCTGTTTCATCGCCCGAAACGAGTTGAGATAGGTCATCTTCGAGGCAGCATGCAGCAATTGCATTTCTATAGACAAGGCTTTTGTCGCCTTCGCCAAGTTGAATGTTCTCTCGAACCGTTCCGTTGAGAATCCAAGGGAGCTGGGGAACATAAGCAAATTGCCCAGTACTATGGATGAGACGATTGGAATCTTCGAGTTCATTCATGATCGCATGGAGCAGGGTTGTTTTGCCGGCACCAACGGGCCCAAGCACCACCACAAGTTCACCGGGACAAATATGGAGATCTGGAATCCTGATACCGCTCTTCGTCTTTTCCCAGGTGAGATTCCCTGAGCTGAGATGGATTTCACCAGCGCTGAGTTCGACAGTGTGCGTGCGATCGGGAAAGGTTCCACGTCCGAGGAAGTCTTCGACCCGCTTCACCGCAATATTTGCATCGATGTAGCCCGAGAATGTCATGGGCATCTGCGACATGATCGGTCGCAAGATGCCAAAAAAAGCGAGTGCGCTGAAAACATCTTCGACATTGAGTGAGCCGTTGAGTGCAAGATGCGCGGAGAAAGTTGCAATCCCAACGAAGATCGGCGTGCTCAGAAATAGGATATTTACCAATGCAGATTCGCGTGCCAAGCTGTTCAGTTCGCCAAGTTCTTGAGCACGGAAACTACGGATGCGTGAAAAAAAGCTTTTCTCCCAAGCATAGAACTTGATGACTCGGATGCCTGCGAGAATTTCATTCATCAGGCTAACGCGCTGATCGCTGAATTCCATTAGGCGTCGCCGACCTTGCATCATCTTTTTTGCGCGACGTGAGGAGAACCATAAGAGCAAAACCATGACAGCAACGCCTGCGAGCGTTGAGGTTCCGAGGATGAAGAACAGGGCAACAAGAATAATAATTGTTTGAACAGGGAGAACCCAGGCAGAGTGAAGCATGCTGGCAACGTTGTAGACACGCGCAGCATCGTTGGCCATCAGATTTACAATTTCACCCGTGCTGGAGCGAGCACGTGCCGCAGGATTGAGCTGCAGTGATTTTTTGTAAATGGAAACTACAAGTCCGGCGCGGATTCGCATCCCAAGCTTAAGCGATGAGTGATAGACATGATGAATACTGAGGTTTGCGAGCAATGCGCTGCAGGTGAGTGCTGCTGCGAGCAGCCATCCTGTGTTCGCGATTGGTTCGGTAGATTTCAAGGTTTTGAGAATTTCACGAATGATCAACGGATTAAGCGTGACAAAAACCAGGTTTAGAAAAGCCAGGCAGCTGATAAAGAAAAATGTCTTTTTGTGAAGCGACCACATTGTTCGCAACACCGGACGAGACTTGTGCACCTGATAGCGCTGAAGAGTCGTGAAAAATTTCTCACCACACTCTGCTGAGTCTTCGCTGGAATTGAGTTCGAAGAGATGTTGATCGGAGACGTGTTCACGTTTTCCAACTGAAATGAGCGGACTCACCCAGTGGAAAAGAACACGTTTGTACCAGGGGCTGTGTTCCTCTTTGGTGAAGATCATGGTGCAGATTGGCCCTCTGAAAAAGGCTGCAGTGTGCGCGCCCAGGTCACGAGTCCACTCCAGCCATCCGGCCCAAAGCGCTTGCCATGCTCAAGAGCATTGCGGCGCATCATTTTTAGGGCGTCGGTTTGGTTGAAGAGAACGAGCGCCTTTTCGAGCGCAGAAGCGAGCTCTTGGGAACCTTTCGATTCATAAATCAGAGCACAGCTCCGAGGAAGCACTTCTGCTAAAGCTCCCACATTGCTGCTGACCAGCGGGGTACCTTGCTGCAGGAATTCAACTGCAACTCTGCAGATGACCTCACTTCCGAGGCTTGGAATAAGACCAAAGCTCGACTGCCTCATCCAGACAGCGATGTCTCGGACGCGCTCGTCGATCACGAGCAGCCGAATGCGTTTTTCTGGCTCTTCGACAAGCCAACGGTTGGCAGCGAGTTTCTTGGCACTGGTCTTGAAGGTGTTTTGAGCGAGTTCGACCAGCGTCGCGGCCGACACATTCTGTGATTCACCAATGAAAACCATTTGGAGCCATTGGTTGTCCTTCAGATAGGGCTTGAAGTTGGCCTGTGCCAGAGCAGCGATGGTCTCCGCATGACCTTTAACAGGGTCGAAACGCGCCACAATAGTGAAGGTTGGTTGCGAGAAATCGATTGAAAATTCGCGGGAAACAGCGAGCTGATGTGGTGCAGATTCGAGCGCGACAACAGGCTCAGCAAGCTTTGCGGTGCAATAGAGATGCACTTTGCGCTGCTTCTCCGGAACATCGAATTCAGTGCGTTGCTTGACGACCTCCGCTGCAAACGCAACGCCAGAAACGCCGCGCGTGTAAACCCATTTGTTGAGCAACGACGAGCGCACCGGCGAAGCCTGGCCGCGCACGCGCACAATGCGAGTCTTTCCCCAAAGACTGCGGTGCAAAAGCCTATGCACGGCACAAAGGGTGTGCTCGCGTCCTTCGAAAACCCACACGACTGCCGGCTTGTGGCTGCGGACAAGCTCTCCGAGTGCATGCCACGCCGCGAAAAAGCGGGTGAATGTAAATGGGAACAGGGGGATGGGATTGGTTGGCAACGATGATTGATCGGCTTTTCGCAGCGCAATGCTTCCGGCTGGTGCACAATAGATGACTCGGGTTGTTTGCTTGGCAGAAACGAACTTAGCCAATTGTAGGCTGTAGTCCGTGACTGCCGAGAACCACGGATTGGAATTGAGAACGATGTGAAATTCCATCAGGCGTTGCCGACCTTCTTGAAGACAAGAACTATGTTGGTCGAGATATTGCCACGTTCCTCTTCGTCGACAAGTGTTTGTATGGAATTTTGAGGATTTGTTTGTGCACTCAGCCAACCGAGGTCATAGCTCTTGGCTTTGTAAGCCACGAGTTTTAGACCACACTGCGCAGCCCATTCGAGCGTGTCGCGCAACCTCAATGGGTGATCCGAGGGGTGCAGGAAAGCATCTGCAAGACGGGCTCTGGAAAGCCCGATATAGCGGAATCGCTTTGATTTCACAGAAGAACCAAACATCGGCAAAAACATTCGCCACAAAAGTAATTTGAATGCGACCCACTTTAGGTTGATGCGTGTGCCCAGAGGCGCGGCATTGCTCTCTCCGATAGCCGTATTCAAACTCTGCCAGAAGCTCTGAAAGCGTCTCTGCAGGCCACGTTCGAGTTGTCGACCCTTGGAGGAGTAAATCATCAGCCGCAGTGTGCCATCTTTGGCCAACGCGGTAGCCATCGCCTGCAGGAGTTTCTGCGGTTCTGGCTGGTGATGCAGCACACCAAAGCACTGCATGTGATCAAAAACACCTTCCTGTTTGAGAGCAATTTCTGCGTCGCCGTGGATGAGTGTGACAGGCTTAAATCGGTGCCAACGCAGTTTTTTTTCAGCACGCAAAAGCGAGCGGTGGCTCAGGTCAATTGCCACAATTGGATTGTGCGGATGCAACGCTCTGAAAAGCAGCGGCTCATCGGTTCCGCATCCCACCAATGCGATGCGTTTGCTCACAGCAAAGGCGTGGCGTACATCGCGCAACTGAAGGTCGTCGAAGTTGCCGGGAAATGAACTCTCTTCCTGTGTAGCAAGAATTTGGGAATATCCAGCATGCGCTTCGAGCGAGCCTTTTGGATCGGGACGCAAGAAAAAAGGCCTATTCGGATAAGGAAACAGTTCATAAAAGAACTGCATCCTGTCCAGAAACAAGCCAGTCGGATGAGCGTCGTTGTTGTTCAGTGAATTTTCGTCAGCACGCATGATGAGATCCCACCAATCCCCATGCTTAGTTTGCCGCAGACGAGGCCATTTGGCGCATCAACCGTCATCGGCTTGTCTGTTGCCAGAGTGCGACCCACGCCGCGGATGCTGGGATGCACTCTGCCCGACTCAATACCAGAGCCCATCAGGGTGTACTTCGCGCCCTGTTTTTGGGTGGTGAAGAGCTGAGCGGTGAGTTCCCAACCACCGCAGGTCGACATTCCATGACCAAAAATCCCTTTGCGGGCTGTGATGATTGTTGAAGGTGGCAAGTTGTCGATGAGTTTGAACTCGGACCAGTCGCCGGGAGTTCCCGTGGCATGCATGTCCCATGTGTGGACATCGCTGGGTTTAATGCTTGCGAGTTCGAAGGCGTCGCGGATGCAGAGCTTTGGACCCTCGAGTGAGGGGGTGATGATGTGCTCGGCATCGGAACTCAGACCTACACCAAGAATTTCGATGCCAAGTGATTTTTGTCCGAGTTTTTCCATCACGTCGTCGGCGGCAAGAATCCAGGTGCAGGCTCCGCCAGCGACGTGTGTGCCACGCAGATTGCACAGGGGCACACCGACATCGCAGCCGGCAGCAAGAACCTTGGCCGCATTGAAGCCAGCGACCATTTCTGGTGGGGGGTTGAGATCCGTGGTGCCAATGATTGCAGCATCATATTGGCCATTGCGAATGCCATCGAAAGCTTGACGGAGCAGCAGACCAAATGTCGCACAGGCACCGATGGCAGCATAAGAAACTCCATGGATCCCATGCAGCATGGAGACCTGTGCCGCTGGCGCGTTTGGCAGGTTCCAAAGCAGATTGGCGTTCACGGCCTCCCACGGAGGAGTTGGATTCTTCCATTTGTCGCTCAGAGCTTTTTTGGCTTTGCTTTTTGCGCGGATGACGTTGAGTTTGTCGTTGGCGACATCGGCACCAATGGTGATTGACTCCATTTCATTGAATTCGCGCAAATACTCTTTCAGGCCATCCGATTTCTCTGCCCAATAACTATTCCAGATTTCCCACGCCGCCGCTCTTTCAGGGCTGTCGATTTCAAATGTGGAGGGAGAAGCAGGAACATTGTCGAAGTTCTTTTTGCCGGAGATGTGTTCCGCAAGAGCGGTGTTTCGCTCCGGGTGTGCCCAGAACTTGTTCCAGGAGCGCTCGGCTGCTTTGTATTCATCATGAGCCTTGAAACTCGAATCGATGTCGCCGAAGCCGCTGCCGTAGCAAACGAAAACCCGCGGGTCGATTTTCTTCAGAGCATGCTCGAGGCCGGGATTGCTTTCGAGGGCGTCAATTGAGGTTCCAATGGCCATACGGACGTGTGAATAGCCCTTTTCAGAGAGCTGGGAGAATTTGTTGGGGGCATGCCGCTCGGAGATCCAGCCGCGGTAAGCTTCGAAATCGAATTTGGGCTTGCCCACCAGAAATGCGCCGTTGAATTCATCCATTGGACTGAGGGCAGGTGCGCCTTCTTGGATTAAGGCAAGAAATTCGCGGAGGTTGGCCGCACCGGGAGAGACCACACCGACTCCGTACAGCGAAATCCTTCGGGATTTTCCAGCTGCGGGTGTGTTTCCTGCTGAAGTACCAAGATGCGCAGATGAAACCATCACTCAGACCCTCCGGTTGCACACGCCACGGGCAGGACACCCCCGATTCGACGTTGCGAGACACCAAACTCTGCCTATGTCCTGATAAATGGGTTGGGGTTTAATGCCTGAATTCAAGGAGACCGGCAAGCAGACAGGTCTTGACTAATGAAACCTAACTGGTTAATGCCTCGGCAACCGTCGTGGTGGCTGTAGTCAAGCGGTTAAGACAATGGATTGTGATTCCATCATGCGCGGGTTCAAATCCCGTCAGCCACCCCATCTCTTTCCTTAAAGCTCCCCCTTAAGAAAATTTTTTATCCGCCACACATCTGTTAGGCCCAGTCCTGATGATGCCCATTTTATTTTTCCCTGTGGTGCAACCAGGAAGAGTGTGGGTGTCATGTTCACATCCAGAGTTCCTGCAAGCACTCCATCGGGGTCGATCAGTGCTGGAAAGGTGAAGCCATGCTTCTTCATATGCGCATCGACCGTTTCGGGTGTTCCCCCCACGTGTACCGCAAAAATCTGTTCGGCAGCGATCTCGTTTTTGGAGACTGCCTTTTGGATGCGCTCCATTTCGAGTTTGCAGGGGCCACATTGAATGGTCCAAAAAATTGCGACGGCGGATTTTTCTGGGTGAGAGGGGAAGTTGATTGTTGATCCTGAACTTGTCAGAAGACGTGCTTTGGGAAAAAGCGATCCCTCAAGCGCAAAGTTCCTTGAGACCTGTGGCGCGCGTTGCGAGACAACGAAGGCCAAGAGCAGCAATGTTGTGATCCAGCTCCAGGGGATGCGTTGCCATATTTTCTTCATGATCGCGCCTCCTCTTTGATTTATGATCGCAACTTGGACTTACACGACTCACTCAAAAAGCTTCTCTAAATCTGCCTGCGCAACATAAAAAGCATCATACGATGCACACGCAGTCTCCTTAACAAGAGCAGAGGGCTTGCCCACCACAATTTCCAGCATTTTTTGACCTCCCAGTGTCGCTGCTGAATTTGAGACAGCCTGTACATGATAACCCGGAAGAAGCGTGCCACACTCCGAATTTCCTGGAGCGCCGCGCTTGAGGCCGCGGATGACAGGCTTGGCACTTGTTTTTACGCGCCAGAGTTTCTCGCGTGCCGGCATGGCCATCACGAAGGCGCGCACAGTTTCAAGGGCCTCCGTTGCTGTTTGTAGATTTGGATAGGGTTTATCGATGGGCGGCATGGCACTTTTGCCTGGCGGATCCATTTTGGTGAACAGCGTGCTTGCTTTGAGGTCACCAGGAACGGCCCAATTTCCCATGGCGAGGATGTATCGCATATAGTGCAGGCCATCCGCAGTGGAATCGCCCATGTTGGTGTAGTTGTCATGACATCCTTCGCACTGTGGAGAGCGGATGACTTTGGTCACCAAGGCATCGTAGGCCTTTTTGAATGCAGGCAGTTCGGCCGTGAGTTGAGTGTAGGCCAACGCTAAGTTGGGACGCGGTGCTCGCGGCAGCGCTTGTGACTCGCGATTCGGAACTGCGAGGCGAAGTATTGCGTTTGCTTTGTCATCGGCCATCCAGATACTTCCATCGCTGGCCTGTGCAATAGCCACTGGTGCTCCGCGTGGCCGATAGCCTGGGGCATCATACCAACCTGAAATGACTTCTTCAGAAAATGCAGCAGGTGGTTGCTCTGGATACTGTCGTTCGAATGCCGTTGTCCCACCCGACATGTCGTCGTCTCGAAAGGAACCTTTTCCTTCCCGAAGTGGAAGTTCTGTATTGGCATCAGTTTTGAAGGCGATGATTCGGTGGCCAGCACTGCGATAGCCGTGCAGAGGAACAATCAACTTGTTCTTGAGATTAGGGAGCATGCTTCCCGTGTAGCGCATGAGTCCAAGTGGTGCGCTGTGGGGTGGAAGAAAAACATGCGGAGCACGATAGTTGGAGTTGGTTTGTGGGTCGCAGGAAAATGAGAAATTTTTCCATTCGTCGCTTTTTTCGTTGAAATTGTAGCAGTAGGGCCACCCGTAATGAGGTGGTGCCGACTTGGGTGTGCGCAAATCGCTTGCGCTAATGACATTGAGCTCTTCGAAAGGTCGCGATGATTCTGGAAAATCGCGACCATTTTCAACCTGAATGAGGTCACCTTTGGAGGTGAAGAGTAACCCCATAGAATTTCGTAGCCCCTGCGCAATCACCTGGTAGTTGGGATCCCAGCCCGCTGAGAGAGAGCCCTTGAAGGTGTACTTGCGCAGCACCGCACCATGATTCCGAATATCGGGCGAGCCAGCAGTGCCAAACGAGATATCAGCTTCGAGGCAAGTTTTCCCGAGAAAATCGCTACAGTGATCGGTATACGCGCCAACGTTAACGTAAAGGTTGAATTGAGCATCGAAGGCAAAATGCTTGAGGGGATGCATACTGTTTTTTTGGTCGCCATTGAACATGCCGGGAAGCCCGGTGAGAATATCGCGAATTGCTGAGGTGGGGATTTCAGAGTTGCCCTGGATGGCTGAAATAGGAAAAGCGCGGATGCGGCTATCCTCCGCGAAGTAGATGTGGTTTTCTGGCCCAACCGCTATCTGATGTGGAACCGAGAGACCCTTCACAATTGGAGTTAAAATCACATCGGAAGCTATTTTCTTTGATTGCAGCAACCAGATTTTTCCAGCCTTAGGATCCCAACCAGCAAAATCAGTGATTAGAAATTGGCCAGGTTTACCTGGTATTTCGATGGGAACCCGGGGTTGAAATTTCGTGTCATCGAGATGCTTCACCAGACCTACGCAGGTTCCGGGCATCGACTCAACCCAGAGCATTGGATAACCACCACACGAGGTATCCGATGGATTAACGAGGTATCCACCCTTTTTAATTTTTCCAGGTGTGTCCTTGTAGGGCACCTCACGAGTGCTACTCGTTGAGGTTTTTTTGCTTTTACACGATGCCGGAATGACGAAGAGTGCCAGGGTCGAAGCGCAGGCAACACGTGAGAGAGCAGTGCGATTCAGGAACGCCAATTTGCAGTGTTTCATTCCGGGATCCCTTTTCAGTTGTCAGGCTGAAAAGGAATCTCATCAGAACTCAATCAAAGGTGCAACTGCCAACGACAGTTTCGCGGCTCTCACTTTCGAGAAGGAATGAAATTTTCTTGTCTTTCAGATCGATTTTAAGTTCAGTGAGTTTCTTCTCAGGGGCAAAGTCATCGTCGAAGAAAACACTCAACTGACCATCTGCCAGCTTGAGTGTGATGGTGTTGTCCTGAGTCTCCGAGGAAGAAATACGCCCTGTCAGATGTTGAAACCCAGCATCATTAATGCCGCCACGCTCACCTGTTGCAAAGTGGTAGGTTCCAGAGATGTTCTCGGAGCCGAATTTAACCAGCAGTGTCTCGCGCACGGTGATTTTTTCAACTTCGCTCGATTGTGTGCAGCGTGCCGATTTGGGTAAAGCCTTGCTTGAGTTTTTTGCGAAATCAACCTGTGACGATGAAGCGCCTCCCTGTTTGTTGCAGGCTGCGAGCGCAGAAACGGTCGTGAGGATGACAAACAAACGTTTCATACTAATAATCCCTCCAAACAGTGGAACGCCAGGGGCCTTGCTCCATTCGCTGGTGAAGCAGGAAACATGCCACCCTATGCGTGCAAAAATGTCATTCGTCTTCGATCCTTGTGGCAGATTTTGATATTTCGGAGATGGCCAAGGCTTGGGCAGTTGTCGAAGCGAGTGTAAAATCTTTTAACAATGAGAATTTCTGCCTGTAGTATTTCTGAATGCGTCCGATACTCAACAGCGTTCGGCGAAAAGGAGAACACAACATGGTTTTGAGAGCTGTGCTTTTCGGCATGGGTTTATTGACTGCTGTGGCCTGCAAATCACAGGGGAGCGACTCGAGCACATCGGCGGCAGGTTCGCAGCAGAGTGCTGCTGTTTCTGAGCAGTGCGGGACAGTGATGTTCAAGGGCTCAGACATTGTGTTTCAAGTGAGCGGGAATAACTCGGAAAACAATCTCGACCATGTTCTCGAACCCCAGGATGGAGCAAGCACTAACATACTCCAGGATATGGCCTCGAAACTTGCTCAGGCCTGCATCAAGGCGGATTTCAACGCCGCAGGAAAGCCTGTGATCATCAAATCTGCGAGTGTCATCCGCGAGGTCAAATGAGCCGCCCCAATTCTCACTCTTCTTTCGGGGGCTGAGCATTGAGCTGGCAATGTGGTGAAAAGGATGTGCGTGAACAGTGGGATCTCGATCCCACTGTTGCATTTTTGAACCATGGCTCATACGGAGCTGTGCCGCGCGCCGTTCAAAAGTTCAGACTTTCAGTCTTGCAGCAAATTGAAAGAAATCCGGTGGATTTTCTTGCGCGAAGACTTCCAGAGAAATTGCAGGAACAGAGGCAAAGATTGGCATGTTGGTTAAATGCTGATCCGGAAGGATTAGCGTTTGTGAGCAACGCAACAGCTGGTGTTGGGGCTGTGCTAGCCTCGCTTGAATGGAATCCCGGTGATGAGATTTTGTTTCATTCCCATGGCTATGGCTGGGTACGGCAGGCATTAAATAATTTGGCCTGCCGCAAGGGAATTGTTGTTCGTGAAGCGCAGGTTCCCTGGCCGGTTCAAGATCCACTCGAGATACTCTCTGCGTTTGAACGCGAGATGAACGGGAGAACGCGATTAGTTTTGTGCGACCACATCACCTCACCCAGTGCGATCATATTTCCATTGCAGCAGCTCGTTGCTCTGGCGCGACAAAGGGGTGTTCTGGTTCTTGTCGATGGTGCGCATGCGCCTGGGAGTCTACCGCTTGATCTGACACTCATTGATGCTGATTTTTACACAGGGAATCTTCACAAGTGGGTTTGTGCACCACGCGGCAGCGCGTTTCTTCATGTTCGCAAAGATTTTCGCGATCACATTCGTCCAGAGTCGATCAGCTACTCGGGTGGCGTGTCACACCACAAACACGATCAACAGATGCAGGGTTTTTTTGAGTGGACAGGAACACAGGATTTCAGTGCGTGGTTGAGCGTGCAGGCAGCTCTCGATTTCAATGAACAACTTGGTTGGGAGGCACTGTATTTCAAGAGGAAGGCATTATTGCTTGAAGCGAGCAAACTTCTTATTGAGGCTTTGGAGCTCGATCACTCTCAGGTTGCCGGAGAACAATTTCTCTCAACGATGCGAACTCTTGAATGGCCACTGTTGTCCAAAGTCACTGCAACACCTCAGCTGGCACGCGAACTTTCGGAAGAACTATTGCACAAAAACAGAGTCGAAGTTCCAGTTCTTTGCTTAGGACATCGACTCTGTTTTCGGATTTCCGTGCAGGCTTACAACCGTTTGGACGATTATCAGCGACTCGCAGAGAGTTTGGTCGCACACCGCTTTTCAGCGGTGCGGAAAGGGTAGGGGCGCAGGCGGATAGGGTGAGGGTGGATAGGAAGGGTTGCGTGGGGCGGGGTGCGGACGCATCGAGCGTCTGCAGCGGAATTCTTGATATTGACCACCTAAAGAGAGCACTGCGGTTGGTCCGTATGGATGGTTGAGATATCCGAAGGTCATCTGCGCGAGTCCGTAGGGTGTCTGGATTTGAACCAGCATCGAGTCATTGATACGATTTGAGATATAGGCGCGCATTCCACTTCCATAGATACCCAGAGCGCTTATGTCGGCGCGATAATCAGCTCGGCGACCGTAGGTGGATTGGATATTCACGAAATCGTATCCGCCACGAAAATCTTGGCATTCGATGATTTCCATTTCTGGATATGGATTGTGACCGCCAGGATATCCGGGAGGAGGTGGAGGATATCCGGGCCCAGGATAGGGGTAACCTGGGCCGCGACCTGGGCCATGTCCGGGCGTGGGAACAGGCACAACAACAGGCCCGCCGTTGCCATGACCGGGCACAGGGCGAACGTCACCAAACGCATAGGACGCGCTCAGTGTTGCCAGCATAGGAGCAAGAACTCGTGCAAATGCGTTCATAAAGCCTCCGGTTAAGAGATATACACAATTATTTGTGTATTAAAAAAATAATTAACACATAAAATTTGTAGAGGTCAAGTTCCTGGTCTTTGGGGATCCTCCGCGGAGCATGGCGCGGGTTGTGGTTCGGGCAAAGCCGGTTCAAACTCTTCAGAAACAACTCAAGGAAGTTTGCATGCTGGATGGCCTCGTTTCGTTCGAGCTCTCAGATCGTGCGGTGCATGCGCACGATGCAAGTCTTTATAGAATGATGCCTCGTGGTGTTGCTCGTCCTCGGAATGATGACGACGTGTTGAAGCTCATCGCGTGGGCTCGCGAAAATCGTGTCGGGCTCACTTTTCGCACAGGCGGAACAAGTTTATCGGGGCAAGCTGTCACCGATGGTCTCCTTGTTTCACTGGGACGTGATTGGGATAGCGTAAAAATTGAAAACGATGGAAGTCTTCTCACCTGCGGTCCTGCCCTACGTGGAGGCATCGCAAATGCACACCTTGCTACTTTCGAAAGAAGAATTGGGCCCGACCCTGCGTCGCTTCAGGCAGCCTGCATGGGGGGCATCGTTGCCAACAACGCCAGCGGGATGTGCTGTGGAACCGAGGAGAACTCTTATCAAACCCTGGTTGGATTAAGATTGATTTTGGCCTCCGGAACTACCATCGATACGCGTGATTCACGATGTGACGCTCTACTCAGAGAAAAAGAGCCGCAGATTTATTCTGGCCTACTCGCATTGCGTGAAAAAATTCATTCTTCACCACGGTTGGTTGAACTCATTCGACGCAAAACAGCCGGCAAAAATACAATGGGCTATGGCCTGCAGGCCTTTCTCGACTACAGCCGACCCGCAGACATTCTTGCTCATTTGATTGTTGGTTCTGAAGGCACCTTGGCCTTTATTTCGGAGATCACATTGCGAACAGTGCCCTTGCGACCACACCGCGCGAGTGCACTCTTCTCCTTCCGTAATCTCGATGAGGCATGCGAATTGGCACCTGAGTTGCGTGAAGCCGGATGCAATGCCATCGAGCTGTTTGACCACGCTTCAGTTCAGGCGCTGCTGGGACATCCTGAATTACCTCATTTTCTGCGTGAATTACCGCAACAGGGTGCTTGTCTGCTCTTGCAGCTGCAGTGCAACACGGCCGATGAGCTATCCGAAAAACTCACACTTCAGAAAAAATTTCTTGATCATAAGTATGTGCAGCACCGCACCGATTATTTTTCGGAACAGAGACAGCAAAATAAATTATGGGATCTTCGCAAAGGAATTTTTCCTGCCGTAGGTGCGCGGCGCCCCAAGGGAACCTCAGTTATCATCGAAGATGTTGCATTCGCATTGCCCAAGCTCGCCCAGGGAACCCGCGATTTGCGCGTTCTGCTTGATTCTCATGGCTATTCCGATGCGGTGATATACGGACACGCGCGTGATGGAAATTTGCATTTTGTTTTGGCTCAGGATTTCTCCCGTGGTTCTGAGATTCTGCGCTATGAGCGTTTCATTACTGATATGGTTGAATGTGTTGCTGTGAAACACGATGGCGCATTGAAAGCGGAACACGGCACGGGCAGAAACATGGCGCCTTTTGTGGAAAAGGAATGGGGCACGGAAGCCTACCAAGTCATGCGCGAACTGAAGCGTTTGCTTGATCCAGAAGGAATCTTCAATCCGGGAGTTTTGCTTTCATCTGATCCGAAGTCCCACCTTGCTCATTTGAAAACGATGCCGCTTGTCGACGATGAGATTGATGCCTGCATTGAATGTGGCTTTTGTGAGCCAGTGTGTCCAAGCCAAGGTCTCACCCTGTCACCCCGTGGCCGCATCGTCATGGCTCGCGAAAATGTCAGGGAGATCCACGCAAACAATTTCAGCTTTTCCGAAGATAGCAATTATCAGCTTTTGCAGACCTGTGCCGCCGATGGTTTGTGCGCACATGCCTGCCCTGTGGGAATTAATACCGGTGAGTGGGTCAAAAAGGTGCGCTCTCAAACCACGACAACAGCGCAGCGCAGAGGCGCAGAATGGCTGGCCAAGGAATCCTCCCTGGTCGAGAAAATTGCGTCTGCACCGCTCGCAATTGCGAAAATGAGCCGTGCGGTTCTGGGCCAGAGCGCTGTCGAGAGTTTGAGCGCACTTCTTAACCGCGGCATAGGCACTCCGGTCTGGAGTGCAGCCCTCGACGGAGTGAAGCCAGACTCATTGCTACAAGAGACCGATGGACAGGCCGATGTTGTCATTTTTCGCAGCTGCGTGACGCGCAGCTGTGGCACAACCCAGACTGTTGGCACGGCCACCACTGGTGCCGACAGTCTGCTGCTCTGTTCCCAGCGCGCGGGCGTGCGTATTAAACAGGTTTCCGAAGCGGGTCAGTGCTGTGGTCAGCCCTGGAGTTCGAAGGGTTACAAAGAACCTTCGCTGATGAAATTGTCCGCCTTAATCGATTTGCTCTTTACCGCTTCAGAGGGTGGGAAAATACCTATTGTCATCGACAATAGCCCTTGTTTTGCTGCGCTATTTGAAGACTCCAAGGAGCTTGCGGACAATAGCCTGGCCTCTTTTCAATCACTCACTCTTTGGGATCCTGTCGACTACGCGTTATTTCTCGCTCAAAAAATGGCAATAAAGCCCCTCGCCGAAACTCTCCAATTCTTCCCTGTCTGCTCTGTGCGTAAGACGGGCAAGGGATCGGCATTCGAGGCGCTTGCTCGAAAAATTTGCGCGCAGCCGGTGTTTCCAAAACAAGAGGCCTGCTGCGGTATGGCGGGAGATCGCGGGCTGTGGTTCCCGGAGCTCACCCGCAATGCTGTGGAACGGTTTCACTGGGGCCCGACACAAGCTCAGGCAGGTGTGTGTTCGAGCCGGACTTGCGAGGTTGCACTTTCGCAGTCGGGGATTCCTTACCGCTCCCTCTTCGACGCGCTTGAACAGGCCACCCGGCCTGGTTGAGGCCCGTTGTGCCTCAGTGGAGCGGCAGAAATTTTTACGTGAATGAGAATCAGGTTTGCGATTGGTCGGGTTCGGTTGGCTTCGGGCGGCGGAGGATGAGGTTTAAAATTTCTCTGCGGTAATAAATGACAACTCCAAACGCCAAAATGGCAATAACCCACGGCTGATATTTCTTGATGAGATCGATGATGTCTTTCCCATAGATGCCCACCAGATAGACCTGCGTGGGCACGCTGACCAGAGCCGCCATTCCGTCGACCAAAATAAATTTTGTACGGCTGACACCGAGCATTCCGCAACTCAGATGCCCCGGAAAACGAATACCTGGCGTGAAGCGAAATACACCTGCCGACCAGAATCCCCAGCGGTTCATCCACTGATTTACTTTTTCGAGCATTCCGGGCTGCGCGAGTTTATTGAGCACAGGAAGGGCAAGAATGCGTGTTCCGAATTTGCGTCCGAGCTCATAGACGATCAGGTCGCTTGAGAAGACTGCCACAAACGCCAGCCAAGCTGCGAGGTGGATGTTGATGCCGTTGGGGGTCACAACACCGGTCACAGGATCCGGATTGTTGCCGAGCCAAACCAAAAAGCCGAGCGTGAGGAGTGTTATTTCCTCGGGTACCGGCAGACCAAAGCTGCTCGCGTACATGATGAGGAAAAGCATGGAAAACACCAGAAACGGCGAATGTGCCACCGACTGCAGGAGCTCAATTGCCATTTGTTCCATGGTGTCTCATTCCACAAGGTTTCCGGTATTCATTCTCAGATCTCTGGCTTATGCGCAACTTATCGCGCCCCGGGAGCCCTCAATTCGTACGAGAATTTTGGCATAAAGCCCGTATTATTGAGACCGGAACCAGCAGTCGAGTGTTTGCTTTTCAAAGCATTGAAGGTTTTGAGAACAATCGGTTCATTCACTTCCGAATGCTCCAGTTCAAAGAAACACTGGAAGCAGATGTCTTCGTAGGAGTAGCCTGTGATGTGTTCTGCCTGAAGCAGATGTTGCACATAGCGGATACTGCGGTCGATGAGTTTGAAATTGCTTGGACGCACGCAGGTCATGATGTTGCCGTGGTAGCGGCCAAGACGACCCATCACCAAAGTCGAGTGAATGTTGAGCATCATTTTAAGCATGAGGTGCTCATTCAAAAGTGAGAGTTCGCCGACCGGAAATTCTGCATAATGAGTGCCCAAAGAAAAGGCGATGTTTTTGTCTTTGCGCCGGATACTAAAAACATTTTGTTGAACCGCTGGGCGGCGCTCTTGCCTCCAGGCAAAGATGCTCGAGGAGAAATCATAGCCAGTGAGCCGAGCTGGTCCGCCAATGTGCTCATAATCGTTCCATCCGACCAACGGCCGAGGGGCACGTTCTAGCAGTGTTTCCCAGGCCTCGAGAGCTGAGTGAGTGTGTGGCAGGCAGAGGTAACAGAGGCTGGTGGGCGCATCGCTGTCGGTGCGGTTCTCGAATGCACTCAAACTAAACGTGGGCGATCGCTCAGTGGTGTCGGTCAGAACAGTGATGCCGTATTCCAGAGTTTCATAGATGAGGGTTTGACCGTTCGCATAACATCCCGCCTCGTGCTCGATGAAGGCTGGGAGCGGGCTGAGGTTGAGATCGCCCTGGTGTTCGAGAAGAGCATCGATCGACTGTTCGATAGAGTCGAACGTGGGCTGATCCTTTAATGTTTCGAAGAGAGCGGTTCCTGCAGCAAGCATGAGCACAGTGCTGGCCTGCATGCGCGTGCTGCCTGAAATGGCCATCGGACCGACAGTGAGGTTGATTTTTTGTAGTTGAGGGTGCAGCAAAACCTGCTTGCAGCGCTCGAGTTTTTGAACCAAGATTTCTGCTGGATTGCAGTACAAGAACCAGTGATTCTTTGAGGAAACCTGAGTTGCTCGCAGCGCAGCTCCAATCACATAAGGGGTCTCGCCACCTTCGGTGGATGCAACAAGGAGATCTCCCTCTCGGAAGCCTGCTTCGTCTAACATGCGTGCGCCAAAACTCGGGTGATCCTCAAAATTCTCGATTGAGCGAATCAGTGCAACATCACCGCCAGCCATAAGTGAACGAACATTATCGAACCATGGGTGGTTGGATTTTACAGACTCTCGCCACAACACTTCCAAGCTGAGGGAAAGGCGGCCTGTGGCACCACATCCAACAAAGAAAATACGACCACCCGCCTTCAGCGTTTGTTGCATGGCATGCGCCATTTTCAGGATGTCTGCACACTTCTGATGGGTTGCACGCAGCGCATCGCAATCGACCTCACGCATCACGCGCACGGCCTGAGGGAGATCGTTTAAGGCGAGATGAGAGAGATTTTTTGTCTTGGGATGTTGTCCCTCTGTGGGGAGGTCGCCGAGGTGAAATTGCCCCGCGACCGCGAGAAAGTCATTTGTCTTTTGTCTTGCCGTAGTTTCGCGCTGTTGAAGTTCCGTATTCATTGCTTTCCAACCACCTTTTCATGGACGCATCGATGTTTGCCCCCAGCTGGTTGACGCGGCTTGAGTAACACAGTGTTCGGTCGAAACACGGAATCACTCGTTCTGCATCGAGCCTGTTTGAATCGGTGTAACGGCTGCCCAGGCTGGAGTTCAGAACCACAATATACTCTCGTTTGAATCCCCGCTCCGACAAACCTTTGACCAGTCCGGCATGGCTTCCAGACACAGAGGTGAGGCCGGTTTTGCTTGCAAATTCAACTTCGGCAGCGGCCTGGCATTCTCCGAGATTTTTTGTGAAGTCGTAATCACCTTTGAGTTCATCTGCCGCAAAATTGAAAGGGTAATCACCGACAGGCAATTTGAGCTGTCCGCTGCTCACCCACTTCTGTGGCAACAGTGCCGGAATTCCAAAGACACCGCCGAGCCTCTGCTTGCAGTGCAGAGTATTGCTCAACACTTCATGGAAAAGTTGGTTTTTTAGGCTGCCCCAGAAGACGCGTTTGACGTTCTCGGAAATTGCTCCTGGTTCGACCTTGTTGGCCGAGTTGGTAGAAATTTTCCAATTGGGCATTTGATTCTCAGGCGTGGAGCTGCTTGTGCGCAGAAGCCAAAGCAAACGTGCGGTGTCCCAGGCAGGCATTGAAATGTGGCTCACGCTTGAGCTGTCTTTCAGGTACATGGTGTCGCGATTGCCCCAAAGGCCATCCAGCATGCGTGTGCGGTTCATTTGCAACGCAGGCAGTCCAATGCTGGCAAAAAGTTCATTGAGCTTGTTCTGTTTTGGTGCTGCCATAGGATAGCCAGCAGAGTCTTTTTGATCGGATTCAATGATGTCGCCGCTTTTGTGCAGATACTGGATGAGAGCTGCCGTTGCCTTATTGCCGCTCCATTGGATCATGGCATCGAGGTACTGGGCAAAGGTCAGTGTAACGTCGTCGTTGGGATCTGCTGTACCAAAATCGTAGGTGAATTTATTGTTGAGTTGTTGCTCCAGAGAGCCTTTTTCTTCCAGATTTTGCAGGACACGCAGCGCAACTAGGATCTTGAATACGGATGCGGGATAAGGCGACATGAAGCTTTCGGGTGCGCGGACCGACTCTTGGTTCAAGAGGTCTGCATTGGAATATGAAGCTTTCCACGCTCCGGGAGTTGGCTGGAACCAAGGAGATTGCGAAACAACCTGACCTTCGTCGAAGCGTTCTTGCATCCAGCGAAACATTTTTACATTGCTGACAGCCAAGGTTTTGGAATCAAAATTCGCAGCAAGGCCACGAGGGAAATCGCGTGAAAAGAAAACGTTGCTACCCACGACTGCATTTTTGCAACCGGGCTGAAAGGCGATGACTGCCAAATCGATCTGGGGAAATTGGCTGCGCCCCAGAGGTTTGCGACCATGTTGGCATGCTGGTTCGGTGGTCGGGCAAGGACTTGCGGTGAAAGTTGGGCCAAGATCGATGACGTTCTCGAAATCGACGCTCGTCACCGCACTCTTGAGTTCTTTGTTGAGTTGGGTGGTTGTGAGGCAGGATTTGTCTTTGGCAAAACTGGTCGAGGATAGCCCCAGCAGCAGACCGAAAACAGGCGCAAGAGGGATGTATCTCATGGCTTACAGAATGCTCCCCTGACAAGGTAGGTGTCGAGAGCCTTGTGCGCGGCGTAGGTTCTGTATTCGAATTCTTGTGTGCGGCGGAAGCGTGGTGTGCCCGTGGCATCGACCCCATTGTTCTCGTATGTACGCCAATCGAAGGGAACCAGGCCCTTTACGCCTGCAGCATTATAGGGGTTCTGATATCTGCATTCTTTCAGGTAGGGGTTTCCACCACCCAGCGGGCCAACGAACAAATCGACGCGGTCGAGGTCAATCGCACCGCCGACATCTTGGGCACAAACGAATCCATCGTGGGTTTTTCCGTTGGGCAGAGGAATGCCTTGCAGACGCGGCATGAACAGAAGAGCTCCGACGAGCCGTCTTTTAATTTCGGCCTCGGGTAGCGAGCAAAAATCCAGCTTAGCTTGTTTGCACAGGTAAACGAAATCCACAGCAACCGATCGATAGGGGTGCAGGCTGTGGTTGAGAATACCAATCCCAAAAGCTCCGCGGGGGAGAACCTTGTAATCCCAAACTCCATTCACACGATTGGCGACGTTGAGCACACGCCCATCCAGAAGTGTGCCCGTGCCCTCCATGTCGAGATCTTCATGAAAAGATTTGCTCACTCGTGCAATTAAATTGCCCGTGCCTGCTTCATAAAGAGCGTTGGTTTTGGGGCCTGGGTGAAAGGATTCGTCGGCAATGTTGTAGAAAGTAGGAAAGAGGTTACCAATTGCAACGCGCTCGGAATCTGCACTTCCTGAGGCAAGCATAGTGTTAAGGTCGCGCATCGGTATTTTGGCGTCATGTTCGTTGTCAGGGCAAAGATCAGATTCCCAATAAATTGGTCTGAGGTTCTGAGCCGGATAAAAGCAGGTTTTTTCACCGGTCTTGAGTTCGACCCAGGTTGAGCCATTTTTGGTTGCGTCGGAGTTTAGGACAGCGTCGACCGGTTGGGCGTGCAGAAGCTGCGCAACCGGGTCTTTTGAATTAGGCGCCGCGACGCATGCACAGCCCTGGGGGCTGTTCGTGCAGTTGACTTTATATTTTCCGGAGAAGAATTCGACCGCCTGCGCGGAGGTGGCACAGGCTGAAGAAAGAACCAAGGCGGAGATCGTGGCACTCAGGTTTTTAATATTCATGACGTGGTCTCGCACTTCCAGGTTTTAGAGTTGTTTGCCCAAGAGAAGCATCGGGTTCGTATTCCAGATAAAGTCATGACGAAATTTATAGCCATTTTTGTCATAAAAGCCAACATTGCGGGCATCAGGGGCGGTAACGAGGTGAACCCCTTTGATACCCTTGCTCCGAAGAGTGTTCTCGAAAACGTTCAGAAGGGTCGACCCAAGTCCAGCACCACGGGCTGAATCGGCACAGTTGATGTGTAGATGGGCCTGATAATCGATGAAATCTTCTGTGATAACGGAGAACCAGGGGTGCAATTGCGAAAGTTCGGGATGTTTGGTTGTGTCAGGAACCCCACAGATATAGCCCTGCACGCCATTGTTCTGGTCAAGTGCTATGAAAAAATATTCGGGGTAATTTTTGGCATACCAGTCGAGATATTTGTGACGGAAAGCGTCTCTTTCATCAGGACTTTTGAAGTTTTTTTTCAGTGAGGATTCGAAAAATATTTTTTCAACACCCTGTAGTACGCGTTCTTTTTCTGGTTTGGACTCGAGACCTGACAAGGCTTTTATCTTCATCATTGCCAAATCTCCTCGGGGTGTTTCATTTGGTGTCTCAGAAATTTACTCAGCTCTGTTGTCTTGCGGTCTGGAAGTTCTGTGGCTGGCAAAATAAGGTGGACATCATTACGAAGCTCTTTTTTCGATGCCAGTCGAATAGTGTTTGCTTTGAGAGCACCTGAAATGCTGTGCAAAGGAAGCGCGGCATAAAGATCAAGGCGGCGCACTGCAGCAAGCATTGCGATGTGTGAATTGACCGCAACCGCGACTTCTGGTGGAGATTTTTTTGAGTAGAGGGAGTGTGTCTTCAGGAACTGGTTGAGGAGGCGATCTTGAACTCGAAATCCCGCAAAACGGGCGTTGGGGTTCTTCTCGAGATCTGGATTCCGTGGTGAGGTCACGATGTGGATGGTTTCTGAAAGAAGCTTGTAAGAGCGAATTCCTTCGTGTTCGGGAATGCGGCTGCTGATACCCAGATTGAGGTGTCCTTGCGCTACACCAGCAACGATTTCGTTTTCCGAAAGATAACGAATATCGAATGTAACACCGGGATGGATTTCGATGAACTTTAAAAGCTGAGGCGCGAGCAGATGTGTGCCGAGCTCGGAAAAACAACCGAACACAACCGCTCCATTGAGCGCATTTTGCGAGTCTTTAATTTCAGCGATGGTCGCAACCAGTGAATCAAATGCAGGGGAAATGTTGCGTTTGAGTTCACGTCCGACGGGTGTGAGCATGAGTCCACGGCTCTGGCGTACGAAGAGTTGTGCGCCGAGATTCTCCTCGAGGCTCCGGAGCTTGCGGGTGAGCGCGGGTTGCGAAAGATTGAGTCGGCGGGCAGCGCGCGAAATGTTGAGCTCTTCCGCGAGAAGCAGAAAAGGTGGAATGAGCTCAATGGGGATGTGTGGTTGAGCTGCCAAATGTTTTAGACTCCCGGTTTTTTTTAACTTTAACCTGGAAGTCCAAGGAACGGAAGGCAACTGCCTTCAATTTGTGAATTTCGGCAAAAAGTAAAAATGCGCTGTGAGCTGTTACTTTTCGAGAAGACTCTTCATGGCGGCTGACAATCCTGCTGCATCGGCAGTTTGCACAACCTTCTCGGGAGCATTGCCGGCGACTTTACGAAGACATTCGAGGTTTGTGAGCCCTCGGCCGGATTCTTTCAATGAGCAGCCATCGGAGGTGTTGCCGAGCAGAATACCAAACACTCTTTTTGGAAATTCAGAATTCAAGTCTGCGATCGCCGCTTCGAGGCTAGAGGGATTGTCTCTCGCAGCGCCATCCGAGAAAAAGAGGCTGGTTTCAATGTCGAGTTTTTTGATCGTTCGCCAGCGCTTGAGTTCACCGAGAGATTCTCGAATTCCCTTGCTGTAGTTGGTTGTTTCAAGTTGGCCAGGATAAGTGCAGACTCCTGAGCGTAACGCGGAATCGATACTTGTCCTCGATTGCTTCAGCACGTCCTCGACACTGCCTACAGTGTCACTATCATTGCCGAACGTCACCACGGTGAGGCGCACAAATTCACCTCGGGTGAGTTTGGTCTTCAGTGCGTCGATTAAATCGAGAAGGGCGTCCATACGCTTACAGGTGGGATCGCTGCCGCTGCCCATTTTTGTTGGCGCTGTTGGATCGACATACAGCGAACCCGACTTATCCATGATGACATGCAGGTCGAGAGATTTGCCGGCACTGAAAAATTCAGCACCTGGTTTTGAGTTGGACTTTTTTACGACGTTCTCTCCATTGGGACTGTTCGTTTTGCCCGAGGTCGTTTCGGGGGCTGCTATAGCTTTTTGATTCCCTTTGGGGTCTGGCTCGGAAGAGCCGTAGTCAGCGGTTGAGCATGATACGCTTGTGACAACTGTTATCGCGGAAATGGTTAGCCATACGCCCGACCTTGATTTCATTTCTGACTCCCATCACACACGAATGCACTAAGGTTGTATCGGACATCCGTGAACGCTCCTTTAAATGAGTTCTGAAAGCCGCAATCTGAATGGGTTTTATTAGTTTTTACGGTTCAGATGGCTGGACAGTGTCGAATCGTTCGACAGAATTTTAAAGAAAATCCCTCGATGTTTCGGGGTCTTTTGATGGCATGGTTGCTGCTTGATGAGCTTAGGCAGGTCTGTGCCACAACCATTGACTTTGTGTGAGGGTGGTCATGAAAAGGCTGATATTACTCGTAAGCGTCGCGTGTTCCTTCTTTGCTGCGTGTACGGAGCAAGAGAAGACGCAGAGTGTCTCCAACTTCATGCTCGTCGATGGCGGCAACACGCCGGCAAAGTGCACGGTCAAGGATATCTCTGACTGTACAACCTCTGCAGGTGGTCTCAGCTGTTTTTCACGTTGCGGCTTTCAACCGAGCGACAAGTTTTGCGCGATGGAGGCCCTCGATAAATGCCTCGATTCGAAGGGCGGGAACGGTTGCTACGTGAAGCACTGCAATGAATCTGTCCATAGCGGTGTTTTTGCCGCTCCCAAAGGCGAGGGATTGGTGAAACTCCCAGCGCAAGGGTATGGCTATGAAACCTATGATGTCGATTGGATGCGCTACGGTAAACCAAAAACTATTGCTCGAGTTAAAGAGCTTGCCATCCGCGTGTACAATAAAACCGGCAAAAAGATTTTTGTTGGCGACCTGTCGAACAGTGGCGGTGGAAATGGAGGCCGGCATTCGGGTCACTACGACGGCGTCGAAGTAGACATTGCGGTGATGGGAAATACGCCCACTGTGAATTGTTTCACAATTTACGAAGGATGCTACCTGCGTAGTGCTTCAATCGTGCTGATCAATGAAATCATAAAAATGGGCGGTGCCACGGGTGTGCTGTTCAATGACCCTACTGTGCAGGGTAAATTCCCAGGGTTTGTTTCCTATGCTGGTGGCCATGACAACCACTATCATGTAAACTGGCATCGATGAAAAAAAGGCAACTTGCGGTACTGAGCTTAAGTGCAAGTACCCTGACATTTCTCTGTTTGGCTGCGTCTGCAGAACCGACTTGGGAGGAGAACGAAAGTATCTCCTCCCAAGGTCGTGAGAATCCATTGAATCTATCGCCCCAGGAAATGCATGATTCGGCCTTGCGAGGCCGTCGCCATGCGCTCAACTACCCGGTTTCTATTACCGGCGAAGCTCTTCCGCTTGAGGCCGCCTTGCGATTCTTTGATTCCGGAAATTCAAAAAATCTGCTCGATTTACTTCAGGGATTTTTCAAGAAGGCTATTCGCGTTGAGACGTTCTCTGATGTCGAAGCGCTCGTTGGGCTCATTGATTATCCCGAGGAAGAGGGGCAAGGGGTTTATCATGTGCCTTTTCCCGAGGGGAAAAAGCCTTGGTACCGCATGGGCACGAGCATGATCAATGCTCCCGAAGGCCGGGCACTGACATTCAGCTGTGCTTCATGTCATGCGGGAGATCTCTTTGGAAAAAAAGTGATTGGCCTCACCAACCGCTTTCCCCGAGCCAATGAATTTTTTCTCAGTGGTCGAGCTGCAACTCGTTTTGTTGCGCCCGAAATGTTTCGCGCAGCGACCAAAAGCAGTCCCGCTGAAACAGCCATGTACCGCAGACTCCGTGAAAATGCCCAATATATTGATGGTCGTATGCCGCTTGTGCGTGGTCTCGATACCTCGCTCGCCCACGTCGCATTGAGTCTCGCTCGGCGTGCACCCGATTCAAACGCTGGAAAGGATCCCGCGAGCCAGAGAAGCCCGCGCGATACATTATTGCGACATCAACCCGCCGACAGCAAACCCGCTGTCTGGTGGAATGTGAAGTATAAAAACAGATGGCTGCTCGATGGTTCGGTGGTCGCGGGGAACCCGATTTTTACCAATATCCTCTGGAATGAGATTGGACGTGGAACCGATCTCACTGAACTTTCTTCCTGGTTGTCGGAAAATCAGGCGGTTGTTGACGATCTTACGGCGGTTGTTTTTTCCGCACAGGCCCCAGCGTTTCTCGATTTTTTTCCGGAGGAGCACTTCAGCCTGGAGCGGGTTAAGAAAGGGCAACGTCTCTTCTCAGAAAATTGTGCTTTTTGTCATGGGAATTATATCAAGGGTTTTCAACGCGCTGAGACCTCAGGCATGAGCAAGCGTGATTTGCTAAAAACAATTCGTGTTGAATACCATTCAAATACTCCCGTGGTGAACGTGGGTACCGATCCCTTGCGCGCGCAGGGCATGATTTCCTTGGCAGAACCTTTGAACCGCCTCGAGGTCTCGAGGCGCAATGGAATTGTTGTGAAGGTTCAACAGGGCTATGTCCCACCCCCGCTGGTGGGGATTTGGGCGCGCTGGCCTTATCTTCACAACAACTCGGTGCCGAATTTGTGTGCGCTGCTCACAGCCTCTGCACAACGTCCGGTGCGCTGGGATGTGGGTGAGGCCCGTTCCAAAGCAACCGACTTTGATGCCTCATGCAACGGTTATCCATTGGGCGAAAAAGCGCCCAAAGCTTGGAGTGCAAATCGTTGGGGACATTTTGATACTCGTCGCAAGGGCCTCAGTAATCAGGGACATGACGAGGGTATTGTTACAAAAAACGGACGTGAAAAATTCACGTCCGACGAAAAATTAGCGTTGATTCAATATCTTCAAACGCTCTAAGCAGGCCAAGTTTCCCTGGCCCAATGAACTCAGAGTAAACCAGGCCCAAAATCAGCAGTCACAACCAAACTCTCTTCTCGCACTCCGTCGGCAAAGCAGATGCTGTTGGCTGCTTCTCGGCCGGTGCAAACGGAGCGTTCCATCAGCGCCGAGGGGTAATCTGTCTTTAACCAATCACCGGCGAAGGTCAGGTTCTGGATGCCCATGCGTTGTGGCTCGGTCGATGTAGGACGAATCAGCCCTTGGCCACAATCGAATGAGGTAAAGTTCTCGTAGCTGCCAACACTGCTCGCAATGACACGTGCATCAGCCATTTCAGGCATGATTTCGAGGACTGTAGAGCGGATTGAGGGCCAGATCTCGGAATCAGGCAGACCGACAAGCTCGGGGGTTGTATAAAGGTGAAATTCAATAATCGAGCCGCCAGTTTTTTCTGCCCAGGCGCGTGATTCATCTTCAAGGAGCTCAAACCGCGCAAGCAAGTTGATAGGGCGATGCTGTGGAGTTTCGAGGCAATCAGGGATGGCATCTGATGGCTTCTTGTCGAACCAAACCCGCAAAACCTTGTATGGAGGTGCAACCTTCAGTGCCTGAACGCGGCTCTGAAGCTTGTTCAGTAGGACTTCTGATTCGCTATCTCGTGCAATTGAGTGTGCGAGAATTTTCTTCGTGGCTCCGACATCAGTCGCCAGAATGACGTTGTCGTACTCTTCCGTTTCGTCGACCACGCCCACGACCTTGTTGTCGGCAAGAACAAGTCCATTCACAGGGCGTGAGAGTTGGATACGGGTTCCAAATTTCTTTAGTTTTTCGACCCATGGTTTCAAGAGTGCGTTGTAGTGGTCGGTCGTTGTGACCTCGCGATGGAATGCCTTGGGATGGCTCAAGAAGTACAGGTGCATGTACAAGCACATTTCGGCTGCACTGATTGTGTTTGGATCGTTCAAGGTCACCGATGCGGCGGGCTCCATCACGATATCATAGAACTTTTTGTTCACCTTCCTCTGACGCGCAAGATCGGCAAACGTGATGTTATCCAGGCGCTCGTAAACATTTTTGTAATTGAAAAACAGCACTTCACGAATGGTGTTGAGCGTGCCGGTCGCGTCAAGAATGTTCATGTTTGGTGAGTTTTTGAGGATGTTGAGCAGATTCAGCGGGTACACCGGAGGTTCGCTGCGAATGGTTTCGTCTTCATAGTCTTTGAATTTAAACTGGACTTCATTGAAGGGTCTGAAGTTGCCATTCACGCCCAGACGATCGCGTATGTTTTTGAAAACGTGATAGTTGTCGAACCACATGTGGAGTCCGTGTTCGACCCAAAATGTCCCTGCCGGGTTGGTTTCTTTGCGAACCGCGAGTTTGCCGCCGACAATATCCATGGCGTCACGGATGACCACCTTGTATCCGCGTTCCGAAAGTTCGAGAGCAGCTGAGAGGCCGGCCAGGCCGGCTCCCACAACCAAAACCGACTTTGAGCCGGGATTGCGTAGAAGGCGTTGTGCTCCAGGATTGCGGGGAGAAATGACGCGGGGAGGTTGCGGAAAGGCCTGTGCGCTTTGAGCATTCATGACGGAATAGCCCAGTGAACCGATACCAAAAGATTTCAGGAAATCTCGGCGCTGCATGTTTGCTTCTCCACGATGTGATGCTTTATCGATTTGTGGGAGCAGCATTTCGCGATGATTCCCGCTCCCTCGCTGAGGAGGTAGGACGAACTCCGAGTGGAAGCAAGTGGAATTGTGGAGCTGAATTAATCAATGATTTCGATTTGATGTTCAAGTGTGCCAGCACCAGGGCCACTGAGAATGAATTCGCCCTGCATATCCAGTGTTGTTCCTGCAGAAATTTTTGACTTTGCGATCACAACACTTGCATGGTTTGCATTTTTTGAGCGTGGATCTAGGAAAACCTGCTGCCATGCAGTGCTTACCCCGGTACCGCGGTATGCTAACGGCGATGCTCCATCGGCCGTAACTTTCAGCACCACTGTGCGATCGCGTGTACCCGAATTCGCGATACGAATCGGGTGCCTGTACTGAACAGCCCAATTTCCCCAGTTGGGCAGACGCCAGTGATTGAAATCCTCCAGGAACCAATGGAAATGTGCGGACATGCGCATGCACGAACGCTCTGCAAGGTTCTTCTGCATAGGCCAAAGTGAAGGGCAGTTGGGAGTGCTTGATGGAACGACGAGTTCGACCAAATCGTCAAGAATAGCGCGTTTGCGTTTTGGATTTGGATCGCGTGGATCGGGAGCGATGTGTGAGACCCACGAGTGCTGTGGTGTTGGTTCAGCATCTCGAACAAGTGCGTTGCCTGCGCAGGGCGGCGAGAGTTCGGGGCTACAGAAACCGTGGGTGTGATCGGCTCCTTGGGGTTGTGAGAGTCTGTAGCTTAAAGGCATTGAGCCTGTAGGGGTTGTATCGTCGAGGCTGAATTCGGCACCTTGCAGAACAACCGCTGCATTTGGCGCAATTCCTTTGTAGACAAGGCTTTCATGCACGCCCCAGAGGCTTCTCTGGCTGTAACCAACTGCGGTTAGGGTGTGCGCTGGTTGCTTACGGAATACAATTTCATCGAGGCTAATCGAGCCCTCAACTACGTTGAAATCCGCGACCCCAGCAAAGAAGTGACTTGGGTGAATCCATTTTTGTGAAAGCTCATCAAGCATGACTTTCTCCCCGGGCTTCAGGGAAAGAAGCTTTGGAGCTCGAGCTTCGTTGAACAATTCCACGAACTCGTTGCCACCGCGACGCGTGCTATTGGCTTCGAGTGCGAGTCCGAGAATCTCGACTATGGCCGTCTTTGAGCCAGGGTTGCTGATGAGAAGGCCAGAGCGGATGGCGAAGGGCATCATGTTGCGGTGTTCCCACCAGGCGCGGTACTTGCCCTGCTGAAGGTCATCAATGCGAAAAAGACTCGTGCGGCAAGAAGCACGGCCAAAAGGATGAGAATCGTCGGCGAGATCGCATACATTATTTGATGCCCAGAGGAACTCTGGGTTGTTCATGAAGATGAGTGCGCGCGCGTTTTGGGTGTCGGCGGTGTAGGAAATGTGAGGCAGATTTTGGTGTGGATGTGCTTGTTGAAATGCATTTAGTGCAGCAGGTATCAAACCGAGGAAAAAGGTCAGACTGAGAGCAACTCTGTGCCACGGGTTTGTTGCGGGCCTGGAAAGAATTGGCTTTGATGACACGGTGGCATTCCTTTCGTCCCAAAAATCTGCGACAGTTCGAGGCTCGGAGTGCAGTTTATTCAAGAACAGCCAGGATGCAAAGATGAACGCCACGCTCGAAAGAATTCGTGCCCTGCGGGTCATGATCACCAAGGAATCACCTCAGGAAAAGGAACATCATACCTTTGGTGAGTTGTTTGTTTTTCTCGAACCCATTGAATTTGCCTTGGCCGGTTTGCTTCTTTCCACACCGTTTTTGCAGCCAGTTCCACTCTTGGGGTTGAGCACACCCTTTGGTGGTTTACTGGCCTTGTTGGGGTTGTTCCAAATTCTTGGGCGTGGCCCGGCTGCGCTTCCCAAAAGGATTCGCGACCGAAAAATTCATGCGGAGACCATCAATAAAATTCTTTTCTATTGCGAAAAGCTTTTGCTCTCGCTTCAAAAGATTCCCCACTGGCAAGTTGGAGGAAGGGGCAGGATACTCGCGCACCCTCGGATTGTCGGCTGGCACGTCTTCTTTATGGGAGTTCTGTTGGCTTTACCGCTCCCTATTCCTTTCAGTAACAGTATTCCTGCCTGGGGCATCGTTTTTTCGTGTTTGTCCGTCATTGAGAGCAATGGCTTGTTCATATTGCTGTCATATGCATTCTTGATTGCGAATGTTTTCTTTTTTGGAGCACTTGTCTATGTTGCTCTCCAGATTGTGTTGAGCGATGGTGCAAGGTACCTTTTCTCAGCTCAAGGTCTCGATCAATTGATGCTGCTCTTGAAGGATATGTTCTGAAGGGCAATCGGAGAAGTACGCACCATGACCGACCAGCCTACACTCATTGGCATACTTCAAGCATCTTTGGCACCCGTGACAGTCATCACGGGTGCTGGTCTTTTGCTGGGTGCGATGACCAATCGCTACGGCCGCACCTCCGACCGCATCCGCACGCTTATGCAAGATTATCGCAACCGGCGGCATGACGTGCGCGCGGTGAATGCGATAGTAGCCGAAATTGCTATTCTGTATCGCCGTGCACGGATGATTCGTACCGAGATTGTCTCTGTTGCGATTAGTATTTTCTGTGTGTCGATTACAATCTTTTGCCTGTTTCTAAAATTGGTTTACGGTAACGAGCTCGATATTCTTGCACGTACTTTCTTTCTGCTGAGCTTGTGCTCTTTGATTTTTGCCATGTTGTTCTTTATCGCTGATATTGTTGCATCACTTCGGGCATTGCGGGTTGTTTTGAGCTCTGATGAGGAGCTTTTCGACGCCTGCCAAGAACGCATTCGTTGGTTGAAGAAAGTTGACTTGAGCCAGGAACTCAACGCCTGATTCCGGGGGTTGCATGATCTCTGCCCTGAAGTCTGAGAATATTGAGACGCCGAACAGCATTTCAGGCTGGTCTGATGAAATGCTGCTTGTGGATGGTAAAGAGTATTTTCCGGCATTGCTGCATGAAATTTCCCAGGCGCAAAAATCAATAGCTGTTGAGTCCTATATTTTCGAAAATGGAAATATTGGACGTGAGTTGATCCGCGCCCTCAATGCAGCGCATGCGCGCGGATTAGAGGTACGGCTTCTCGTTGATGGTGTTGGTTCTGCCGATTGGATTTCTGATGGTTTTCGCACGGCTGAGAGCATTTTGTTCGAGGTGCGTATCTATCACCCGTTGCCCTGGCAGATTCTTCCGAGTCTTGGTCGCCCGCGAGGCCCTGGAGTGGGGTGGGTGTTTCGATTGTTCAGCTATGCCAATAGTCGCAACCACCGCAAAACAGCACTGATCGATGGGCGTGTTGCCTTTCTGGGAAGTTTGAATTTGAGCGATGAACATCTGAGCTCCGTGAATGGTGAGAAGGCGTGGCATGACGTTGGTGTGCGGCTTGAAGGAGATGCATGCGCTGTTCTCGTGGATGCATATCAGGTCGCTTGGCTGCGAAGCTGGAAGGTTGCTTCAAGCGGGATGCTCAAACCCTCTTTGCTGGTTAAATCTTTCCGCGAGAAGAAGCTGCATCCACTCGTTATCCGCAACGATGGGCGTTTGCTTCGGCACAAGGCCTGGTCACATCGCCTGCGTCTTATCAGGCAGGCACGCGAACGTATTTGGATTGCGAATGCTTATTTTGTGCCAAGTGGTTCTTTGCAACGGAGTTTGGCTGCAGCTGCAAGGCGTGGCGTCGATGTGCGGCTGCTCTTGCCTGCCATCTCCGACGTTCATTTCATGCCCTGGGTGGCACGCGCCTTCTATGCCTCTCTGATTCAACAAGGTGTCCGGCTTTTCGAATATCAGCCTCGGGTTCTTCACGCGAAAGTCATGTATGTCGATGATTTTGTCACGGTGGGTTCATCCAATCTAAATCACCGCAGCGTCCTCCATGACGCAGAGTTGGACGTGATTCTTGAAAACAAAGCCACTCTCGATAGAGTAAGAAGAATGTTTGAACAGGATTTTATGGATGCCGTAGAGGTAGAGAATAATTCGCTCGCCTCTTTGCCGATGTGGAAAGAATTGTTCGTGAAAGTTTTGCTTTACTTCCGGCATATCCTCTGAGGAAAGCGCGATGAGGGTCGTGACGTACAACATTCATAAAGGTTTTTCGATTGCCAACAGGCAATTCGTGCTCGAAGAGATGCGTCAAGCCATTCACAACCTCAATGCAGATGTGGTTCTCCTGCAGGAGGTACAAGGAGAACACCGACGCAAGGCGCGCACTGTCGCAAGTTGGCCGTCATCAGAGCAGCATGTGTTTCTTGCAGATGGTCATTTTGATTATAAGGTCTATGGTCGAACCTGGGATGGCTGGGATGGCCATCATGGCAATGCCGTTCTGAGCCGATTTCCTATCATCTATGCAAACAATATTGATGTCTCGAATGTATTTTTTCAAAGACGTTCGCTGCTGCATGTTATTGTTCTCTTGGCTCCGGAGCGTCCACCGGTGCATTTCATTTGCCTTCATTTTGATCTTCACGAAAAAGGGAGGCGAGCTCAGGTTGATCGCTTGATTGAGCGCATCGAGCAAACTGTGCCCCACCATAGTCCGCTTGTGATTGCCGGAGATTTCAATGATTGGCGCGGGATTATTTCGCAGCACCTTGAAGATGGCTGCGGAATGATCGAAGCCCACAAGGAGCTTCACGGGCGTTATGCGCGGTCATTTCCAAGCGCCTTTCCTCTGCTTCCGCTCGACCGCATGTACATCCGTGGCCTCGAATGCCAGGCGATAAAAAGTTTGAGCGGCACGCCGTGGACACAGTTGTCCGACCACGTGCCGCTGGTTGCGGATTTCGGGTTCAGAGAATCGCTCACAAGCCCGGAATAAATGCCACCGGTGCGGCACGGGGGGCCATGGTCTCAGAGTAAGAGTTTGCAAGTTTTTTGAGGTTCGACTCCACCACCGAGCGCTCGGTGGGCCCCAATCCTTGTGCAGGTGCGGCTAATCGAACTCTCTCCAGTGCGCGCTGAATTTCACCTACTGCGGCTTCGCGTTTTTGCTCGGGCAGTTGAGACTTGAAGTCGATGATCTTCAGGGCGGTTTTCATCATACCGCGCATCGGTTTCTGAACCATGCCTGGCAGAGGAACAACAAGATTTTCGAGCACAGTGGTTCCCTGGATCAGGCCTGCCACAACGTAGTCTACCGGATTGCCCACATCACCCTGGTTGCAATCGTAACGCTTGGACATGTCTTCGTCGGTGCAGAAAGGTAACGCTGCGGAAGGATTCTCGCCAAAATATCCCCACCGAATTGCAGCTGTATCATATGACCCCGGAAGTGTTCTGATGTTGGTCACGAAGCCGGGTTCATAATCCATCACTGAACTTGAAATTCCATTCGTATCGATCTTGGTCGAAGCTGCAAAGTTGTGGCGAAGGCCCAGTGAGTGTCCGAACTCGTGCATGATCACGCTGTAATAATAGCCCTTGATATATTCGTCTGAGGTTTTTGAGTTTGTGTCTGCAAAGAAGGTAACGACCGGATTCTCTCCGACACCCTCAACGAGAGGTACACGACCTATTTTACCAGTGAGTGTGCCAAACTGAGGCGCGGCTTCGGCAGTATACTTGTAAATTTCTTCAAAACCTTTTCGGGTGGTGCTGCCGTTGATGAGGATCTGTGTGGAAACAACTTCTCCGGTGAGCGGATTCACCATCGTAGGTGCGTATCCGGCCCAAGGTACCTCTTCATCGAGACCGTCGATCCACTTAACAACGTGGTAGCGTGGATCACCAAGGTCAATATTCTCATGAGCAATTTCAGTTTTGAACGCACCGAATCCGAAAGAAATATTCCAGCTTTCGACGGCACGGCGGCCTACGTCGACATACTCCTCAGGGAAGTCTTTGAGGTAGATGATTTGTTGTGCGGGCTTCTTGCTTGCGACGTCGATTTTGTAATGAGCAATGGGTAGTGTGTCATCTGTGCCTGCACGGCGAGCGGCGGGGAAGAAGCCAATATTTTGCGCGCGTGCAAGAGCCGCGGTGCGTTGCAAGAGGCGAGGATTTTTATCCTGACGCTTCAAGAACAGACGAATTTTGACCTCACCAGAGCGTGTTTGGTTCGCATCCGGCGATGCTTTTGCGAGCGCGAATGAGACCTTGTGGATCAGGTCGACAACAACCGTATCTGGATCCTGTTCGACCTTGATGACCTTTGGTTCAGCAACGCTCTTCCAACTGCCAGCATCGCGTCCTGCATCGACATCTACAGTTGCTCCACCGATGCTATTCCAAAGGCTCAGTTCATTTCCGGCTGTTGCAAAGTCGACCTCGATTTTTCCATCGGTCGTCTCAATGACGTTGAAGGTGAGCAATTTTTCCATGCGGTTTCCGCTCTGGCTTGCAACCACGAGCTGTTGTTGGCCTGACTCGTTGGTTGAAAGAAGGAGCTGACTTTCAACGGGGCGAAAATTGAGGTTGAGAGCGGTGCTGAAGAATCCTTTGGTTTCGATCACGTTTAGACCAAACAAGAACGTATCTTCGAGGTCGCGTTTTTCCAATATGGCTCTGTCGGAACCGGTCTTCACGAATTTGACCTTTGAATCCTGTGTGCCGTTGCCTTGGCAAGCCGTGGTCACGGTGTTCAGTGTCAGCACGGAAAGGAGCGACAGTGTGGCCAGGATGGAATTTTTCATTGCGGTCCCTCGAAAAAACCGAGTAGAGATTGACTGTTGGGCGCGCCTGTAAAGGGCTAGCCGACCAGCCAGCCACTCGTAGAAATGGATACAGAGCTCGTCAACGAAATTCTTTTCCAGGCTGAGTGTCGCTGAAATGAATGAACTTTTTTGAATGGGAGGGCAGCGTGGAAGCCAACTGGATGGAAATTGAGGCTCTTGCCATGGATATCGACGGCACGCTGAGTACGGCCGGTCGCTTTTCCGCCGAGGTTGTGGCCACCCTGCATGCGCTCAAAAGTGCTGGCTTAAAATTGATTTTGGTTACTGGACGACCCTCGGGATGGGTTCAGGGGCTGGCCTCCTATCTTCCTGTCGATGCAGCCATTGCAGAGAATGGTGGGGTTGTTTTTCGTGGCTCCGAGAGTGCTCCTTTGCTGCGGGATGCAAAGAGCGGCCATTACTTGGTCAGCTCTGCCGAGAATTCAACGCGGGATCAGCTGGCAAAGGTTTTTGATCAATTGGCAAGCCGACATCGCGATTTGCGGTTGACCGAAGACAACGTCTATCGCCTCAGTGACTACACCTTTCACGTTGCCGGCATGACTCCCTCTCAGCTTTTGGACATAAGGACGGAGGTTGAGGATATGGGATTTGCTTTTACCTGGTCGACAATTCATGCGCACATCATGCCACGAGGACAGGAAAAGGGCTCCGCCTTGTGTTGGCTACTGCGACAGATGGAGATTCCAGTGTTTCCGGCTCATACAACGCTCACGGTAGGTGACAGCCCCAATGATGCGACTCTTTTTGATGAGAGCAGATTTCCTTGCACCGCAGGGGTCGCAAATATCGAGAAGTACCGCAACGTGATGGATTCTTTTCCACGATTCATCAGTAGATATGCTGAAGGTGATGGATTTGTGGATATTGCTCAGCGTCTTTTGCGCCTGAAAGGTTTGATGCCGTGAAGACTGCACACTCACCCGTTGTTCTTTATGCTGATGAACACTGGCTTGTCGTCGACAAGCCGTATGGGCTTGCCACCCATGGCGGTGATCCAGGTGATCTGGGTCTTCAGGAGTGGTTGGAGCTGCACTCTGGTTTCAAGACTTTTGTGTGTTCAAGGCTCGACAAGGGAACGACTGGCGTGTTGATTTTTGCTCGCACAGCGGAAGCCAGTGCGCAGGCCGAACGTGTTCATACGGATGAATCATCGCGCAAAACCTACTACTTTTTGGCCAGCACAGATGTATCCAAGCAGCATGGTCAGTCTTGGGTCTGTGAGTCGCCTCTCGATGGCAAATCAGCCCGCACTGAGTTCTTTTTTGAGCGACAGATTTCTCGAGATGTTTGGCTTTATAAGGCTGTCATTGCTCGCGGACGTATGCATCAAATTCGTCGACATGCCGCTGAAAGTGGGTGTCCGCTGTGGGGTGATGTTGAATATGGTGGATGCGCAGCACCACGGATCGCACTGCACTGTGCGGAGCTGCAATGGCCAGGAATTGCAACTGCCATCTGCTCACCGCTCCCAAGAAGTTTCAGTGTCGATGTTCAAAGCCAAGGTCGCACAGCAATTGAAAGTGCGGTAGCGCTTGAACGGCGTGGATTTTGGCTGTCTGGGATCACCAATGCATGGCGCGTCTTGCAGCGCGGTGAACTCACCGATTTCGATGTTTCGGTGGATATTTATGGCAAGCATGCTCTGGTGTGGGTGTACTGCAATTCATCGCGGTCAGAGCTGACGGCTGCGCTTATGCCGCTTCTGTTGGAACTGCAGAAGCAGCATGGTCTGTGCGGAAGTGTTTGGCGGCGAATAGCTAAGAATCCTCACAAAAAGGGCCTGGTTCAGGAGATGTGGATTGAGGGGCAAGAGCCTCTCGAGACATTTGAGGTACACGAACATGATTGGCAGGCCATCGTAACGCTTACTTTGCGCCAGCACGTGGGGTTGTTTCTTGATCACCGCGATAACCGTAGACGTGTGCAAAGGGAGGCTGCTGGTAAGCGTGTTGCGAATCTCTTCTCATACACATGCGCATTCGGAATTGTTGCCGCACTTGCTGATGCTGAAGTTGTAGTGAACGTTGATGCTGCTGCAAGCACATTGAATGTTGGCAAAAGGAATTTCGAAATAAATCAGCTTTCGGAAAAGCGGATAGGTAAATTTGTTGAACGAGATGTGAGAATTTGGTTGGAGAAGCAGGTTCAGAAAATTGAACGTGAAGAAGATGCAGGATGGGATATCATAGTCTGCGATCCTCCTACCTTTTCGGCTACACAAGATGCTGGTGTCTTTCACGTGTCTCAGGAGTGGCAAGAGCTCACTCAAAATTGCGCACAGATTCTGAAATCCGATGGCATCTGCTATTTCTCGATGAATTGCCAGGCCCAGGAACGCTCTATTTTTGAGGCCGAGCTCCATAAATATTTCGCATCGGTGCAGAGGCTAAGGCCTCCTCTCGACTTTCCGGAGGTCGCAGGTCGAACGCACGCTCGCTTCTATGCATGTCGAAAGCCAGTCAGCATGCCGCGTCGGTGACGCAGACTGTTCTTAGCTGGCCGAATCTCTTCAACATTATTTGATACGCAATGGGATTTGGAATGGCACTTTTTGGGTGCAAGCCGTCGCAGGTTCTCCAGGGAAATTGCAGCAGCGTTCACCGGTGAGTTGTGCCAACGACCCTGAGGGAAGGACTTCTTTGGTGATCTTTACAACCTGCTTGTCTTTGCTTGCTTCAAGCTTAAAGGCATCACTGCGGCTCTGACCACGAATGTCCTTCACCACCATGCTTGAAATGCGGCAGATCATCTCTTGCTGTTCTTTGACAGGTTTGAACTGCTCAACAAATTCGGTCAAGATCACGTCTTCTGTGACTGGATAAGCGAGGGCCTTGCCGTTCACACCTGTTTTATCGAGAACGCGGTTGTATTGCTCAAATGCACTCATTCTCGCGTAAGAAGCAGATTGCCTCGAAGTGGAATGGAAAAAGCGAAGCCGTGAAAACGAAGTAGCCGCATTTTGAATTGCATTTTCCACAACGCTTGTATCGAAGTTCATGTGATCGCCTGAATCGGGATCCCATCCTGGGCTATCGGTCACGAGAAGGATCACTTTGTCTGCCTTGAGGCGTTCAGGTCTCGAGGCTTTGTCGGATTCGAACATTTTCAACGCGTCACGTGCGCCCCCTTGAGAAAACTCCTGAGCGTCGCCACCGCCGGCTGCATTCCATGAACCAAGCGCATTTGCGAGTCCATTGGCGTCTGAGAAGTTGTGGCGTGAATCCACAGAATCGCGGAAGCCAATGGCACCAAAGCGCGCATCCCAGCCTTTTGCCTCGATCGCGCGTGCGAAAGAAACAACACTGTTCTTGATGGAGTTGATGTTGCCTTGCATTGAGCCCGTGATGTCGAGCACAAAGATAATATCCGTGGGGTACTTGGTGGATGACATCCTCTCGGTTGCCACCAAACTTTTGCAGGTTGTCGTGAGCTGAAAAACTTGTTCTTTGGCGCTTGCATTGACACTAATAGAAATGGGCACCGTGCGTTGTTCATCGGGGCAATCGAGCGCCTGCAGGGCAGAGCCAATGCCTTCACCCGCCGCGTTATTTTTGCTGTCTGCGGATTTGCTGACGTCAGATGCGGCGGCGCCTTTTGCTGCTGTTGCTGTGTCTTTTTTCTTCGCCGGAGTTTCGCTCGAGTAGTTTCCTGAGTTGCATGCTCCCAAGGCCAAACCGAACAGCAATGATGATAAATTCAGCCAAGTTTTCACGTTGACCCTCGCCGCCACAAATTTAGAAACATTCAGTAATTTGTTCGGAAAAAAGTGTTGGAGACTTGAGCAGTACTGGGTTTTACAAGCGGTGTTGGGGGGTTGTTAACGCTGGAATTAGAGTATTCCAGCTGGATTCTAGATTATTCATGCCGATCAACGAGGTATCGGAGCGTTTGCAATGAGAGTTAAGTGTATGCTTCTAAATGAATTTAATTCCTTTTAGATACATGAATTCATTCATAATTTTTCATAGAGCTGCTCCCAGCGTTCCTGCACAACAGCCAGCTCCTTTTGAAGACGTGTGACCTCGTCCTGTCGTTTTTGAATCTCTTGGAAGTGTAGGCTTTGCTCGTAGCCCTGGTTCAAATGGTCGGTTGCTGTTGCCAGCTTCTCCTCGAGTTTCGGAATTTGTTCTTCTATTTTGTCGAACTCTTTTTTCTCGGAGTACGTGAGTTTTGCCTTCTCGGTTTTGCTTGCGTCTTTGCCTGAAGATTTTGCTTGGCCGCTGGCATTCTCTTTTTTCTCTTTTGCCGCCGAGGTTCGAACCGGATTGAGTGCACTCAGCAATGTGAGTGCCTGTTCAAGATTGGGAACCATCGTCCAGTGATAAAATTCTTGTCCCTGCTCATTTTCGGTTCCAGAGAACGCAAGAATGTGGGTTGCAACTCGTTGGATAAAGTAACGGTCGTGGCTTGTGAACACGACACCACCAGCAAAGTTAACAAGGGTTTCCTCGAGCCCCTGGAGAGTAGGGATATCGAGGTCGTTGGTGGGCTCATCGAGGATCAGGGTGTTGGCTTGTTCTAGCATCATGCGCGCCATGAGAACCCGTGCTTGCTCGCCGCCAGAAAGATTCTTTAACGTGCGCTCAGCATCGTGACGCCGAAAAAGAAACTTTTCGAGATAGCTCATAACGTGCAGATAGCCTTGGCTGGTGTGAACGTAATCACCCTCCGGGCAAATGGCACTGCGAACTGTTTGATTGAAATCGAGCTCATGGCGGTGCTGATCAAAATAGCTGATCTTGATGAGCTCGTGCTGCTTGCAGAGGCCGGTGTCGGGGAGGAGACGGCCTGCGAGGAGTTTCAGGAGGTGAGTTTTACCACAACCGTTTGGGCCAACAATGGCCAGCCGTGTGCCTGGTTTGAGTTTGAGTGCCAGATTCTTTGCGAGCAAAGGTTTGTTGGAACCCCCCGGATGCGCGAGGGTGACCTTTTCAAACTCTAAGAGGATCTGTGAGCCCAAATTTTCTTTGACAGAAATCCAGTAGTCGGTTGCATCGCGCTCGCGGCTTTCGATGGAAGCCTCGAAATTGAAGGCAACCAAAGGCTTGTCGGAAGCACGTTTCTCGGCGGTGTTGAGCTTGACTTCGAGCACTGCGGCGCGGTTGATACGAGCTTGTTGCTTGGTGGTGCGTGCCGCTGGTCCGCGGCTCAACCAGGCGAGTTCGCGGCGCATCAAATTCGCCATACGTTGATTGCGAGTGCGGTTTTCTTCCATCCGGCGCACTTTCTCAGAGGCATGAGCTTCATAGTTGCCTGTGTAGAATTGAATGTCACCGTCTGCAATTTCGAGGATACGGTTGGCCAGAGTGTCTAGCAGGGAGCGATCGTGAGAGACGATGGCCATGGCGATGGGTTCTGGTTCGTTGTCCAGAAGCGGCACGCCGAGCATCTGAAAGCCGGTTTCCGAAAGGTCGAGTAGAATGTCCTCGAGCCATTCAACGGTTTCAACATCAAGATGGTTGGTAGGTTCGTCGAGCAGGAGCAGCTGAGGCTGGGAAATGAGGGAATGGATAAGCTGCAGGCGCTTTTGTTGGCCGCCTGAAAGGTGACGCACTTCGCGCTCTGCAAGCTCGTCGAGGCCGGCAACCCGCAGCGCACCTGAAAGAGCATTGGGGATGTCAACGTTACGCGAGTGCTCGGCATCGAGGGCATGTTGAAGCTTGTCGAGTTCGGCCAGCCACTTTTCTTCGCTGCCGAGGTCAGGATTGTCCTCGAGTTTGGCCAGATGTTTTTCGAAGCGGCGATGCGCATCCTCGGCATTTTCTGTGCCAAATATTTTTTTGAGTTGGGAGGTTAGGATTTCCTTAACAGTGTGTTCCACCGAGAAAGGAATGGCCTGGCTGACGTAGGCTTTGCGCAAGCCATTGCGCCAGGCTGCGCTGCCGGCATCCGATTGCCCCAATCCTGCAAGAATTTTGAGGAGAGTCGACTTGCCGGCTCCATTGGGCCCAACAATGCCGAGGCGGTCGCCTGGGTGGAGAGTGAGGGAGAGGCCTTCGAACAGTGTGGTGACGCCAATGCGCACAGCAAGATCCTGGCTTGTGAGCAATGGGGAGTTGGCAATAGCCATCCGGAACCCTCTCGGAATTTCAGAAGCGAATGTCTCCGAGTTGTGTCACCTGATTTTTTTCTACTTCGAAGGTGACCGTTTTTCTGAGGACATCGCCTTGGTAAATGTTGAATTCATAGCTGCCGGGCAAAAGGGTGTTAAAAATAAATCCTTCGGCCGAGCGGGCCCGGAAGGGCTTAACAGATTTGTCACCTCCCGTGAAATCCTCGCGCAGGCCATTTTCGATCTTGTTGAGGCGGTAGCTGACATCGGAAAGGGCCTCGCCCACCAGGCGTCCTTGAACACCCTGTGCGAGTGTTTGCCGGATGAGGGTTTTCCAGCCGCCTTCCTGGCGCGCAACGGTGACATCGCGCCAGCGTTTGTGGGACGGCTGAAAGCCCTGCATACGGCCGTTCACTTCCATTGCAAAGGCCAAAACGCCCGCCTCACGGAACTGCCAGTCGCCATCGGTTCCATCAGCTTCATAGAGCAGTTCGGGCGGCGTACCTAGCGCGTAGGTTCCCTTGCGGCCTGCATCATCAATGATGTTTGCCTTCATCTCTGCGCCAATCGATTTGAACAGCTCCAGCGAAGGATTTTTTTCTTGGCGGCATCCGAAAGGGTAGAGGATCATTTCGCTGAACGAATGATAACTGATGTTGGCCACCGGGCGCTCAGTGCGCACGAGTTCAATCATCGCAGCCGTTTCGGGTTCACTTGCTGCGGCTGGGCCACGATAAGCATCGTTGGATTTGTTGGTACTCGAACCGTTGCAGGCACCCCAAAGTGCAGGGTAGTTGCGGTTGATGTCGACACCAAAAGTGCGTCCCTCTGATTCCCACGCATTCTTGCGCCACATCGATTGACCTTCATGCACAAACTGATTGCCGTCGGGGTTTACCTGCGGAACGACAATGATGCGTGCCGTATCGAGCCAGTGGGTGATTTCGGAATCGGTGCCGTAGCCCTTGAGCAGCAGCTGAGCCATATGCATGACCACCTCTGTAGTCATGACTTCTCGCGCATGGTGCATGGCGTTGAAAAGCAAGGTGGGCTGATTCTGGTTGTCAGGATGTGCAGAAATAATGAGCGCCTGAATGGGGCGCTTGCGGCGAGTGAAGCCGATGGTGCGCAGTTCGGTGAGGGCGGGGTAATTCTGCGAGAGCGATGAGAGCGAGTCGAGAACTTCAGTGGGTGTGAAGTACGGCTCCAGATTCTCTCGCTGGAGTTGTGCGTTTAGTGGGGAAAATTGGATCTGAAAACCTTTTTCGGTGAGTGCGTTGAGGTTGTCTTGGTCGACAGCAACCTCCGCAAGATTTTCGGAAAGCGATACACCCAAAATGTCAAACGATGAAAGATCCTTGAGATCTTCTGCGCGACGCACGGGATCGTGGGAGATCTTCACGCTCACGATCCGTTTGGGGGACGCGCTCTGTGCTGAAGGTTGCACATTTAGAGACAGAGCGCCGATGCCGCACAACAGGCCAATGGCCAGACGTGTGTTTTTGGAAAGTTTGCGTTGTGGATGTCCTTGCATCGGAGCCTCCAGGCAAAAAAATGGGTGGTCGTTTCGCCACCCATTTTGCCTGTCTTTCGACTCGCGTCAAATAAACACTTCTTATTTTGCTGAGAGTGCAAGGCTGAGCGCTGTGTTGACCTGCAGGGTTGCCAATCGCAGCATGTATTCTTTGTTGATAATATTAATTAAATCACACTGTTTGTGATAGCAGGGATTCGCATCGTCGCCGAAGAAATTTTCAGAAATGATGGTCGCAGGAATGTTCTTGCTCCAAAAAGACGCGTGGTCGGAGCGGTTCGTGCATGCAGAAACTTTTTTCAGATTCAGTTCCAGGTTCGTGTTCAATTCTTCAACCACGCGAGTGATTGGCTTGCTGTCTGGGCGATCGCAATCCATCGCGTGGTAGGCAAAATCAGAGTTTCCATCATAGCCAATCATGTCTGCCTGGATGACACCCAGGATGGTTTCATCCTTACGCAATTGATTCGCAAAAGCGCGCGAACCGATGAGCCCCAGTTCTTCCTGATCGAATCCAACAAAGCGAATGGAAACCGGAAGTGTGTTGAGCTTTGAGAGAAGGTGCGCGGCTTCAAGGAAACCCACTGTTCCAGAGCCATCGTCATCCGCTCCTTTGTTCCGCACGGAATCCATGTGACCAGAGATAATCACGAATTTTGTGCGATCCGCACCCCACAATGTGCCCTCGACATTTGCGCCTTTGTAGCTGTTGTATGTGTAGGGAACGAGCTTCGCTTCAACACCAAGAGCGTTCAGTGTTTGCATGACGTACTGCTGGGTCAGGGAGCGGTTCTCGGTGCCGCCACGTTCAGTAATTCGAACCTCTTTTCCGTCGAGCATGAAAGTGCGGTCGCCCGTGAGGGTTTCAAGCATCTCCATCATGCGCCCGAGATCGGGCTGCACGGCTTCTGCCTTTGTGACGGCACGAGGCTGCCAGGAAGGCGGCGGTGGCTGGTTGGGGCGCTCAAGTTCATCGGCGGCCAAAAGCCTTTCGTCTTCCAGCGAAACTGGCCAGACAAAATTCTTTGCTTCCGCCTGCAAGCGGGTCGTTTCGCTTGCATCCATCAGATAAACGCCCCGATTGCGGGTTCCCGCCACGAGATGCCCACGCACAGGAGCTTCACCTTCAACGAAGGACAACGCGGTGCCTGCTGGCCAGGGGAGTTCGATGATCGTTCCGGAAGTTACTTTTGGTTTTTTGCTCAGAATTTGAATCTGCCGACTACCACCCAATTCGAATTGTCCGAGTACCCAAAGGCTTTCAGTGGCGGTTTGTGGTGCGGTGCTGATTCTCAGCCAGACTGTCGTGGATTTCGGATTAAAATGCTGGATTGCGAGGGCGGGGCCGTGTCCCATAGCCAGGGCTGAGGATTGACAGAAGATGCTGCCTGCCATGCAGAGCGCTGCCGAGGTTGCCAATAGCTTCGATGTTCTCATCACGATGCCCTCGATGTTTGGGATCAATGAACGGGGAGGCCACTGTTGTCTGATTCTTGCTCCTTCCAGATTAAGCCTGGGCCGAGTGTGGGGCAAGCCTGAGTCACGCCTATTTTTAGGGACACATCGGTTACGGTTAAAAAAAGTTATCCGCTGGGCTCTGCTTTGAGGATTTCTTGTGAAGCCAACCCCCTGACATCCTCCTGAAAACCAAGGGGTGTTATTCTCAAATCGACAGCACCGCGCAATTGAGGGACTTTTCCTGCCGATAGAGAGTCAAAGGTTGGAGATACATGGGAGACGTCAAGTCAGATATCTATAAGATGTTTCAGGTGGCCGAACCTGTGCCGTTTGGAAATCAGATGGACATTCTGATTGCCGACCCTCAAAGCGATCTTCGCCTTATTTTAAATCATCATTTGCAAAAGCTGGGCTTTGTCAAAATCCGTGCTGTTAAAGACGGTATGACCGCGTTGCTCGAGATGCGGCGTCAGCCAGCCAATATTCTACTGCTCAGCAATGAGTTTGAGGGGCCCTCGGCTACCGATGTTATTCAGGAGCTGAGAGAAGATCCTGCGCTTCAACGTGATGTTGTGATTCTCAGTTCAACCCCTCTCAGCAAAGCTGAAATCATGTACGCTTTGGAGTGTGGGTTTGATGATTTTCTCATAAAACCTGTAGTTCCCAACGAAATTATGCCCAAATTGCGGACAGCACATTCTGCATTTGCAAGCCATAAGAATCCTGAACGTATCTATGAATTCGCCAAATCAGCGCTGAAACTCAAGGAATACGATCATGCGCAGCGTGTCTATGAGGAATTAGTCAAACAGACGCAGCATGCCGCGCGTCCTTACGTTGGCTTGGCACGAATCGCTTTGGCGTGTGGAGACACCAGCAAGGCAATAGACTTTGTAAAAAAAGCAATCCAGCGTAACGACAAGTACGTTCATGCGCATGCACTCTTGGGCGATATTTTGCTGCAGCAGAACCAGCTCGATGCAGCATTGGTCAGTTTCAGAACTGCCATTGAGTTGAGTCCGCTGAATGTTGTGCGTTATGAGGTAGCAACGGCTGCCTTGCTGGAAAAGGGCCGAGTTGATGATGCGATTTCTCTGCTTGAAATTGCGACGGCAGCAGGATTTGAGAATCCTTTTATCATCGAGCGGTTGGGATACTGCCACTTCCAGAAAAAAGACTATCAGAAGGCTGGCAAATACCTGCGTCAGGCGGTTCATGCAGAGCCTGAAAACATCAGCTTTCTCAATTCTCTGGCGATTTGCTACCGCGACTCAGCGCAATTCGATGAAGCTTTGGAAACCTACAATCAAATTCTGAAGCGTGACAATGAGAATTGTGCAGTGATGTTTAATAAGTCGCTCCTCTTAATTATGATGAATCGCAAAGAGGACGCTCTGAAGCTTCTTAAGCGGGTACTGACAAAGCAGCCAGATTTTCAGAAGGCCAGAGACAAAATTCTCGAGATCGGCGGGCATCTCGATTGATTTTCAATTGCGTATCACCCCGGCCTGAAGACTCTCCATCACCTCTGCTACGCTCAGAATCGAATCAATGCCTTCAACGCTTTTTCCGGCCTGCCAGAAATCGCTATGGGAAAAACCTTTGAGGGATGCTTCCTTAAGCTTCCATGCCGATTGAAGTGTATAATACATGCGCATCCAATGTTTGAATTTTGGATGTTTGAGCATGTAGCGAGCAAGCGGATTTGCTTTTAGACCCATGCGCTTCACGCTTTCTGTGAAAATAACTGAAACCGGCACGCCACTGATTTTTTCGGTGAGAACGATATCTGATTCATGTGCAGCGATGATCGCTTTTTTGTAGTCGTCGTGGGCGTTGCATTCGCGTGTGGCGATGAAGCGTGTGCCCATCTGAACACCCTGATAACCCAACATCATTGCTGCCCGAACCTGTTCTTGCGTTGAGATTCCTCCTGCCGCAATGAGGGGAACGCCGAGGTCGTGCATGTCATTGAAGAGTGTTTCGGGTGTCTGCTGACCAGCATGTCCACCAGCGCGGTTGTTCACGCAGATAATACCATCGACACCGCTCTCGAGCGCCTTGAGTGCCCACTTTCGGTCGACCACATCATGGTAAACATAACCGCCTGCTGCATGAACGCGTTCAACAACCCAGCGTGGATTGCCAAGCGATGTGACAAAAAATCGAATACCCATTTCGAGTGAAATATCGAGGTACTTCTCCATGCGATCACGGTACATTTTCGATGACTTTTCGGTAATGATATTCAATCCGAAGGGCTTCGATGTGAGTGATTGAATGTAGCTCAGGCCAGCTTTGAAGTCTTGCTTATGAACAAACACGAGTGAAAGCGGCTGGACAATCCCCATACCACCTGCCTGTGCCACTGCAGCAATCAATTCAGGGTTGCTGCAAGGATACATGGCCCCGCAGATGATAGGCAGCTCGGTGCCGGTGTGTTTGAGAAAAAGTGATGTGCTCATTTTATTTGAGTTCTCCCGATGGGCTTACGAGCCAGGTGGTGCGAGCAGCCGCAACGACGCTACCGCTGGAGTCGGTGATTTCACTCGCAACAACCATGTTCGTGGGTGCTTCAAGATGCTCCACGGTGTGATCCATTTTGGCCTTCGAGGTCAGCAGACCACGAGCCTTTTTGATGTATTCAACCTCAATCTTGACGAGAATTGCTCGGCTGTTGGGTGGGATGGAGGTATGCAAGCATAATCCGGCTGGGAATTCAGCTAAGTTTGCCAAAGCCAATGCATGCACCGAATTGAGGTGATTGCGTACCGCGCGGTTGTCGTCGATTTCGACTACGGCCTGGCCACGCTCCAGTTCAATCACGCGGGGCTTGATGCTGCCGGTGTAGGGAATGACCGTACCAATCAGCCGACTAAAAGCTGTTTTGCCTCCGGGCACTTGGTTGAAATTCTTCCAGACCTTCAGGATCTGCTGTGGTTGGAACAGATTGCGCTGCATTTTGGTCAGCATTTCATTCGTCCAGCGCATAAAAATCCCTTCCTGGAGTGGCCTTTTTGGGTGTCCGCCTTTAATGTCAGGCGTTTCTTGATTGCCAAGTCTTCGACCAGGAAAGTCTCCCATGGAACAACTTCTGAAAAAAGTCCTCAGTCAGCTTTCAATCGGCCCTCACCAGTGGGTCGGTTTGCGTTACTACCGCGAGCACGCACGAACACGCGAGGTACGGGATGCGCATCCCGAGTCAAATCGAAGCAGTGAAACCGCAGGTGTGATGATCGAATGGATGGTGGATGGTCAATTTGGCTACGCCGCAACTCCGGAATTGAGCGAATCTGCACTTTTGAGAACAGCTGCGTTGGCTCACAGCAATGCAGTCGCGGCCTCTAAGCGCGCTCTGTATCGCTTTGATACTTCTCGGCGTCCACCGTCGCAGGGGAGATATTCTTCGAAAGTACGCTCGCCGCTCGCGCAGCTGAGCGATGCCGAGCAATTCGAAATGCTTGTGGGCCTGACACGGCGTATGCGCACTTCTGAGGCTGTCATCACAACGACGGCATATCTGCAGAATGTTCTGGTTGAGAGCAGTTTTGTGTCCTCAAATGGAGCTTTTTTCGAGCAAGATCTTTCATTGGTCACGGTAGCACTCGAGGCGGTTGGTCAGAAAAACGGAACGGTTCAGAAACGCTCTAATCATGGTTTGAGCGCATATTCTTACCAGGGTGGGGCGGAGTTTGTGCTCGAGAAAATTTTGGCACAACAGGCAGACAAGGTCGCGCTGCAGCTGCACGAGTTGCTCGAGGCTCAAGAATGCCCCACGGAAACCGCTCATTTGGTTCTTTCGCCCGACCAGATGATGCTGCAAATCCACGAGAGCATCGGCCATCCGCTGGAACTCGATCGCATCTTGGGCGATGAGCGCAACTATGCCGGCTCAAGCTTTGTTAAACTCGAGGATTTCGGTCGCCTAAAGTATGGCTCAGAGATTCTCAATGTGACCTTTGATCCGAGCGTAGAGCATGAGTATGCCTCGTATCGTTTCGATGACTCCGGGCATCCTGCGCAGCGCGAGTTCCTTATTGAAAGAGGAATTCTCAAACGTGGGTTGGGGAGTTTGGAGAGTCAGGCGCGCTCGGGTGTTCCGGGCGTAGCCAATCAGCGCGCAAGTTCCTGGAACCGTGCCCCCATCGATCGCATGGCGAATATAAATGTGGAGCCGGGCGACAAATCCTTTGACCAGATCATCTCTGGAATCGAGCGCGGTGTTTATATGGAATCAAATAAATCCTGGTCTATTGATGATTACCGCAACAAATTTCAATTCGGATGCGAATATGCGCGCCTCATTGAAAACGGCAAGTTGGGTCGTGTGTTGCGCAACCCCAACTACCGTGGCGTGACCTCTGACTTCTGGGGGAAGCTCGTTGCTGTGGGTGATGCCTCAACGCTTGGTGTGTTCGGAACACCCTACTGCGGCAAGGGTGAACCAAACCAAAGTATTCGTGTTGGCCACGCATCACCTGTCTGTGCCTTTGCAGGGGTTGAAGTTTTTGGAGGTGCTCAATGAAAACATCTGCAAAGTCGTTCGATGAACAATGGCTCTCCTCTCAATTTAAGCTCTTTTGCGAGGATCTTTTTTCTCGGTTGAGTGGCGGTGAAAGCGCACGAATCTCGCTCGCTGCGGAGCAGACTCACTTCCTGCGTATGAGCCAAGGGGCTGTTCGGCAGAATGGGACGGTAGAAGACGCACAGCTCCTCGTGCAATTTATTTCTGCTGCAGGTCAGGTTCTGGAGTTATCATTACCTTTTCATTGCGAGAGTGCTGATGCAGTTGCAAAGCTTGCTTCAGCTACCGTGAGCAAAGCGCGCGCATCAGTGCAGGGAGTGCCTGCCGATCCTTACGTGAACCGCCCCGCAGTGCGCAGCACAAGCTCGGTTTCGCACAAAGGTCAGCTTTTGAATCCAACTGAAACAGTTGAAGCTCTTCTTGGCCAACAAAAACAAGGTGATGATCTCGTTGGTATCTACGCAGGTGGGCCTACCGTTTCTGCGTTGGCAGATTCGGCTGGAATGTATCATTGGTTTTCAAGCGAGTCTTTTTTTGTAGATTACTCGCTCTGGCTGCCGAATGGTCGGGCTGTCAAATCCAGTTATGCAGGCCGCACCTGGGATCAAGATGCATTCGTGCAATCATTGGCCCGAGCGCGTGCTAATCTTGAAATTCTCAAAAAGCCCCAGCGGGCCCTGAAGCCAGGCAACTACCGTGTTTTTCTTGCACCTTCTGCAACCTCTGAGCTTCTCAATATGTTGTCCTGGGGAGCGCTCTCTGAGGGAGCGTTGCAGCGCAAAGATAGCCCATTGTGTGCAGTGCGAGCGGGTGAAAAATCATTTTCGCCAAAATTCTCTTTGAAGGAAAACTTCGCATTGGGTTTTGCTCCGCGCTTTTCTGAAGATGGAGAACTGGCTCCCGAAACAATCTCGCTCATAGAAAACGGGAGGTTTGTGCAGGGGTTGGTGAGCGCGCGCACAGAAAAGGAATTCGGAGTACCGAGCAATGGCTCCGGCTCGGAGCGCTTGCGTACACCTGAAATCGGCACGGGCACCTTGGCCATGAGCGAAGCATGCAGGGCACTCGGCACAGGATTGTATTTGTCCGATCTGCATTATTTGAACTGGAGTGACATGATTCAAGGGCGCATAACAGGCATGACACGCTACGCGTGTGTGTGGGTTGAAAATGGTGAACCTGTTTGCCCCATCCAGGATATGCGCTTCGATGAAACCCTGTTCCGTTGCTTTGGGAGCGAGTTGGCTGATGTCACGCGTGAAGCTGAGGTCATTCCGGAAACCTCAACCTACGGGCGGCGTGCCCTGGGCGGAGCACGTGTACCAGGAATTCTCGTAAATAATTTCCAGTTCACTCTCTGATCACTTACAGCTCACAGCCACAGTGTTCGTATTTCCACCCGCTTTGTTTCCACTTCCCCCAGGCATGACATCGCCCACATCGTCTTCGGGAATTGGAATGGCTGCAACAGCTGCTCCCCCAGATGTGGCTTCGCCGTTCACGGTCGAGAGCGCAAATGCGGGGATAGTGTCGAGCGTGAAAATGGAGCCGCTGTCTCCTTTTTGGAGTGTCACCTTTGAGGGCAATGGCCTCATCAGCATTGAATCGCCCGGATTCACAAAAATCGTGGTGGCTGGCGGTACATTCACTCCCGGAGGCGGATTATAGCCGTTAAAGCTATTAGAGAAAAACGCATCGAGAGCTTCTTTTGTCACTCTTAGGCTAAGAAATTTTCCAAATCCATTGCCAGCATTGGCCGAACTCCAATCGGCAATTGCAATCGGCTTGGTTTGGGTGTTGTTGTAAAATGTATCGAAACCCACAACGCCAGCCATGGGTACCATCATAAAAGCTCTGTGTGTGGTCACGTCGGTTGCATCGGGGAGATTGTTTGTTTGGTCATCGAGAATAATAAAGTTGGAATGCAGCTTGAGGAAGTCGATGGGGTTAACAAGTTCCTTCAAGAAAGCTTTATCAATGACGATTGGAGGCTGATTGGGGTCTGAGCCGTTTCTTTCGATGTTATCGGTGTTGTCGATAACTGTGCTGTTTGCAATCGAAAAGAAGGGATTCCAAATACTCAAGCTTGCATCAACGTACTGGGTTGCAGTGGTGTATTCGTTCTGAAATTTGCTTTGAACGTTAGCTAGGTTCATGCCTGGTATCAATGTTCCGAGTGTTGAATTGATTGCGCTGAGCAGCGAACAGACGCCTTCGGCATTGCTGCACTGGTGGAGGTTGAGGGGTGCCGAAGCGAGGCCATCAGCCAGCTCTTTTACCATACTGTTCATATTATAGCGCGAGAACTTTCGCAGGCGTTCGCGCGTTATGTAGCGGACGTATGCTAAATGCGCAGCACTATCGAGTGGAACTTCAAGGCAGTTGTCAGGGAAGGGATGAAACAAACCCAACGTGACCTTCTGTTTAGGACAGTAATTCGCTGGTGCATTCAGATGAGCAATACAATTCGGGATGAGGTCGTAGCTCGGAAATACTTTACACTTCGAAGGATTGGCAGCATGACCAGCATCACTTTTTAAAGTTAGATCTACGTTGGATGAGGAAAGAATATCATCCATAAATAAACGAGGAATGTTTGGTTCTGGCAGATTCTGATTGCTTGAATAGAACGGAGGCTTCACATATTCCATCCAAGGTCCTATTGCTTCCTCTTCCTTGATTTTTTCGATCCATTTGCTGCGGATTGCTTTGAGTGCATTCATGTTCTCTGCGGGGAGCGGTTCGGATATCTCAACATCGAGCACTGCCATGTCATGGTAAGTGGCGCATGAGAATTGCTCTGTGGTACTGGTTATGTTTTCGGGCTTGACGTTGCATTTGCCACGAGATGTGGTGATGTCTTTTCCAAAAATGAGATCCAGATTGCGGGCACTCGGGCGGAATGCATTTATAACTTTTTCGCCATCGGCTTCCGAAATCATGCCGCTGCGTATTTTGCCTTTAATCTCCTTGCGCAGGGATTTCACGGCCTCGAGCTCAGGGATTTTAATAGGTACGTCGAGGTATGCGCTGTTGGGCGCGGGAAGTTCTGTGCCAATAACTTTGAAAAGCGAGAGTTGTGCCGAATCGGTGAGAGAATAATCCAAGCAATGTGCGGCCGTATAAATCCGGATGATTTTTACATCTTCGGTTGCCGTGGGAAATCGGAACGCCTCTATAGCCGCAGTCGTTTGGGGAAAACTTGAAGGATTGTTTGGATCGGGCGCAGCCACTTCTCCAAGGGTTTTCGGAAACTCAACTAAAACGCTGCAGCGGCTTTGTTCACCTACCGTTTGTCCAGTTTGGTCTTTGAATTTTCCAAGAGGATCGCCCTTTTTTCGTGAATTGAAATAGATGTAGCCGCCTGTTGTTTTTAGGCCCCCTCTGGACGTTTGGGAAAATGGCGAATTGTTGTTTGCAAGCATCGGATCTTCCGAACCAAAAAACTTAATGACCCGATTCCTTTGATTTTCCTCGGAGGGTGCCTGCGTGAATTCCTCGATGGTATTGACACGAATCTGTGGAGTTTTGAGGACACTCGAGGTTTTTGAGCAACCTATTCCACCTGCAGGACCCTTTCCGGGCGCGCAGGCCAACAAGAGTGGCACGGGTAGGGTAACCACCAAAATGATGAAAGTTGCCTTCATGCACGTTTTCTTTCTCTCTTGAGGGATACTTTCCCCCGTTTCTTGATGGGTCGGTCATTTTAGCGGGGTTTTGAGGAGATTTTGAAAGAAGTCGAGAAAGTTTGAGAATTTATCTGATTTTTATCACGGTTAACTTCGCCTCAGCATGATGATGGTCATGTCGTCTTCGTTGCTGGGGTCTTGCATGAATGAACGCTTGTTGTCGTGCAACGTTTTCATGAGCATCACTTCGAAATTGCGCTCACCTGCAATTATTCTTTTCTTTAGACGGCCAGCCCAGGAGAGAATGGTCACGCCCACAGGCACAATGCCATCGGAATAAATGACCAACAAATCGTTTTCATCGAGACTCTCTGTTTTTGGTTGCCATTGTGGCTCTCCAAGAAGAACACCACCTAAACGCTCACCCGATGAGGTCACATACCGCAAGCCCTTCTCCGAGAGAATCAGTGCTCCTGGATGACCTGCCGAGCAGATCGAAACTTCATTTGCATAGGGGTCGATGAGTGCGACCATTGCGGTACAATTTTCATTCTTGCGCAGAGCTGAAAGCCCCTCGTGAATCCGCAGTGGTGCAGTGCAAAGGAGCTCCTCTCGTGTTTTTTTATCCTCTGGAAAGGAGCTTTGGCCGAGGCGCGAGCACCAGAGACTCCAGTGCGAGCAAATGACGCTGGTGGAGAGCGAGGATCCTACGCCATGTCCGGTCACATCCGCGAGACAGACCGCGAGGAGCCTTCGACCATCCTCAAAGTGAACTTCTCGGATGTCGAACCAGTCGCCTGCCAACGCTTCAGCTGGATGGTAAACTGCGCGCCATCGCCATAAATCACACTGATATTTTTTGTCTGGCAGCATGCGCGCTTGGACGTCGTGTCCCACTTTGAGCTCTTTCTCAATGAGGGCTTTTTCTGCCATCTCTTGGCCAAAGGTGAGCATGCGTTTGGCCACCGATCCGACTTCGAGCAAACCTGCAGTCAGAAGTGCTGGCATCAGCATCATATGACGCCAATCGAGTGGGTCTGTAAAAGTGGGGATGCCTCTAAATTGTCCGAGAAGTTCTTCGCCATTTACGCTTCCGTGAATGACAAGTGTGCTTGCCGCTAACCCAATCTGCGCATAAACGAGCGTCTTGGAGAGCGCACTGGCTTCTGCGGAAGTGTCGGTTCCCGCAGACGCTGTAGTTGAGTGACCTGACTTTGCGAATTTCATCCTCGACATAAGCGCAAGCGCAATGAGAATCAGGCCAGCAGCGGCACTCGCAGTATCTATCCATAGAGTTGAGTTGATTTGGTATTTCGGGTCTAGCCAATGACCTGCAGCTGTGATTCCGCTGCAGCTGAATACGAACGTTATCCGGTGCCAGAGTTTTATTCGCTTGAGCTCAAGCCCAAGAAGTTTCTCAAGAAACATGAGAAGAACAGCAAATGATGCTCCCAGGCTGGCATAACTGAGAAGAAGCTGAGTTAAATTCAACGGAGTGGACTCTGCCAGGAAGCCAAAATACGTGTGCACTGCCCGCACTGCACCAAAGACTGCGAGCATCAGCATTGTTGGGCTGTGATCGAGCACAGCTGCAATGGCGCCCATGACAAGCGGCAAACCAACAAGCAGTTGCTTTGAAAGTGCGGCTCCACCAACTTGTTTGTCATGTAGGGCGGCGTATTCGCGCGCTGCAGCAGGCTTGACTAAAGCAATCGGGACATCGAGAGGGCCGAATTTTGGTAGACCTTTGTAATTGATAATCAGTTCGACACTCTCGTTTTTTCGCAATTGATTGAGGGTCAAGCCGAACGACGAATTGCTCGCAAGGCCAAATTCTGTTTCGCCCCCCATGTTTGATCCCAAAAAGGTTGCACGCTGGGAGTTGCGCGGAATGAGGAGAACCCAATCATTAGATTCTGAGAGAAGTTTTTTTTCCTCCTCAGAGAATTTGTATTTTAATTGAACAGTGTTTGCTTCTTTTGTCTGTTCTGTTCCGTTGACTTCGAAATTTAATGTTGGGTTGTTGAATGTACGCAGCGGCAAAGTCATTGTTTTTTGCTGCTGCAAAGGATCTTGAAAGCAGGAGGATGAGGTGGTTTCGCCCTTAGCATAGTAGCAGAAGTAGAAGTCCGTGCTCCAATCAGAGAGTTGTAAGAGCGCCTTAGATTCTTTAAGCGCAGAGAGCGCATAAGATGCATCCGTCGATTTTTTCTGATCAGAAAGTATTTTAGAGAAAATGAAAATGCTTGTGAGTAAGCTCAAGAGCAGTAGCGTTCGTCTTGACCAAGAAACTCTCTGCATTGTTGACGTCCCACCGGGTAGGGGTCTTTCTGATACCTGGAGGTGGTCGGAGAGAATCCTCGATTTCTTTAAGGAAAAAGCAGATCGATTTTTGAAATTTAAGGCTCGGGGATCGTAGCCGATTCCGCGGTGCTGGTTGCACTCTTTTTATCGAGCCCCTGGCGTTTCAAAGAAGAAAAACACGCACCATTTCTTGATCTTGTCTGATTGGGGGCAAGGTCTCTTATTTTATGCCAGGCTAATGCCGATATCGCTAAAAAGTCGTGGGGGCTGGGATGGTTTTCAAGGCTGCGGCAATTCTGATGGCTCTGGTTTCAGTTGCAGGTTGCAGCGTGGCCAACAGCGAGCAGAACAAGATTGCTGCAATTGCTCCGGCCGTTCCTGCGCGCACCGAAGCCTCGAACCAGACCACATCACGCAGAGATTCAGAACAGCGAGGAAGCAACGGCTCTGATTCCGGTGCGTCTGCGCCCGTGAGTCTGCCTATGCCGCCCGTTGACACACCCCCAGGCCCAATTGTCGCGATGACCTTCTCAGAAGCCCAGACAAAATGTGCTCGTTGCCACAGCTCCACGAATACCGGTCCCGCGCCATTAAAGTGGAATACTGCCGATGGAACAGAAGCAGATTGGGGTGCAAAAGGTCAGGCTATTCGGGAATCAGTTGTGTCGGGGAAAATGCCGGTGCGGCCGTTCTCTGAACTCGACAAAGCACGTTTCCTGAAATTCATCGACGGTTTGATGTCAAACGATGTCGCGGATCAGTGAGCATTTGTATGCGCGCTCTAAGTTTGCTTTCTAGGCTGCTTCAGACTGTCGAGACACATTCGGCTTGCACTTGAAATTCCCGCAGCATTTCAAGTCCGGCAGCATCGAATTGGTCGCGATAAACGACGCGGTTAATGCCCGCGCCTGCAATGAGTTTGGCGCAGTTGATGCATGGGCTGTAGGAGCAATACAGTGTTCCACCCCGCAGCCTGGGACCATCGGCATAGATCAGGGCATTTGCCTCGGCGTGTATAACAATGCGATCTTTTAGGCTTCTGTCCCACCAGTCGATTTTAGAGTCATCGTAGGAGGCGGGGGTCCCATTGTAGCCGGTCGCCACGACCCGGCGGTGTTCGTCAACGATCACACACCCGACCTGGCGTTTTTTATCGGGGCTACGCTTGGCAATTACTTCTGCCATTTCAAGGAAGTAGTTATCCCAGCTGGGCTTTTGATGGGTCATGGATTGTCAATCCTTTGCTCGAATCTGCCTCTCCCGGATGCATATAATCGGCTCTGCTGCCGATATCAATTCGCGGGTTTCCAAATTCGAGGTGGGCGATGGTTTTACCTTTTGACCGTGTTCGGCTTGGCGTTGCTTTGGTGATGGTTTTTGCTGTTCCTCTGGGTTGCATGCAGCGCAGTTACAATTCTACTCCCAAGATTGTCTCCGGGGTGCTGGTCGATGAAAACGACCCCGTTTACACGAGTACCGTTTCTCTGGATTCAAATGGCAAGCCGTTCTGTTCGGGCTTCGTGCTCGACAAGCGCACAATTGTCACCGCCGCACACTGCCTCGCCGGAACTCCCGGTCGGGTCACCTATTCGGTGACGTTTGGGAGCAAGAATCGCAGTCAGCACAAAACAATGGATGTTCCGGCCAAGCAGGTCATGGCTCATCCGGGATGGGACAGGGGTGACCTGAACCGAAAGAACATCGACCCAATGCCACAGCAACCCAAAAACGACGTGGGCGTGCTCGTGCTCAGTGAAGACGCTCCAGCTTGGGTTAAGCCCTTGCCTATTAAAGAGATCGGAGAAGTGGCAGCGGGTCGAGAAGTTTTGCTCGCTGGTTTCGGTCAAACGCTTGCACTCCCTCAGGATGGATCAGGCGCCGAGTTCGCTGGTTTTCTCCGCAAGACCATGGTCAAACTGGCCACCATCAATGATGCGGGTAAAGAATTAATCTGGGAGGCCCCTCGGGAAAATATTCGAGCAAGCTCGTGTCATGGTGACTCAGGCGGTCCGATGTTTTTTATCGAGGACAACGGTGATCTGACGGTGATTGGCGTGACCTCACGCGCGTATGCAGCAGCCATCGATTGTCGAGAAAAGGGTGTTTATACCGATGTGAGAAAATTTGCGGATTGGATTCGTTCGACGCGCGATAAGCTCGCCAGTGGTGTGGTTAACACGGGCGACTGGCTGCATAGGAATTTCACAGCAAAAGATGGCAGCAAGATTTCGCTCGATTTTAAATTATCGCAGGCTGGGCCAGATTATTTGGCAGAAGAAGTTTGGTTGAATGTGTTCAATCCTGCATTCACCGGAAAAGAGTCTGTGAGTTCAACGCTCTCGAGCTACATCAATTCACTGACTCAGGAAGAATTGAAAATGGAATATGCCGGCAGCAATCGATTCACGGTCAAGTTTGGCAAGTTCACCAAAGAAAAGGTGTGCGCAATTGCCTCGCGCTGGGGGATCAAACAAGACATTGCCATCCAGGTGGATGGCAAGTCTTTGATGGATCAGAGCAACGGTGATGAGGCATTCGTGTTCAAATTCTGCGAGTGAATTTCTTTTTCACTCGTCGTCGGAGCTTTGCCGCAGCGCTGCGAGTACGCTCACATCTTCCAGAGTGGTTGTATCGCCAAGGCCTTCATGGCCAGTGGCTACATCGCGCAACAGTCGGCGCATGATTTTTCCGCTTCGGGTTTTGGGAAGCGAATCAGTGAAGCGAATGTGATCGGGCTTGGCAAAGCTGCCGATGATTCCTCCCACATGTACAATAAGCTCGCGTGCCAATGTTTGCTTGCGCTCATCGTTCCAATCAGCTGCTTGCTTGACCTCGTTCTTTAGGGTGACAAAGGCGTAAATTGAAGTGCCTTTCACTGCATCTGGAATTCCAACCACAGCAGACTCTGCAACGCAATGATGATCCACGAGTGCACTTTCAACTTCCATGGTACCAATACGGTGCCCTGCAACGTTGATGACATCATCAACACGACCTATAACCCAGATATCGCCATCGTGATCTTTGAAGGCACCGTCACCGGTGAAGTAATAGGGCTCCTCTTGCATGCCAGCAGGACCTGCAAAAGTGTTCCAATAGGTTTTCGCATAACGTTCCGGGTCGCCGTGCACGGTGCGCAACTGTGATGGCCAAGGCTTGGTGATGACAAGTTTACCCCGGTTTCCTTTGGCCACAGGAGTTCCATTGTCATCCACAACATCCACGGCAATTCCGGGGAGTGGCCTCGTAGCTGAGCCAGGCTTGAGAGGCGTGAGGCCAGGAAGCGGGCTCATCATCACGCCACCGGTTTCGGTTTGCCACCATGTATCAACAATCGGGCACTGATTTTTACCGATGATAGCATGGTACCATTCCCAGGCCTCAGGATTGATAGGTTCACCAACAGATCCCAAAAGCCGCAGAGAACTCAGATTACTTTTCTCAGGCCAATGATCGCCCTGGCGCATGAACGCACGAATTGCAGTTGGTGCGGTGTAGAAAATCGAGATTTTTTCGCGCTCAATACAACGCCAGAAACGTCCAAAATCTGGGAAGTCGGGTGCACCTTCATACATGTAGACTGTGGCTCCAGCAGAGAGCGGACCATAGACAACATAGCTGTGACCGGTAACCCATCCGATATCTGCAGTGCACCAGTAGACATCATTGGGTTTAATATCGAAAACCCACTGACAGGTGAGATTAGTCCAAAGTGCGTATCCAGCAGTGCCATGCACCACGCCTTTCGGTTTTCCGGTTGTTCCGCTCGTATAGAGAATAAAAAGCGGATGCTCGGCGGGCAATGATTCAGCTGCATGGGAGGAGCCTGCAACGCGGACTTCATGAAACCAGCGATCACGCCCGTGGCTCATCTGGGTGGGCGAAAATGCGGTCTCTGACTTCAAATAAGCGCCGGAGGCAGTTTCTCCTAGGCGGTCAACCACGATCACATTTTCCACACATGGGCACTCAGCCACAGCCTTGTCGACGGCCTGTTTGAGCGAAAGGATTTTACCACGGCGGAAGCCACCGTTTGCAGTGATGACACACTTTGCCTGAGCATCGAGGATACGGTCGCGCAGCGACTCTGCAGAAAATCCTCCAAAGACCACAGTGTGTGTCGCGCCGATGCGAGCACATGCCAGCATGGCGACAACAGCCTCGGGGATCATGGGCATGTACAATGCCACACGTTCGCCACGGCAGACACCCAGGCGCGCAAGCCCCTCAGCAAAGGCGCAGACCTCTTCATGTAGTTCGCGGTAAGTGAATGTCTTTCGCTCCCGAGGAACGTGATTTTCGCAGGGTTCGCCTTCCCAGATGAGTGCTGGTTTGTTGGCTGTAGTGCTGCTGAGGTGGCGATCCAGGCACTGTTCGCTGATGTTCAGCTCACCATCGACAAACCATTCGACAAAGGGCGGATTCCACTTCATGGGCACTGTGAATGGTTTTTTCCAGTGGATGTGCTTGTGTGCCAATGCAGCCCAGTGTTTTTCATAATCGCTTTCCGCTGAGCGCATGAGCTGGGTGTGCTGTTCTTTGTTGAGATTTGCCTGCTGCGCGAACTTTTCAGAGGGCTGGATAATGCGTTGATTGAAAATCATGGGATACACCTCATTTCTGCTTCCACGTGCATGTTTACTCTGGCGCTTACCTTGCGAGTGATTTTGTTTTTGAACGGTGGTTCACTTTTTGGCCGAGCTTTCGGAATGAGTATTTGCCCCACAGCACCGATTCAGCCGCGAGCGCAATCACCAACGAGAAACAGCCTGCACTGAGCACCGCCAGAATAGAAAAATGCGGGATCTTGAAAAGCTTGCTGACCGCTGTTGATACCGCCGAGCGGCTGCTGTGATAGCTAATCAATAAAATCATGCAGCTGATGAACAGGAAAATGAGCCTGCGTTTGAAGCCACGTTCTGTGAGGCGCAGGAGAAAAGGCGCAGTGACTGCCGAAACAATCACGCACTGCCACCAAGGTAAGATAGCTAGACACAGCGTAGCCAAAAGAATCCAGGCAAACTCGCGCATGATTTGGCTCATTGCTTTTTCTCCAGCAAAATACGCTCTCGAGTGAGCGCTTCCTTCAATGTTCCTTGTTGTACAAAAAGAAGTTCGTCGAGTTGTCCTTTGAGCCAGGAATCCTTCATGTTCGCGTAAAGATCGCTGCCCACATGTCCAGATTGCCCTCCGGGATAAATCCCCCAGGCTTTGGGTTGCGCATCCACCCAAGTGACAACCATACGCCAGCTGGGGCCATGTTTAGCCGTGAGAGCGTTGACTGTGTTGCCATTGCCTCCGGTAGGGAGTTTTTCCAGTCCAAAGCCACTCAGGTTGGCGAGATGAGGTATCGAGGTTCCACGCAATTCGCCCCACTCAGGAAATTCACCGCTCATCCCCTGTTTGGTTTTGAAAATCTGCAGAGTTTCTATGCTGCGTGCGAAAGTTGTTGCAGCTAACTGCGGCAGTGCGGAGAACTTGGGAACATTGACAAGATCAGGCCATTCACCGGTTGTGCTTTCGAGCAGAAGTTCCATTGTGCGATCTTCCGAAGGACCTCTGAAGTGAGTTGTGGGAAAGGCCTTCTCCCATAAAGTATCGTAAAAAATATCCCACCACTTCGACCATATTGCAGCTGCCGTGCTGTTAGCGTTGAGTTCGTAGTTCCACTTCTTGAGCAGCTGGAAAGCCTTCTCTTCGTTAACGTTGCGCTTTTGTCCTTCAATCCATTTCAAAAAAAGTGGTAGGAGATTTTTTGCCCGCAAATCGAGGACGTCATTTTGAAGCTGCATCAGAGAGCCGATTGTGAGCGGAGACTTCTCCATAAGGCCCGCGATGTTTTCATGAATGCGTGTGCCCCGGAGATAACTCGTGAAGCCCCAGTCGCCAGCAGCATAGCCGATCGTGGGATTGCGTGTTGGCTGTTGGTTGGCAGAGGCCAGAAAGCCGCGCTCGGGCGACCAGCTTTGAGGTAGGTGTGTGAATGGGATGAAATCATTCCATTCGCCCGCGGTCACAGTGCCGTCGAGAACGTATCGCCCATGGTTTGGCTTGCGGAGGGGAAAACGGCCCGCCTGAACATATCCAATGGAGCCAGTTTTGTCCGACATGACGAAATTCTGTCCAGGGGCTTCGTAGGATTTGAGTGCGTTTTTCATTTCACGCACTGTGCGTGCCCTGTTGAGGTTATAAAAGACCTTGTATTCATTGCTCGGTGAGTGCCCTGTCCATTTCATTGCGAGCGGAAGTGTCGAGGTGCCGCCATTTTTCTTTTCGAGTCCGATGTCGACCGCAACTGGGCCAATGTGGGTTTGCACAACTTCGATGATCTTTGGCAATTCGCCTTTCACTTTGATTATTTCTTTTCGGATTTCAGAGTTCTTCCATTGCCCAGCGTGCAAGTAACGCGGTGCGGGCTTGGACTTGTCAAATTTCATCGCGAACCAGTCGACCACATCCACGCCTGCATTTGTAATTCCCCAGCTGACGTTGTCATTGAAGCCGATGATCACGTGAGGCAGACCAGGCAAAGAAACTCCGTAGACATTGACACCCGGAGCGGTGAGTTGAATTTCATACCAAATTGAGGGCAGCTTGAGATCGAGGTGCGGATCGTTCGCCAACACAGGATATCCATGAGACGTGTGGGTACCATCCACCACCCAATTGTTGCTTCCGTGAGTTCCGGAGGTCGATGATTTTTTTGACGGAGGAGTCTCTGAGAGATTGAGTAGCCCATCAAGCTGCAAAGGGGCAACGACACTGCTGAAGCCTTGCAGTTCTGCCGTGGACATTTGCATTACGCTAGAGTCGAGGATGGGTTGTCCCGCGGCGTAGAATTCTGGAAAAAGATTTTCAATCTCGGCCATCGAAAACTTCTGCAGTGTGTTCGTGAATTTGAAGTCGTCGAAATTTCCCGTGAGCGTCCAAGTCATCTGCTTGTGGAACAGGGCACTCTTGAGCGGAGTCCAGGTTTCAGGGGCTGTTCCAAGCAATTTATATTCGATTGGATAGGTCGATGGCGTGAGAGATTGCACGTAAGCATTCACGCCATCAGCATAGGCCAACAGGATTTCGTATTGGAGTGGATCATTTTTTTTAAGAAATTCAATTTCTGCTTCTGCTGCAGCCAGAAATCCGAGGCGGCGCTGCTTTGTGTCGAAATTGATAGCCTTTGCACCCAGGATCTCTGAAACTCGGCCAGCTGTTGCGGCGGTTTGCAGTTCCATCTGCCAAAGGCGGTCGCGAGCGGTCGCGAACCCCTGGCCCAGAGCCAAATCTAATTCGTTGTCAGCCACGACATGTGGAACGCCGCGGCTGTCGATAGAGATACTGATTTCTGCACGCAGACCGGTGATTTTGAGATGCTGGGGTTTGTTGCCTCGCGCAGGATGCGGGGAGTTTTTCAGATAGCCGGTTTGTGGGCTGAGAAATTCTCCCAGCGGCGGAATGGGGCCGAGGCGAACGGAGAGCAGCACGGCGACCAATAAAAAAACGCCCCACGTTCCCAGGATTCTGAGGAGGTAAGGGCGTTTTTGTTGGCTTTCAGACATGAGACATGTTCTCCGGAGTCGATGTGCGGTTGATTTCTCTGTGCCGCAGATTTTCTCCGGAAATCAGTCAACTGTAAACAGCCTCAGTTCGACCAGGTCTTCATGATGTCGATGGGCTCCTTGCCTACCGCGTCTTTACGGCTCAACTTGATACGGCCAGTGCGGTCGATTTCGATGACCTTGACCATCACTTCGTCGCCTTCTTTGACCACATCTTCCACTTTGTTGACGCGCTGAGCGGCAAGCTGAGAGATGTGAACGAGGCCTTCAACGCCGGGCTTGATTTCCACAAACGCACCAAAGTCGGACACTTTCTTCACGATACCGAGATACACTTCGTTGATTTCAGGGTCGCTGGTCAGGAAGTGAATCATGCGCTTGGCCAACGCTGCCGCTTCGCCATTGTTGGAGGCGAGATTGACAACGCCATCATCACCAATGTCGACCTTACAGCCAGTGTCGGCAACGATCTTCTTGATGTTGCGTCCACCGGGACCGATGAGATCGCGGATGCGCTCCGACTTGATCTTGATTTGTTCGATACGTGGCGCGCGATTGCTGAGATCCTTGGCTTTGCCAAGAACAGACGTCATTTTGCTGAGAATGTGCAGACGACCTTCGCGTGCTTGTTCAAGTGCACGGCGCAGAACGTCGATCGACACACCCGCAATCTTCATGTCCATCTGCAGTGCGGTGATTCCGGACTTTCCGCCCGCAACCTTGAAGTCCATATCGCCCAGTGCATCTTCGTCGCCGAGAATGTCGGAGAGAATTGCGACGTCGTTGCCTTCCTTGATGAGACCCATGGCAATACCGGCCACGGGTTCAAGCAATGGAACGCCTGCATCGAGCATGGCGAGTGTGCCGGAGCAGACTGAAGCCATTGAGGACGAGCCATTGGATTCGGTGATCTCAGAAACCATTCGGATGGAGTAGGGGAAACGCATGCGGCTTGGCACCGAAGCGCGCAGTGCTCGCTCTGCGAGGTTTCCGTGGCCAACTTCACGGCGTCCAGGTGCACCCAAGCGTTTTGGTTCGCCCACGGAGTAGCCGGGCATGTTGTAGTGCAACATGAAGTGCTTTTCTTCGAGTGGGCTGTAAACGCTTTCGCTGCGCTGCGCATCGTCGGATGTTCCGAGTGTCACGACACCAAGCGACTGAGTTTCACCGCGTGTGAACAAGGCCGAACCGTGAGGACGCTTGAGAACCTGAACCTGGCAGTCGATGGCGCGGATATCGGTGGACTTGCGGCCATCGACGCGGCGGTTGTCGCTGATGATGTTGGTGCGCAAGGTTTTGTAGCAAGCCATTTCAAACAAATGTTCGAAGGTTGCTGCAAGGGTTGGCTCGGAGTTTGCAGGAACCAACTCTGCCTTGGCTGCAACGCGGATTTCATCAACCGCATTTTTGCGATCGGACTTCTTGGCGATCGAGTAGGCTTCACGCAGTGCGCCAGCATATTTTTTGTCGAGAACCTTCTGCATGGCGTCGTTGGCTGGAGCTTCTGGAACGCTGCGCTTCTCTTTGCCAACAGCGCTGCGCAGCTCTTCTTGAACCTTGCACATGGCCTTGATGTGTTTGTGAGCGACCTCGATAGCCTGGAGGATCAGGGCCTCAGAAACAAAGTTGGCACCCGATTCGACCATCAGAATGCCCTCAGCCGTCCCCGCGACCACGATATCGAGGTCGGAGCCAACTTCTTCGGTTTCTGAAGGATTGATGAGGAACTGGCCATCTTTGTGGCCAATGCGGACCCCAGCGACTGGCCCATTGAAGGGGATATCGGAGATGTGCAGTGCGGCGCTGGCGCCCAACATTGCGAGAGGTGCGGGGGAGATCTTTGGATCGACCGACAGCACTGTGGCAACCACCTGAACTTCCGTGAGGAAAGTTTCGGGGAAGAGGGGGCGAATGGGGCGGTCGATGAGGCGACTGATGAGCACTTCGCGCTCGGTTGGCTTGGATTCACGCTTGATGTAGCCACCGGGAATGCGGCCAGCTGAGTACAGCTTTTCGATGTAGTCGACAGCCAGGGGAAAGAATGAAGCCGTGGGCGAGGGGCCTTTGGCGCCTGTGGCGCACACGAGAACTTGGGTGTCGCCGCATGTGATGAGCACGGATCCACCTGCCTGACGCGCCATACGGCCGTGCTCGATGGTGATCTCGTGGTCGCCCACGCGGATGGTTTTTTCAACAATATTAAACATAAGAGAACCTACAGAACTGATGATCTGTGCAACGAGGCGGGTCACAGACCGGAGAGCGTTTATCCTCCCGACCATTCGAGAGTCCCGGCGCACCATGCGCCAGCTTTGTGCAAAATGCCTATCGTCAGTTCGTACCCTAACAAAGATGCTCGACGTGGGAAAGCCAATCCTGCCCACTTGTTTGGCTCTTGCGTGTTTTTCCTTGGCTCAGTATGCCTTGGACTGGGAATTTTCTTTGGAGTCTCGCATGCCTGTATTCAAAGTTCTACACTTTCCACATGTGCTTCTGCGTAAACCATCGACACCGGTTGAGAAGTTCACTCCCGGTTTGAAGCAGTTTGCTGCCGACATGATCGAGACCATGAACGCTTACGAGGGGATCGGCTTGGCCGCTCCGCAGGTGGGAATTCTGAAGCGCCTGATTGTAGTCGATGTGCGTCCTTATTTTGAGAACACTGCGCTTAAGGAATGGCACGGAACGTACACCTATACCCTCGACGGAAAAAGCACCGAGCTGCCGTCACCGATTATTTTGGTCAACCCAGCGATTGTCTCCAAGACAGAAGAAATCACATTTCCCTACGATGGATGTCTTTCGTTTCCTGGTGTCGAGCGCGGACAGACTACGCGTTGGAAAAACATTGTGCTTGAAGCAAAAGACACCGAAGGTCGTGCGATCCGGATCGAGAGCGATGGGATTTTGAGTATCTGTCTGCAACACGAAATGGATCATCTCGAGGGAGTTCTGTTCATTGATCGGGTGCAAGGCAAAGTGAGCGAGGATGAGGTTGTTGCCGACATTGAAGATCACGACAACGACGCCTCAACACGCCGCCGACTCAAGAAAATGAAGCTCATTGATGCGCGTGCGCAGAAACTAGATTTTCTGTGAATCAGTAGAGAGCAGGGTTTTTGTGGAGGTGTTCCACGAACTCTGCGATTTCCTGTTTGACGCTCTCGGGCAGGTGAGAAAAGCTAGGCATCTGGTTTCCCTGCAATCCTTCATTGAGTGTCTTAACAACTCCGGCCACATCGAGAGAGTTCTGCAAGCCAGACGGCGCAGGGAGCAGAAAGTTGGGTGGTCTGCGGTTGAGGGTCGAACTCGTGGGTCCGTTGCCGCGCCCATCAGGGCCATGGCAGCTGGCACAGTATTGCAGAAAATGATAGCGCCCCTTGGCCTGTGTTTCAGTGAGTTTGAACTTGGCTTGCTCTTCTGGATCAAGAGCCCAAGGTGCCGGCCCACGATGGAAAAGCAAGCCAAAAGGTGAAGAGTCGAAGAACGCGGGCAGTACAAGATAAGCAACCGCCACAACAACGAAAAGACCAGCCACACCAGCGGTGATGGCTTTCATAGGCAAGGGCTTTGGTTCATTTTTATCGTTTTCCATAGCGAGGCTCCCTCTCTTTGCTCATCAGAGTGCTTGACCAACCGCTTGATCGCAAGTCACTGACACCCCTCGATGGGCCAGGGGTGTACATCTTTTCAAACGCTCTGCCCGAGGTTTTTCAACCCATTCTCGACCACCCAGCAGAGTTGCTTGCACTGCTGCAGGATCAAATTGAAGTTTGCTACGTGGGCAAAGCAAAGCGTTTGAACCAGCGCTTAAAAACTTACCGCTCCGAGGGTGGAGCAGCTGCAGGCGATTGGTACAAAGCCAACAAGCTCCATGAACGCGCCAGAAGCGTGCTCGTGATCTCTACTCCAACCCATTTTGAAGCGTGTCTGCTGGAGCTTTTTCTAATCCGGATTCTTGACCCTCAATTGAATTTCATGAGTACCCGCCCGGGAAAACTTTTTTATGTCCAGCAAAATTCTGGGAAGCGTGAGGTGTTTGCCACAACCCGACGAATGAAAGGTGTGAAGACCTGGGGTTGTGTACGGGTGAAGTCGGAACTGCGTGCTGCGTTTGATGTCTTCAATGAGATTCTCGAATTCTACGATCCGACTCAGGATGAGTTGAAAATTCGTCCAGTCGACAGTGCAGGTTTTCGCGCAACACGCAGCCGACGTTATTCGCTCTACGTGACCGAAAAACACGTCTTCACCGTGAATCAGGTGTTGCGAGGCAAGAAAGTAGGTCTGCTCAACAGTCTGTGGCGTTCTATGCGTGTGGCGGCCGATGAGCAGCAGTTTCATCATGCAGCGCGTTTACGTGATGCTTATTTGGCACTCAGGCAGCTCCAATTACAGCTGATTCGGTCGCGGAAAATCATGCGTCGTCTGCGACGCAACGTTTTTCAAGTCCGTGATTGCGGCGTTGATTCAGGACGTGAGTATATTTTGAGCAAATACTGTATCGAGTCCGTGGTGTCCTCTGGGGAGCAGAAGATTTCCACGAGCAACGATCTGTTCATGGGGCTCATGAACTCAGTCATCGAAATCTTAAAATCTCAGTTCAAGGGTGAAAATGATTTGGAGCGGCTGAGGGTGAATTTTGAATTTCTTCGATTGATGCTATGGTGGCTCGACAATCAGCCTGAGGAATGCGCAACCCGCTCCGCAAAAAATGCATGAAGGAGTACTGTGCAACCCTGGCGGTGGTTCAAAATTCAATCGAGGAATATCAAATGAAGTGTGCTCAGGAACGTCGATCCGCCCGTGGGACAAGAAATCTCAGCTGTGTTTATTCGGCCCTTGCGCTCGTGCCCTTTTGCTTATTCGAACACGCTCATGCCGCAACGGCCCAAGTTTACGGACAGGCTGCACTGGTCGGCGAATTCATTTCGAACATGCCGCCGAACCTTTCTGAGCTCAAAGGCCTGCGCGTTCCGCTTGGTCTGACCATCGAAGGTCGTGCGTCGAGTAATCTAGGTGTTTTTCTCGACCTGCGCTTCAATGCAAATCAATATCCCAAAACCGCATTCTCGCTCGGCAACTCTGAGGACACCAAGATCGACTCTGCACTCAGCGGTGCTGAGGTTGGTCATCCCTATGCCACATCCTGGACCTCCACTCAAAAGCGCGAAACTCTGAAGGTGAATCAGGCGTTCGTTCAGTACGACAGCAGCGAGGCAGGTCGGTTTCGCGCAGGACGTATTCCGCGCCAGTGGGGCCTCGGCATCTGGCTCGACGATGAATGGAAGCCAGAGGGAGGTACCCGTTCTGTTTCCGATGCGGTCTCCTACACGGTCGACTTCCCCTCTGCACTGTCTGTCACGGGCTACTGGGAGAAGTTTTCTGAAGGTCGCCTGAGCAGCCGTGGTGATGACGCCGATGCACTGACAGCAGAAATTCTCATTTCCGACGAGCTCACCGATGCAGGCTCATCGGGCCTGAGCCGCAAGCTTGGGTTGGCTTTCAGTAAGTATGATCACTCCGATTCAGGAACTGAGCTTAGAATTCTTGATATTTTTGGTATCTTTTCCTACGGGCGCATGGGGCTCGAAGGTGAGGTTAATTGGCCTACGGGCAAAACAAAGTCACTCGCTTTCGCGTCGGTTGGAGGAGAGTCGAAGGAATGCCCTGAGACCAGCAACCCTCAGAAGCTTTTTATTTCATGTGACTCGCAAACGGTTGATGGCCTGAACATTCTCTTGCGCGCACGCTACCAGATCGGCGGAGGTCTTGCTTCGGCCGACCGCACTGCGAAAATCTCGCAAACAGAGGCTGCGCGTCAACGTCGCCCCACGAGCCAGGTCACCGATTCGCAAGTGTTGTCGCTCACGGGTGGTTATAGCAAGGGCGACTCCGATGCATTCGAAAACGTCACGAGCCGAGATTCGCGGATCACTGCACTGCCGATGCATCCGAATGTTCGTCCTGCATTCCTGATGTTCAGCCCGCTTTCGACCAACGTTCCCGGGATGCCCGGCGCACTTGTTCGTAACGTCGTTTTCGCTCGTGCCGACTACAGCTACGAGTCGACCTTTGGAATGCTGACACCGGCTGTTGTTTATGCGCGTCTTGATTCTTTGAACAGGAAGACAACTGCGGATGAGAAGAAGGTAGGAACTGTCAACAATGTCGGTTTTGAGGTCGACATCAACTACTCCTACAGAACCATGGATGGAATCAGGTTGTCAGTAGATGGTGGTCTTTGGGTTCCCGGTGGAGCCTGGGAAACTTCAGGTGTCAAGCCAGAAACTGTCTACGGAGTCCGCGCTTCGGCTGCAACATACTTCTAAAAATTGAAGTCAATCAAAGGCCGCGGATAAAGTTGGATGGGTCGACCTTACGCCCACCCACTTCCACTTCGTAATGAAGGTGTGGGCCTGTCGTGCGGCCAGTTGCTCCAACGAGTCCAATCAAATCGCCCTTCGAAACGCGTGTACCCGCGCGCACAAGAATCTTTTGTGCGTGTGCATAGCGCGTGACCACTCCAAAACCGTGAGCAATTTCGACATAGTTTCCATAGTCGTCGGCTGCACCCGCACGCACAACAGTACCGTTGGCCGCCGCCCTAATAGGAGCTCCCATGGGAGCGGCGATATCAACACCGTGGTGCATTTTGGATTCGCCGGTAAATGGGCTTGAACGGACACCATAGAACGATGTGACGTAGCCTTGCACTGGTGAAATTGTCGGTGTTTGTGAAAGCCGCACGCGATATCCCTGGAGCTCGCGCAGAAGAGTGCTCAAGCCCTGAAGCTGCACAGAGCTCTTGTTGCGGATGTCCGAAAGGGCTGCGAACAGATCTCGAAACTCGAGATTGTCGATGTTTACATTGCTGCCCACGGCTTGTGCTGGGAGGTCGATATTTTTTCCGCCGGGTTGAGCGGCGCCTTTTTGAGAATCCAAGCTCGATTCAAACTTGAAAGGGTAGCCTGTCTCTGTTTCGTTGCGGGTGCTTTCAGTCTTGGGCTTTGCTCTGGCTCGAAGGGCTAGTCCAAAGCCGCCGCCCTTTTTTTTTTCGCTGCGCGGATCCAAGCTCGCGGCCTCTTGGCGAACTTGATCGGAAATGTGGTCGACCTGTGCGAGATTGGATTTCACTTCCTGGAGCTTCGCAACAAGTGCAGCAGCCTCAGAGCGAATGGCGGTATTCTCTGCGCGGAGCTTCTCGTAATCGTCTTGAAGGCTGGCCATCTTCACGAGATTTGCAGACAGAGCACTCAGCAAACCCAGCATTGCACAAAAAGTTGCAAGACCAGAGTAGAGAAACAACTTAGGAACACGGATCCGCTTTGAGGTCGCGCTTTCATTGGGAATGTAGATAAATGTCACGCATGGCAGCTTGGAAAACCAGCCTTTTTGTCCCATGACCACCGTTGGTGGCTTAGAACTATATGGGCTTTTGCTGTGAGCTGGCTTCCCTGACACGACTCTTCTCCTCTTTCCAGACTGAAGGGTTTCTCGGACTCCCAGATGCTGAACTTGAATGCAAAAAGTTCGCATCGAGTCAATTTCAGCGCGCTCTTCCAGTGCTTTCTCCTCAAGTGTCCAATGCAATCAACAAAATCGTGATGTTATCCTCGCCACCGCGCTCTTTGGCGAGCGCGACCATGTGCTCTGCGACCCAATTAAGGTCGTCTTCGAGAAGGAGATCAGCCATCTCCTTCTCGCTGACCTTATTCGAGAGGCCATCGCTGCAGATCAGAAAGCGATCCCCCCGAAATGGTTCAAAACTCAAAACATCCACCTCTTCATCTTCCTGATATCCCACGCATCTCGTGATCACGCTCTTCATCTGGCAGGCCAGGGGCGATTCCGGATGAAGAACGCCAGCTCTGATTTTTTCTTGGAATAGGCTGTGATCGCTGGTGAGTTGGTAGAACAGTCCAGCTCGAAGAAGGTAGCAACGGCTGTCGCCTACGTGAGCGACACAGGCCTGGGGGCTGCCGCTGTTCCCTGGATTGGCAGGGTTACGCACAGGGAGCCACAGTGCTGTTGTTGTTGTGCCCATCCCGCGCAGATGGGGGAGCTCCAATGAACGAGAATAAATGCTCAAGCAGGCCGAATTGATGGCCTGCTTGAGGATGATCTCGCGCGTGCTCGCATCAGAGCTGTAAAGTTCGCGGAATCGGGTGCTGATTTCGGACTTAAGGGTCTCAACGGCAAGAGTACTGGCAACTTCGCCTCCCGCGCGGCCTCCCATGCCGTCTGCAACAATAAAGAGTCCGATTTCAGGCTCGACCAGAAATGAGTCCTGATTGTTTTCGCGGACAATGCCGACGTCGCTGAGCACGCTGTGACGCAGATGCACACCGTTCCATTCGTTAAGAGGGCGTTTCGGGCTCTGACTTGAAAAATGTTTCGTTTCCATCCGGGTCCCCTGGCGTTCTCGCTCTTCCCAGTTTCCCTCATTGCGCTGCAGGCAGACGGGAAGAAGGGGGCCTGACGTCAAATTTGACAGCCGGAAAAAGGTTTCATGCTGCAGGAGCCTGCACAAGACGAAACGACACGATGGAGGCGGAGTGAAAAGAGAAGTGGCCTGGTCGGCAGGATTCGAACCTGCGACCATCGGATTAGAAATCCGATGCTCTATCCAGCTGAGCTACGACCAGACCCACAAGACTTATCACACCGCGTTCACGTTGCAAGTGAGAGGGACATTCGGGACATGGCTGGTGCTCGCATCGTCGAAATCATCAAGCGCTCCAATCTGGTGGGTCAGGCAGACCTGGCCAGAGCGATTGAATTCGCTGAACGCGACAACATTCCACTCGCTCTATTTTTGCTTCGAAACCGCCTCGTTGCCGAAGAAGCACTGATGAAGGCTCTCTCCGAGGGGCTAGGTGGAATTGAGATTATCTTCCCGGACAAAATCGATATCGATCCCAACATCTTGGCGAGTGTTCCCCGCGAAATTGTTGTTCAACATCGTATTGTTCCCATCAACAAGGTCACCAACAACTTGATTTTGGCTGTGGGCGATCCGACCAATCTGTCTGCTTTTGATGCAATTTCTGCGAAGTTGGGAGTTAAGCTCAGGCTCAAACTGGCCAGTGAACTCTCCATTCAAAATGCTATCAACCGCTATTACGGTGCGGGCGAAGAGGCGGCAAAAGTTGCCGCCCAGCAAAAGGCTATGCAGCAAAAGGCGGCTGCTGCCCTAGTCAATATGACCTCAGCGGGTGCCAACGACACGGGTGAAAGCTATGTCGTTAACTATGTCGAGCGTCTCATGCTCATCGCTGCTCAGAAACGAGCAAGTGATATTCATATCGAACCCTTTGAAAATAGTATCCGCATTCGGCTTCGTATCGACGGTTCGCTGATTGAATACAAACCTCAAGCTCGCTACGAGTTCAAGGATGCGCTTCTCTCGCGGGTGAAGCTCATTTCCGGACTGGACATTTTTGAGAAGCGTCTGCCTCAGGATGGCAACGCAAAACTAGAGATTCCTGGTCTTGGAAAAATGGATTTCCGAGTCAGCAGCTTGCCTTCGGTGTGGGGTGAGAAAATCGTTTTACGCTTGCTCGATAAAAGCAACCTTCAACTCGACATGACGGAGCTTGGATTCGACAGCGAACAATTGATTCAGTTCAAAGACTCGATCATGAAACCCTTCGGGATGGTGATTGTTACGGGACCAACAGGTTCCGGAAAAACAACGACGCTTTACTCTGCCTTGAATGAACTTAATCGCATCACCGACAACGTCGTTACCGCTGAAGATCCGGTTGAATTCACCATCCCAGGAATTTGTCAGGTTAACGTTCGCCCTGATATCGATTTCACGTTTTCAAAAGCACTCAAGGCATTTCTGCGCCAGGATCCGGACATCATCATGGTCGGTGAGATTCGTGACCTCGAGACGGGTGAAATCGCCATGAAGGCTGCACTCACAGGCCATATTGTGCTTTCCACTTTACACACCAACAACGCTGCGGAAAGTATCGAGCGTCTGCGCAATATGGGCGTCGATAAATTCACGATTGTTTCGGCACTCAACTGCGTGGTGGCACAACGCCTTGTTCGCAAAATCTGCAACGAATGCAGGGAGATCGATCTGGTCACTCCGGAGAAGCAGATAGCCCTTGGTCTACCTGAGAAATATGTGGGTAAGTTCAAAATATACAAAGGCCTCGGGTGCGAAAATTGCAATCACACGGGCTATAGAGGACGAGCAGCAATCTACGAGGTGCTCACCGTGAGTGAACCGGTAAAGAGAGCTGTTGTTGAGAACATGACCGCAATCGAGATCAAAAGAATCGCCATGAGCAGTGGTATGCAAACACTGCGTCAGAGTGCGTGGCGCAAGGTTTACAAGGGGATCACCTCGGTCGATGAGCTGATAGAGGCCAGTGGTTCCGATGATGATGCTAAGTCTGCAGCACTACGCATTGAGCAGATGAGGAGCGCTTAAGATGGCACTTAAAGTTTCTCTTCAACAACTTCTTAAAACCCAGTCCGACCAGAATGCATCCGACCTACATATCAGTGTTGGCACTCCCCCGCAGCTGCGCATCCACGGCGAGCTGTGTCCAATCAAGATTGATCCGCTCACTGCTGTCGACACGGAGGCCCTCTGCTATTCAGTTCTAACCGAAGAGCAGCGAAGAATCTTTGAAGAGCAGAGGGAACTCGACCTTTCTTTCAGCGTTAAGGGTGTTGCACGCTTTCGAGCTAATATTTTTCGTCAGAAATCAGCTGTGGGTGGCGTCTTCCGATTGATTCCAAGCCAGATTAAGAGTTTTGAAGATTTGGCATTGCCCTCCGTTGTTGCAAGCCTTTGCTCGATGTCGCGCGGATTGGTGCTTGTGACAGGCGCAACAGGGAGTGGTAAATCGACAACGTTGGCCGCCATGATTGATAAAATCAACCGCGAACTGCCAGGCCATATCCTGACACTTGAAGACCCCATTGAATTTTCGCACGAACACAAACGTTGCATCGTCAACCAGCGTGAAGTGGGATCAGATACAGATTCAATTACACGCGCGCTCAAAAGTTCGCTGCGGCAAGACCCGGATGTGGTGTTGATCGGTGAGTTGCGCGACTTTGAAACTATCTCGGCTGCTCTGACGATTGCAGAAACGGGCCACCTTGTGTTTGCGACCCTTCATACCAATTCCGCAATCTCAACCATTAACCGAATTATCGACGTCTTTCCTGCACATCAGCACAATCAGGTTCGCACCCAGCTCTCGACAAGTCTGCAAGCTGTTTTGAGCCAGCAACTTCTGCCACGTACAACGGGTGGGCGTGCCTTGGCTCTGGAGATTCTGTTGCCGAATCCGGCTATTCGCAGTCAGATTCGTGAAGACAAAGTCCACATGATATATCAAAGCATGCAGATGGGCTCCGATAAAACAGGGATGCAGACATTAAACCAGTCGCTGGTGAATCTAATTCAGAAGCGAACAATTTCGATCGATACAGCTCTCGCAGCCGCTTATGATGTGGATGAACTCAAAGGACTGCTTCAACGCGCAGGACTCGGAAAGGTCGGGTAAGAGGCATGAGCTCCCTCGAGGTGCGACATGACTATGTATGAATACTCCGGCCGGGACAGGTCGGGGCGTAAAGTTAATGGTCGATTTGATGCGCGCACTGAATCAGAGGCGCGGCAGGTCTTGCGCCTCATGGGAGTCTCCGATGCCAAAATAAATGGTGCCGGTGCCGCAAAGACCACTGAGTTAAAACTCCCCCAATTCCTGGTTAAATTGCAGGAGAGTCGAGGAGTCAAAGATTCCGACCTGGTGACCTTTACCAAGCAGCTTTCGGTGATGATTGATGCGGGCGTCTCGGTTGTGAAGGCTTTGGAGCTGCTTGGCAGTCAAGCTCCAAACCCAATCATGCGTAATGCCATCTCATCGGTGCGCGGTAAGGTCGAACGCGGTTTGGAATTATCTGATTCGATGGAGGCGATTCCATCTATCTTTGATAATCTTTATTGTTCGCTTGTGCGCGCAGGAGCAGCATCAGGGCAGCTGGATGTGATTCTCAAGCGTTTGAGTCAGTACATTGAAAAAAATGCAAAGCTCAAGCGACAGTTGTTCAGCGCGATGTTTTATCCCGCGATCGTTTTGACCATTGCACTTGGTCTAACTATTTTCATGTTGGTCGTTATTGTGCCGATGTTGGCAAGCACCTTTCTTGAAGGCGGAAAGGAACTACCAGGACTCACCCAGGCGGTCATTTCTGCGAGCAATATTTTGCGCGATAATTTTCTCTATCTTATTGCAGGTTCTGCTGCAGCTTTTTACTTCTTTAAGAAATGGATTGCCACACCCGATGGACGTTATAAATGGGATTCATTTCTCCTGCGCATTCCATTGATTGGAACTCTGGTTCTAAAAATTAGTATCGCTCGCTTTGCCAGTACTTGCTCTACACTGGTGTCCTCAGGCGTTGGAATCACGGATGTCCTGCAAACAGCCCAAGGGGTGTTGGGTAACAAGGTTCTTGAAGAGAGCATCGGTCGGGTGAGAGAAGGTGTGATTCAAGGGAAAGGCATGGGGATTCCCATGTCACAGGAAAGGTTTTTTCCGCCGATGGTGACAAGTATGGTGAGTATCGGTGAAGCCTCTGGTCGTCTCGATGGAATGCTCGAAAAGGTTTCAGAGTTTTACGAGGAGGAAGTTGACGTTGCGATGTCGGCCTTACTCAAAGCCATCGAACCCGCCATGTTTGTGTTCATCGGGGGAGTTGTTGGAGTCATTTTGATCGCGATGTATCTGCCGGTGTTTGACCTGGCTTCGGTCGGCGGGTAAGCGGTTCTGCATTTTTTGGATCATCTGGCCAGTAGTGTCGCGGGTAGCGCCGCGACATTTCTTTTTTGACATCTGGATAGGTGTTTTTCCAGAAATTAGCGAGGTCTGTGGTGACCTGCACAGCCTGACCATTGGGTGCCAGCAGGTGAACCGTGACTGGCAGAGTGCCCTGCAAGAGTTTCGGTGTTTCCATTGTTCCAAAAAAATCTTGCATACGCGATGAAAGCCAAGGTGGCTGGCCGACGACGTAGTTAACCTCCACTTTACGACCGGAATTCAGAGCAATTTTGGTCGGGAGTTCGCGTTCGAGTAGGTTCTTGAGATCCCATGGAATGAATGTGTCGATGTATTCTTGAAGAGGTGCAGCAGCAATGTCCGCGAACGATTTTTTGCCCTCACAGATGTGCACGAGAAAGAGTTCAAAGTCGTCGTCGACAAGATTCACCTGGGCGACCTCAGGAAAACGTTGCTTGAGTAGGTCAAGGCGGTGCTGAAAAAATTCAAGTGATTTTAGATCGTGAAAAGGGCGTGGCCACTGCACTTTGAGCTGTTTGAACAACTCCTGTTCGAGATGGGATTGTTCTGTAGCCACCTGACGCTCTTCCAGGACAAGTGCATCGAGAGAGACTCGTTCGACACTGCGTACTCTTTCTGCCTGGTCGTCCCAAGCGACCAGAACCTCACTGCGCACACGTTCCGGCAGAAGTTCTTTGAGGCGTGCTGCACTCAAACCTGCAGCCACAGTGATTTCTGTGATGAAGTGTGCAGCTCCAGGACGACGCACTTGCTCAGCTTCGAGTGCGATGGCGAAAGATGAGTCTTGTACAGTGCTGGATGATGCCAACTGTCCGAGACCACCGCGAGCAAAGACAGCTTCCTGATTCGATTTCGAGTTGGATTTGTTGCGGCGCAGAGCTACTATTCGATCGGGAAATCCGGAAAGCAGAATGCGAGCAAAAGGGCTGCATTCTTCTGTGGCCGCAGTTGGAAGTCGTATAGACTCCTTTTTTAATTGCGCAACACGGAATAGGGATTCTTGGCTTTTTTCAATTTTCTTGACTTGAGACACGTCGATTTGCTCGCGCAGTAGTGTGCTCAAACGCTGGTGCGAAAATGAACAGGTCTCAAATATTTGAGCCTGGTGTAGCAGATCGCAATCGGTATGAACGCTGGCCTCTAATTGTCCTTTCTTGTAGAGCAGTCCTTCGTTCAGGATGCTCACGATAAGGCAGGCCTCTGCAAGTTGTCCTGTCTGTCGGCTTTCTTCCAGTATACGACCCAGCCGCGGATGCAGCGGCCAACGCGTCATCGCTTCGCCCAGAGGAGTAGGTGTACCGTCTGATTCCACAGCACCCAATTCCATCAGGAGCTGCTTTGCAGCTGTAGCATTGTCGGGATGCGGAGCATCGAGCCATTCAAATTTTTCGAAACCAATTTTCTCTGTTGTCCTGAAAATTTTTCGGGATGCAACACTCACTTCCAACATTACCTGTGCCAGATCCATGCGCTGTATTTCGGGTCGTTCCTGACCGTTGCGTCCGATAAAATCAGCCCGTGTGTAGAGGCGTCGCGCAACGCCGGGAGCGGTGCGCCCGGCTCGTCCTGCACGCTGCGTGGCACTCGCTTGGCTGATGGGCTTGACCTCCAGCGATGGCAGGCCACTCCAGTAGGCGTGGCTCGCCATTTTCGCCACGCCTGTATCTATGACCCCTGTAATTCCTGGGATGGTGAGGCTGGTTTCAGCAACGTTGGTTGAGAGGATGACCTTTCGTTTGGAATGGCTTTGAAAAACCTTCTTCTGTTCTGAGCTTGGAAGTTCAGCACGGAGTTCAAAGATATCAAATTGAGCCTTCAATTTGGAGGCTGCCAATGCGTTTGCAGCGCGACGAATGTCAGCAGCTCCTGAAAGAAATACCAGAATGTCATTTGGGCAGCGGCTGTCAGTCAGCATCGATTCCACTGCCATGGCAACGCGCCATTCAAGCGGGCGATCATCTGGTGCAGGATCGAATATGATTTCGACTGGCCAAGTTGGGACATCAGCCTTCAAGAGAGCAGCATCAGGGATTCTGTCCTGCAGCCTTTCGGTGTCGAGTGTGGCTGACATAATAATGAGTTTGAGATCGGGTCGGCTGGTTTTTTGTAACGCTCTAACCATCACAAACGCCACGTCTGAGTGCATGTTTCGTTCGTGAAATTCATCGAGAATGACATACTCAACACCCTCGAGGTGAGGATCCGCGAGTAAGGTTCTCAGAAATAATCCTTCAGTCATGAAGATGGTTCTGGTCTTGGCAGTCAGCTGTCGCTCGTGGCGAATTTGGAATCCAACATCCTGACCACAGGCCTGGCCGAGCTCTTCTGAAATGCGTTCAGCCGACATACGTGCAGCAAGACGACGTGGTTCAAGCACAAGAATTTTACCAGCCGATGCTCTCATCAAGAATTGGGGCACGCGCGTGGTTTTTCCGCTACCAGGTGGAGCCTGTAGGATTAGGGTCACCTTTTGCTTCAGGGCCTCGCGGATGTCAGTCTCAAGAGAGTCAATCGGAAGAGAAATCATGGATGACCCACTGCGGAGTAAATTCTTGATTTATGTTTCAGCTTAGCTTTAAGCGGTGAAAGAGTCTGAGTGCATTTTGAGTCGTTTGCTCGGCCAGCATCTCCAGTGAAATCCCACGAACTTCTGCAACACAGCGAGCGACCTCAGCGACCCAGGCGGGTTCATTTTGCTTGCCACGGTGTGGAACGGGAGCGAGATAAGGACTGTCTGTCTCGACCAGGATACGATCCTCGGGGACTTGCCGAGCGACATCGCGGAGCGCGTCGGAATTTTTGAAGGTCACGATTCCCGAAAAGGAAAGATAAAAGCCCAAATCGAGAAAGGCATTACCTTCCTCTTTCGTTCCTGTGAAGCAGTGAATGACACCACAACCTCCGCGCTCAGCAAAGGATTTGAGGCGAGAGTGCACATCGGCAAAGGTGTCACGCACATGCACCACAACTGGTAACTTGCAGCGTAGGGCGATTTCAAGAAATTCTTCAAAGCAAAAAATTTGCTGCGGCATCGGCACAAATTTGTGGAAACCATCCAGACCAATTTCGCCAATAGCCACAACATTAGGGTTGGTGAGAGCGATTTGTTCCATGCGCGCGACAAGTTCGGGTTTGAATTGATCGGCGTCGTGAGGCTGAATTCCAACGGTCAGAGCCAGGTCAGGATCATCCTCCACCTGTTTCAGGCCGGTGTTCAGTGTGTGTTCATCGAACGTGATGTTGATTATTTTCGCAACACGAGATTCGCGAGCGCGCGCGATAAGCTCCTGTGCGTGCGGCACGAGCTTGTCGCTGCAGAGATGGCAATGGGTGTCGATGAATCTCATGAAAATGCCTGGATTCCTGTCAAACTTTGTCCAACGATGAGAAGGTGAATATCGTTCGTGCCTTCGTATGTGTAAACCGATTCGAGATTGCAGGCATGGCGCATGCACCGATATTCATCACTGATTCCATTTGCGCCGAGGATATCTCGTGCTGTGCGTGCGGCCTCGAGCGCAAGCAGCACGTTATTCTGCTTGGCCATGCTTATTTGCGCAGGCTGGAGTGTTCCATCGGCTTTGAGTTGAGCGAGTCTTTGCGCCAGTAGGTTGCCGGTTGTGATCTGCGTTGCCATGATGGCAAGTTTTCTCTGAATCAGCTGAAACGATGCGAGAGGTTTGTCGAACATGATGCGATTTTTAGAGTAGTTCAGCGCTTCCGTAAGGCAGTCTTCGGCTGCCCCGAGTGCTCCGAAAGCGATTCCGTAGCGTGCTTGATTGAGGCACATCAGTGCATTCTTCACACCCACAGTTTCGGGCAACATGTTTTCAGCTGGAATGCGACAGTCCTGGAAGAACAGCGAACCGGTGACCGATGCGCGCAGGCTGAGTTTGCCGTGTATAGCGCGCTGTTCGAAGCCTTTTGTGCCCTTCTCCACCAAGAATCCTCGGATTCCCTGATCCGTTTTGGCCCAGACCACAGCAACATCAGCCATCGAGGCATTGGTGATCCAGGTTTTTGAGCCATTGAGGATCCAGTCGGAGCCATCTTTTTTTGCATTTGTGCGCATACCGGATGGGTTCGAGCCAAAGTCAGGCTCCGTGAGGCCAAAGCAACCTATCGCTTTTCCCTCGCGTAGCAATGGCAGCCAGCGTTGTTTTTGTGCTTCGCTGCCAAACGCGTGGATGGGATACATGACAAGCGCACCTTGCACACTGGCAAAACTTCTCAAACCGCTGTCGCCGCGTTCGAGCTCTTTCATGATGAGACCATAGCTCAGGCTATCGAGACCGCTGCAACCGTAGCCTTTGAGTTGGGCGCCGAGCAGCCCAAGTTCGCCAAGCTTGGGGATGATTTCCCGAGGAAAAGTGCCTTCCTCGTAGGCTGTCCGCAGATGTGGGCGGAAGGTCTGGTCGACAAACTGACGCACCATATCCACCACGAGTTTTTGCTCCGCGGAAAGGGTCGACTCGAGATTCAGAAAGTCTGTCGGTTGCAAGTCCATGGTGTGGCCTCCCGTAGGTCTCAAGACCTTCTACTGATCTCTTCGGCAAAACGCACGTCGAACAATGGTATGCGTGCCCGACCCAGGCTTCCTCCCAGGGTGGCAAGCAAATGCAGAGATTGAATGTTGTCTTTCAACTCATTGCATTTATTGGATATTCCTTTGGCAAGGAGCAGCCAGGTCGAGGCTGTGACCTCCCTTGGATACTCATGCAATTCGAATGCTTTTTTGAGGTCGTCGTTGTGCATACTCATGAGTGCATCGAGATCTAGTGCGGATTCATTCTTGCGCCAATTCCCGATTTTCTCCTGGCTGCGCAGCAGCGTTGTGAAGAGGCCCTGCAGGGTCATTTTCAGGTGCCCGATGTCGAGGTCGGCATTTTCATTTTCAAAGCGATATTTCGATGAGTGCACGATGAAGTCGAAAACACGACCAAACGAAATGGGTTGATTGAGCATGGCACACTGTGCTGCAAAGGTCGTGCCGACCTTCTTTGCAGCAGGATTCCCGACAACGGAGCGCACATAGGTTGAGGAGCAGTGAAGAAGTTCAGGAGGGCAGAGCACAGCCCAGGTCTGGATGCGTGAATCGATAGTTTTGTTGGAGAAGTACAAATTGAATTCAGATTCGAAGTCGGTGGTTGAACGCAGACCGCGAACCAAGTGATGGATGCCATGCGTTCCTGCGTATTCGACCACGAGCCCTGGGGTTGTCGTGACCACGACATTCTCACCTACATGAAAGGGGGTTTCTAGATTCCACCAGTTGATGCAGGGTTCGATTGCAGAAGCGATGATTCTTGCGCGGGTGAGGGGATCGAGCGACCCTTGCTTGCTGGGGTTAATGGCAACTAGCACATGGATTTCGCTGAAGACCTCCAGTGAGGCTTTCAGCACGGCATCGTGTCCTGTAGACCAGGGGTCGAAGGAACCAGCATAGATCGCAGCAGTCATGAGTGAATCGCCCTTCCTGTAAATAACGTAACGATGCTGTTTTTACCTTGAACAAGCTTGAAATGTCATGCGACTGACCAGAGGTGCTTCTCTCCGAGTCACTCGTCAGCCTATCTTATATTTATATGCCCCAAACGCGGCAGGACAGCGAGGACGCGAGAGATGGCCAAGATTTTGTTGCTCGATGACAGCCCCGTGATGCACCGGGTCGTGCGACTGACTTTTGCCGACGATGCAGGCGTTGAAATCGCGGTGGTGCGCACTCCACCTGAGGCTGAATTGGCTCTTTCCACGAGCCAGCATGAGCTCATTATTGCCTATGCACGTTTCCCAGGTTCGGTTGACCTGGCCTATTTTCAAAAGATTCGCAAACATTGTTCGCGCCTCTTGCTGCTTGCAGAGAGTGAAGAGAATCTCGAACATTTTGTTGCCGCCGGATTGAAATCAATTTTGCGCAAGCCATTCCACAGTGACGAATTAAGGCTGGCAGTCCAAGAATTGCTCGCGGGAGATTCGGAGGTCTCAAAGAATAACGTCATTGCAGGACGCGCAGCACCAACGCCACCGAGTTCGATGGTTCCACCCAGTCCTCCGCCAAGAATGGCCATGGCCTCTGCACCTGCATCCAAGCCACCTCCACCACCTCCATCTTTTCCGCCCGTCACCCCAATTCCAACAGAAGCGACCGCGGTAACGGTTCCATCAGTTTCTGCACCCAGCGTTGGCTTGGATGAACCGCAGATCACGATGGATCTGAGTTTCTTCAAAAAACCAGCCGCACCTGTGGTTGAGAGTAGCTCGGGTTTGCGCGAACAAGTCTTCGCACCGGAGTCCTCATTGGGAACATCGCTGAGGCCACCTGTATCCGAAGCACCCATGGTGCCACCACCCCGTTCTTCGGCGGGAGCAACACACCAGCAGCCACGCTCCATCGAGCCGGCTCCCTGGAGCAGCGAGCCACTCAGTCTCGAAGATGTCATGGTCTCCACACGCGTTGGCAACAGTGGTCTGTCTCGTAGTGAAGTGGAGAAGATTGTCGAAGACGCTGTAGCTGCCGCCGTCTCCAATGCTGTCCGCCAGGCCTTGAATGAAACTCTTCCTGATCTGCGACAGGCGCTGGTGAATGAAGTGAGTCAGCGCGCAGTGGCACAGTTGAGTGCTGAGCTGCAGTCTATCAAGTTGACCTTGCGCGAAAATATGCTTGCTGAGCTCCGTGATTTGAGTGCGCAGTGGTTACGGCGTGAAACGCCAAGTCTGGCAAAAGATGTCATCCGCGAAGAGATTCGTAAGGTGATCGAGCAGCTTTGATTGATTAAAAACCATGGTTTCTCGAGCGGCTGAAGTCAGTCGAGATTTCGGATGAGGGTCAGCACGAGCTGAGCGGGAACATTGGCATGAGCGAGTAAGCTTGTGCCAGCCTGAACGAGGATGTTGGCCTTGGTAAGGTTGGAGATCTCAGTTGCATAATCGACATCCCTGATTCGGCTCTGAGCCGCTGAGACGTTTTCAGTTGCTACATCGATGGCATTTAAGGCGCGGTTCATCCGCGATGAAATTGCTCCGAAGTCGGCACGGAAGCCGGAAATCTTTTCAAAAGCATCTAGAAATGTCTCGCCGATTCCGGTGATGTCGGTTCCAAATACACTCTCAACATCGTCGAGTGAGATTCCATCGGCACCGATTAGGGTACGAAGCGATTGAATTCCCAGATTCTCAGCAGTGGCTACGATATCTCTGAAACCGTTGAGAATCGCAACTCCGGCATCGGTCTCGCCCGATTCGGTGTCGCGCTGGCCGATCCGGAATTGCAGCAACTCTGGCCTATCAACTTCGCCACCTGCATTTGATAGCAGATTCACACCATTGAATTGTGTGTTCTTTGCGATCCGATCGATTTCATCTCGCAGAGATTCATACTCGACAAAGATGAACTTTCTTTCCTTGTCCGACAGCGTCGGGCTGGATGCTTGTGTGGCAAGTTCCTGAAGTCTGTTGGTGATGTTCCCAACCTCATTCAGAGCAGCATCCGCAGTTTCAACGAGGCTAATTGCATCGTTTGCGGAGCGCTTGTGTGAGGCAAATTCACGCAGCCTCTGCGTCATTCTGTCCGACAGAGAGCGATCTGCGGGTTGTGGTTCTGAACGGGTGAATACGGATCCACTGGAGAGCTTCTCAAGGCTGTTGGCCGCTTCTTCGGTTGCCCGACGAAGGTTCCCTTCAACCGTCTGAGATCCAGTGATTCGCAAACCCATGGCGACTGCCTCCCTGCAGATGCGCAGGGCTGGGTTTAGCTGGCCATGCGCGCTTCAACGGGGGTATCGACCAGGTTGCGAATCTCTTGAGCGCATTGTTCTAATTGTTCAGCAATTTCATTCATATAACTATTTTCGGGGAGGGACTGCTGAAGCAGACTCGTCGCTGTATGCTGAATTAAAGAGAGGGCCGTGTTGGATTCTGTGTGGGTTGCGAGCAACGCCACGTTGAGCCTGAGAATATTGTCATGGGCCTGAGTGGTCTGGATCTCAACATCTTGCTGCTGCATGAGGATACTCTCAGACTTACCGATTTCTGCCTGAATTTGCTTATCTATGTTTTGCAGGCAGACCATCAAGCCACGCATCTGCGTTTCTTCCTGTGCAAAGAGCTCCACAAAGAACTGTGCAGCCTCACGAAGTCCGCGTGAATTTTTGGCGATCAGGCGCCCATGGTTGAGTGTCGACTGACACACATTTCGACCAGTGCAGAGTTGGTCTTCAATTCCAAGAAAAAGGCGTGAAATGTGCGAAACATGTTCTCGAGTGCGGAGAATTTTGCGCTCTGTGTCGTCGGCAAATTCAGTTGTGGTGCGAAGATCTTCGTAGCCTACATCGAGAGCCGACATCGCTGCCTTACTCTCAACGTCAAGTGTCTCGATCCTATCGAACATGTCTCTGGTTGCAGCGGATGAACGTTCTGCGAGCTTGCGGATGTCATCGGCCACGACTGCGAAGCCTTTGCCTTGCTCGCCAGCGCGAGCAGCTTCAATGCTGGCATTCAGCGCGAGTAGGTTGGTTTGCTCAGAAATGTCGTCAATCACATCAACAATAGCTACAATTGAACTCACTTTTTCCCGTAATTGAGATATTTTGGTTCTCACGGTTTCGATTGCTGTGAAGCTTCCTGAAACGGAGCTTTTGAGCGATGTGAGAGAATCCCTGGCTTTCTGGGAGTCGGAATAGAGGCTTGCCTGTAAATCCTGAGCGCGGCTGACGAATGTTGACCATGAATTAAGGAGTTCATTGAGTGTGCGAGTCTCGTCTTCAAGATGAGTCGCATCATTCGACAGACTCTCCGCGAGGCGCAAAAGCGAACGATTTTTCTCACCTTGTTTGTTTGCCTTTTGGAGAGAATTTGAACAGCGCATTTCGGCATTGCGCACCTGTCCCTGAGCCTGGATCAGGGCGCTCATGTGTTCACACAGGGCTTCTGCTAGAGCTTTCTGCTGCTCTTCGGTGTGGTTGAGAGATTTAAGGGAGTCCTGTGTCTGACCGAGTCCTGCGTCAAGACCGTCAGCTACGGCACGCAGTGCTGTGGACACATCTTCGACTGTTTGTCGGAGCGGCGACTGCAACAGGGTTCGGTTGTGTGCGCTCTGTTCACCTTGGGCGGCAGCGAGACGCTGAACCTGGTTTGCGATCTCTCGCAGAATCAAATCAACGGCCAGCGGCAGGCCAGAGTCGCCTTGCAAGCTGCCTGTTGTGTCTGGGGTCATGTTTTGATTCGCTTCCACGCTTGGCCTCCGTGCCCGGAATTCCTATGCTCTCGCGGCTGATCGGATTCCTGGGGCGACACTGAAGTATCCCTGTCATCCCGCGCGACACTGGGCAATTTTTTTCACGAGACCACGAAATACCTGCGGAAGAGCCACGATTGCCTGGGGAGAATCGAGGTCGATCTCCTGTGAGATTCCTTTCCAGACGATGAGTAGCTGTCCTGAATTCTGGATTTGTAGGGTGAGGGAAAATTCGGCCAGACGCTCGTTTGTCATGCTGACAGCCTGGCTACGCGTCTCCGCAAGGGCAAGCCGGAGGCCCAGAACGTTTACGGCTGAAACCAGCTCAGGCTCAACCGGGATGGTTTCGAGGCCTGGGCTCGCGGGAACAGCGACAATTGGTTCTGGTGCGGGAGAGGATGTGGCAGTGTTGTTGACTTGCACCGAAATAGAAGCGGCAGCAGTGGTGCTTACGGGTGTTTCCTGAAGAATTGCCGCTGGGGTATGAAATTCACCATTTTCCGGATTCTTTTCGGGGGGTGCAGGGGCGGGGCGTGGCGCCTGAACGCGAGCGCTCGTGGCCTGTTTGCGTGGCTTTTTCTTGGGCTCAACCTTGAGCCTTTTGAAAACCTCGTCGTCGAGCAGTGGTTGGGAATCATCCACGAAATGAGTCTGGTTCAAGTTTAGGTTCAGTGAAACTCCAACTGCACCGCGCGAGGCTTCGAGTAGCCCGGAGAGCTTGAGGCGTCCTGGCTCCACACCGTACAATCGACACAAACCCGACGAGAGCTGCTGCACTGTGGCAATCAGGGGCACAATTTTCTTTTCGAGAAAGAACTGCAGCTGGTTGATGACCCCCTTGTCGGTGGGGTCTTCCATCAGAACGTAGATTTCGCCGTTCTCTTCAGCAATCGGCAAAACACAGTAATGCAGTGCCACATCTGCGGGGATCAGTGGCCGCAGCGAATCGTCGATTTCCTCAATCAGCTTGTCTGTGGCTGCTGCGAATCCGTAGTAGCGCTGCAACAGCTCTTTGATTTCACCCGGAGTGGCGACGTTCAAAGAGCGCAGGACGCGGACTGGATTCTCTCGCAATTGCCTGGAAGTGCGCCTCAGGGCAGCGAGCTCGGTGGACGACAGATGCCCATCCTGATACATCAATTGAAGTAAATCTTGCATGGCAGCCCCATCTTTGACCCTCAGGCCGATTGCCCTCTCAGGATAGCCGGATTCGGGCTTGTGATGTTGGGCAAGACTTTGCGCTTGTACCGATGGATTGACGTGCAACCTGAAAATCCTGTGGTAATATGGGGTTGGCATTGTCTCCAAGGAGTGAGGGACTCGGACTTATGAGCAAGGCAGATTTGGCGGCAGAGCGTAAATCGCAGATTATTAATGCGACCATCGATTGCATTGCCCGCTACGGTTACAACAACTTCTCTATGCAGGACGTCGCCCGTATCGCTGACGTCTCCAAGGGCATCATCCATTATTACTTCTTAAACAAAGAAGATTTGATGATGGCTGTTCTGGATCGCGTTGCAGGTGACATTGAAGGCCTTCTCACTGGGATTACCGAGAGAACCCAAGACCCTGTAGAGCAGTTGCGGCAATTGATTCGAGTCTGCTTTGATATCGTTCGCCAGAAGCGCGAGTACTATTGCATCAACATGGATTTCTGGACTCAAATCAACCAAAAGGAAAAGGTTCGCCTGGCGGTTGCAAAGCACTATGGAAAATTTAGAGGTTCAACCGCAGCAATTGTTCAGGCTGGCGTGGATTCTGGAGTTTTCAAGCCGATCGACGCTGATCATGCGGCGAGTGTCATCATTGCCATTGTTGATGGAATCTCCTTGCAGTGGCTTTTCGATGAAAGCTCCTTTCCATATGATGACCTCATCAAGACCAGTGAAGAGATTGTATTCCGCTTTCTGCTGAAATGAATTCAGCCACGACAGACCACTCATCGGAGCTTCCAGGGATGGACAGCGATTTGATTGCCACAGAGATGGACGAAGATTCCGCTCCTTCCCCCCAAAGTCAGGAGGAATACTTATTCCTCGTGTCGATGGTCTCATCGATCGCCGACTTCCCGCGTATGAATTACCGGGAACAAGACCAGCTGATGAAAAATCTTGAGCAGTATGAATGCTATTGTCAGCTCGACCAGCTGTTGAGATGGCGTGCTGTTCGCCCGGATCGTAATCATGCTCAGCAGCTTAGCGATTATCTTTGGCTGATGCGGGTACAATATCTGGGCCTCGACTCCTTCGAAACATTTCTGGATATCGCTAAGACCTGCGTCAAGTCTCTGCAAATACCGTTCTCAGTTATTCGCTTGCGGATTCTCGATGAAATTCTCGGATCTGAAAATTTTAGGGCACATCTGCAGTTGCTGCGTGCAGTTGTCGGTGAGCTGCAAGATGTTGCGCAGAAAGTGATAGCACTCGAACGCATTGCCCTGATTTGCGAAAAGAAGCTTTTTCTGGAGGGTGAAGTTGAGGGCATTTATGCTCAGATTCTAAAACTCGCACCCCAGAATGAAAAAGCGCGGAAGTTTAAAAAGCTTCAACACATTCACAACATGGAATGGGCCGATGCTGCAGAGCAGCTTAAGGTTCTCGCAGAGCATGCTGAGAATCCACAGGAGCGAGCACGACACAAGCATGAGCTGGCGCAGTTGTACCTCTACAATCTGAATCAGGCGGGTGCAGCCATGGAACTGCTGCGGCCGATGGCTATTCAATTTCCCGAAACTCGACATACCTTGATCGAGGCACTCGAACGACTTGAGATGCAAGATGAGCTTCTGTCTGCGATTCTTTCCTTTGAGAGAACTGCCCGTGATGCTGATGAGGCAGCACAGTTCAAGTTCAAGCGTGGGAATGGGCTTCTCAAATTAGGTCGTCCTGAGGAGGCCGCAAAGGTGTATCGCGAAGCGTTACAGCTTCAGCCCAGATCGTTGTTGATTCACGAGGCGTTGGTTTCGGCGTTGCTCGAAACCGGAGCGACGGCACAGCTGTGTGAACAATTGATGAGTCTCAACGAGGTCGTACAGTTGGATTCAAGCAAAAAAACTCTCACCGATCTTATTGACCGAACCCAAAAAATCGTCGAGCTTCGTGCAGAAACAAGTAAGTTTTGAGAGACAGGGTTGTCGGAAATGAAAGCCACGTTGAGCAGCAAGATACAAACAGAGATTCAGGCCAACAAAATCGCTTGGCATTGGCCCCAGTACCAGAATGTCATGGCCAAAGAAGAGCTGTGCGCCTACGATGCCGATGGCTCTGCAAGACGTCCGCTGTGGTGGAATGCGTTACCACAGAACGCGTTGGGCAAATATCAGTCCTCGGCTTTTATTGAGTGGCGCTACTTCTCAATTCTATCTCCTGATTTTCATGGCATCTGCGGTTTTTCGTTGTTCAATCCTGAGCATCATTTTCCGCAATTTGCCGAGGGTGGCCTGATCGCAATTGTTGCAGGAGCCCTTGATGGTGCAGCTGAGCGTCTGCAGAAAGATTCTCACCACCGAGCTGGTGAGGAGCTTGAGACCATCCAGGAGTTTTGTTTCATGCACGTCTTTCCCATGGAGACGGTCATCTTCCATGGTGAGAATCGGCAAAATGTCAGCGCGATCCATGATGGTATCGAACTCAAAATCGATATGCTCGATCTCCAGACCGCGGAAATTCAAATCGAAATGGAAGGTGGAATCAGCGTGAGATTGCGTCATCAGGCGCTTCCAGGCAGTCCGGTTCTGCCTGCCGTAACGGCCACCGACTTTCGCACGGTACCTGGAGCACACTGGACAATCTTCAACCCCTCTCCTGTCGCACAGGTCTCCGGAACAGTTCTTGTTCGGCCCGGATTGCTGCGTCTGAGTGAGGCTGCACCAAGCGTCCACAATCCCAATTTCATTTCTCCACCTCTTGCGAGCAGGCTGGATAATGGGTTTGTCAAAGTTCAAATCAGCGATGCCCCCGGCTATTATGAACACAGCTTTGGTCTGAACCCGATGCCTTTGCACGGTTGGGATTTTCTTTTCGTTCCATCACCCGAGCAGAGGGCAGGGCTTGTGCTGCAGACCTACCGTGGCAGCGCGGAAGCATCTTACCTTGAGGTTATGTGGCAGCAGGGCAATGCGGATTGGAAAGTTCTTCATATCCCCGTTTCAAAGTGCAGCATCGATTGGTCGGAAACCAGTTGGCATCCTGCTTTGCGTGTGCACGTGCCGCGGAAAAGAATTATCAAAGCTCAGATTGATGGCTATCAGATTGAAATAGAAAACAGGATTTTTGGTGAGATTCCTTTTATCCGCGCGCATTCTCCGGTGGTCAGGCATTTCTTCATTTCCGAGGAAATCTCTTCGACAAGCTGGAAAGTCACCGATGCGCAGGGCAATATTTGTGTGGATGTGAAGCACGCGCTTTCGGGTGGAGAAACTGCACGTGGGCGGTGGTACTACAGCTTGCAGGGGCTTTTTGCTCTCAGTGCTGCAAAACCGTTCTGAGATCTGCTGCAGCAGCAAAAACCTCATTCACACTGAGTTGTTTGAGGCATTCCTGGTTTCCTAGTTTGCATCTATTTGATTCACAGCGCACGCATCCAGAGGTTCTCTGCACAGATATGTGTCGAGAGGAGTCGGGATGTGTCCATGGCGCAGCTGTGGTGGGGCCGTGAATTTGCAATGTTGCCGCACCTCCTGCCATGGCCACGTGTGACAACCCATTTGAATTGCCAATCCACATTTCAGCACGTTTTGAAAGCTCAGCTGCCTCAGGCAGGTTGAGCAAAGGCGGCATGAGAGAGAGAGTCGATTTGTGTCCTGCTTCACTTAATTTGGCCGTGAATTTATCATGAATACCCTGCACAAATTCAAATTCACCAGGTCCCCAAATCCAGACAATGTGACATTGGAATTCAGCGCTCATTTTGATGGCTAGATCGATGTATGCAGCTTCTGGCCACCGCCGCAGCGGGCGGCGATGCGTTGGGCTCAATACGACAAACTTCGAATCACTGATTCCAGCCTCTTTCATCCAGTGTTCAACTTTTTCGGAAAACTGTGGAAGATTTGGAATCCAGGAGGTTAGCCATCGCTGCGGTGGATTTTTAATTTTGTCCGCTGGCAGAAGCGGCTCCAAAAGTTCGAGCCGCGCACAGGCGGCGTATTTTGCGAACCAGTTCTTTGCGGGACACAAAAAGTTATATGCCCAGTTTCTGTTCCAGCGCGTTCTCACACCGCTGCGCAGAGTTGCACCGGAGCACCAGGCCAACAAGGCTGTGCGCGGAGTACAGATGCTGTCGATCACAGTGTCGAATTTTTCCGCACGCACCATTCGGACAAAGGCGATTTCAGCATGCACGTGTTTAAATGCCTCGCGGGCAAAGGTAACAGGTTCACTCAGGATCGCTTTCCAGCTTTTGCTCTTCCAAACAGGGTGATAATGAATCGCATTAAGTGCAGGGTGACCTGTGAGGAGTTGACGTCCCATTGGATGTGCAAGCCAGGCAACATGCGCATGTGGGAAACTCTCACGCAGAGCAAACGCGAGCGATGAACCAAGCAAAATATCACCCAGTTGGCGGGGAAGAATAATCAAAATTTTTTGCGGCTCTTTTCCTGGTTTCTGTGTGGTTGGTTGATTCATACCAGGCGCTTTCAGGTGGTTTGGTCAGCTGCCGTGGCAGGGCGACGCGACCATTTTTTGTAGTCCCAGCACCATTGCCAGGGAGATTTCAAAACAACACTTTCGAGCCAGCGAGCATAGGCATTCAAAATCGCATCGAGCGGTTGTTGTGAGCGCCGTTCTTCGCGCAGCCAGCACCCCTCGAAAGTGTAGCAGCCAGGCCAAAGACGTCGCGAGGACAGGCAGACAAACTCGGCGTTGCTGCGCAGAGCGATCTCGAGCCCTCCTTCGGGAAAAGCGGCATGCTTTCCGAAAAAACGCACAAAATAGCCCGAATGAGCTGGTTTTTGGTCAACGAGTAGAGCTAATGCACGTCCTTGTTTGAATGACTGCATCATAGCGCGTACGAGGTCTCTTCTGTTGGTGAGAATGACCTCAATTTTGCGCCGGGCGCGGTACCAATTGAGGATTTGATTGGCGAGAGGCACGCGACTCGGTTTTGCTAAAGCCATGATAGGGCGCGAGCTGTTGATCTGATTCACGAGAGTCAGTGCAGCAGAGTCTGCACAAACCTCGATGTTGCCAAAATGAGCGCTGAGAAGCGCTATTCCATTTCCACCTTGGTGCGCATGCAGTGAAGCAGCACCGAGTTCAGTGTGTGCAGAAGGATTGTCACGCAGAACCAGCGCTCCGAGTGGCCAAAATAAAAAGTCTTCGAAGAGGATAAGCACATAGTGAAAAAGCACCGCACTCGTACCGAACACCGATTGAATCATTCCAGCTTGAACCCGCTGGCGCAGATTCGCGCGAGCAATTCGCGCTGGAAAAAGTGGTGTGATTGCAAGCAGGGTGGTCAATAAAAAAAGCACCACATACGCCGGTAAAAGCAAAATGTTTAGAATTAAATTCAGTGCGATTTTGGAGAAGTTCGTGACGTGCATTGTCAAGCTTCAGCCTTCACCGGGAGGTTTCACCGATTGCCCTGTCGACCGACCCGAGCTCTTTCTGGAAAAAGATGTGCGGCTTTGTAGCTACTGCGCACCAGAGGCCCAGAGGCGACACCTTTGAATCCGAGCTCTTCGGCGACACGCTGCCAATGCTTGAATTCATCCGGATGCACGAAGCGCTTGATGCTCAGATGCTTGTTACTGGGCTGTAGATATTGACCAATGGTGACGATCTCAACGCTAGCTGCACGCATGTCGCGCAGGCTTTGCTCGATTTCGTTGGCCTCTTCGCCGAGGCCCAGCATCAGTGCACTTTTGGTGAAGGTCTGTGGTCGCATTTTCTTGGCATTCTCAAGCACGCGCAGACTTTGATCGTATTTCGCTCTGGCGTCGCGCACGCGTGGGCTCAAGCGGCGCACGGTTTCGAGGTTGTGCGCAAATACGTCGACACCTTCTCCAGCGAAGAGAACTTCTCGCAGTGGTTCTTCGCGACCTTGGAAATCGCCAGCCAGAATCTCCAGGATCAGACCCGGGTTTTCCGCCTGAATTGTTTTCACCGTTTGTGCGATATGGGCAGCACCACCATCGGGGAGATCGTCGCGATCCACCATGGTGATGACCGCGTAATCAAGCTTCATTTTTTTGATGTTGAGTGCAGTATTCATCGGTTCGTTGGCGTCGAGCAGTCCGGCCGGATTACCCGTTTTCACAGCACAGAAGCGGCATCCGCGGGTGCATGTGTCACCCAGAATCATGAATGTTGCTGTTCCGCTGTTCCAGCATTCAGAGATGTTGGGGCAGCGAGCCTCTTCGCAGACCGTGAAGAGTTTGCCCTCGCGCAGAGTGCGTTTAATTTCGTAGAGTCGTTCGCCTTTGACCTGCTCCGACTTCAGCCACTTCGGCTTCAATGGTTTGCCTGTGCGTGGGTTGATTTCTGGTGTCACGCTCAACTCCAGCAGCTGCTCGGGAGTCAGTTTTTCTTCTGAGGATTTTTCCTCGGTCTGCTGGTTGTTTTCTAGGCTCATGTTATGCATCTCCTGATCGCAAAAGCTGTCTAACAGCCCCAGTGTTCACCCGCAAGACAAGGTTGTAACGCATGGCCAGGATTCCTACCCTTGAACAGCAAATATCGAACATGAAAAGACTTTTGCGCCTGATGTGCGACCGGGTGCACGCAAGTTTGCTGGTGGTTGAACAACATCTCCATATTCCCGATTCTGAGGCGCTCGTGAAGGTGGTGGCTCTCGACAGCGAGGTCGACCGCATGGAAACCGAGCTGGATGAGACAGTTCTCCAGATTTTTGCGACCCAGCAGCCGCGCGCTCAGGAGCTGCGCCTTGTCTACGCGACAGCAAAAATCGCACATCACATTGAGCGCATGGGTGATGCCGTGGAAAGCCTGGCGCGTCAGCTCGCAGGCGCTGATCTCGCAGAGAGTCGGCCGCTTCTCCTCGACATGATGTCCCACGTCAAAGACCTTTTCTCACGTGCTTATGTCGCGATGTTCGAGCAGGATTTAAGCCGCATTCAGGAGATTTTCGAACTCGATGATGCCGTGGATGAGTGTCAGAGCGCTGTTGTAGCCATAGCAAAGGATATCTTCCTGACGGCGCACCACGATCCACAGGCTGTGGAAAGGGGGCTGAAGCTCATTAGCATCGCATCAAAGCTCGAAAAAGTGGCCGATCTCTGTTGCAACTGGGCCGAACAAACCGACTTCGCTGCGCATGGGCTGGCAAGGCGGGTTCTCAAAAAGCGTCGTTTGCGGCTGGTTCTGCTAGACGACGCGGGAGGCAGCCTGTCGGCAAAGGGGGCGGCGTGGCTGACCCAAGATCTCTCCGGCGCGGTTGATGTCACAGTGGCGACGAAACGCCCCAAAGGCCCCGATATTTTGTCCGCCTCGCATGCTTTTCCGGTGGTTAGATTCGATCAGGTGTCCTGGTCGCGCTGCTTTCTGCTCGTGAATCTCGGCCGGGCACTCGCGTCGCATGAGCGCGAGAGCATTCCCAGCAAGACGATGGTTGTCGAGTGGGACTTCTCTTCTGCAAACGATGATGAAGCTGAGGTCAAGGTCAGACAGCGTCTGAGTGGGCTGCTCAGCATTCTGGCGCGAACGGATGTCTCGATTTAAAATCCTGCGGTATCTTTCCTTTGGGCTCGTGGCGGCCTCGCCCGCGCCAATTTCAGCAAGGTGACCGATGAACCTGAGCAGCATCCTTGGCAAAATAGCCGATACGAAATTTATGGCTTTGGCCTCTCTCTCTGTTGGTTTCTGTTTTGGAAAACCCATTGCATTTGCAGAAACCCCTCTGAGCGCGGATTTGTGGACTCCCCTGGGAGTAACCTCCGCACTTCAGGGTGGTGGGCGTGCACATGTGTCCGATTTTTCCGCCTCCGACAACAACCCTGCGGGCATCGACCTCCAGAAAAGCTTCTCCTACAACGGCGAGATGGGTTGGACAGCCCAAAAGGCTAGGCAGGCAGAGGGGGCTGTCTGTGACTCCGTTCTCTCCGAAGTTTCAGCCTGCGTTAAATATAGGCAAACAATGATGATCACGGGTGCGAAAGACTGGCGCGGAACGCTGGGTCTTGCGGATTCGTTTGAGCAGCTTGGTGGGGCAATTCTTGGAGTTGCGGTCGACTACGTCAAGTTTGCCAAAACTCGCACATTCGATGCGATTTCGGCCCCAAAGCCAGGAACAGGCCAACGGGTGCGCGTGGGAACAATCTATGCGCTTGCCGATGGCATTTTCTTCGGAGCGAGCAGTGATGGCCTGTACGACTCCACGGGTACCCAGGCCGCCCACGGTCTGGGTCTGAGCGTGCAGGGGGGGAAACACTTTCTTTTCAGCGGCGACTTGAATTTTGTCTCTGATACACCTCGAGACGTTGTTCTTGGGGCCAGCGTTTTTCCGCGTGACTTTCTTGACCTTGCAGTCAGTTACAGCTACGACCCGCGCCACTCGAAACACAAGACAGCTGCGGGCATTGTTGTGAAATCGCAGCAAGCTCGGCTACTGTATTCAGTGGCTCAAGCCGAGGGCACGTCCCACAAATGGGTGCAGCGGATTGGCATCGGAATTTTCACGACCGGTGAGACCGGAGCGAGGTAGTTTTTCGTGAGTTTTTCTTCCCAAGGTAACTCGTTTTTAGCCGGCACCAAGAAGAGCGATTCTGTGGTGGGTCGTGATGTGGTTTGCTACTGTGGTCGCTGCAAATTGAATCTTAGCCATACGGTCGTGACTGCAACTCCGAACGCAAAGCCTGAGCGGGTGATGTGCAACACCTGTAAGTCAGAGCATGCTTTTCGTGGTTCAAAATCAGCAAATGAATTGAAAGGTCTTTCCAAGGGAGTCGACGCAATGACAGAACGTGATGAAGAAATTGATCTCGATTTGGATCAGGGTGGCAAAGTTTTGTTGGGCGATGCTGCAACCAAAAAGCGCGCCAAGGCAAAGCCTAAGGCTAAGAAAGCGAAGGATGAGTCTGAGAGCAAATCCAGCTCAAAGTCTACCATCGCGCTGCCATTAAGTATGCTGAGCGCCAGCTCTGAGGATAAGCAGCTGTTCAGCGATAAGAAAGCAGCTCTCAAGGCATCGAAGCTCACACCCAAAGACTACAGCATCAAAGTCCATCTTTCCGTAGGTGACGTGGTAAACCACAAGACCTTTGGACTCGGTTTTGTGATGGCCGATGGCGGTTTGAACAAGGTCGAGATTCTTTTTGAAGTAGGCCGCAAACTTCTGATTACAGCTCCGAAGAGCTGACCGGCTCAGCGGTGTGAGTGTCACCCTTCGACTCCGATGACGCACTGAGCTGTGGGTCGGAAGTTTTGGGGTGATTGGCGGGATAAAAATAATCCATCACGCGCCAAATCGAAGCCACCTCTTCCTGCGACAATCCGAAACGCTTTGCGTTTCGGATTTCGTGCATGTAGGCATCGCGTTCAGCTTTCCATGTGCCATCATTTTCAAACAATTCAGCGGCGGTAGGGGCCACAGCAGGGAAGACTCTGCCGATTCGGCGCCGTGCCTCAATCTGCAAACGGCTCAGATGGTCGCGGGCAACCACCAGAAAAAATGATTGCTCAACATGAACCTCAATTTCGTGTGCGAGAGTTGAACCAAGGACAGCCCAACTTGAGAACGCTGCAGGGCCGACCGTGACCTTCTTCTGCGGCAAAATCAGACCACCAGTGGTCAAACCACGGTCGCCGAGTGAAGCATCGTATTCTGGGCCTTCGACAGTCGCGGGCGTCTTGATAGAGAAAAGCACTTTGGCAATTTCCACGGATTCTTGATCCTGCGGAGGAAAGCCTGCCGGGGGAATGACCTCGACTTCACTCATAGCCCGCTCGTATGCGCGCAGCTCAACATTTTCCTGCCATGCCTGAACCGCGACCCACAGCCCTGCGGCGCCGAATAGGGCGGCGACGACATTTGGCAGCTTGCGCAGAAGTTTCGAGAACATGGGGTTATCTCCAAGTTTTCGCGAAAGACTGACCCACAGCCAGCGTCCGCAATTGAGCCCTAGAAAGAACTGTGCCACCCGGGTTGACCTGAGACATAGTGCGATTTCCTTGAATTATCTAGTTTGATTGCATCTGGAAGAGCGCCTGAGCGTAGATTCCATGGTCAACTGTAGAAACCTTGGTCACCCGCATAAATTAGACTTGTAATTTTGAGGAGGTCGTTGGAGATCCGTAGTTGTGGAGGAACAATGGCTGAAATAACGGGTTTGCGAAACGAGCGGGTCGTGCTGGCTGTCACGGGGGCAAGTGGTTCTATTTATGCGGAACTGCTTTTGCGGCGGCTTTTGCAGGCAAAGGTGCGCACTTACCTGGTGGCTACCGATACCGCCCGCAAAGTGATTGCAACTGAACTCGGGGAGCAGTCGTTGTTGGCGGCTGCTTTGAAGTCAGGATTGCAGATGCGGTTGGAGAGCAATGACCTGTTTCTCGAAACAGCCCGCAAGTTCGAACTCGATGTGGCGGAAATTCAGGAGCTGCGCGTTTTCTCCAATGATGATTTCTACGCACCGATTGCCAGTGGTTCCGAAGGAGCTACTCATATGGTCGTTGCACCCTGTAGCATGGGAACCTTGGCGAGAATGGCGCATGGCATGAGCACTTGTCTTGTTGAACGCTGTGCCGACGTTATGCTCAAAGAACGTCGCCCGCTAGTCATTGCTCCGCGCGAAACTCCGTTGAGTGCGATTCATTTGCAGAACATGCTGACTCTCGTACACGCAGGCGCAGCCTTGGTTCCTGCTATGCCCGCCTTTTATAACCGGCCAGAAACTGTTGAGCAGGTTGCACTTTTCGTGGTCGAACGTTTGCTCGACCAGTTGCGCCTAGAGACCATCCAGGACTTCAAAACAGTGCGCTGGAATATTCGACGTCTGTAACTCTTTTTATGGTTCTTTACTCGGTGTGATGAGCACTTTGTCGACACGGTTTCCATCCATGTCGACTACCTCAAAGCGAATACCATCGCGTTCAAAGGTGTCAGTGGGTTTTGGGATTTTCCCGAGCTCACTCAGAATAAAGCCAGCAACCGTATGGAAATTCCCGCTGTCTTCGCCGTGCAGTTTGCTGAGGTTGAGTTTCTTGCGCAGCTCTTCCACCGTAACAAGGCCATCCACCAGCCATGAGCCGTCTTTTCGCTGAACGATACTGTTTGCTTTGTCATCGAGTGTGTCAGCAAAATCGCCGACAATCGCGCGAAGAATGTCAGTGAGAGTAACAACGCCTTGTATATTTCCATATTCATCGACTACGAATGCGAAGTGCGTGGCAGAATTGCGGAAAAGCTCAACGCTCCGCGAGGCATCGGCGTTTTCTGGAAGAAATAAGGCCTGCTCGAGCGAGAGGGTCAGGTCGAACGGTTGTCCGAGAAGATGTCGGCTGAGAATATCCTTGACGTGAATGACCCCAACAACATTCTCAAGCGAGCCTTTAACCACAGGGAAATGCGAATGCCCTGCTTCAACAATCTTGCGCCTATTCCGTTCAGCTGGGTCGTCGATATCAAGCCAGATGAGTTCGGGACGTGGGGTCATGAATGCGCTAACACGCGCTTCGCTGAACTTGAGAACACCTTCAACCATGCGCTTTTCGGTTTCATCGAATGCGCCGGTTTGGGCGCTCTGTTCGACCAGTGATTTGATTTCTTCTCCAAGAATTTCGTTCGAAGGATTGTAGTGCTTGATGCCGAGGAAATTACACACAAGTTCAGTGGCGCTTGAGAGCAATTTCACAACGGGTGAGGTCATCTTCGACAAAAATAGAATTGGCCGCGCAACGATTCGTGCAACCTTCTCGGGCGCATGGAGCGCAAATCTTTTAGGGATAAGCTCGCCGAAAACGACAGTGACGAAGGTGATGGAGAGCACCACAGTCGCCGCCGCCAAACTACGTGCCAGGGTCTCCGACAAATTGAAGGAAAGCAGTGCTGGGGTGAGGTGCGCTACCAGGGTTGCACCTGAGAAAATACCAGAAACAAAGCCAATCAGGGTGATGCCAATCTGTACAGTAGACAGGAGATCGGAGGGGCGCAACGAGAGCTGGAGAGCTGCCAGGGCGCCTTCATCACCTCCATCCGCTAGCTTCTGAAGATATGATTTCTTCGCGGACACGATTGCAATTTCCGACATCGCGAAAAGACCGTTCAGGGCAATCATGACAAACAACAGAGCGAGCTCGAGTCCAAGAAAACTTTCGGGGGGCATTGTGTCTCCAGGCTTGACTTCCAGGTGGGGCTATCATACCTAAACTTCGCCGTGCGCAGATGGCGAAATTGGTAGACGCACTCGTTTCAGGTGCGAGCGCCGCAAGGCATGAGAGTTCGAGTCTCTCTCTGCGCACCACCCTTCCTTCTCTTCCTGTATTTTTTGCTAAAAATTAAATCAAGTCCGTTACGCAAAAAGTGTCAGGCAGACATATTCCTGTGTTTTCCTACTTAAAGTCCAACAGTCATGTGATATTGTTGAGTATATTCTTAACATAACCGCGCACCTTGTTTGCCTTGCCGAGAGTCTGTTTGAGGCCAACTCGTTTTGGGCTGGAGCTTCAAGCCGACGTCGCTGTCGGAGAGGATGTTCGGCCCCTCGCAAAGGCCAACTACATGATTGTACCAATTGTCAAAAAAGGGTCTCAGGAATTTAACATTATCAGCTATCTATTCGGTCTATGGTGGTTGCTCTGAGTTCTTGTACCGGAAAACCCCTCATCTCACCCCAGTTTTTGTCACTGCGCGTCCTGCAGTGTTGGCCAATTGACCATCATTGAGCTGCCGGCCCCTTCTTTTTCAATCTATCATTTAGATCGGCGCCCTCCACACTTGTGCATGGAGACTCTCAGCATGGCTCAATTGAAAAAAATGATTTCTGCAATTTTTTTCTGCCTCTCGATTGCTCCGGTTGTAGCTCAGGCTGAGATCGCGAAAGAAGATGTTCGCGAGATAGTCGGTGGAGAACTTGTGACCGACACTTCAACCTTTGAATACAAGCATACTGTGCGTCTTCTGGTGAAAGGTACGCTCAGCGGAGAGAAAGTACCCGACCAAATCAAAGGTTTGAAAATGAGTTGGCGTTGCTCAGGTGCATTGTTGAACAAAACTGTGGTTGTTTCAGCTGCTCATTGTTTCCCAAGCAGCATTGGCATCAGCGATCCCAATACAGGCGAGTTGATTCGCGCTGACATGACAGATCTGAGCGCGGAAGTATTCTTCAAGACCGATACTCGCGCAGATCGCCCCTGGGGTATCAAAAGCAAGAAAATTGTCGTGCACGAAGGTTTTCGCGATGACTGGTATTCACGCGTTCAAAATGTGTGGAATCCCACTGAATCGGTTCATGACCTTGCTCTAGTAAAGCTTGCGGAAGAAGCGCCTTCGGACAAAGAAATGGTTGCGGTCATCGAAGAAAAAGAGGCTCAGATGAGCGCGGGCGAGGAGCTTGTACTTGCAGGATACGGACGCGACATCACCGATGATCAGGTTGCAATTCCCCGGCTGAGGCGTGTTTCGGCTCCGTGGCGAGAAAAACTCAACAACGGTTCTGAGTGGTATGTGGGGCATGGTGATCTTGTCCGCGCCGGACGGGTCGATAGACCAGCAGGAGGCTGTGTCGGTGATTCCGGTGGGCCTGTTTATGTGAAGCGGGCCAATCGGATTCGTCTTGCGGGCGTCATTGTGCGTGGGCCTGATGAGGCCAACGGTGGGTGTCGCGCTGCCGTAACGATTGTCACGGCTCTGCCGACGTATGGAAAATGGTTGCGTGAGAAGCTCGTTGAACTTTCACGCCCCTGAGAATTAGCGCGCTCCGGCGGCCTTGAGACAGCTTGAAAGAGACTCTGACGGAGTCCAGCCACACTGTCCATTTCCTTGTTTTTCGCATCTTGCTGTCTTGTAGCAGGCATATTCCTCGCGCCACTCGCAGGTTGAAACCAGGGCGCCGTCGCTGGCATTTGCGCAGACGTGGCCGCTGCAGCCAGTCCTGATGCACCCTTGTCCTGTGAGTGTATCTGCGGAGGAGTCAGTGTTGCCTTTTGCTGAAGTTCCCGAGATGTCGGCTTTCTTTTCCCCGGAGCAGGCGCAGGAGACTGCGCAAAGCGCCGTAACTATAATCAATAACTGAGAAAATTTAAGTTTACCGGTACCAATCACTGAAAACCTCGCGGTGTTGGAGTACATCACTGAGATTTGATAGTACTTGAGGCTCGATCGGCTATCAAAGCCACAAATATTAGGTTCCGGTGAGGTTTTAATGTCGCTGCTGGTGCGTCGAGTTTACCTTGGAGGCTATCTCCTGCGTATTTTTGGCCTCCTGTGTGCATATGCATTGGCCCGGCTTTTGTTTTTTCACTTCAATAAAAGCAGCCTTGAAGCTCATTCTTTTTTCGAGCTGTTGCGCGCTTTCATGCTTGGTTTTCGGTTCGATGCGTGGGTTGTATCGGCCTCGATGCTGCCTCTTTTTTTCATGGAAGTGGCAAGCCTTAAGTCAAAGTCTGCGTTGCTCCGGAGTTTCAAGCACGGCTATGCGTGGATCGTGCTCTTGCTGCACGCTGTTTTCTTGTTTTTTGAGATCTCCGATTGCGAGTATTTCCGCTTTACGGGTCGCCGAACCACGTTGGGTATTCTCAGCTTGTCCTCTGATGCCTTACAGCAAAGCACCCAGCTCTTGGCCAATTATTGGCATGTACCGGCACTGACCTCGGCTTTGGTTGCGGCGCTGGCGCTGCTTTGGATGAAGACCAAAGATGCTCACGAGCCAGAATTGAGACCTGTGCGCAATTTGCACCTCATTTGTATTACGCTCACGGGAATCTGCCTGGGTGTACTCGCACTGCGTGGAGGATTGCAGACCAAACCCATTGCTCCGGCGCATGCAATGCAGCTTGGCAATTCCAAGCTGGCAGCGCTTGCTTTGAGCACCTCTTTTCAGTTGACCCACAGTTTTGAAAATCGCGAGCTGAAGAAGGTCGCTTTCTTTTCTGCCACAGAAGATGCACGCAAAATTCTCGATCTGCCGCAGGGAAATTTTGCTCCTGTGTCGCTCAAGGGCAGTAATGTGGTCGTCTTGATTGTGGAGAGTTTGAGCCAGGAATACATGGGTTACCTTAATCCTGCCGCCAATTTTACTCCATTTGTGAATGAACTGGCGCAGAGGAGTCTGTACTTCGATCGTGCATATGCAAACGGTCGACAGTCGATCGATGCACTGCCTTCGATGTTTGCCACTTTGCCATCTATTGTCGGCGAACCTTTCATCACTTCACAATACAGCTCAGTTCAGATTCCAGGTCTCGGAAAGGCATTGGCTGAAACAGGTTATTCCACAGCATTTTTTCATGGTGCGAAGAACGGTTCAATGCACATTGATTCGATGGCACAGCTTTTCGGTTTTCGGAATTATTTTGGAAAAAGCCAATACCCCTCAGCCGACAAAGATTTTGATGGCAGCTGGGGAATCTTCGATGAACCATTCCTCAAATTCACGCTCGAGAAGATCGATACATTCACGCAGCCCTTTGCACTTGGAGTGTTTACTCTTTCAAGCCACAACCCCTACAGGATTCCCGAACACCTCAAGGCTCAGTTGCCTGAGGGGCGACATCCTTTTCATCAGAGTTTGGCATATGCAGATTATGCTCTGAGAAAGTTTTTTGAGGCCGCGCAGAGCAAGCCGTGGTATAAAAACACACTGTTCGTGATCACCGGCGACCACACGTCTGAGCCAGAATCTGAAACATTCAAACATGAGCAAAGCATATATCGTGTTCCTCTGATGTTCTTCGATCCCTCTGGGCGCCTTCAGCCGCAGCGTTCGCACCGACTCGTGCAGCATGCTGATATTTTTCCAACCCTTGTTGATCTTCTTGCTCTCCAACCACTCACCAACATGCAAGCTCCGTTACCTTTCGGGCAAAGCGTTTTTCTGCCAGAGAAATATGCTCGTGCAGCCAACCGTGCTGGTGACTGGTTCTGGTATCAGGAAGGTCAGTTAGTGGTGCGAACGCCTGCCGACGGCAGTGGTGCTGCCGAAATTTTGGAACTGCAGAGTGACACGCTCACACCCGGCATGAAGCAATCAGCAGAAGTACCTGAGTACGCCCCGATTGTGGAACGGGCACGAGCATATCTGCATCTATTCACAAATGGTTTGATTGAAAATAATTTGATGCGCAGGTGAGGCTGATGTGGACTCGGGTGGATTTCCAGAGTCGCACTCGAGTTCTCGACTCACTGCACGCCGAGAACAACGGGACCCGTGCGCTCCGAGTCACTCGCTTCAAAAGCAATTCCCACCGTGCTACCTGCCGCGATGCCCAGTGCCGACAGCGCTGCCTGTGAGAGTGCGATACCGCCGTCTGTTGTAATGGGAGGCCCCCACTCAACAACTCGAACAACGACTGCGCGTAGGATTTTTCCTGGCGCGATGAGAATGAGCTTGCGGTTGGCAAAGAATTTCATCCCGAGTTCAGGGCGTTGACCGTAGTCCCAGCGCATCGCGCAATAATAGGGATCTTGGGTTCGGCTCAAGTCTTCCACAGTAAGTGATGTGAGGGAGAGCTCTCCGACTTTGGGTGGGTTCAAAGGAAAGGGCTGCGCTCTTGTGAAGATCCAGTTGAGGTCTCTGTACTGACCCTTCACTCCGAATGTCTCCGGTATGCGAAAGCCAGACTTTTCGACTCCGCCATTGTGGGAGGCAAGAACCTCGCTCGCGTACAAACTCTGTGTTCCGTTGGCTACCCCCTCGGGGCCCGTGAATTTACATGCCGGAATGAAGCCAATGAAAGTCCCCACCAAGAGCCCAGACATCCAATAGCGATGGTTGAGCTTACGAAATCGGCGGTAATATGTGGTTGGACTCATCGGTACTGTCCTCCCTACAGGCAACACATTCAAATGTTACTTCGAGCAAGAAGGTTGCCAACAAACGCACTTTTTTTGCATTCGTAACGCCCTGAAATGAAATATTCTTTTCTAAACGCCCAGGGCTCTCACGCGTTCGAGGGTGTGTAAGGATTGGGCAGGTGCTCAGAAGTGTGCAGGTTGGCCTGTCGTGCCTAGGACGCTCAACCACAGCGGGCTGTCGATGTCGAATTGCTTGCGCCCGCGCGTGACGATGCTCAGTGGCACATGGGTGAATTGTTCGTGAGAGTATCCAACCATCATGTTGGTTTTTCCGGCCATCGCCGCGTGAACTGCATTTTGTCCCAGACTTGCACAGAATACGGAGTCGTCTGCTGAGGTTGTTTGAGCACGCAGCATGTAGCTTGGGTCGATGTATTTGAGTGTGGTTTCAATATTGCGGCGTTTGAATTCCGCAGGGATGATTTCTTTTAGGTGTCTGCCGATGTCCTTGAGTTTCACGTTGCCGCTGGCATCGGTCTCCTTGCCTGCATCCGGGAATAGATTTTGTCCCGCACCCTCTGCGACAACGATGGTTGCGTATCCCTTTTCAACAACACGGCGGGCGAGCACGGAGAGAAAGCCCTGTTCGCCTTCAAGCTTGAGTTCTACTTCGGGAATAAGGACAAAGTCGATGTCGTTGACAGCAGCGGCAGCGTTGGCTGTCAGTGCTCCCGATTGACGTCCCATGATTTTCACGAGTCCAATGCCGTTGACGGCGCCACGAGCTTCGGCCTGTGCGCAGCGTAATGCCTCAACGGCTTTGCCGACAGCAGTTTCGAAACCAAAGCTCTTTGAGACCCACAAGATATCATTGTCGATGGTTTTCGGAATGCCAATCACAGCGATGGGCAGATTGCGACGTGCAATTTCTTTAGCAATGGCATGTGCACCAGCCAGGGTGCCGTCGCCACCGATGGTGAAAAGAATGTTGACGTCTCGCAAGACGAGAGCATCGACAATCATCGATGGGTTTGAATGTCCGCGTGCGCTGCCAAGAAAAGAGCCGGCCTCGAAGTCGATATTCTGCACCGAACGCGCATCCAAACGCCGCCAAGGGAATTTGAAACGTTTTGAGTCGGCATCGTGTGCAAAGCCATAATAGCCGTAAGGAACTCCGAAAATATTTCTGACTTGGTAGCGGTCGTGCAGCATGCTGACCATGCTTTGCACGACGTTGTTCAGGCCTGGCGCGAGGCCACCACAGGTGACAATTGCAACGCGGGTGTTGGCTGGATCCCAGAAGATTTTTTCGCGAGGCCCTGCGAGCTCGATTGAGGGTGGCTCAGTGTTTTCTTCTGAGTGTTGGGCCAGGTGTTTGATGGTGTTGCGGAGGGTGATGTCGACGAGAATGCGATCGAGGTTGTCGTCCAAAAATTGATGCGCAGAAAAAGACGCCGCTAATGGAGAGGGCCGAGTAGCCGCACCATAACGCGTTGTGAGAGATTCGACGATGAAGTCTGCGCGTGAATATTCCATCAATTTTGGCTCCGGGCGATCGGTTCAGACCGACGCTACATTCTGTTCCTCGAAGATGTCCACAAGCGCAGCCTGAGCCATGTCGAGCAGTCCGTTGAGCTGAGCTCGGGAAAAAGCCTGCTTTTCCGCAGTTCCCTGCACTTCGAGGAGCATACCGGAGCTGGTCTGAACCACGTTCATATCCACGTCAGCTTTTTGATCTTCGATGTAGTCGAGATCCACGAGCAATGTTCCCTCGACAATTCCAACCGAAACCGCAGCCACTGCCTCGCGGATAGGGTTGGTCTTGATCTTGTTGCTTTTGATGAGTTTCTCGATGGCCAGGCGCAGTGCGACGTATCCGCCGGTGATGGCGGCTGTGCGTGTGCCAGCATCAGCCTGGAGAACGTCGCAGTCGATGGTGATTGTGCGTTCACCAAGCTGCTTGAGGTCGACCACGGCACGCAGGCTACGGCCAATCAAACGTTGGATTTCTTGCGTTCTGCCAGAGACGTTTGGGCGTTCGCGGCGTGTTCGGTCACCCGTTGAGCCTGGTAGCATCGAGTATTCAGCTGTCAGCCATCCTTGTCCACGAGTGCCACGCATCCAGTTGGGAACCGATTCCTCAACCGATGCCGTGCACATGACCCGGGTTTCACCGTATTCAACCAGCACCGACCCGAGGGGGGCTTGCGTGAAGTTCGGTGTGATTTTGATGGGGCGGGTTTGCGCCGTGGTGCGGCCATGTGAACGCGACAGCATAGATGAACCTCGTAGGAAGAGACTTTGAGGCGCCTGTCTTAGCCTGCCCGCGCACGAGAGACAAGCCGGGTCGCCCACATCAGCAGCTTCCATCTTCGATGGTGGTTCATTGCAAAAGGACTGCCGACGCTCGGAAGTCCCTCGGGAGAGCGCGTTCGGGCAAAATATGGACGCTCGGATGTGAGTTGTCGCGCACCCAGTCATCCATACCCGGGCCATGGTCATGACCAATAAAGCGCACAAGCCTCCTTGCCAGCCAATGGACGCCAGTATCGTCCCATTCCAGCTCATCGAGGCTGAGGCCACGCACCGTGCTCGTGGCAAGTTTCTTGCCGAGCCTAAAAAAGCTCACCTGAGGGTGTTCCATCGCACCGCATGCGAACACACATTCGTAGCGAGACCCAGTTGTGTGGCAGGTTACGAGGTAGCCCGAGGGTGTGCGGGAAAACAACAGCCACAAGCCCGAGATGAACACACTCGACCAGGCATGTGCGCCATACATGCTTTGAAATGATGCATTTGAAATGTAGGCCACCAAATGTGTGGGCCGCCCGAGCTTGTCGTAAGCAGTTTTGAGTTCTGTTTGGGCAAGCAGTTCAGAGCCAGGCTCTTGAGTCCAAGGGACGAGCGAAAGATCCGCGAGTCGCATAGAGGCACTCCTTGACTGGTGCCCTCTTTCAGACACCACATCCGTCGCTTAACACCGACTCTTTGGCACTGTCCCGGCGCGGCCCGGCAGACATTTGACGATCAAAATCTTGACCGTTTTTTGTGCTTAATTACGGAGCAGAAACGAGTAGGCGCCAACTGTGCGGATCTGTACCGCGTCCAAACTGCAGATCGATGAGCGATTTCTTGAGGTGCAGACTCACCTTTCCGATTTGCGCGTTGTTGACCTCGTGTCGTTGATTGCCATCGACGAGTTCAATGACAGGAGAAATCACGGCAGCTGTGCCGCAACCAAAAATCTCTGTGAGTTTTCCAGTACTGATGTCGTTGAGGACGTCTGAAATGTTGAGCCTGCATTCTTCGACCGTGTATCCGAGATCTCGAGCAAGCTGGATGATTGAACTGCGGGTCACGCCGGGCAGAATACTTCCGGTGAGTGCAGGTGTGCGGATCACGTTGTCGTAAACAAACATGATGTTCATCGCACCAACTTCCTCTACGAAGCTGCGGTTTATGCCATCGAGCCACAAGACCTGTTCGGATCCTGCTGCTCGAGCTCTTTGCAGAGCAGGCAATGCTGCTGCGTAATTGCCGCCGCATTTGGCTTCGCCACATCCACCCGGCACAGCACGGACGTGCTCGCGTTCAACGTACACGGAAATTCCAGTTTCCCTGGAGTAGTAGTTTTTTGCGGGGCTCACGATGATGAAAAAACGGTAAGATAACGACGCCCTGTACGACACACCCGTGTCGAGACCAATTAAAGTTGGGCGGATATACAGCGAACCAGGGCTCGGCAGAATCCAATCCTGCTCTACAGCAACGATTTCCTGAACACAGCGTAAAAATAAATCTTCCGGCACCGGCTGCATGCCAAGGCGTACCGCGGAATTTATGAAGCGGCGTGCGTTTTGTTCAGGTCGGAAAAGGTAAATTTCGTCGCTGGCACTCTTACGGTAGGCTTTCAGTCCCTCAAAAACTTCCTGGCCATAGTGGAAGACAACGGCATCAGGGCTAACGTCAAAAGGAGCGTAGGGAATGATTTCGGGGGTCTGCCATCCTCCCTTTTGGGGGATGTAATCACACACAAGCATATGGTCGGTCTGCGTTCGCCCGAACGGGATTTCATCCTGCAGCTGGGGCGGGGTCTTTCTTTTATGCTTGGGCAATAGGTTTTTGAGGACCCGAACCTGTCCGTTGCTTTGTGGCATGCCTCAGCCTCCTCAAACCACTGTGTTGCTTTACCTAAAGAAGTTCGCTGGAGACCTAACCCCGGAACCCGCCACAGAATAGGCCTAGAAAATCAGGACGCAAGTCCCCCGATGGGCTTGACAACCGATCCGGCGGTTTCATATAGCGTATGGGTGTTGGGGCATCGACAAGTGGTAAGTCAACGGATTTTGATTCCGTCATTCCTAGGTTCGAATCCTAGTGCCCCAGCCACTCTTCTCCTGAAGAACAAAAAAAGCCGCCCCAACAGGGCGGCTTTTCTGTTATTTCAACATTTGTAGCGTTTGCGGCGAGCCCGCACTACGGCGGCCACGGGCTCGCAGATCCAATCCGGAAGCACTGCTCAAAGCACGGCAGAGCCAAAAACGGAGCCCAATTCATCACGCAGCTTGAGAATCTGGGTCACTTCCACGTCCATATCCACCGGAAGATTGCTCAGGACCTCTATGGGAGAGAGTTTGTTGTCTTTCGCGAGTGAAAGAATGATTGCCGAACGCACAGCCTGCACAGAAGTTTCTTTGCTCTTGTGCGGGTGCACGGCCTCACCCAGACGTGTCAGGAGTGCAATGCCAATCTGCGAATTCAAAATTTTATCCATCTGAATCAAATCGAGTTCGTAAACTTTACTGAGCTGGGAGCGGAGTTGGTCGAGCTGAATATTTCCGACACGGAGCAGACCAGCCACTTCTCCATTGGGGTCACCGGTCTGCACGAAGGAGTCGACTTGTGCGACGGTCACGGAACGGGCCAATGGGCCGACGATGAATGTGATGCGTTTCGAGGTGTCTACTGCGCTTTCGGATGATGCGGCAGAGGTCGAGGACTCTGTTTGCGGCTTATGACAGCCCGCGAGCGTCAAAGCTGAAAATGCCAAAGAAACAAAAATAGATTTTACCACGCGTCACCTCCGCCAAAGAAATCATTCCAGACAAACCACTTTTGGGTATTTGATACTGTCACACTTGAGGCTTTTGTCTTTCACCAAAGTCTTGAGATTTGGTAAACCAGCGAGAAGTTCATTGAGCTGAGCTTGTGTGAATTTGTTACCCGTTATGGTCAGAGTCACGATTCTCTTAAAAACTAAGATTGGCGCAATTTCGGTGAGATCTTGGTCACTGAGAGCCGCAATCTGCATGTTTTTTTCAGCCCATTTCGCCGCGGCGACAGGATTATCCCTCGGTCCGCCAAAATCGGCGATGGTTTGTAAAAGTGCATCCACCGTTCGCGCTTCCTCTGCAGAAATGTTGGTCTTGGTGAGCCATTGGGTCGCGCTCAGGGCAGGTCTTGTCTGCGGCTGATTCGAATTTTGGGGTGTTAGCTTGGATGCGGCTGTTGTGTTCGGTTGCGCTGCATTGGTGTCGGATTCCTGAGGGCTTTTGCATGCAGCCAAGATCATAAGAGCAGCAAACGCTAATGATCTCGTCAACGGGCCCGTGAACATCTGGCTGGGTTTCATTTTTTGGCTCCTGTAAAAAAACTTTCTTCTTTATCGGAATGACAGGATGTTTTCTTTAGTTTTTAGCTTTTTGTCAGAAATTATGATGCCTTGACGCTCGCAATTCTGAGCCTTGCCTGAACTGAGATATTCTTCACGAGAGTATCTTTGCGCTCGCTCGCGCACCGGAGTTAAACCATGGACAAACAACACCAGTGCCCTTTTGTCAGCAAGCAGTCTTGGCGCAGAGGGCTCTCCTCTGGACACCCCAGTGTCCATGTTTTGAGCCCGGGTCAAAACCCGGCGATGAGTGCCTCCAATAAGTGCACAGGTTGGTTGCTGGGTTTAGGGGGAGCACATGTGGGTGAAGACCTTCGTCTGACCGACGGAGAAATTTTTATTGGCTCCGGATGGGACTCAGACGTTGTGCTGACAACTCCCGAAGTGAGTCGTCGTCATGCCAAGTTTACTTCTGCAGCCGGCATCACTCTGTTGGAGGACAATGGCAGCGCCTCCGGTGTGTTTGTCAACGGCGAAAAAATTCTCGAGCCTCGTATGCTCGCACATGCCGATCTTCTTCGCTTCGGTGTGGGTGAATTTTTGTATTTCTCTGCGGAAGCAAACCTACCTGCGCACGCCAACATAGAACGATATATCAGTGCAGTTCAAAAAAAATCATCAGCAACATTGGGTTGGCTGCAATGTCTGACGGGTGAATTTGTTGGCATGGACTTTCGCCTCGTTCAGGGACTGAATCGTTGCGGATCACTCCCTGGAATCGAGATTACACTTCCTGATGCCAATCTGAATTCGACCCACATGACTCTCGAGTGCAGTCCGGATCGAATTTATCTCCGTCCTGGATATGCAACCCTTCAAATCAATCGCAACGGAGTGCCTGTTGATCATCCGGGAAGCCTTCGTGATTCAGATGTTATTAAGATTGGCTCCTTGGAATTGCGCTTGAGGGTGATCCGGTGAAAAATATTTGCTTTCGTTCGGTTCTGCTTTCTTTGGGAGTATTTCTCTCTTCTTCGATTTCTTTGGCGCAGGATGTGTCGCCCTCGCCAGGGACTACAACAGAGCCGAATCTGCGCCGCAATATTTCCATTAGAGCTTATGAGATCTTTCAGCAGCGTAAACTGCGACTCCATCTGAGTGTCGATGAATCTGATTCCAGTGGTCATTATTTTTTGAACACGCTCGATGCGAAATCGTTCAGGCTTATGAGTGCAGAGGCTGATGAATTGCCGGTTGAACCCAGCTCACTGAGTACCTTCTCAACTCGCTCTCCCACTTTGCCTCGTGAGACTGCGATTGTTTTTGAAGCCGAGAAGAGTCTCTCCCCTGCACAATTTGAGTCGATGCGCTCCGGCATTGCTGGCTTTTTGGATCGTTTTCGATCGGATGTTCTGACCGTGCGTGCTTCAGTGGCTGAGAAGGATGTCAGGTTGGCCTGGATAGCGCCAGGCCAGTCAGAAAACCCGCGGGCTATTCAGAGAGCCATTCTTGAAAGCAAAGCCATCGACGGCAAACCTGGCGTTGCTGCGGGAGTCTGCGCTGCCTTGGGAGAACTCCGTTCGAGCACTCACGATAGAAGTGTTGTTCAAAAAACTCTGATTTTCATTTCTCGCCCAGCTCTTGAAGGCGATAAGCATTGGTCGGAATTAAAGTCGTGTTTGTCAAAAAGTGACGATGCCAATATCCGAATTTTTTGGGTTAGAGTTCACGACCAGAACGCTGACTTTGGAAAATTTGATGAGGTGATCCGCAGCTACGTCGAAAAGAGCGGCGGGTTTGTGAGTCGAGTAAATGCGACCACGGATCCCGTTGTTGCGCTCAAGAATCTGCGTTCCTATCTGGATGATGAGTATGTTCTTGAATTTGATTTGACTCAACATCGTCCATATTCAGATGTTCTTAAGTTCAAGGTCAGTGCAAACTATCACGGCAATCTTATCCGTAGTGAAGAAGCTGTATTTGAAGGTTTTGTTGCTCTTCCACGTCCCGAGGAGATCAAGCGGATTGAGGAGATTCGCGAGAATGAGCGACGAAAGGAACGTCGCACATATTTGTTTCTTTTCGGAGTTTTTCTTTCATCTGCACTCGTGATTGTTCTTTTATTACGCCGCAACAATGCTGGCTGCTCAAAATGTGGATTCCGAGTTGCGAAAAATTTTCAAGATTGTCCCTTTCGAAATCAAAAATGCTTTGGGCGCATTAGCGTCATCCAAGGGCCACTGCAGGGGTACGAATTTCCCCTCTTTGTCGGGGAGAATACGTTGGGTTCGAGTCTGTCGAGAACCATCCGTCTGCGCGCCAAGGGATTGGCCGGGAACCATGCAAAAATCGTCCTGACTCAGCGCAAGGCACTGTTTTCTCCAGAAAAGGGTGCAGAGACGAGAGTCAATGGTGTGATGGCGACCGAGCCTCGGCTTGTTTCCTCTGGTACGATTTTAAGGATGGGAGAGCTTGTCTGCAGAATTGATTTCAAAGAGGGATCATGAAGAGCCGATTTGTCATTCGATTTGTCGCTGGCCCTCTGCATGACAAATCCTTTGAGTTGGGTGAGGGCGATCAGCGTATTCTTGGCAAGGGCGATTCCGCTCAGGTACGCCTTGATGAAGATACGTTGGTCAGCCGCAATCATGCACGCTTGACACTTGAAAAAGGTGCGCTCTGGATTGAAGACCTGGGGAGCCGCAACGGCACGTTCATCAATGGTAAAAAAATTGAAAAGAAAACAATGCTCCGTTCTGGTGACAAGGTGACGCTTGGGCAGTTGAGTTGTTTTCAATGCTCGCCCTGGAATGCACTCGAGCCTTCGCGCTTTGCAAGCGTTGTTCTCACCCGGGTCACAAATGTTGCCGCACGTATGAAGCGCCGTCCCAAGGCATCCATCTGGCCTCAATTCCTCATGCTCCAGTTGATCGTTTGCGTTGTGGTCGGAATGGCCTGGTGGGGAGGAAAACAGCTCCGCTTAAGGGCTGCGAAAGCGCAGATGACTCAAACTAATGTTGAAGTTCCTGAACAAAGACCAGCAGAGATTCCCACTCAACCTGCATGGCAAACTCCAGTTCCGACTCCCGAGGTTCCGAGGAACTTCATGTGGGATGAGATTGTCACCATTTCAAAAAGATTTGGCGATACTCCACCCTCGGCAATGGATGTTCAGTTTCAAAAGAAGGTGGAAAGCTGGATAGAGCGCTTCACGATTGGAGATGCTCACAAGCGTATGTTCGAGCGCAAGGAAAAGTACTGGTCTACCATACAGACAGCTATTTCGAGCGAGGGTTTGCCGGTAGAGCTTGGATACTTGGTGTGGGTGGAGTCTGAGTTCAACATCATGGCATTGAGCCCAGTGGGTGCGCTTGGTTTGTGGCAATTCATGCCGGGCACAGCCCGAGACTTCGGACTTCAAGTGCGACCAGCGCAGAACTTGGATGAGCGTACCGATCCGGTTAAGAGTTCACGCGCTGCAGCCCAGTATTTATCAATGCTGCTTAAACAATTCGGCACTGATCGCTACATGCTAGCGGTGGCCTCATACAATGCTGGACAAAATAAAATTCGACGCAAAGCCCTTGCTGCACAGATTCGTCGGGCACCTAAACCGGACTTCTGGGCTCTGCGCGATCAGCTGCCGCAGGAAACGGTTGATTATGTGCCGAAGTTTCTGGCAGCAGTCATCATCAATCGCAATCCGGAACGCTGGTAAGCTCCACACTGAAGGCATCGCTTTTCCATTTTTTGAAATCAGATTTGTGGTGTCGCTCTTGGAGTGTGATCTCGCTGACACCATTGGTGTTGCACGCCAGCATTTTTGCATGGCCTTTGTAAAAGCGCGGGCGGCCAATAATGCGGCTATGGGATTGTTGTTCAGGCGCATGAATGGCAGCAGATTTTTTCTCGAGAAGAAGGTAACTGAGCGGCAAGCTGCGCAGATCGATCTTGAGCTCCTTGGAGAAATGCATCCAATCGGAATCTTGAAAAATGTCTGAGGGTGGTGCTGCAAAGAAATGGCACCAGTTTCGGTCATCGCCGGCCAGCCCACACGCGCTTTGATGAGGGCAGGGAGCATGGACGTGAAAATTGCCCCGCAGCCGTTCGCGCACGGCGATGAGTCGATGTGAACAAAAGGGTGTGCCTGGCTCCACCCAAAGGATAGAGTGCGCTGGTTTGAGGGTGTTTATGAGCGCCGTGAGCTGCATTTCCGTGAGCTCCGTGAGCACGTGACTCAGCACAACAAAATCACGCGCACCGACCTCAACTCTGTCTGGTGAAGCCTGGAGCACAGAGGTTTTTGGAAGAAGAGATCTGATTTTTTCAGCGGCAAACCTCTGGGCATGTATGGAACGATCCGAAACCACGCAGGTCGCCGGTGGGGTATCATCGAAAGTTTTCGCCACCATCTCCAAGGCGACCCCGGAGCCACAACCCCAATCGATCCAGCGGCTATCAGCTCCCGGTGGGTTCCATCCCTTTGCCAACAGCGATTCCAGTACTGCCTGCCATTTCCAGGAGATTCTGCGCGCGAAGGTTGCATCGTAAAGTGCCAACAGACTGGAATCAGACCAATAATCAGAAACGCCCGACTGCTCAGGAGCATTTAAGAAAAGTTGTCTGAGCCTCTCAAGATCTTTGACTTCGAGGCGAGTTTTTGGAACACCCGCTTTCATTGAGCCTCCTGAGCTCCGGTTGATTGCAGACACATCTTTGGGAGTTCACCATGACACAACTTACTTTGAGGCAAAAGGCCGAGAAGCACTGGACTCCCGAGCGGATCCGCAAACTGACCGGGGGCAAGAGCTTTCTCATCGATCCGCTCGCAGGTGCTGAATTGCTGCGTTCGCTCGGGCTTCTTAATGCCGATGCTAGTATGCCTGCCGATGCTGTGCGCAAATACACGCAAATCAATCATATGGTGGCTCTCCTGCATCCTACTTTGAATCAGCTCTCTGAGCGATTCCCAGTTTTGAGGATTCTCGACTGTGGTTGTGGTAATTCCTACCTTACTTTTCTCCTTGCATGGTGTTTCAAAAATCTATGGAAGAAAAAGGCACATCTCACAGGAATCGATACCCGCGCAGATGTGATTGCTAAATCGAGAACGCGAGCGCAGGAGCTCGGACTCGATGAATACTTGTCATTTGAGCAGATCTCAGTGCAGGATTTTCAAAAGAGGCGCGATGAGATTGCTGATGTCGAGCAAAGAAAAGCATCTCGAAGCCATGTGATTGTTGGGCTCCATGCGTGTGACACGGCTACAGACGATGCCCTTGCACTTGCGTTTTCGGAGCGAGCGGATGCGATTGCAGTGGCTCCGTGTTGCCAGGCTGAGCTGGCCAATCGTTGGCGTAAGCTTTCAGCGGAGCAATTCAAAAGTGCATTTTCGGTGCTGATCCAATCGCCCGAACTGCGCCGCGATTCCTGCAGCACATTCACTGATGCTCTGCGGGTTTTACTGATGCGTGGACAGGGCTATGAAGTGACCACAACCGAATTCGTCCCATCGGCACACACCCCAAAAAACCGTTTGATTCTCTCGCAGCGGCGAGGCAATTATTTTGAGCCTGCGCTGCACGAGTATGTACAGATGCGCAACGCACTGGGTGCAGGTATAGGCCTGGAGGAGCGTCTTGCAGGTGATGCGGCGGAACTGCTTATGAAAATTTCTGAGTCAAAGTGACTCAGAAGATTTTTCGGTAGATGTGGCAGTAGGGCGTTTTCGCCTGATGAAAATAATATTTCTGATGATAATCTTCTGCGCTCCAGAATTTTGCGCCAGGACGAACTTGGGTGGCTACTGTATACCCCTTCTCTCGCAAGGTCATGATGACCTTCTCTGCAATCGTGCGCTCTTGTTCGTCGTTAACAAAAATCGCTGAAAGATACTGGGGCCCGATGTCTGGTCCCTGGCCATCGGTCTGGCTGAAGTCGTGGGTCTCGAAGAACAGACGACACAGCTGTTCGTAGCTGATCTGGGAGGGGTTGTAGACAATTTCGCAGCACTCCAGATGTCCGGTTGAGCCGGTGCAGACAGCTTTGTACGAGGGGTTCTCGACGTGCCCGCCCGCAAAGCCGACCCGGGTGGCGAGCACCCCTGGGCAACGAGCAAAATGGTATTCAGTTCCCCAGAAGCAACCGGAGGCAAAGAGTGCGACCGACCTAAGTTGGCTCTCGCTGGGTTTGAACACCAGACTAATTGAATTCACGCAATGGCGGATGTTTTTGGGGGTGAAACCTTCACCTGCGAATACATGACCGAGGTGGCCTTCACAGGTGGCGCAAACGATTTCTGTGCGGCGTCCGTCTGCGTCAGGGATTCTTTTGACTCGCCCAGAGATTTCATCGTCGAAGCTAGGCCAACCACAGTGTGATGAGAATTTGTCTTCAGAACGATACAGCGCAGTATCGCATTTCTTGCAATGATAATGGCCCGGCGATTGGGTCTCGCAGTATTCACCTGAAAAGGGCTTTTCCGTGCCCTTTTTTTCGATCACGAAGTGTTCGAAGGCAGACAATTCACGGTATTTTTGAGTGTTCATCAAGATGCTCGCTGAAGATCGGATTTGTTTTCTTCGGGCACCTTGATCTCGTAGAGAGTGACCATGGCGCTCCGCCCTTTGACGCGCACGGAGTCGAGCATGTTGACGCTAAACTCCTTGCTCTCGGATGAAGACATATGCTGCAAAGTGTCTTCGCTGACAATGATTTTAGCGGCATATTTTTTGGTGAGGTTCTCGAGTCGTGAGGCCAGGTTCACTGAGTCCGACATCACGGTGCTCGATAGGCGCTCGGCATAACCAACAATCCCTAGAACCATAGGGCCGTAGTGAATTCCAGTTCCGACGGCAACCTCCTGATTGATTAATCCGAGCCAGCGGTCGTTGAAATTGCGCAGGGCAATCTGAATGTCGATTGCACAACGCACCGCATGGACGGGAGACTCCGGAAAGAGGGCCATAATCGCATCACCGATGTACTTGTCGATGAATCCGCCATGATGCTTGATGACAGGAGCAATCTGGGTCAGGAAGCTGTTGATGAACTCGAAGTTCTGTGAAGGAGTCATTCCTTCGGAGATCTGTGTGAAGTTGCGAATGTCAGTAAACATGACCGCCATCCGCAATTCGATGTGGTCGCCGAGATTAAAATCAATCAGGCTCTTTGATTTAAGCAGACGCAGAAAGTCGTGTGGCACAAACCGAAGCGAAGCCTGATGCATCTTTTCCAAGTCGGAGGCAGACTCCTGTTTCTCAAGGTTTACGGCTAGCGCGCTCGCCATCGTGGAAAGAATATAGTCTTCTTCCTCGCTCAGGTTGTCCTGATCGACACCTTCAAAGCGCAACAGACCCTTGTAGGTGGTTGTGCCGTGCAGTGGAATATAAAGCGTGTTGTGTGTCAGGCTAATGTGGTTTTGGATTTGGTTTGTGTCCCAATCATCATTCTCAATGAATTCAACGTTTGCATTTGTAGTTGCCGGAAGAGTTTCTCGTATGCCTTTGACAATCGCATCGATGGATTCAATGGGTGTCACTGTACGCTGCAGGCTCAAAATACCCGAAAATAGCGATTCGAGACGTTCTTTCATGCTTTTGCCGTATTTCATCGTTGAAGAGGTTCGTACTCCAAGGAAAAACGCGATCAGCGCAGTTTGGCTTGGAAGAAAAAGAAGATCTTCCCACTTGAGGGTCTTCATCGTAGGGTTGATCACTTCTCTGAAATTAGACATGCCGAAGATGAGCAACGGAAGTGCGGCACAGGCCACGCGGATGTAGTAACTTGGAGTGCCGAAATCATCGTTGGCTTGCGAGAAACTGGAGTACTGCGGAGTAGATGTTCCTTCAAACTTGCTCTGGCGCCTGAAGAAGCCAATCGCCATCAACACAAGCCCAATAGCAGAGGCTATCGCATCGCGAAAATAATGCGATTTAACCAAAAATGCCTGGGGCGACTGTTTTGAGATTGCATAGGCTGCGAGAAAAATAATGGCAGCAAATGTAGAGACCAGGATCGAGCCTTGAATACTCCAAGATGTTCCTGAACTCACGCTGTAGGCATAGCGCAGTAGCAAGGTGAGCACGACACCTTCGAGAAGAACACACACAATGCTCAGGAGTGACAGGCTTGTTCCAGAGATGAGGTGGGCTTGTTGCAGTCCAATCACGCAAAGTGCGTAAACAAACATTGCAACCGAGTAGTCTGCAAGTGTGTTAAGAACCGTGTCGTTCTTGAAGACGAATCGGAACGCAATAACGAAAATTGGCATCAACAGTGCAATCAAATTCCAGAGCACCACAGAGGAATGGGTGAGGTTGTCGAGTGACATGACCTCGTGCAAATACTGATTCTCTGCGAGCAGAAAGGGCCAGCGTGATGGACCCATTTCGCCCGTAGGTCCAAGTGTAATGTAGTAGTCGAGACGACCATTTTCCGGCATTTGCCTGACCTCTGATGTGGAGGTCTGGGTGAAGCAAGAGAGGTTATCCGGTGCTGCGCGAACATCGAAATCCTCTCCGCCCGGAGTTTTCGTCACGCATTCGAAACTGCCGAGTTGCACCCGCAGAGCTTGTAACGACGGCTCGCCGCCCAGCGCTTCCGAAGTCCGTTGCGACAACCATAACTTTTCGTGTTCGGAGAGAGTGTACGTTAGATGCAGGTGGGTCGGTCGTTCGTTCATTCTGTTGATTGTGGCCTTCAGGTCTGTGCTGAATGGAACTGTCACTTTCAGCTTTCGTTCCATTTTTCCAGAAGCAGCCTCAAGAGAGAGGGCTTTGCATTTGCTGAAATCCGCATAATAGCTGGGACAATTGTAGGCCCGCAGTCCCCACTCGCGCAGTGGCAAAACCTTTTTCTGCAGCACGAGTGTGTTCAAACGTTCGCTAGTATCGAAGTAGCGCGCAACAATGCCGAAGGTTCCGGCCAGACAGATCATTCCAATGAGCCACAAAAGACCAAGCACCCTGTTTTGGGAGCGCTTGGGTTGCTCCTCCTGAACGTCGTAGTCAGGATGCATCGACTGTGGAATGTCGCCCAGTTCCATCCTTGGAATGCCTCAGCGGTGTCGGGAATACCCTTCGTCCACTCGGCTTATCGACAAGCCCCCGCATTTTTGGGCTGAACATTTTGCCCACCGGTGCTGGGAATGACAGCCAATCCGCCCGAAACGGGATAATCGTTGACTGCACTCACCATGAACACAGGAAAGAGTCCAAACAGACTGACGGTTGTGCCGCTGTCGCCTGCACCAAGAGAGTACATTCCAGAATCTTCGCTGAATCCCTCGTTGGGATAGGCTCGAGCTCCGAGTCGGGCCTTGGCTGCCTCTGGGTACCAACGCGGAATCGTTGTCAGCAAGTTCAAGTGAGCCGAGAGGCTCGGCAGCGCATCGGCAAAAACCTTTGGAGTCGGCTTTTCAGCTGCTTGTTGCTGAGCAACAAGGGTAGCAAAGAGCGGATCATCAGGGTCGAAAATTGAAAGTCGGCCATTGTTTGCGAAATCAGCAGGGAAACGACTTTTATAATATCTTAAAAACTCACGGTGCGGCAGATCGATCTCGCAGTAGCCCGAAACTGAGCCACCACGCGCGAGTGATTGATGGTGGCAGTAAGCGATTTCAACATGCCCTTCGCTCAGAAGATATGCATTGACTTCATGTTGGTATTTCTTGTCTTTAATAGCACTCTGGGGAAGTATAAATTGCTGGATGGGAACCTGAACAGGGCGCCCGGTTTCAATCAAATCCTTGTTGGACAGGCTCAATTGGTTCGATGCAGGAATGGCATCTGATGCAATCATGCTAATGCGTGCATCTCTCATGAACTGGTATAATCCCGGCGCTTTTCGAAATCCGCTCACCAGCAGCTGTGATGAAGCATTTGTGCAACGAATAGTTAGATACCGCGCAGCAAAGTTTCTATAATATCTGAAGGAATCCTGGCGGGTGAAACCAGCATTTATGAGTCCTTGCGCTTCGGAGCTGATGTTGTCGAATACTGCACTGACGTCGACCTCACCTTCGGGGAGAGGGTTGGCTGCAGTTCTTTGTATCAGAGAACACTGGAGTTCGAGCTCATGGCCCACTGAATCGACTCTCAAACCACTATAGAAACCCATTGTCTTTGTGTGCTGAGCGTCCATTTCATCGAGTATTTTACTCACTCTGTTGAAGACACCTCTGTCATTTTGAGAGGACATTTCGTAGAGTTCATTTTTTGTGACATCGCGTAGCTGAGCAAGAGGAAGGAGCAAACTTTCTTTATGGTTTTCTCTATGCTTTTCGAGGTTGAGAATCGATGTCGCCATAGCAAGACGCAAGCTCGATATAACATTCAGGTGTGCCTTCGCGGCGTGAATTCGGTTGGCTTCTCCCACAGGAGGGCATGATCCAACCTCGCTGTCGATACTAATATCGGGCGTGTTGTTGGCAGTGAGCCGCGATCCATCTTTGCAATAGGCGTCTTGAGGATTATCATTGTCGAACTTGAATCCCTTGAGAGTGCAGGCCTGATATTTCAAAATCAAATCGAGCGATTGCTTAAGAAACATAGGAGCCATTGGCGTTTGAAGCGAATTGCGTGCCAGATTTGGAAAAATCTTTCGCGAAACGTCTTCAATGCTGGAGAGCTGGCTTGCCTTAAATTCAAATTGTGCAACTCTTGCTGAACCTAGTGCACCGATTGGAGCTGTCACCATGAGGCCCGGGTATTGCTCTAGCCACGGCGTACATGCGCGCGGTGCTCCAAGGCTTTCTACAAAATCTGATTTTTGCGGTTCTGCCACATCTAACTCTCTGAACCGTGTGGCGGAAGTGAATTCCGGGACGATGTCACCCACCCCAATCGCTGGGTTGGCATACATGGCTTGCAATTTGGCTTTGAGGGCGTTGGCATCCGCACTCTGATTGCTGAAAATCTCGTTTGTGAGTTCTTTTTGTTCTGCTGTCAGCTGCTTTGTGAATGTGATTGGCAAAACCACAAAGTCGGTTTGGGAGATACATGTTTTGTTCCGTCCGCTGCTAATCAACATCCGGCGGTAGGGTTCCTTCATGAATTCATTGTTGGCATTGTAAAAAGTCGCAAACGACATCGCGTCGGTTACGCCTCTACGGTTGCCCGTTTCAGATTTATCGAGGCGTTGAAGGAGTTTTTCATTTGCGCCGCAGACATCGAGTCCAAGCTCATCGAGAATCACAGACGTCTTGCTGAACTCGCGCCCTACAACGCTGCGATAGGTATCAGAAGAGAAAGCATCTATCTTTTGGAAAAACTGTGAATAAATTTCCTGACCTGAGAATTTGTATTCAAATTCAATTGGTCTGCCGCTGCCTGAGAAGAGAACTAATTTCTGCGGGCTGGTGAGCAGCGACTTGTAGAGCTGATAACGGTTCAATGGGTTGCTCAGAATCGTCCGGATGTTGGGTGCACCGAGACTCGGATTGTTTTCGACCTGCCCTTTTACGCGCGGATCCCAGATTCTAAAGAAGCAGTGGCTTGATGAGTGGAGCTCCATTGAGCCTGTGTCGTTGCTGATATCAAACCGCAAATTGTTGAATTCGAGTGGACGCTGAGGTGGTCGCCCATCATTTTGGGCAACAGTGAGCTTGTGCATCAGCCGCGCATTGCAGCGCGATTCAACCGTAATTTGGCTCGAGGTCGCCTTAAAAAGCAATATCGCAGCCGAGGGGTCTCGTGCTTCCCATTCGTTGCGTTTGAGCTGCGCATTCGGCAGCGAAGTTTGGAAAACTGCATTCGTTTTTGAACAATTGCGCTGTGCAGGCCGTGATGCCCCACAGGCCACCACGAGCAACATGCTTCCGATAAAGAGGCCATATCTGTGCAGCGCCATGCCCAGTACTCCGCATCTGAACTATAAAGGCTATCGGAGTTGGACTGCTCGATCTTGATTCAGGGTTCCCTGAGTCGGAGCAAAACCCTTTGAACATCGGCCACTAAGAGTCCCTGAGAGGTACCCTCGGTACGGGTTGAGAGCTCTTCACTTGGGATATCCATCAGATCTGACAGAAGTTGCTCGGGTGAGGCACTGCAACCGAGGGCCTTCATCGTTGCGCTGTAGCAGCTTTTGTCCTGAAATTTCATGGATATGACGTAACCCTTACGAATCAGGCGCTCATGATGGAGTTCGGTTTCCTCTGGAGTCAGATTTAAAACGACGCTGATGTCGTTCTCTGTGATTGGGGCGCTTTGTTTTCTGAAGCTTTCGATGTGGAAATCAAGGAGCCGCACGCAGTTCAAAATGGTTTCGGAGGGCAACATCCAGGGTTCTTTCTTACGCTCTGTGCTCTTGCTCTCGAGGAATTTGTCCACCGATGCGCAAAGGCACGCGCCGAAAAGAATACCGAGCCACACCAAACGCACCCAGATCAAGAAGACGAGCACGAGCAAGGGAAGGCTTCCATAGATTTTCAGATTCAGCCGATTGGAAAAGACAAATGATGCATATTGAACGTTGATGGTGGCGAGCAGCTGGAAGATAAGGTGAGTGACCAGTGCACCCCAAAAAACTGCAGCCAGGCGGGGCTTCTTCTCGGGCAAAACTAAAAACAATGCGCCAAATCCTGCGATTTGTACGAGGTGGCCGACGATGTAGCGCAGGTAATCGAGCAGCCCGAAATGTGAGAGGATCCCCATCGAGGATTGCAGAGCTGTCATGAGCTGCGAAGACTTCGCTGTGCTCAAAACAATCACGAATGGAAATGCGGAGAGCATGACCCAATAGCTGCCGATACGGCGTAACAGCGGTCGTTTGAATTTGGTTTCAAAGATGCGATTAAAGCTAGCCTCAATGTTCATCATGAGCGCAAGAACTGTTGCGAGCAGGGTGGCAAAAGAAACAGCACCGAGCGCACCTGTTTCCAGGTTTTGTACAAATTTATCCACTAGGCCGTGGAGTTGTGTCGAAACGGCATCCGGAAAGTACTTTGCAAGAAAAGGCTTAAGCGTGTTGTCCACAAACAACGTTAGGCCGCCAAACCACTTGAAAATGGTGAATGCGATGGCAAGCAGTGGTACTAACGACAAAATGAAAGTGAACGAAAGTGCCTGTGAGTCGGCAAGGATGTTGTGGCGGGATGCGCTTTCCAGCGACTGATTGACCATGCGCGGCACGACCCATCGCAAGTCGTCGAGGTGGGTCGCTGCTAGTTTTGTTCGCAGCATTCGGTGCCAATGTCGCGGATGTGCAAGTGCCATTGTCAGGTTCCATTTCTCTCAGACGAGAATCCACTCTTCCCTGTTTTAACAGCTTGTTTTTTAAGCAGCGCGGAAAAAAAGTTCGGCAGAAGTTCAGAGCTGCACAATAACCCCTGAAATGTCAGTTGCCTGACGCATTGGGAGGGGGGTGTTTCGTTAGCATGTATCGATGACTTTCGCCTCAGGAGGGGCTGTGCTGAAGGGCAAACTCAGAGTTGTGTTGAAATGGTTTGGCTTCTGTTTGGCCGGCATTATTGGATTTCTTGTGGCACTCTTGTTTGCCATCAGAACTCCATTTGTGATGAACCAGATCCTACCGCCCGTGCAAAAAGTTCTTGAGCGCGATTTCAATTTGAAGACAAAAATTTCCCAGCTTGCCATCGATCCCTTTGCTCGGGTTTCACTTGGAGGTGTTGAAGCGCAATGGGCAGATCCAAAACTCGGGAAGGCGGAAGTCAAAGTTGAGAATCTGCTCGTGCGCTTTTCGTTTTGGGAGTTACTCAACCGTCGGCTTCAGGTGTCTCAGATTGAGGTCAATAATCCCGAGATCAAGGCTCAGTTGGCACTCAATGAAACCGAAGACGTTAAGCCACCGGAAAATCCGCTCGCAATTTTGCGCAAGTTGGTCACCGAACCACCAGTAGCCCTGAACGTCGACTCTGTTCGGGTGAAGGGTTTAAAACTCGATCTTGCTCTCAAGCAAGGCAGAAAAAACATCCAGATTGCTACTCAACCACTTCAGATCGATACCGAGCTCCACGTCGTTCCGAGGAAGATCGAAGCAGCAATTAATTTTTCACTGGGAAGAACTGAATTAGGCGCGGCAGAGAAGGGTGCGGTGAGGTTCAGTGCGACCAACCTGACACCATCAGCACCTTCGATTGCACTGGAGCTCCCTGTATCAACAGGACTGGCTACACGTGTGTTGTTGTCTTTTGAAGATCCGAAAAGTCCATTCCTTGCAATTGGTGCGCTGAAATTCTCATTTTCGGGTGAAAAAATTCAGTTCAACGGTCGTCTCGAAAAGGCAGGGCAAATCAATCTCGACGCGGGAAAAATGACCCTCGATGTTGAGAAGCCTGAAGAGACGAGGTTTGAACTTGCACAGATGTTCGAGCTCGAGAACGAGACCGGTGAATCGTTTGTGAAAAAATTGCCTGACACACTCTTTAGATCCATTTCCGGAGTGGCACTGAAATTGCACAACCGAATTGCTCTTGGCCGCATTCGCGTTGGTGCGAAGCTTCCCTCTGAGGGAATAGATGTTGGTTTAAATTTTGACCTCGAGGCTCCCCTCAAATTTTCCCTGGGATCAAAGGGTGTGGAACTTGATTCATTCGAAGGCCCGCTCGGTGTATTGCTGTCTGAAATTCGGATGCAGGGAAAATCATTGGCTGCATTGAGCCAGCAAGTGAAGCTGCAATCACTCGCAGGAACCCGCATCGAGACACCTCTGCGCCTCGTGCTCACAACACCTACTTTTGCAAGCCTCAAGAGACCGTTTGAGGGGTTGCGACTCGATAAACTTGCACTCGAGCCAAAGCTTTTGCTGGGTGCAAACAATCCCCAATTTTTGAAGGCTAGAGTTGATGTTTCGCAACATGCAGATGGGGAATTCAAACTCGACACTGCCGCATCGGTGACCCTGAAAGATTACCTTCTCAAGATCATCCCAAAGCTCAAGCCACTGCCTGACAATCTGGGTTGGCTTGATCTTAATGCAACGATATCAATCAAGGCATCTACGCCTTGGAGAGATGTTCAAAAGTTACTTAACGCTGGCAAGGGTGAACTGAAGATTGTTGATTTAAAATACGCTTTAGAACTCAACCAGACGAGTCTTCCTCCGAAGGGTTCCCCCACGGGAATACAGTTGCCCGGCGGTCTTCAAGTCCGCGGTGACGCACGCGTGAATTCCCCACTGGAACTAAAGAGTGTCCAGGTTAATACCCAGGTCGATTGGAACAAGCAGCCACTGATCGTGAACAAAATGAACATTGAAAATGCAATAGGAAAGCTCGCATTGCGCGGAGAAACGCAACTCCATGCACTTTTGCGGTTGCGCAAATTGACCCCTTTGGCCGATGCCCTGGGCTTAGTTGGTGGTTCCAAGATTGATTTGAATTGGAACGTGCAGGTACCCCATGGTGCGAAAAGCATTCTAGTTGCGCAGCTGCCACCCCCGTTGCTTATTAATGCAGACGTAGGTGCCAACGCCAAAATTCAGTTTTTTGAGAAGCCTGTGAAGCCGTTGTTTGAAGATCATATGCTGCTCATGGAAGGGCCTGTTAGCGCTGGTGTGAATACGACGTTGCGGCGAGGGCTTGCAAAGGTTTCACTCAAGTACTCTTTGCCGCGCGTGGGCGCTGTTAAGTTGGCTGTTGTCGACAAACTCAGTGGAACTGTGAACCTTGAAGCACGCACGGATTTGAGCACTGGCGCAGCGGCAACGATCGAGGCCAATCTGCAGGAATTGGCGCCAGCAAAAGTCTTCGATATTCCACAAGACATTGCTCCCTATCTAAAAACGATAGCAGCAAAGCTGAAGCTGAAAACTGACATCAAAAACAGGGTCGATCTTGAAAAAGTCGATATCAGCGCAGGTGCAGGACGGTTCATGGCTAGTTTGCGCGGAGGTACAGATCTGAAGGCCACAAACAGCCGCTTCGACGGTCAGCTGCTCGTGAAACCTCCCGAGCTTTTTCGATATGGAATTCGGTCGCAGGACAGGGTGAATCTCGATGGTCTGATACGGGTTAACTGGGAACTCACCCAGAAGGAGCAAAAATCTCTGCGATTGAGAGGTAATTTGAACCTCGACAACTTCTCCGCACAGCACGCGCTCGGAGGTTTGCGCAGGGTGTCGGGACGAATACCTTTCCAGCAGGATCTCGAGCTACCCAATTTTAAGAGTCTGCGTTGGGCTTATTTAATCCGAGACAATCCATTTAAGCGTGTCGACACGTCCAAGTTTGTGCCGCTTACTCTCGATGACTCTCTGCTCACTGTGGTGGAGGTAAATGCGTTAGAGAGAAAATTTGGGCCTTTGCGCGCGCGTGTATCGCTCTTGCAGAACTTGCTTACCATCGACAAACTAGATGCAGATCTGTTCGAGGGGGTGCTCGCAGGTCAGGGTTTCGTTGATATTCAGCCCTCACGCTTCATGGCAGGCCTGCAGGGACGAGTCACCAAGCTCAACACGGCATTGCTCTCGAGCAAACCGGAGAAAATGGCATCCGCGCCTCTGAGTGCGCGCTTGGCATTGATTGTGGATTTATCGAAAGCATTGATAGAAGGCCGCGTTGATGTGACAGAAATTGGTAAAAACCAGCTGCTAGCGCTTATGGATGTGTTGGATCCCTCGGGCTCAGATTCCCTTTTGAACAAAGCTAGGCTTGCACTCTCGGTTGGCTACCCGCGCTATGTTGGGATGCAGATGCAACAGGGTTTTTTGGATCTTGATATCGGCCTGGGTGGAGTGCTTGAGCAGCAGTTTAAAATCAGTAATCTTCCTCTCACTCCGATTGTCAACGCGAAGACTCAAGATTTGGTGAAAACGATTCGTGAGGTGCCCATTCAATGAGAATTTCATTCCTGCTTCTTTCGTGCTTTGCATCTTTGACAGTGGCATGTGTTCCGACGCTCGTGGTGATCGACAGAACCACCCTCATTGAAGAAGAAAGCTCAGGCGACTGGCCCGAACTCGACAAGACAACCATGAAGAAGTCGGTCGACTTTCGTCCCAACGTGTTGCCTCCTTCAACCACGGATAAGCGCAAGGATCGTGCTTACCAGGTGATTGATGGCGACTACTCACTCTCCACCCCAAGCAAGAGATGAGGTCGCTTCCTATGTTTATCAACGACGCCGCCTCCTCGCCCTGTGTGCGCGCGGCTATGCGCGGTTTTGCTTTGTCTTCTGTGTTTCTTGGCCTTGCATATTCAGGTGCTGCACTCGCTGCTGCTGAAGTGCGCATGCCTCGCCTTGAATATCTCGAGAAGCTGACGGTGGGTCCCGACAATCATTTTCAGGTTGCCATCGCTCCCTCCGAGGAGCGGATCTATTTTACCCGCAGCAAGAATCTTGCAACACGTCTTTTTTGGCGGGGACTAAAAGGTTTTCAGGCTCTGGGCAAGGTCGAACCATTCGTCAATGCTGAGTTCGACACGAAGGATCCTGCGCTCAGTCCCGATGGTACGCGGATTGCCTATACCTCTTTTGAATCGCAGGCGCGGGGTGATGTTTGCGTTCAGAATATTTCAGCAGGCAAAGGGTCGTCTTTAATTTGTGCAGATGAAAAGGCCACCTCTGAGCAGCCATTCTGGCTTGGAAATCAGAAGATTGCCTTTATCCGGAGGCCAACCGGTTCAAACGTTGCTCAGTTGGTGAGTTTCGATCTTGGCAGCCGAGAAAAAAAGGTGCTTTTCGAGGATCAGATTCTTTCTGCGCATGCCGACCCGTCATCGCGGTGGATCGTCTATTCATCCGTTCAGGCTCAATCTGACTCCGACAACAACATTGAGAGAGTTTTGAAGGTTTTCAGAATCAGCGACCAGAAGAGCTGGTCGCTGAAGGTTGGCTTGCCTGGATTGCCTGGGTTTCCGCGCTTCGATGAAGCCGCCGAATTCATCTATTTCGCTCAGTTCTCAAATGATACCAACGCTGACTCGCGGATCGATGGCAATGACAATGGCTTGCTCTACAGAATTCCAGTTGCACAGATTGAGCAAAGCAGCTCTCTTGTTTTGCCTGAGCAGCTCACGACTGCAGAGCAGAATTGCAACTTTCCCGCGCCAGGTAAAACTCATCTTTATATGACTTGTGCTTTCGAGGGATCGCTCGATGTTTATCGCATTCCCAAAGCAGGTTTAGTTCCCACGCAGTGGACGGAAAAGAATCTTCTCGATGCCTATAGAACCAGTCGCAGTGTTGCGGAAAGAACTCTCATCATCAACACCTTGCGGCACCGCTTTGAGGCATATCGAAACCTCGACTCCCTTGGGAAAATTCTGAGTCAGCATATTCTGACCGGCGAGTATCAGGCTGCTCTTTATTACGTCGACTTCGTTGAGGCGGCTGCACCCGCTGTCGACAAAGAAGGTTACAAGGTACTTCGCAATCTGCTCGAAGTTCTCCAGTATCGTGCGCGTGAACGTCTCGATCAAATTTCTCCCGAGTTTGTGCAATTGTTGTCAGAAAAGCGAAGTGTTTTCGAAAAAGTCAGAGGCCGTTTCCAAGCCTTTGCTCAGCTCTCATTGGTGTTTGTGGATCTCTCACTGCGCAGAAACAACGAGGCCACAGCTCGGTTCAACTCTACAAAGTTGCAATCCCTGCAAAGCTCGCTGGAGCAGCATGTTTACTTGAGCCTTGCCAAGACGCTTCTGGAACAGAATATGCTTCCTGTTCAGGCCTGGATAGATGCCATCATCCGAGTATCGGAAATGCAGGTGGTTTCGGTTGAATCAAGTGCCTATCTTGGTGCTCAATTGTTGCAGAAGATTGCAGTTCTTCACAAGTCTCCAGCAGACAGACTTCAGTACCTGGCTCAACTGCGCAGCAAAGTGAAGGCTGAAGGAGTGCTTGATTATCTTTTGCGCTCACAGGACGTTTTGCTCAATGTAGCATTGGCCAAGAGTGAAGCTGAGGAAGATAAGTTTTTCGCAGAGTTCAATAAAATTTTAGGAAAGATTGGAGAAAATTATTTTTTGCGCCGCGTGGTTTCGACTCAAGGCGTGCTGACTCTCGCAGAATTCAATAAAACGCGAGTTATGGCTTACATTGATTCAAACTGGCTGAGCGGCGCAAAAGTTGCCGACACAGAATACATGCTCGCACGGGAGCAGTACGTTAGTGTGACTCTTGATGAAGGATACGCTTTCTGGTCGCAAGGCAAAACCAAGCCAGCCTCTCAGGTTTTTTATTCCTCAGTGCGTCTGACCGACGACCAGGAGTCGCACCTAGCCTTCGTCACAACTCTTCTTCAGGAATCAAATCGAAAGCTTCTCGATGAGCGCTATGCCAGTTTAAAGAGCGCTTCATTCACTTCTGCAAATGTTGATTTTGCCAAGGCAGTGATTGCGCTTTTTGATGATATGGAGCGCAAAGAGAGCGCTGATACCAAGCTTCTGAATGACGCAGAGAAGATTCTCACCCAGCTTAAAGACGACGGCTCGCGTCCTGCAGGTAAGCATCTCTTGCTCGGATACATTGCCCATCAAAAGCTGCTTCGGAGTATGAAGGGTTTTACATTCGATGAGGAACTCAGCCAAACTGCGCATCATCAGTACATGATTGCTCTAGACCTGGCTCGACGCAGCACCCGCATGACAGGACGAGTGCTGTTGAATTTAGCCATGCTCCACCTGCAGACAGGCAACCACGGTATGGCCTCGGGATTTTTCGCCGCGCGCGAGAAAATGGGTTTTGAGGATGACGACGCTCGACTGTCATTCTTGTCCCATTTCTCAAAGGCACTCTATCGTAATGGAGAGTTTCCGCGAGCAGCGGAGGTTTCGGGCCAGGGCCTCGAATGGGCGCGCAAGCTCAATAAGGACACTGAGCAGCTCAATGGCTGGACAGAACGCACAGCTTTTTACAATTCCCAGGCTGGTCGTTTCGGCCAAGCAGCAGCTCTCTATCAGCAACTGCTTGGGCAATTGGGTCATCGAAGTGATGAAAACACCATCAAGGCGCGTTTGATGATGGGTTGGTCGCTGTGGCATGCCGGTGAGCGCAAGCGCGCATCTGAGCACTTCGATAAGGTGCTGGGCATGGCAGATAAGCTCAAAACCCGCAGAGGTCAGGGAATTCCGGGTGATGTGATCGACTTTCACCCAGATCGTTACAAGGCTTTGGCTTATGGCTTCCTCATCCAGCTCGGAAACACTCCCGCAGCTCGTATTCCTCTGCGTGCAGAAAGGATCAAGATTCTTGCTGGCTGGGAAGATGAACTGAAGTCGTATGCCCTGAGCAAGGAGAATTGGGCGCGTTTCGCACTCAAGGACTGCACTTCTCAGGCAACCGATTTGTGGTTGGCTGGCGAGCTCGCGAATGCAAAATCCCAGCTCGAGAAATGTTTGGTACAGGTTGCAGAGTATGCCGAAGACTCCGAGCAAAGTGCCGATGAGGTTGTTTTGGAAACATTGCGCTCTGCCTGGATGCTGTCGAGTCGCCTTGCGGAAAAGAGCATTACACTCTCGGACGATGCACAGGGGAAGTATTTCAACCTGAGCCGTCGTGCGCTTTCAACCTTAGATACCCTCGCTGCCGCGAGCCGACCGATGGCCACTCGTTGGCTGCGCTTGCGCGCCGAAAATCTCGCAGCGCGGCATGTTTTTCTGAAATCAAATCAGCGCGATTTTGTCTCGCGGAGTGAACTTGAGGCACAATTGTTGAAGATGGCAGGCTCTGACCGTATCGAACTTCTGAGCGCGGATGAGCGCAATGAGTTTGCGCGTCAGATCGAGTTGGTTAAATCGCGAGTGGCGCAATTGGCCAGGGAGAAATAAGAAGATGTTTCGTTATTCAAACTCCTCCGGAATTTCGGCCGGATTTTTTGGTCTCGCTGCTTTTATCACTCTGTTAGGTGTTGTCTCGTGTGGCGATAAAAAGTCGGATTCTCCGCCTCCTCCCGATCTCACTAAATTTTCTGGGATCTACACGAGCTATTTGAAAAGCTGTGGAGAATGTCATGTGCCCGGGGATGTGGCCTATTCGCAGAAGGTCAGTAACCTCGACATGTCCTCTGAAGAGGCAGCCTACACATCGCTCTTGCAGGTGGCTCAGGTGAAAAGACAACTCGGTGCCGACTGCGCAGAACGAAACTATGTAAAGGCGAACAGCCCGAGCACTTCGTATCTCTATGCAATCATGGACAGCGCCACACGTGAGGCTTTTGCTGCCGGCAGCAATGCTCTCTGCACGCCACTTTTGCACGTGGCGGAGTTCGATAGTTCGGGAGCTAACGTAGGGGGCCAGGCGAACAAGCCTACGGCCGAGCAAAAAGAGGCGATTCGCTCCTGGATCGAAAGAGGCGCTCCCCGGAATTGAGGAGCGCCTCTCTTTAAGCGTATCTTAAGCCGTTTCTAACCAGCAGAACTCAATAGCGTTCAAGGAATTTGCTGAACTTACCATAGAGATGGCTTGAGGAGTGTCTGGGTTGTCCGTACGGACTTCCGGGGAATGATGCCCACTGGCCTGAGACGCAGTACGCTGCGCGCGAGAAGGTTTCGGGTCCGTTGATGTTCACCACGAGATTGTAGCATCCAACATCCTTAATCAATTGCACCGCAGCTCTGTCCTGGCTGGTTGGAGAAAAGTCGGAGAGCCCGAGCTTCCTGCGCATTGCATCCCAGGTGGTTGAAAGGAACTGATATCGGCCGGCTGCGTCGGAGCAAAGCCCATAGGAGCACTGAATGATGCGGGGGTGCCCAGCGTAGCTGTAAAAGACTTTATGTGTGTACATGTAGTCGTAACGGTCGCCCGTTCCCTCAGCGTAGCCGATGGTGTCCAGAAAAGCGCTGACGTTTGCCGAGAACAAAGTCTTCGCCGACGTTTGTTTGATGTGCTCGCGGAAAACGTAACCTTTGCTGAAACCGCAGCCGGGTAACATCTCTTTTGTGTTCACAAGAAAGTGTGCACCTTCAATCGATGGATCACTCTGCAACAGAACTTTTGTCCCTGCAGGAATCTCGCACTTTTCACTGCCAGCATCGAGTTTGCTGGAGTCGTCGGTTGTCTTCTTCAGAAAAGTATTGCTGCCAACGAGCATGTAAGAAGCTTCGTCAGCGGAATTCGTGAAGGCGCTCGAGGTGTCGTCTTGGGCTTGTCCGCAGGCGGCAAGCACGAGCGGAACGGTTGTGAGTGTAGTGAGCAACGACAGATGCTTCATGGAGCCCTCCCCTGAGGCTGTTAAACAGACCTCTGTTGCCCGTTGAGCAAAGACGATGCCAAAGAGAAATACCGGAGGGATGAGGGATTTTTCTGGGCAGGGGGTGTCTAAAGATTGAACACTGTGACTAGGGAGTGGTGCACTGTTGGCTGAGGGTGTTGTTCGTAAAGCCAATCGACAGACCAGGGAGATAAAGCTCAAAAGCGCTTCCCAGGATTCCAGGCAAGGCCGAAGGTGCGGTGATCTTGATTAGAGGGAAGTATGTGCCATTCGATAGTGTGAATGTGTTTTCTGCTCCCGTGAACTCGAATTTATTGGGAGCCACGTACTTGAAGGAGAGTGGGGGGAGCTTATTCCCATCTTTATCGCTTTCCACGGTCTGCCCAGTTTCGCTTCTCAAACGCAAACTGACGTTAAACTCATTCAGATCGGCTTTTCCTGATTCGAGGTTCAAGCTCACGGCGAGTCCGGCAAGACTGTTGGCATTGCTTGGACAGGTTCGGGTGAGATTGTCCTTGGTGATGGTTGTTTTAGGTTCAAGCACTGTAACAAAAGTTTTGTATGCACCGCTTGCGAGTTTTACGGATGCAAAAATGAGTTGCTCTTTGAAGCTTTCGGGGCTTCCTTCCGTGATTTTCAATTGTCCTGTCCAGATTCCATCGGAAGCAATCAGATCTCCGGATTTGCCGTCGTCACGCATTTTTTTGTCGAATGCAATTCCATCGCTGTCTTTGGCTGCATCAAGCAGGCTCTTGACTGTCATGAGCTCTACCGACTGTGCGAATGAACTCGGGAGTTTGAGTGCGCAGGAAAATGTGAGCTCAAAGTTGGTCTGCGTTTCAGAGGGATCCGTCATCGCTGCAGGGGGAGCGGGCGGTGAGGGCGAGCGCAAATAATTGCATTTGAAAAAGCCCAGCTTGGGGATTCCGTAGGCATAATTGAATTGCCATGCGATTGAGGAATCGGGGAGTTTTTCACTTTTGTTGTAGGTGAAGGCATCGAATATATTGTACTTGATATTGGCGCTATTGGGGCCACCAACATCTCCATCCACATCCGTATCAATGATGTTCGGAATTCCATCTTCATCGATGTCCGGATTTGGTGAAAAAGTTGCGCTGAATTCCTTGTCGAATGCTTTTCTACCGGAAACAACGCCAAGGTTTGTCTGAAATTCTAGATCTGCTTGCTGGCTGGGTTCAATGCTCTGATCCCGAACAACACTTGTACCGAGTTTACCGATCGTGTTGTTGAGCTTGAAGAGGCGTAGTTTTTTTCCGTCGGCCATCTTCTTCTCAATATACGCACGCGGTTCAAACCGACTGTCGATTAAAATTCCGTAATATCTGCCTGCCACAGGTACATTTTCGATGGTAAACTTTGGTTGTGTGGCACTGATTTCATTGGAGACAAAAACTTCACTGGTGGTCGGGTCGAGAAGAACAAACCGACCTCCAGCAAACGAACTTGTGCCAGGTGTCCAGTCGGTGAAGGCACCTGTGACCTCCACGTTACTGACGCTCTCATCGAGGTATTCCACAGGAGCCCTGCCGCAAGATGAGCTCAACATCGTGGGGATGACCAATCCTGCAAGCATGAGTTTCATGTAATTTAGAGCCGAGTTTTTCTTCATGGATCACCTCGGCCCAGAGCGAGATCCATGCCAAACTGTAGCTGCAGGCCCTGCGCACGCAGCGGCTGCGTGTGTGTCTTGAAAGACGCTTGCATCACGTATCCGCTGAGGCGCAGAATGAAGCCTACCGGACCAAGGTAAAGCCCGCCAATACCGCCTGTGAAGGCGAGCCGCCATCCAGACTTTTGGTCGAGACGGTTCTGAGTCGCACTCTGCGCCGCAGCCGTTGTATCCGATGCACCAAGTGTTGCCACCCCAGAGAGAAAGTAATCAGCTTGAAGACCAGCATCGAAGTCTAAAGCAGGCGAGAGATGTCGAACCAGGAAGATATCTGTGCCAATGCCCCACGCCCGCCATTCGGGTGCTTTGGAGTCTTTGACAAGCGCAGTTGCCCAGCTGTTTTTGGCCGCGGTCTGCTCGTTCACAAGAGAAAGTCCCCAGCGTACGGCCTGTGAGCCACCGAGCGAGCTTTCCAGAGAATGGCTGTAACGTACCTGTGTCAGTGCACCTGTAGTGCTTCTTTGAGCTGCTGCGGCCGGATCAAGCGCTGTGTTCCAATAAGGAGCTTCCATGTCCGCAGACGAGACCCCATAGGTCGTCTGAAAATGCCAAGACGAGGGCTTTGCATTCGCGCCCGCTGCAGTGTTGTTGGCTTGAGATTGTCCTTCAGTTGCAGCCGTAGCACCCTTGGCCGCAATAGCTGCTTGTCCTTGTGGGGATGTGCTTTGGGCGACTGCAAGGCGAGGCGTGCAGAGCAGCGCGGTTCCCCCCGCCCCGACCACAGCCCAAATCAGCTTGTTGTTTTTGCCCGTTGCCGTCATCCACACCTTCCCTAGTGCTCGCCCACCGGTTCGAGCTTGTATCGGTCGGGCAGGGAGGAAGTTGTGATGTCAAAAGAACGACGGCTTAGGGCTGCTTCAATGTTGGAGTGGTGATGGGGAGCATCTCGATCGTGCCGATCGCCCCGGTGCCGGGCAGAGAAACTCGACACTTGATGGTTTTTTTCACGACATCCTCGAAGGGGATGGGGAAGGATTGCTTGCGCGAGCGGGTGGTGAAGGGTTTTGCCTCGATGCCATTGCCGATGACCTCGGAGAGAGCAATGTTGTCCTGGAAATGTTCAGATTCTTGAATCGACCAGCTGTGAACGAGTCCACTTTTGAATCCAGCTGGCGCAGCAATACGCGTGACACATTCGATGCTGCGCGTTTCGGCGTGTGCTTCGATGCGGCCTTCCACCACCCAGACCCCCAATGGTGGAAGTGGACTGCCACTGAAGAAATAAACAATGAATAAAATTAAGCCCTGCCATGCATCCTTCAGGACGATATTTTTCCAGGACGTTGGACCCCAGGCCACCACTCCGCGCTCAGCTTGAATGATTTTATCGGCTGCAAACGAGCTGGCGACTTGAGCAACAAAACACACCAACAGCGCAATCAAAGTGCTGTAGCCGAGCAGGTATGGCGCCCAGGTGACAACGGAAAGGGAGGTGACGAGTGTGAGCGAAACGGTAATCAGCAGGACGCGGTACCACGCGCTGCGCCACAGCCTATTGTAGAGAGGATCCCAGAGTGTCGAGAGTGCCAGTACTGTGACCAGGGTTAGCCACATCCAGAGCTCTGCTTTCCAAAGCAGGGGCACGGCAAAAAACAGGATGTATTGCGCAGCGCTTTGCTGACTCACGAGCTTGAGCCAGTCGAGAGCCTTGGAACGTCCTTGTGGGAAGACAATCCCGAGCAGAGCTACAGCGGCGAAGAGCGCAGCGAAGAACACGACCTTGTAGATGCCTGCGAGATCGTGACCAATCAGAAAAACAGAGAAAACTCCCCAGACCAGGGAGATCCAAGGAATATATTTCAAAGGTCAACACCTGCAGAGACACTCACTGCCCAATCCTGCTCGCGCCCCGCGAGACGATCGAGATTATCTTTCACTGCAGAGGGCAGATTGGCCGCGTTCTTCACCTGATTAACGACACCTTCGGGAACTCCACCGCGGAATTCACCGAGCCCACCAAATTTGGTGAGTGCGAACTCGAGGCGCGAGCGGTTGCTAATTCTTCGAGTGTAGCCTGTGCGCGCGAGCCAGCTGCGATCGGTGAGGTTGGTGATCGCGGTGAAGACCAATGGATTTACGCTAAAATCATTGCTCGGTATAACGACCAGGCTTGCGGCAGCGTATCGGTTGGCAAGATAGAGGCTTTGATTCTGTCCCCGAACAAGTCCTTGGCCAAATGAATAAGCTTCCAGCACGACATCAGAATAACCCGCGTCGTTCCAAAAATACTCGAGGTTCAAATTGGCGCTGCCCTTGTCCGAATATTTGAGTTCGTAACGTGTACCGACCACAACCTGTGCGATCGACTGCTTGCTTCTGTCAACCGTGGAGAAGTTCAGAGTTCCTTCAGGTGTTCGTGATTTTGAATAGAAGATTTGGTCGCTTCGGCGTGTCCATGCCGACTCAACAATCAGATCCACAGGCCCAAGTGCTGTGCTCAGATCGACACCCCAGCGGATGGGTTGATCCTTGCCTCCAACGACGGTTGTGGTGAGTTCCCCTGTAAAAGCACCATAACCGTAATTGAATTCTGCGCGTGCTGCAGCGCGTGGTGAGTGCGCTTGTTTCGCGTTTTCGAGATCAACAAGGGCGTAGAAATTGTGGCCTGATTTCTCAACGGGCACGTGCAGCTTAATCAGATTCGCACCTGGCCGAACATCAAATGAGGCAAGTGGATCTTTAGTTTGAACTGCAAGGAAGTCGGTTGGGTTCCAGAAGCTCGCGGCGCCCCATTTGAGCTTTTGTCGGCCGACAGTTGTGAATAGTGCGCCCTGTCCACTCCATTTGATCCACATTTCGTAGAGTTCGATCTTGGGCGATGAACTTTGTGTAGAATTGGCATCCGCGCTTTGGCTTTGCGTGATTGCGCCTTTGATGAATCCTCGCAAATCATCACTCGGGCGTGAATCCAAATACAGCTCCGCGCTTGCCGAATGGCTGAGCGGAGAATCGCCCACAGTGCTGTCGGCAAACTTCATCATCGAACTCTGCAGCTCAAGGCGTCCGCCTAGAGTCAGGGTTTCGTTTGCCTTTGGCTCTGCTGTGGTTACGGCAGTTGCCTGTGGTTGCACGGGCGCCGCAGATGCGGGGGAGGCGGAGGAACTGGCAGGAGTCGAGCTCTGAGAGCCGCCGCCGAAAAGTTCATCCTCGAGTGAAGAAGAGGCTCGTGCTTCGGATGCGAAAGGCAGGAGAGGAAATAAACAGGGAAGCACGGTCTTAATCATGTATCGTGATTTTTTCATCATCGGCTCTGCGACTCCAGCCAAGCTTTGGTGAAAATATTGGCAGGCAAGGAATCGAGATTTGATTCCCGCAGAACGACAGTTGTTCCGTTGCCCTTTTCCACTTCATCAACAATACGAATTTGTTTGGGGACGTAAACATCTGCCCCCTTCGACTTGCTGAATTTTTTGTCCCATGCGGGGTAGTAAACCGTGCGCAGGAGTTTGTCGGAGAGCGAGCGTTCCTGACGCTTGAGGATATTCTTAGACTCTTTGTCGACCCACAAATGCAGAATCGGGCTGGCTACATCTGCTTCAGGTTTTGCATTCAGTGCGACATGATGTACATCGAATTTTCCGAGCTTTTCATCACCCACAAACTTCGCTGTGTATTCTTCGCTCAAGCGCGATTCATCAAAATCTTGTCGGCGTGAATTGGTTCCACCAATCCCAGCACGATCGGTGCGGCGTTCCCATTTGCCCAAGGCAGGTTCGTAGCTGAAGAGGTTTTTGTCGAGGCGAAGATAACCTTTACCCGCCTCGCTTTTAGGCTTGGTGAAGATCAGCATCCATTTGTCGTCTGAATCGCGTCGAAACACGGTAGCTTCAAAGGCCTGGGTGACCTTCCCTTTTTCCGATTGCTCGATGAACACAACCGACTTGTAATCGCCCGAGTTGCGTTGGCGTTCGTCGAGTTCAACCACCAGCTTTTTCAGATCCACATCATTGAGGGCTAGTGCCCAGCCTGAGTTCAAAAGCGATACAAAACCGAGTGCAACACTCAATGTGAAGAGAGAAACGTTCATGAACATCTCCTTATTTTCCTTGATTCAAAGCCTGAACGGGCGGCATTTGGCTTGCTTTAAGTGAGGGATAGAATGCTGCAAGTGCTGTGAGCGCGGGGAGGAAGATGAGCGCACCTGCCAGGTGCACCGGGCGGAGTGCGAGCTTCACAACATCGGTCATCAGGAAGACACGCAAGCCCGAATTGTTGATTGGGATCTGGGCAGCATTCAGAGCAGAAATTAAGACAAGACCCAGCAAGCATCCAGCGGTTGCACCGAGGAGTCCGAGCAAAGCTGCCTCGATCATGAATAGGGTGCGCACTTGCCCTTTCTGCATCCCGATGGCACGCAGCGTACCAATTTCCTTTGTGCGCTCGCGCACGGTCATCCACATGCTGTTGGCGATTCCTGTAGCAATGATGAGGCCCAAAATAATCACCAGGAACACTGAGAGTCCGTTGAGGCTGGTGACAATCCAGTTGATGAACGACACCTCATCATCCCAGGTGGTCAGGTCGAGCCGCAGTCCGCGCCAGTCTTGGCCGACGATTTTCTGAAACTTGAAAAAGAAGGGACGAGGATCATGCTCCAGCAGGGTGTATCCCGCTTTGCGTAGCACTCCTTCGAGCTGTAGGCGGACTTCATTGGCGCGGCTGATGTCCTTCAAGTACACCCACACGGCGCCGGTTGTATCCGGGCCGCGTCTGTCTAAATCAAGTACGGTCTGGCGCGGAACAAATACGCTAAAGTTGCTGAGAAATCCCATGTCGCGCGCGATTACTGCCACAGTCAGATCAACCGAGTTGGCCTGCCCACCGTTCGCCTCGGTGATGAAAGTGAGAGTGTCACCGACATCCACGCCAAGCTTTTTAGCTTGCGCTGCAAAAATGAGAATGGTGTTCGGTGCTCCGAAATTTTCAATCTTGCCAAGTACCTTATTGGAGCCATCCTTTTTGTATTCAGATTGCTCAGCGAGTTTCACTTCTTTCAGGAAGGCTGATTCCTCAAGGATGAGACCGTTCAGGCCCGTGTTGAACGAGCCTCCCGGGCCAATCAGGCGACCCCATCCGCGAGCACGATCAGTGACAAGAGCCAAACCAGAAATATTTTCCTGAACCAAAGCGCGGATCTTTTCGCGATCGGTAATGAGTGGTGTCGCCGAATTCGAACGCTGCTTGTAAAAGCCGGCTACATTGACGTGTCCTGTGGATGTCAGGGTGGAGGCTTCAATCAGACGGTCGGACACCCCTTTGCTGATGCTCAGAAGCACCAAAAGCAACAAAGAAACAAATGCGATGGCCGAGCCGAGCAGCAGAGTGCGTCGGCGGGCCTGGATCAGATTGCGAAAGGCAACGACAAAGAACGTCCACATGGATATTACTCCCTGTCCTGCATGGCTGCTGCCGGTGCAATGCGGCTCGCCATGAAGGCTGGATACAGCGTGAAGATGAGTGCAAGTAAGGCTACAACGCACGGTGCCACGAGTGCCACGGTCGGAGATAAACTCGGGTAAAGCCTGGGCCCGCCGAACAAAAAGCTCACGAAATCAGAGGGCGATGCAATTCCTCGAACCCCCAGGAAGCCCACAAATAGCGCCGCCAAAACAGAACCAAGAAATGTTGCGAGAACCGCAATTGTGAGGGTTTCAACAAAGAACATACGCAGGATAAAATTACGCTGTGCGCCAATCGCTCGTAGCGTTCCGATTTCGCGTGTGCGCTCGAGGGTTGTCATCATGATGGCGTTGTTGATGATAGCCATGGCTACGACCAAAATGATCCCGACAGCAATCAGCAACACAGCACGGATGACAGTCACAAGTTGGCCAAGGGTTCCTGATGCTTGCTTCCAGTCGACAACTTTAAGTTGCATTTTTGCGTCAGCGAGACGCTTTTCGAGATCAACTCGGGTTGTGGCAAGCAATCTTGGATTTTTGAGCAGGATGGCTGCATTGATTACCATTCCGGTGTTGAGTTCGCTGGGATTGTAAGAGCCTGTCTGTAGGCGTTTGAATTCCATTACGGGCGATGCTGCGGTGGTTGTGGTCGATGTCGTTGTGTTGCTTTCTGAAGCACGCGATTCAAGCACTGCGTCGGCTCCAAAAAGGGCATCTTCAAGCGAACCTGAGTCGACGCTCTTAATCTCGACCTCTTTGCGGAGTGCCTCGAGTTCTTGCTGACCTTCGCTGCTCATGCGTCCATAGAGTTCGCGATAGCTGACCATGTCAACGAAGTTGAATGCACCAGCCAGATCTGAACTCTCTAGGCCTGAAAATTGATATGTGCCGTAGATTTTTAGGGGAACGGTCTTCAGAAAGCCACTGCGTGTATACGAGCGAAGGTTAATGGTGTCTCCCACCTTAAAGGGATAAAGGCGCACCTGCGGAGCAATTGTTTTATAGAAAAATTCGTACCGGTCGTTGAAATTGGAGTCGTCGACAGTCAGGAAGTTTTTCATCAGGGTTTCGAGATCGTTCTCGTCTGTCTTCAGGAACTCTTTGAGCAGAGTGGTTGTTTCTTTGCGCTGCTCTCCGTTCAAGTAAACAAGCGTCTCGAGATACTGTTTGGGGAGATCGGAGGCGATGGTGCGCAGTGCCACATCGTCGGCGATTTTTTTGCGCTGCTCCACAGTGCCCTTTTGTATGTTGTCGAAACCGCGTGCAACGATATTTTTAATTTGTGTTTCATAGATGCGTTGGCTGAGCAGGATGCCACGTTCGCCAGCAGGAATGTTCTCTCCCGATACAATTTTGAATTTTCGGAAAACCTGGGTGAACTGTTCCGGATTTGTGCCCATATAACGCAGGTACAGAGGTTCTTTTTCGCCCGAGAGCGGTGCTATTCTTGATTCCAAGAAGAGGAGCACGCTCTCAGGGTCGGCCTTCAATCGCATCCAGAAATTGTCGGAAAGGGCTTCCTCAACATCGGCGATCTGCTTTTTGATGTCCTCAGGAATGCTGGAGATCTTGAGCTCGTTTTCGAGATCAGACCGCACGGTTCTGAGATTGGTTTTGATTGTCTCGACCATGTTCAGTGTATCTGCTTCAACTCCTGATTTAACCGTTGACCTGAAGCGCTCGAAAAGATCGTCGAGTAGGTTGCCTCGGCCAAGAAAGGCGTTTTCAAAGCCCAGCGGAACAACATCGGCGATGTTCGGGTGTTTGAGCAGTTCAGCTTTTACGTCCTCGAATTTCTCGATTTCACCAAGATCGTCGCGACCAAAGAAGCCGCTACCAAAAAGGGCCAGCTCGTCGCGGGCGTTGGCCGAGTAGACTTGGAGGTGTCCGGCCACACTGCCGATGATGCTTTGTGACATTGTGTTTTCGATACTGCCGAGGAGCGACAATCCGAACACCACAAGAAAGCTTCCAACAAGAAGAATTCCGCCCACAACAATGGTTTTGACCTTATGCAGGGCGAGATTTCTTATAGCCACAAGCAAAAGAACTTTGAGTTCTTCCAACATGAATCACTTCCTCACATCTTCGATGACACGACCATCCTGGAGACGCACAATCCGCCGCGCGTGCTCGATGACCTTGGGGTCATGCGAAGAGAAAATGAAAGTTGTTTTTTGTTTGCTGTTGAGTGTGCGCATGAGTTCGATGATGTTTTGACCTGTTTCTGAGTCGAGGTTCGCCGTGGGCTCGTCGGCAAGCACAATTTTAGGTTGTGTCACGAGCGCACGTGCAATCGCAACACGCTGGCGCTGACCACCTGACAATTCGTGGGAGCGATTCTTTGCTTTGTTGGCGAGGCCAACTTGCTCAAGGAGTTCACTGATGCGCTTGCTGCGTTCGCCCGCCGTCATGCCACCTTGTAGCAAGAGTGGGAGCTCAACATTCTGGTAAACCGATAGCACCGGCACAAGGTTGAAACTTTGAAAGATAAAACCAAGGGTGTTCAGGCGGAGCTGTGTTTGCTCTTTGTCCGAAAGTGCATTGGTCACTTTACCTTCAATGCTCACCGTTCCTGACGTGGCAACATCCATGCAGCCAATGAGGTTGAGGAGTGTGGATTTGCCGCAGCCCGAAGGGCCCGCGATTGTGGTAAATTCCCCTTCGCTGATGGTGAGATCAATGTCGTGGAGTGCACGAACCATAGATGCACCGAGGGGATAATCTTTGATGACGCCATTGAGTACGACTGACATGGAGCCTCCGGTGAACAGCGAACAGCTGAAAATCGCTGTCTCTGCGAAGCCCGAACTCTAGCTCAGGTGAAGACACGCGCAAAGGATTGTGGGTGATTTTTGTGAAAAAACCGCTTTTAGGGCGGTCTTGTATCTTCCCGAAATGGCTTGGATAAAAATAATCTCCGTCAAGTTTGCTGCTCGGAGCGCCGATTACCCCGCACCTGAGGCCGAGGGGACAATCATGCGTTTTCAAATCATACCATTGCTTTCGCTCTATATTGCGGTTGCGGCGTCTGCTTGTGTGAAGAAGTCCCAAGATGCCTCGCCGGCAGCAGACAAGCCACAGCCCGAGAACTCGGTGAGCGTGCCTCAAGGGGCCGTGGAGGAGCTGGGCCTTTCAGAAGAGCTGTTGCGGAATGTGTACACGGAGGAAAATCTGAGCCGGGCTCAGCAGCAATTAAACAAAGAGAAAAATTTCGAGCTGAACATTCTGCTTCGGGAAGATTGGCGAGAGCGGGTGCCATTGCGCTTGCGCAACGGCGTGGTCAAGAAACACGAGGATCTCGACAGCCAGGATCAGGTTGTTGGTTTGGGTGAGCTCCTCATCAAATCCTTCAAAACCAATGCTGTTGCGGGCGACAGCCTGCGTCGTGCAAGTTCAGACGGACAAGCGCCGTCGCAAAAGCCATTTGATCTCATGAAAATTGAATTGCGGGGAAACAACCTTCCTGAGTTGATTAAGGCATTGAACCAGGTGCATCGGCTGCCGGGCGTGATATTTGCCGAACCAAATTTCAAAGTTCAGAAAATTGCTGTGCCCAACGATCCGAGCTTTCCGTCACTTTGGGGCATGACAAAGATCAAGGCACCGGAAACCTGGGATTCATTTACAGGCGCGCAAGAGACTGTTGTGGCTGTCATCGACACCGGTGTGGATTACCGTCACGAGGATCTCAAGGATAACATTTGGGTCAATACGCGTGAAATTGCGAACAACGGGATTGATGATGATAGCAATGGTTACGTTGATGACGTGAATGGCTGGGACTTTGCATACAGCGACAAAGATCCCATGGACGGTGATTCGCACGGCACACACTGTTCGGGAACAGTTGCAGCTCGCGGCAACAACAGTGTCGGAGTTGCAGGAGTGAGTTGGAAAGCGCGTATCATGCCCGTAAAGGTGCTCGATGATTTTGGGAGTGGCTACAACTACGACATCTACAGCGGGATTATTTATGCAGTCACCAACGGAGCCAAAATTACCTCGAACAGCTATGGTGGTGGTGGTGCAAGTTCGTTGATGGCCTCAGCGATCAAAACAGCACAGGATAGGGGTGTTTTGTTTATTGCAGCCTCAGGCAACGAAGGTGCTTCACAAGCTTCATATCCTGCCTATTATACCAAGACCTACAACAACGTCATTTCCGTAGCCTCAACTGAAACCAATGATAGTTTGAGTTCGTTTTCGAACTATGGCGATGGGGTTGATGTCGCAGCTCCCGGGCGGAATATCTTGAGCACTACTCCATCGAATGCGTATGCGACCTTCAGTGGAACCTCAATGGCCACGCCTCATGTTGCAGGCATGGCTGCGCTCCTTTGGGGTGCGGCACCGTCGAAGAGTATGGTGCAGATCCGGAGCGCAATTCTCAGTACGGTTGACTCCGTTCCAGCTCTCTCGGGCAAGGTTGCCACAGCTGGTCGCATCAACCTAAAAGCAGCTTACGATTCGCTGATGGCATCACCTGCGCCTTCACCATCACCAACGGCATCGCCAACCGCATCACCAACGGCATCGCCAACGGCATCGCCAACGGCATCGCCAACGGCATCGCCAACGGCATTGCCAACCGCATCGCCAACCGCATCGCCAACCGCATTGCCAACAGCAACACCAACACCACAGCCCCCAGTCATTCCGACTCCTCAGCCAACGCCTGCGTTTAAAGATGGGCTTCAGTTCAAATATTATCAGGGCTTCTGGTTCAGGGTTCCGCGATTCGATCTTCTGAGACCTATGGCGACAGGAACAACACAGGAGATTTCAACTGCCAACGCGCAGAGGCGTACTCAGTTCGGATTCGTGTTCGAAGGAAGTTTGTGGGTTCCCACGGCGGGATCGTACACATTTTATCTGCGCTCCGACGACGGCAGTTTGCTCAGTATTAATGGTCAGCGTGTGATTGATAATGATGGGATTCATGGTTCGAGAGAGCGCACGGCAACGGTGAATTTGAGCTCCGGCTTTCACTCTATTCGCGTGGATTATTTCCAGCTGTTGTGGGGCTCCGCGCTCAACCTGCAGTGGTCTGGTCCTGGTATTTCACGCAGGAAGTTGAGCGGCCCGGGTGTTTTATTTCATCAATGATTCTTCGGGAACCGCATCGTCAGGCCTTTCTAAATTCTGACGATGGTATGCTCAATTATCATTGTTTTGATTCAAAATAGCAGATGGAATCTCGGGTGAAGACGTATGCCGCACCTCCGAGGGAGATGACGAGTCCTCGTATGCCGTCTTGAAAACCCTGCTTGAGAATATATGCTCTAAAAAATTCCCAGGCTGGCCGCAGTAGAATCTGCCAAGCGGCAACAGTGCGCCCGATCCGGACACGCTCATCTGCAGCTAACAGCGCATAGTGAATGTTCTTCTGAAAATACTGGCGGATGGTGCGGTAGCTGTAGTGCACGATGGCATGTTTGAGTTCAATCAGCTTGCGCTCGCCCTGAGTGAGTAGACCTTCGTGAACGGTTTTGTCGTCGAAGCGGCTTAACGACCGATTGAAAACCCGCACAACTCGATCGGGTGACCAACCGCAACCACGAATATGTTTGCCGAGAAAGAAATTGCGGCGTGGAAAAGAGAGCACTGCGGAAGGAGGGGCATCGGCCAATGCGCACTGAATTTCGAGTGCCAGTTCTGGAGTCATGCGTTCGTCGGCATCGAACCACAAGATCCAATCGTGTTTGGCGGCATCCACTCCCACCTGCCGAGTTCCACCATACCCTTTCCAGGGGCTGATAATGAGGCGGCTGTTCGAGAAGGCTTCGACAATTGCGCAGGTGGCATCGGTCGAGCCGTTGTCCACGACAATTATTTCACTGAAATCCCTGAGGCTTTCGAGGCATGCTTTGATGTTGTGCGCTTCGTTGCGGGTCATCATAACCACGGACACCGGCATTCCACCGTTTGTAGGCGCTTCTGGCATTTTCGTCGGCCTTTCCATTCGTTCATCGCTGTAGACGATCCACGATATTACTGTTATTTCTTTTTCGCCATTTCTTGAAGGAGAAGCAACAAACAAGGTGACTTTTCATGCCTGATTTTACATCCCCCTCCGCCGCCTCAGTTCCCAAACGCGTTCTCATCGATCTCGATCGCCTGCGGGAACCAACATCAGGGCTTGGGCATGTGGCTTTGTATTTTGGCGAGCGCCTCGCGCAGCGTGCGCAGTCGATTCATGATTTGAAGTTTACCTTTCTGGTACCAAAAAAAGATGTGGGGCGTTTTGGGAATTCGGTCGAGTACGTTGCTGAATCTAGGTGGCTTAAGGTCTTTCCATTTCTTCATCAAAAATACGATCTCTGGTACTGCCCGCACCAGGATGTTGCCTATCCTCCTGCACATGCTGCTCGCTTCATTATGACGATCAACGATCTCAATTTTCTGAAGGAAAAGAGTCCGGCGCGTTGCCGCGTGCGTCTGCGTCGCATTCAGAAATTTGTGGATCGTTCCGTTGCACTCTCTGTCATTTCTGAACACACAGCCTCTGAGGTGAGGGAGCATTTGCGTCTTTCTGCTGTCGAGTTGCCTGTGATTCCTTTTGGTCTTGAGTTGAAAACCTTCGATTGTACGGTGTTGCCAGCACATGTTCCAAGTCGACCTTTTTTTCTTACTGTGGGTGTTCATAAGCAGACCAAAAATTATCGAGTCCTCGTTGAGTTGATGGAGCGAATGCCCGATTACGATCTCGTGATGCTTGGTAATTGCAACACCGTCGCCGGCCTTGAACTTCAGGAGCGATTGACAAAGAGCTCAGCTCGAGAGCGCGTACATATGCTTGGCGTCTGCAGTGAAGAGGACAAATACTGGTTTTACAAAAACTGCGCTGCTGTTTTGTTTCCCTCGATTTCCGAAGGCATGGGCTACCCCCCGCTCGAAGCGATGCAGGCACGACGCCCGGTGTTTGTTTTTCGGGCCTCGGCCGTACCAGAGGTTTGTGGACCTCATGCCTACTACTGGAGCTCACAAGACGCTGATGTGATGGCTAGAGAGATACGCGAAGGATTGCTGCACAATTCTGCGAACCCCGAAAGGCAAGAGGCTGCTTACGCGCATGGCATGAGCTTTGGTTGGGATCCGGTTGTTGAAAAATATCTTGAGCTCTTCAGAAGGTGCTTGAAATAGACCCGAAGGTTCTCCTCTCAAAATCAGAGAAAATCCGAGTCTGGTTTGGGGTCTGTCGAAAGTAAAAAATCAACATCTTGAACCGCTGGGATTGTCGGTTCGTCGAAATCCTTATCCGGATTGGGATCATTTGCCAGTTCAAATTCCCCTGCCAATCCGCTTTGCGCACTGCTAGCTGTGTTGAATGAGCGGGGTTTGCAACCGACAAGAGACAGCGCGAAAAGCGCTGCACCCAAGCAATAAATCTTCATGTTGGGCACTCCCTTCAGCCGCGCTCTTGGCAGACCACCGGATGTTTTTTGCCTTCAAGAATCATCTCGCCTTTATACTCTAGGTCTGAAGTGCGCACGGCCTTCAGAATCAGAAATGGCTTGGTGTCGATGGCGAGTTGAATCCAGATACGCTTATTGCTGAACCAGAAGCCATCAATGGTTTCCATGCTTTTGGAGCCTTCCCCAAACGTGATTGTGCCCTTGTAGCTCAGGTCGATGCGGCGGGGCATTGGTGTTGCAGTTCCCACGTTCCAGCCGATCGTGATTGGGTTGGCATCTGTCGGCGAGAGCTTTGGCCCTCTGCATTGGTAGCTCGAGGTAGCAAATGCAGTGGAGGATGATGCGAGAGCAGCTCCGAGGAGCAGTAGCTTGAGCATTGGAAATCCCTTTCCTCTCTTGCGGAATGTGGGTTGGTCGACTTGACCCGTGTTTCACCGGGCTCTCTTAGGGATACGCTTCTGTTGAAGAAGCGTGCAAGGCGAGTGGTGGTGTTTTGACTCGAAAAAACAGAGCGCCGGTCTCCATGAGAAGCCATGCTCTGTTCACTGCAATTCGCAAAAAGATTTTTGAAGGGATGAAAAAAGAAAAATGGAGCGGGAAACGGGTCTCGAACCCGCAACCCTCAGCTTGGAAGGCTGATGCTCTAGCCAATTGAGCTATTCCCGCTCTCGTGGTGGGGAGAAGTGGATTCGAACCACTGAAGACTAAAGTCAGCAGATTTACAGTCTGCCCCGGTTGGCCACTTCGGTATCTCCCCGCGCCGGGCAGTGATAATCATGCTGTGTCTCCCTGTCAAGCGACCCTGGTGCCCCTTTTTCATCAACGTTTTTATCTCGTTCAAAATTCCTCTGGTCGAGCTGGGACATGAGTGCCGCAGCTCAGCAGGGAAGAGGGGAGCTCACCCGACAAGTGTTGGCTCCCTAATTGCGATGTCGGTTTGCAGCCAAAAATGTCTGTATTACATCAAGGTGAAAAGAAATTATTTGTCAGGCAGATTATCAAGAATACGTAATTATTTAACTTTTAGTTTTATTTCTGAAATTTTACAAAATCCGTCGAATTGGACACTTGTTCTGGATTCCGAACTGATGCAGGACGCCCTTCCTCTTTACTGAGATGGTGTCTTGAAGTCGGGAATAAAATGACGCGCAGTTCTGGTTGTTTTCGTATTGTCTGTGAAAGTGAACTTGACCCCAGTCTTGCTGGTTTTCTTGGTCTTCAGGCTGAGCGTAGCTCTATCTTTGGAAATGCGCAGCACGGGCTTCAAATCAATCTTAAGACACATGCGGATGCGCTGGCGGAATTGGAAAACTCCACGGCCGATATCGCCATCGTTTCTCTCGACCGCTTGGTTGAGCACACCAGTCGAGGGCAATCGACTCAGGTTAGGATTCTTGGTGTTTTGCTTGCGGGCGATGTGCGTGGTTTTGTTGAGCTTCAGCCCATACCAAATTCGGCTGGCCGTCGACTTCTGGGCTCAGTTCACCCAGAAATTGCCGAGTCGCGTTGGCACGATTTGAGCTGCGGACTCGACATCAACTCCGATTTTGATGTGGGCAAGAGAATTTCTCCAACTCAGATTGATGAGGAACTTTTCTCCGGCCGCTTCGGGCTAATGGAATTAAACATGCATTGGGAAGGTTTACTTGGATTCAGGCGCGGGCTCGTGCGGCGCTCTGTATGGTCGCGTGAATTTGGGTTCCCGCATGGCTTGTCGCACGTGTTGGTTGTGAATTGTGATTTCCTGCGCGCTTATCCTGAAGCGATCCAGGCGCTGCGCGAGCAGCTGATGCGCATCTATGATTGGCTGCTGAACAGGACACACAGTGTTGCCAAGTTTTTTGCTGATGAGAAGGTCTTTTCAAGGCACCCCGATTGCTCATTTTTGCAGGCTAGTTTCCGCATACTGGGGCCGCATTTCGAAGGGTTTCTGCAGAGCTCTGGAAAACTCGAGTGGAGCGAACTCGAGCCTTATGTGCGCTGGGTTCAATCGCGTGTGGCGCACAAGAAGAGCTCCGATGAAACACCCTTCACCGCCATCCAACTGGAACAGCTCCTTTGCGACGCCTGGGGCTGAGTGGTAGATCTGTGGCAGACAGCCAATTTCCAGAGCGGGATGCACACCATGCCAATTTACGTCTATGAGCCGGCAGAGGGCGAATCAGAGTCCGGAATCATCGAGGGGCGCGAGTGCTGCTTCTTCGAAACGCTGCAGTGGGCGAAGGAAGAACCCCTCACACTTTGCCCCGAGTGCGGACGCCCGATCCGACGTGCAATGGCCGGTTTTGCGCTTGCCTCGCAGGCTTCGTCCGACCCGCTGAAGGGGGTAGCGCGGAAATTAGGCGAAGGTCTCGATGCCGCCGTTCCTTCCACGGGTTCAGGTGGCAAGTCCGAAGCCAAAGAATTCATTTCCGGAGAGGGCAAATCCGCCGCCGCGCGTGCCGCACGTTTGGCCTACCGACATGTGTGCAGCAAAAACTGCCGTCATTGAAAATTTCTTCTCTCGGCGATGTCCCATGAAGAGGTGCATGATGCTTCCCTGGCCTGATGCGAACAGCGGGCTGCGGAGGGCGTGTCGTGTTTCAATCTCTTTGTTTGCGTGGCAGCTTGCCGGACGTGCTGAAGTTTACAGCTTTGATGGCGAGTTTTATGTTCGCGAACGTGTTGTGCGGAAAAAGTTCTGCTGCAGCGCAGAGAGCCCATCGTGAAGCTGTGCGACCCGACCACTATTCGATTGAAATTCAAAGCACACGTTCCGACGATAAGCCGCGCATGGTCAACACGTGGGCACATGTAATCTTCGAAGACGAACATTATCGCGCTCTGATGCCAGCAAACATTGTGAGGGGGCCGGGAGTCGTGGTCGACTTTCGTTGGGCTCCTGGGTCAAATGTTGCGGGCGAGGCCGAGCGTGTCGAATTGGAATGGAAAGAACAACGCGCTAGTGCCTGGCAATCTCGACTACTTGGAGAAGGCTTTCGCGATCCCGGCAATGGGCATCTCATTCTTTCGCCTGCGCAACTTAATTTTGGCTCCATCGCGGATGAGTTTTTCGACCTTCGGTTTTTAGTGCGCGATTCATCGGGGCGAGTGAATCAGGATGGTGGTACTGGTTCGAATCTAAGGGTTCAGGTGGCTGCGCAACAACCGACTGCATTGGTGCGATTCTCCGAGGGTTGGAATATCTCGCAAAGTGGATATTTAATTGCGGGAAAATCTTTTGAAATTGAGTACGCACTTGAGCGTATTGAGCAGCAACTCGTTCAAGGTACTGGGAGTGATTCGGCGCCCTGGTGTTTGTTAGCGAAGGTTCAGTTTGATGATGGCCCCGTGCATAGCTATCCACTTTTGGCTGCCCATCTTGAGCATCCCGAGAAGGTCATTGGCCTACTCCCAACCGTGCAGATTCCTGAACAGGCACGTCGCATGACGATCTGGTTTTTTGCATTTCACAACACGCAGAGCTATTTTGACTCAAATTTTGGGCAAAATTATAATTTTGTAATTCTTCCCAGATAGGCTAGAATTTCTTCAGTCGATTCTTCAAATGAATTGAAGAACCGAACGATGGAGAAATTTTCATGCGTCATTCAATGTTGATTGCTTCGCTTTGCGCATCCTGCGTTTCTCTCGGTGCATTCGCGTCTGAAAAAGGTTCGATGAGCATTTCTGTGAGTGGCGTCAAAATTGGACAGTCGTCACAAACCGTCAAGATTGAAGGCAGCGATTCCGTCACAACAAAAACAACATACGTTGATTACCTTGGCGAGAGTGCAGACGCTGCAACTGCAAATCTTGAACTCGGATTCCATTACAAAGGCGGAGTCTTCTATTTCTATCCCCTGGGTGCTCAGGGTGAGCGTGAGCTTTGGGTGGGTATGAAGTCGGGCGAAAACCTCGAATGGGGTTTGGCGGCTGCCGCTTTCTCTCGTTCCTACGACAAAGCTAAGACAATCGAAACCAAGCAGGTCAAGGAAGATTCTCTCTCACGCTTGGGTCTTTTTGCGAACTACAGCTTCCAGATGTTCGGCCAAGATTTCACAACAAGCGATGTGCTTTTTTATGAGATGGGCAAAACGAAGTACGAGAACTCCAACGAAAACACTGAAGGTTCGAGATTTGGCCTCAGAACTGAATTGCTCTACACCCACAAGCTCGCTGAAAATATGACTGCAGGCACGGGCCTTTCTGCTGAGTGGTCGAGTGGTGAGGTTGAAATCAACGGCAAGAAAGCTGCAACCACGACCGATTTCGATCTTGGCCTACAGCTCGCCAAGCTGACCTATACCTTCTGAGGGTAATTTTTGCCCCGTGTGCCAGGACACTGGCACACGGACAGCTTTGCCACTCAAGTCCCGGAGTAGGGGTGTTAGTGTGCAGGTTGAACTCAAAGGAGGGTTTCGCATGGCCGTCAATACAATTAAGCCGCAGAGTACGCCCTCTCCGAATACTCCAGTCGCCCAGAAATCTGCTGGCGATGCTAAAAAGGCTGAAAACGTCCAGACTGTGAAGTCGGCTGCAAATGCATACACAAAGGCAGCCCAATCTTCGGCTCAACAGGCTGCAGCCAACGTTCAAATTTCTCCGCGGGCACGCGAGCTCAACCTGGCACGCCAGGTCGTCGACTCCACCCCAGAAGTGCGCGAAGACAAGGTTGCAAAGTTCAAGTCCATGATCGAGCGAGGTGAGTACAAGCCTGACGCTGGCAAGATTGCCGACAGCATTTTGGCCGAAGCGATTCGCGATGAACTTTCAAAGGAACCCGAAGTCGCACTGAGTTGAGAGATTGAGGTGGGCCCATGATTGAGCTTCTCAAACTCCTGGCCCAGTTTCTTCACTGCCTCCGGCAACAGATGACACAGCTGGAAGAACTTCTTGGTGTGCTTGCACGCGAAGAGGAGCTGGTTGTTTCCTTTTGTCTCCCGGAATTTGAGAAGCTGGTGACAGAAAAGGATCAGATTGTCCGGCTCGCTCAGGCGGCCGAGGACAGACGTCAGCAAATTCTTAAAAAACTTTGTTTCATGATGGCGTTCGATGCGCGTGGTCGCCTTCCGAGCCTGACCGAGTTCTTGGATGTTGCGCAATCCTACCTGCGCAATGTTGAGCGTCTTGTGGATCCAGAAATGCATGCAAGTTTGCGCAATGCAGTGCACGAAATAGAAGAACTTTCGGCTGCCTACCGCTCTGCCTTTTTGCATGCGCAACCGCGTATTGAGCAAAACAAACTTGTTCTCAGAGCGCTCTCTGCCAATTTCAAACGCTCGCTGCAGGTTTTGCAGAATGAGTCCACCATGCAGAACCGGTACAATGAACGTGGTCGCAGTATTGATGCTCCGGCCATGAAACAGGGTGTCGCATTCGTCAGGGTGAGGGCTTAACGTATGCCAACGGGCTTACAGCAGATCCTCAACGTCGGTGGTCAGTCCCTGGGCAACTCACGGCTCGGAATTGAAGTCACTGGCCACAACATTGCCAACGCTCAAACACCTGGCTACAGCCGCCAGCGGCCTGATGTTGAAGCCAATGACCCGATCCAACACGGCTCACTGGTTCTGGGGCAAGGTGCTAAGGTTGCGCGCATTGCTCGCGCGCACAATGAGTATCTTGAGCAGGCTTTGCGGCGTGAGACCCAAGTTCATGGGAGAGCTGAATCCTTTGACCACAACATTTCCCGACTGGAGGGGTATTTTAACCCCGATCTCACATCGACAATCCGCATGCGGCTCGATTCATTTGGAAGTGCCTTGCGGGATTTTGCAAACATGCCGGAAGAGCCGGCTATGCGTATTCACCTTCTCGAAACCGCAAATACTCTCACAACATCCATCAATGTTACACACGCCAACGTCTCTCAACTGCAGAAAGATATCTCCGAAGAGCTTTCTGTCGATTGCGAAATTGCGAGTCAAAAACTCAAAGAAGTGGCGAATCTGAACCGCGAGGTTTTGGCACTACAGATGGGCGACAACACTCGCCCTAACGACCTCGAAGATCGTCGTGATTTGGCTCTAAAAGAGTTGTCCAAGCTGATGGATATTCAGATGTATAAGGACGACCGCGGGCTGTATACCGTTCGCGGACCTGGTGGACACCTGCTTGTCGAGGGTATTTTCTCGGCTGGGATTAAGCTCGACTACAACTCTGTTGGAACCCAGCCACGAGTTGTTGCCACAGATTTTGCAGACACAAAGAGTGTTGATATTACCTCCAAATTCACGGCTGGAAAAATCTCCGGGATGCTGGATGTGCGCGATAAACATGCGCAGAAAATCCGTGAGAATCTCAATGAATTTGCATCAACCTTTGGGCGATCGTTCAATCAGATTCACGAAAGGGGTTTTGGTCGAGCCGAGTTTTCCGAAGTTCGGGGGCGTCAGTTCTTTGAAGGTGTAGATGGTCAATACGAAGCAGCACAGCAGATTTCTGTTTCTAAGCTGATTCAGCAGGATACAGATGCCATTGCCTCGGCCATGAGCCCGTTGACGCCTGGTGACAATGTGATTGTCAACGAGCTCATCAAAACCATGAGCCAACCGCTTTTCGACAAAGGCACAAATTCCGCAACTTCTTTTTACGACAACTTTGTCGCGACTTTGGGCTCCGCTGCCATGTCTGCAAAGAATGAGCTCAAGGCGGCGCAAGTTGTGAAAGCAAATGTTGAAACTCAAAAGGAGCAGATCTCGGGTGTTTCGCTCGACGAAGAGGCTGCCAACATGCTGAAGTATCAGCACTTGTTCACGGCTAGTTCAAAGATCATTACAACTGCGGATGAGATGTTCAAAACAGTGCTCGATTTGAAACGATGATGAACGAGGAAGATTAGCAGATGCGTGTTTCTGAACGCATGAAATTCGATGCCACCGAGAATCGTGTCAACCAGGCGCGAGCTTTTGCGTTGGACACTCAGGATCAGGCTGCTTCAGGGAGAAAACTCCGCTCTGTTTCAGATGACCCGAGCGGTGCTGTGCGGGTCTTTCGCAACCGCTCCAAGCTTGAGAATATCAGTCAGTTTCGCCGCACCAATGATTATGTCGAAGGTTTTTTGGGCAAGACCGAAGATTCATTGCGCAGTATTACCGATACGATCATGCGTGCGAAGGAACTTGCCGTGCAACAGTCCAACGGTGTGTGGGATGCTGGCTCGCGCAATACGGTTTCTCATGAGGTTCAGCAATTAGCTGAGCAGATCGTGCAGCTTGGTAACTCCACCTATGGTGACCGATTCATATTTGGTGGTTTTAAGACTTCGCACCCGCCGATCTCGGGTGACGGTCATTACGGCGGTGACGATGGTCTTATCTATGTTCAGCTGGATGAGGACACCTTTCGCCCCATCAATATTCCGGGTCGACGTATTTTCGAGATCGCTGTCAAAGACTCCGGGCCGAAGGGAGAGAATGTTCCCTTGCTTCGCATCGTGCAGGATTTTCGAGCTGCCCTTGAAAAGAACGATGTCGATGAAATCTTTCGTGCCAGCACGAGGCTGGATGGCGCTCTCACCCAGCTGGCTGAAATGACGGCTTCGCTCGGCGCCCGCCGCGCCTCGGTTCGGGATGCTGCAGAACGACTCGATCATCTGGAAGAGTTCGTTTTAACTGACAACGTTAAAATTGAATCAGCAGATCCTGTGACCACCGCCCTAGACATGAAGCGCGCCGAAAACGCTTTGTCATACACCTTGAACGCAAGCTCAAAAGTTCTCGGCCCAAGCTTGATGGAATTTCTCAAATAAAGATTCAAAAACTCTGTTGCTACGCTTCAGCTGCAACGCAAAACTGAGGGTGATCGGTGAGGCGTTCACGTATTTTTTGCTGTGTTTCAGATGTTTCAGCATCGTTGAAAGGTTTGTGCGACGTCCGGAATGTATTCAGGAATTTGTGAGGCAGGGGATTTTCGAGCAGTTCCTTTGAGCCCGCAGCAATTATGGAGTGTGCCTTTTTCCCGCTGGCAATGGTTGTGCCAACGAACCAGCCTGCCGCAGCTAAAGCTGCTTTTACGCATGTTGCGCTCGAATAGGTGACCAATCTCGAGCCTGAATGTGCGAATTTAAAGACCTGCGTAAACAGGTCAAAGGTCCACAGCCAAGGATGGCTCGCTGGCGAGAAAAAATCATAGAAAAAGAAATCAGCACGCAGCCAGGGTTTAAGCGCACTCAGAGTGATGATAGTTTCGCGAAAGTCCCCTGCAATGAAGTGCCATTCAATGGACTTGTCATTCTGTATTTCCCACGAAAAGGTATCCTCATGCTGGGCTTTTTCGAGGAAAGCATGATGGCGATCAATTGAAGGAAAATGCGCGCGTGCAGCGAGCGCTGCGGAGAGCCCGTGTTTCTCGAGATCGAAGCTGTAGACGATTAACCTTTGGAGTGATGACGAGCTTTCCAGGAGATCGAGCAGTGCCAGAAGTTGCGCACCACAGCCTGTGCCGATATCAAACACGACAGCCTCAGCTTTGTTCCAGTTCTGAAGGCCGCTTGCACTTATATACAGTTCGCGAGCTTCTTTTTCAGGGCCAACATTGCCATGGAGGATCTCTCCGGTTTGCGTATGCCGGAACGAAATGACACCGTTGTCGAGAGTCACGAGGCTGTAGTGGTTGCCATGGCGAGTCGTCATGGGTCAGAATCCTCCAGATCTGCCCTCCTCTTTGCATGAATTTAGTGAAATTCAAAGAGTTTTCATAATTAGACTGATGTGGTAGCGTCCGCAGAGTCAGTGTGTATACTTTCGCACCGCGAATTTTTCGGAGTTTGCAGATGTCCCAAAGTGATCTCGTCTTGACCATCAGTCATCTTCAGCATGCGTATGATGGCCGTGGGCCGGTTTTGGATGTTCCAAACTTTCAGCTAAAGCGTGGGGAAATGTTATTTCTTCACGGTCCAAGTGGCAGCGGCAAGACAACCTTGCTGAGCTTGCTCACAGGAATCCTGCCCATTCAGAAGGGCCACATCAAGATTCTGGGTCATGCCCTCGAAAAGATGCCTTCGGGTGAACGTGACGCCTTGCGAGCAGCGCACATGGGTTATATCTTTCAGGTTTTCAATCTGCTGCCTTTTCTTAATGTTATGGAGAATATTCTCTTGCCGGTTCAAATGAACCGGATGCGTGCTCAGCGGCTGTCGCAATCGGGTTCAGCTCACGAAGAAGCACGGCGGTTGGCTGAGAAGCTAGGTATTTCCCATCTGCTCGATGCCAAGGCGGGACAGTTGAGCGTGGGACAACAGCAGCGTGTGGCTGCAGCCAGGGCACTCATTGGGCACCCTGACCTCATTGTCGCCGACGAACCTACCTCAGCACTCGACTCCGATTTGCGCGAGACTTTTTTAAAGACACTGTTTGAGCAGTGCCGTGCGCAAAATTCATCGGTGTTGTTTGTGAGTCACGACCGCACACTGATGCCTCTGTTTGACAGAGCCGTTGCCCTCTCTGAAATAAACAAGGTGATGAAAGGAGCAGAGGCATGACACTGCTGACCATCCTTTGCAAAAGTCTTTGGAACCGTCGTCTGACAACCGTCCTGACAGTGTTCTCTATCGCACTGAGTGTTTTGCTTTTGCTTGGTATAGAGCGTGTGAGGTTGGGTGCACGCGAGAGCTTCTCAAATACGATCTCTCAAACCGACCTCATTGTTGGAGCAAAGGGTGGAACCCTTCAGCTTCTGCTCTACTCGGTTTTTCGCTTGGGAAGTGCCACGGCAAATATTTCGTATGAGTCATTCGATAAACTGCGTAATCATCCTGCGGTGAAGTGGGTCATTCCCTATTCCTTGGGCGACAGTCATCGCGGATTCCGCGTTGTGGGTACCAACGAAGATTTCTACACCAATTACCGCTACCGCCAGGATCGTACGGTGACCTTTGCTGAGGGACAGGCACCCATGCAGGTCTTCGATGTGGCGCTGGGTTCTGAAGTTGCCGAGGCTCTCAAATACAAAATCGGCGATAGTGTGGCAGTGGCCCACGGTGTGACCGATGGCCCAGCGATCCTTTCGCACGACGACAAACCCTTCAAAGTTGTTGGTATCCTCAAAAAAACGGGCACCCCGATCGATCGTTCACTTTACATCACACTCGAAGGACTCGAGGCCATCCATATGGACTGGACCGACGGTGCTCCGCCGCGCAAGGGTGAGGAAACTCCAGCGCACACTATCCGGAAAGAGGATATCAAAATTGGTCAGATCACCGCAGCTCTCGTGCGCACCAAAAACCGCTTCGAAACTCTGATGCTTCAGCGGGAAATCAATACCAATGCCGATGAGCCGCTGATGGCCATTATTCCAGGAGTTGCATTGGGTGAGCTGTGGTCTGTGGTCTCATATGCTGAGGATGGTCTGCGGATTGTCTCATGGGCCGTGTTGGTTGTGGGTCTGTTGGCTATGTTGATTGCGATATACACTTCCTTGCAAGAGCGTCGCCGTGAAATGGCGATTCTCAGAAGTGTGGGAGCGGGCCTAAAGACAATCGCTGGTCTTCTCATTCTTGAGGCTTTTTTGCTGACGTTTGTCGGCGCGGCGCTGGGTGTTTTACTCACGTATGTTGTTCTTGTCTTAACGCAACCTCTCATTGAATCGAGTTTTGGAATGTTGATCCCTATTCAGCCTCTCAGCATGATGGAATGGATTTTTCTTGGTGTTATTTTGGGAGCTGGTTTTCTGGTGGGCGTCGCCCCTGCTTTAAAAGCCTGGCGCAATTCCTTGGCAGATGGATTGGCTGTTCGATTTTTGATTCCGTTTTTTCTGTTGCTCGCTCCGCAAGTCTCCGAGGCTAAATCTCTTCAAATCGCGTCCAGTGTCAGCTGGCTGCGTGAGTTGGCTTCCGAGATTACATGTGGAGGCAAAGGAGTTGAGCTTTTGCCAGAACTCGTGCCACCTGGCACCGACCCGCACTCCTATAAGCTGACACCGCGCAGCAGGATGCTCTGGTCTAAGGCTGATCTTCGTCTTGTGGTTGGTGAGGGCTTCGAAAGCTGGCCCGAAAAGAACGCAGGTGCAGCGAGTAAGCTCTTCACCGCAACCCGAAATCTCAATTTGCGCTCATTGGAGTCGCACGCCGAAGGCGGGGAAGCTGAAGCTGAAGGTCATGCACATGCGCACGCTCACGCTAAGATAACCAACACTCTCGATCCCCACATCTGGCATTCGCCTCGCCTGACACGTGAAACTGCATTGAACCTTTTCAATTTTCTTGCACCCAAGGCTCCTGCTTTACGTGGCGAGTGGGAAACATGTCTGCGCAGTTTTACCCAACGGACAAAGGCGGTGGAAAGCGCAGTTCATGCGAAAATTGCAACCATTCCTTCGTCGCGGCGGGTTTTGGCAACCAATCACGACTCCATGGGCTACTTCGCAAACACGTTTGGCCTAAAAATTGTGGCCATCTCGGGCGTCTCGACTGAAGCCCAAGTGACTCCTGGGCAGCTTAAGCGCGCGATCGATCTCATCAAAAAGAGCGGTGCTAAAGCAGTTTTTGTTGAGAGTTCCGCTTCTCCTGAAACAGTGCAAAAGGTCGCCGCTGAGGTTGGTGTGAAGGTGGGAGGCGAGCTTTTCGCCGACGGACTTTCGGCAGCGGGCACCCCGGCAGGAAATATTACAGGGCTGTGGGAAACTAACGCTGAAACAATCGCAACCGCTCTGCGGCCCTGAGGAGGTGCGCGCATGGCGCTGGTCTGGGAGAATCTGGTCGTCGGGCATCAAAACCGCCTGCCTCTTAATCGTCCGTTCTCGGGGCGTCTTGAGGATGGTGGAATCTACGCCATCATGGGTCCCAATGGGTGCGGTAAATCTACACTCCTCAAAACCTGGCTAGGTTTGTTACCTCCATGGTCGGGACATGTCAGAGTTAATGGCGCTGCTCCTGCAGAAGGAACTCTTCCACTCGCTTATGTTCCTCAGTCGCAGCAGGTGAACAAATACTTTCAAATCAGCGTTCAGGATTTTGTCCTACAAGGGTTCGGACGCCATCCCCCTGCAAAGGCGGAGGCACTGCAGAAGGTGCGCACGGCCCTCGTGCAGTGGGAGCTGAGCGCCGACGCCGAGCGCTCCTTTCACCTGCTCAGTGGAGGACAAAAAACACGAGCAATGGTGGCCCGAGCAATTCTCTCCAATCCAAAGATGATTTTTCTCGATGAGCCGCTCGCCAATCTTGATGCCTGTTGTCAGCAGCAGCTCATGGATACGCTGCATGTGCTTGCCCATCAGAACAACATTTGTGTCGTGATGGTGGATCATCATTTCGAGGCCTACGAAAAGCTTCTCTCGGCACGTTTTTTGTTCGAGCGCTCTCATAACGAGGAAATTTGCACCGTTCGGTTCGAGCCCAAGGATGATACATGCTGCAAGAAAAACTGATCGACTTTAGCTTGTGGCAGAGCTTTTTTGATGCCGAGTTTGCGCAGATGGCACTCCTCTGTACGGTTCTGGTAGGGGCTTTGTGCGGGCTGTTGAGTCCGACCATTGTTCTCAAGCAGCGGGCTTACATTGGTGATACTCTGGCACATCTCGTGTTTCCGGGTCTTGTGGCCGGCTATTTTGCTGCAGCCGCATTTGGGCTTCCTTTGTGGGGGGCTATGATGCTCGGTGCAGTTGTTACCGGGCTCGTGGGAAGCTTTGCCGTGGAACGGCTCGAGCGGATCCTGAATTTGCCGCCCGACAGTGCTGCAGTGCTCACTCTGACAGGATTTTTTGCGGCCGGTGTCGTTGCTGTTTCGCGGCTGCGGGGGACCCGCCTCGACCTCGAGCGCTTTCTATTTGGGGATGTTCTCAATCTCACGAACCTCGATGCGATTTTGCTCTGCGTGGTTCTCGTTGTGGTCGGGGCGCTCCTATTCTTACTGCGCAAAGACTGGGATGCTTGGCTTTCTGATGCTGAGTTTGCACGGCTGATGGGTTTCCGGGTCGCTCTCATTGAAAAGCTCTTCCCGGTAGTGGTCACGGCGGCCGTCTTGACCGGGCTCGTGGCTGTCGGCGGTTTGATGATGTCAGCGCTCCTCACCGTGCCTGCAGCTTTGTTGCCTCCAAAATCAGCATTTTCGCTTCGAACTCTGCTTTTCAGCACGATTTTGGCCTTGATCGGCTTGTTTGCAGCATTTGCTCTCGACTGGCCCGTGGGAAGCACCATCGTCCTCGTAGGCTTCGTTCTTGTTTTGGCAAAAGCCATCGTGGTAAGCCTCGCCCAGCGCTCGACAGCGGCCAAAGATTAACCACACTTTCGATTCCAGGGAGCAGAGCCCGATGTCAGATTCTGTTTTTGAAATCAAGAAAAGCAAATTTCTTGAGCAACGCGAACGAGGCAACCTGGCCGACAGTTATCCGAAAACACACACAGTGGAAAATGCGTTGACCCTCGCTGAAGGTACGCGCGAAGTTGCTGTTGCAGGGCGCATTGTGGGCCTGCGCACGATGGGTAAAATTCTTTTCGCACACATTTTCGACCTCTCTGGCCGGATGCAGATTTGTGTGCGCAAATCCGAAGAGTCACCCGAAATGTTCGACAGCTTCACCGCAGATGTTGCTGTGGGTGATTTTGTGGGCGTGACCGGAGAAATCTTTCGCACCAAAACTAACGAGCTCACGGTTCGGGTAGAGTCTTTTAAACTGCTGAACAAGTGTCTCCGCACCCTGCCAGAGAAATACCACGGGGTCGAAGACATCGAGACGCGCTATCGTCAGCGTTATCTCGATGTCATCATGAACCAGGAATCGCGTGAGGTCTTCCGCAAGCGAGTTGAGATCGTTAAATCGCTGCGTCGTTCGCTCGAGGATGCAGGCTTTTTGGAGGTGGATACACCCGTTCTACAAACGCAGCCCTCGGGTGCGCTTGCACGTCCATTTCACACACATCACAACGCATTGGATATCGCTTGCACTCTGCGCATTGCTCCTGAAACCTACCTTAAGCGCTGCATCGGCGCAGGCTTCGACAAGGTTTACGAATTCGCGCGTTGTTTCCGCAATGAAGGAATTTCAGCCACGCATCTGCAGGATTTCAGCATGCTGGAATTCTATGCGGCTTACTGGAACGCCGACATCATGCGTACATTTGTGGCCGACATGATCCACTCTCTCATCAACCGCGTTTTCGGAACTGCGCAGGTTAAATTGCACGGGCACGATGTTGATTTCGGTGGGCAGTGGCCTGTCTACGATTACAGCGAGCTGGTGTTGCAGGATTGTGGAATTGATATCCGGGTGGAGTCCACCAAAGAAAAGCTGGTTGCAGCACTCAAGAAGAAAAATATTCAGCTCGATGATCTCGACTCCATGAACTGGGCCAATACAGTCGATTCTCTTTACAAAAAGGTGACCCGACCCAAGCTCGTTCAGCCGTGCTTCATAGAGAAATATCCTGCCGACATGGCTCCGCTCGCGCGCCGCAATGCCAACGATCCTCGCTACGTCGATATGTGGCAGTTCGTGGTCGCTGGGGTTGAAGTTGTGAAGGCTTACTCCGAGCTTGTTGATCCTCTCGATCAGCGTGAACGCTTTGAGGAGCAGATGCGTGCCCGTGAGGCTGGCGATGAAGAAACCATGCCCATGGACGAAGACTACCTCACCGCTATGGAGCACGGCTTTCCACCAATTGCCGGCGTCGGAATTGGTATCGATCGCCTGACCATGGTTTTGTGTGGCTGTGACAACATCAAAGATACTGTTCTCTTTCCACTGATGCGCCCAATTGTGCACCGCGCTGCGGAGGAAGAGCCGCCAGCCAAAGCCTAAGCTGGGGTCGGCATTTTTCCACTATAGAAAAGTCATAGCCATGGAGGCTTACGCACGTGACACACGCATCGCATGCACCCTCGGAACAGCCGCGTTTGTTTGTTTTCGACGGAATGGCACTGTTGTTCCGATCGTTCTATGCGATGGGCCGAGCGGGTCTCACTGCGCCCGATGGCACACCTACGGGGGCCATTTTCGGCTTCTTAAAGATCCTGCAGAAGGTTGTGAAGGAACAAAATCCAACCCACGTTGCGGTGACCTGGGACCGCAAGGAAAAAACCTTCCGCCACGAGAGTTATCCCGAGTACAAAGCCAATCGTTCTGAAACACCTCCAGAGCTCCTGACTCAAATTCCAATCATCAAAGAGCTGCTCGACCGCTCGGGAATTCCCTGCTTTTCCTTAGCAGGTTTCGAGGGCGACGACGTGATTGGCACGATTGCCCAACGTTTTGCTCAAACGGGTGATGTCTTCATCGTATCCGCTGACAAAGATTTCATGCAGCTCGTGGGCGATCACATTAAGCTCTTCTCTTTGAAGGCAGGCGACGATTATGAGGTCATGGGTCGTGCACACGTGATCGATTATTTCGGTGTTCCGCCGGAGCAGGTCTGCGAAGTGCTCGCCATCACGGGGGACAAAGTCGACAACATTCCCGGTGTGAAGGGGATTGGTGATAAAGGAGCTGCCAAGCTTATTCAGGAATTTGGTTCGCTCCAGAACATCTATGAAAACCTTGAAAAAGTGAGCAACGAGAGGCTGCGTGGCCTTCTTGCAACAAGCAAGGAGGCGGCGCTTTTGTCGCGTCGCTTGGTGGAGATTCACACGGCTGTGCCGCTCGATGTTGATGAATCGAGAATGCGCTACACGTGGGATGATCTCTCGCACAACCAGCAACTCAAGCAGGAAATTGAGAATCTGGGAATGAATTCGCTTCTGCGCGGCTTCGCGCCGTCGCAGTCCAAGCCAGCCTCAGAAAGCGCCTCTGCACAGAGAGAAGCGAAGGTTTCTCGACGTAAATCTAAAACTGCTGCAGATGTTCCGGCGAGTCTTTTTGACACCGAGGAAAGCACTGAACGTGCGCTGGAACCGGCTCCGCGCGAACAGACCCGGGCAGAGTGGGGCGAACGCAACTACCGCTGTATTTTGACTCGGTCTGAGCTGCAGAGTCTCTTTGCTCAGATTAGCTCCCCGCAAACGCGTTGCTTTGCCTTCGATACAGAAACCACCGGACTCGATTTCATCGAACACAGACCAATCGGTTGCAGTTTCTGCTTTCGCAGCGGCGAGGCGTATTATTTGCCATTGCATGCAGGTCACATGTCGGGGGCTGGATTGGCAGCAGGCTTTATGCAGGCTGAATTTTCTGTTGAAGAAGCTCTCGACGGCTTGCGTGCGGCCTTCGCGCGCAGAGTTGGAATTCTTGTTGCCCACAATCTCAAATTCGATTTGCACCAGATGTTGAATTTGGGAGTTGAGCTTGGTGCAGCTGGATTCGCTGACACCATGATTGCTGCTTGGATGTTGAATCCCTCTGGTGGTGGCTATGGTCTTGATGCGCAGTCTCTTAAGGTTCTTGCTCTCGAAAAAATTCCGACTTCCAAACTGATAGGAAAAGAAGCTGGGCGTCAGACCATGACCGAAGTGCCGCTCGACATTCTCACTGAATATGCTTGCGAGGACGTCGATGCGACACTCCGACTTTGGGAGGTACTCGAGCAGCAGCTCCACGCCGATGAAAAAGTTGAGAACTTGTTCAACACCCTTGAAATGCCGCTGTTGAGGGTGCTCGCGCAAATGGAGCGCGCAGGTGTGCACATTGATTCGGAGTACCTGGCAGATCTTGCTGCAGAGGTGCAGCAGAAGATTTCCGATATTGAACGTCAGATTCACGCTTTGGCTGGCCAAGAGTTTAATATCGGGAGTCCCAAGCAGTTGGGTGTGGTGCTTTTTGAGAATTTGAAAGTTCACGAGGCTGTTGGCTTCAAAGGCAAACTCGCCCGCACCACGCTCGGCTATAAAACCGATGCAGGTGTGCTTGAGCAATTTCAGGGGCATCCTGTTGTAGCGCTTGTTCAGGAATATCGGGAGCTCTCCAAGCTGCTCAATACCTATATCCTGGTGTTGCCTCAGCTTGTGAAGAAATCAACGGGACGCATCCACACAAGTTTCCACCAGATAGGGACAGCGACAGGCCGACTCTCGAGCAGCGATCCCAACCTTCAGAACATTCCTGTGCGCACCGAGCTCGGCAAAAAAGTGCGGCAGGCTTTCTGTGCCTCCGACACTCAGACCGTGATTCTCTCTATCGACTACTCGCAGGTCGAGCTTCGGGTTATGGCTCACCTGGCCCAGGATGAAACCATGATTGCCGCCTTTCGCTCGGGTGCAGACATTCATAGGCAGACGGCTGCGCGCATTCTGGGTAAAGCGCCCGAGCAGGTTACGCCCGAAGAGCGTGGCAATGCCAAGACCATTAACTTCGGAATTATTTACGGTATGGGCGCGCAGCGCCTTGCACGTGAGCAGAAGATTCCACTCGCTGAAGCGAAATCTTTTATTGAGCGTTATTTTCTGAACTTTGCGGGCGTTTACCGTTACCTTGAGGAACAACGCCAAGCGGCGCGTCTCAAAGGTGTGGTGCATACCTACTTCGGCCGTCCGCGGCCTGTGAATCTTGCATCAGCCTTCAATCCCGGTGAGGTCAAAGCTCTCGAGAACATCGCAATAAACTCGCCGATTCAGGGAACTGCTGCCGACATTATGAAAATGGGTATGCTACGTGCTGCTGATGCCTTGCAAAAGAGCGGACTGCGGGGGCGCTTGCTGCTGCAGGTGCACGACGAACTGGTGTTGGAATGCCCACGCGAGGAGGTAGACGCGACGGCAACTCTGCTGAAAAATGCTCTCGAGGGTGCAGTCGAGTTTTCGATACCACTTGTTGCCGATGTGGGCGTCGGGCGGAATTGGTTGGAGGCGAAATAACGCATGAAGATTTTCAACGCAATTTCGACGCTCTTCAACAAAGGTGTGGCGCGAAAAGCTGCGCGTCAGAGGGAAGTGGAAATTGCCGCGACGGGAGTTGTGCCTCATGTGATCGAGCCGAACCCGGGTGAAATGAGCATTGTTGCTCACATCTCAGACCTGCGCAGGCATATCGTTCGTGCGGCGTACTGGTACCTGGGTCTCGTTGTTTTGGCTTTCGTTTACATGAAGGCTTTGATTCGTTTCCTGCAGCTTCCCTACACCTGCTACAATTTCCTTATTGCTCAAGCTAATCAGGCGGGCGAAAGTCTTCAGGTTGCACTTCAAAAGTTTGCAGATTTCGTTTCCTGGCCCACGCAGTGCCTCAGCGCGTCGGCTGCTTCAGCGACAGCAGCCCAAACCCTGAAAACCATAGGCCTCATCGAGGTGATGTGGGTCAACATGAAGATGTGCATGCTGATGGCTGGAGTTGTAGGACTCCCATTCATCTTGCGTGAGTTGTGGTTGTTTGTTTCGCCTGCGCTCTACGAGCGTGAGCGCAAGGTCGCACTGGCCTTGATTGTCTCCAGTATCATGCTTTTTTACACAGGTATTCTTTTTGGCTTCTTTGTTATTGTACCTGCATTTCTTGCACAAACACTCCAGTGGGCAGCCGAGTATGCTTCCGTGGAAATGACCTACGAAAACTATTTCGGCTCGCTCACCACTCTTGTGATGATCTTTGGGGTTGTCTTTCAGGTGCCCGTGATTATTTCGCTGCTTGGGCTTGTGGGAGTCGTAAAATCGCACCACATTACCGAAAATCGCAAGTTTGTCTTTTTCGGTGCGTTTATCCTTGGTGCGCTCATCAGTCCGCCAGATGTCTTTAGTCAGACACTGGTATCCGTACCTCTCTACTTGATGTGCGAAATCTCGGTTTTTGCTTTGCGCGCAATTGAAAAGTCGCGTGCAAAGGCAGCCGCAGAAGCTGAGGCTGCAGCTCAGAGTGGAGCGGTCACAACAACGGACAATCAGTGACCGCTGTTCCGAGCGACTGGCACTTGCGCTCATAAGCCACGAGATCGCGTTTGTCGGCCTCATCGAGCAAGCCCAAATCAATCAAATCCCAGTCGTATCCGACCCAAACTACATTCTCGAATGTGTGGGTGTGGGGATTTTCTGGTGTGGCTTCGCGTGGTACGACCACCGCCACGTTTTCAATGCGCACTCCGCCTTTTCCGGGCAAATAGACACCTGGTTCGACACTCACCACGGCGTGCTCCGTGAAAGAGTAATTTGATGCTGGAGAGATCCGAATACCGTTCTCATGAACATGAATGCCGATGCCATGGCCTGTGCCATGCGCGTAATCGTAGCCCTTTTGCTGCAGGGGTGTTCGCGCCAAACTATCGACCTCACGGCAGGGGGTATTGAGGTTGAAGGTGGCGCGCAGCCCGGCCAGGCATGACTTCAAAGTTAAGGTGTAGATTTCGCGCTGCCAGCTTTCGGCCTGTGCGGGCGTTTGGGCGAACAGTGCTACGCGAGTGCAATCGGTCGCAAATCCTTCTTTATAGTAGGCGCCGCTGTCGAGTAAAAGGAGATCACCCTGCTGCGCGAGTTTGACCGGTGAAGGATTTGAGTAATGAATGATCGCACCGTTTTCTGCAAAACCTGAGATCGTTTTGAAGCTCAATTCAAGCGCCCCTTCCGCGCCATACTCTGCCTTGATGCGCGCAGCCAATTCGGTCTCCGAAAGCGGTGTGGAGGTGCGTGCACATTGTTTTGCCCAGCGCAATGTTTGAGCGATCGCCCTACTGCTGCGCAGGAAGCTTTGGCGAATGGAAGCGAGCTCAGATTCGGTCTTGGAAACCCTGAGTTCCTCAATCAAATGCAATTCAGAAATAAGCTCTGCGGATGGAAAAAGCTTCGTTAGTTCTGCGGGAAGTGCGGCGCTCATGGCGCGTCCACTGAAGCAGATTTTTATTTCCGATCCTTTTTCTTTGCTCAAAATCTCATTGAGTGCGCTGAGTGCATTGCTCAGTGCGCCGCGGGTGAGGGTGATGTTCGCGCTGTTTCCTAAATCAACCGTGCATGCAGAGGATTCCTCCGGCAGATGCACGACACAGGCAGTTGATGTGGTAAAGGTGTAGGCCAACAGTGAGGAAAGTTGTGGGAGATGGTAACCCCTCGCATTGAGCAGCCAGGCAGCATCGTCGCCCATGCAAGTGGCGTAGATGAATTTTGATTCTGGATATCTTTGAGACAATGAGGCGCGCAGTGCTGTCAAATTCTGTTTCAAACTACGCCCCGTCATCTTGGGATCAAGAGCTTCAATTTTTCGTTCCGTTCTCCATCCTTTAGCCTGTAATGCTGATGCGATTTCCCCCTGGCCGAATCCGGCAAGTGTGATTTGTTTTCTCTGAGAAAGGTTTTCCATAGCTTTCCAGCGAGTCCAGCCCACACGTTGGGTGTCCACAGCTAAGCGGCAACCCACAGGCAGTTTTTCACTCATCCAAGAAAAGAGAGCCTCGTCGAGGCCAGTGGCTAAGCTGAACTTGTGGACACCGACGAGTTCCGGTTTTGTTTCCTGGTCGGCCTGGAGATGATAGCGGCCGTCGACGAAGAGTTGAAAGCGGCCTTTCAAATTCAATTTGTCCGCGAGAGTGCGTGTCAGGAAGAGGCCGTCGCCTGTCGACCCGGTGAAGCCCGAAAGGTTATAGCGTTGGTTTGCGAGGAGAGGAGTATACTCGCTCAAGAAGGCATCTTGAGCAGTCACGAGAACCGCATCGAGATTGTTGCTGCTGCACCATGCATCGAGCCTGTCCTGAAAAACAGAGCTCTCTGTTGCTGCAGTTTCGGGGAGTTTGTGACTCATCGGGAGTTCTCTGGTCATATGCATGAATAAAACCTCAAGGGAAACGGTTCATCGTGGCTTGACGCTCACACCGAATCATTTTAGTTTGGCCGACGCTTCTTACTCTATTTTTTGCGGAGGCCTTGTGTCCATGTTTTCAGCTCGCAAAATTGCTCTCCTCGCTGCTGTTGTTGCCCAGGCACCTGCCTTCGCCAGCACCGAAAAATCCGACAAAGAACTGCAAAAGGCGGTCATTCCTTACGGTCTGATCCAGGCCTATTCGAATCTTGCCGACTCCCAGGCCGCCGGCACTCCAGAATTCCAGCTTGCGAATGTGCGCTTCGGTCTGCGCGTCAGCGAAGGTATCACCCGTGCACAGCTCGAAACGCAAATTCTCGGCAACGTCGGGCCTGAGATTTCCGCTACAAATGGTATCAATGGCGTAAGCATTCGTCGTGCCGACGTCGGTTTGGCTCTGCCTTCCAATACAACCTTCTCTCTCGGAAGAACCCGTTTGGGTGGCGCTGATGCCTGGGGTATGGATGCAACCATCACCGTTGATCAGTTCAGCTGGATGGACGGCGTTTCTGTCGTGCAGAAGCTTTCCTTGGGTGGAAAAAATGAAATGAGCGTATCGCTCGGCGTGGGCAACTCCATGGGATTCCCTGGTGGTCGTGACTCTCGCGTTTTCGGCAAAACACTGAAAAGTGATCGTGGTGTCATTGCTGGCACACGTATGAACTACGAAGGTGTCGTTGCCGCTGCTTTCTTTGGAATGGAAAAGAATCAGGTACAACAGGAGGCTGCTGCAGCGCAGACCGTTGTCGATGCGAACGGCGCAGCTATTGCGAACACTTTCGTTAAAACTGAGCGCAAAATCACAGCGCGCGATGTATCCCACTTTGAAGGATCATTGGGTTATAATCGCGACAATTGGGCACTCGGCGGCTGGTATCAGTCTATTGTGCGCTCGAAGTTGAATGTGGTTACATCTGTTTCCAAGGGCAAATTCGACACCGCAGCTGCCACTGCAGACGATGCCAAGTTCGGTGTGAGTTCTTCGTCCATTCCAAAAACAACCGACACCACCCTGGGCTTTGGCTTCAATGGTGATTCTAAGCTCTTCGGCGTTGGCGATCTCCTCCAGAAGGGTGACCTCATCACCTACGGATTCTCTACGTCCAAGGTGAGCAAGCGCGATGATTCCATCCCCGACTCCAACGAAGCTAAGCAAGACCAAACCCAATTTGTGATTGGTGCTGGTTATGCTGCCGGAGGTTTCCAGGTTGAGCTCGGCCATGAGTACTCAATGGCTGATGAGAAAGTCTTCACCGACAAGGACGGTAAGCCAGAGAACAAGGCTTCGAACCGCACCTATCTCGTCGGCATCTACTCGTTCTAAGATGCGACGAGAGCTCCATTATAGGGTCTCTCTTCCAGTTGAGGCAGAGTCAGCTTATGCATGGCATGAGCACGACTCTGCCTTCAATCGTTTGAGCCCAGCATGGGAATCTACCCGCATGCTTTCGAGCGAGGGGCTGCGCGAGGGCGGTCGGGCTGTCATCTCCATTCCTTCTCCCCTTGGTCCGATGAAATGGCATGCGGAGCATTTCGACATCCAAAAGGGGAAAGAGTTTTCTGATCGCCAGCTCAAAGGCCCGTTTCGGCATTGGGTGCATAGGCATTTGTTTGAAAATACCGGTGCTAGTGCATGTGTTTTGCACGACATCATTCGCTATGAACTTCCTCTGAGCCCACTCTCCGATCTGTTTGCTGGTTGGTTCGTCCGACAGAAATTGTCGGCGATGTTTGCATATCGGCAACGCGTACTGAGTTACGATCTGGGTTTTTGGAGATCACTTCCGGAGAAAAAAGTGAAGAGAATTCTTCTGACAGGAAGCAGCGGTCTGATAGGTAGTGCACTTGCAGCTTTCCTGCAGCAAGGTGGTTACGAGGTCATCGGAGTATCGCGTCGTTCCGAAGGCGGAATGGCCACTGTGCGTTGGGATTTGAGCAAAGCCACTCCTGAAGACGCTGCTCCACTTCTCGATGGTAAGCCACTCGATGCGGTTGTGCATTTGGCCGGGGAGAGCATTGCTGATGGGCGTTGGAATCCAACTAAAAAGCAACGATTGATTCGCTCACGTGTTGATGCAACCCAAAACCTTATCGCAGGACTCCAAAAATTGGGTCTCTCACCGCGTGTCTTCATTTCGGCCTCGGGTGTTGGGCTTTATGGTGACCGCGACAGCCAGATTCTAACCGAGTCAGCTGCACCAGGAGAAGGTTTCTTGGGTGAATTAGCGCAGGCTTGGGAAGCTGCTGCGCGGGCTTCGGAGACAGCTTTTTCGGCCCGATCTGTGCAGTTGCGCATGGGTGCCGTGCTCACCCCACGTGGTGGCGCTTTGGCTAAAATGCTGCTGCCATTCAAATGCGGTCTCGGTGGTGTGTTGGGGAATGGTGAGCAATGGATGAGCTGGGTTGCTCTCGATGACGTTCTCTATGCAATTGCGTTTGCCTTGGAGGCGCAATCGCTTTCTGGTGCAGTAAACCTTGTGTCTCCTCATCCAGTGACCAATGCCGAGTTCACCAGAACTCTTGCACAGGTTCTCAAGCGTCCGGCTTTTCTTCCGGCCCCAGCTTTTGCGCTCAAAATTGCACTTGGCGAAATGGCGCAAGAGTTACTGCTTAATAGCCAGCGCGCTTTGCCTAAGGTTCTGCTCGAGTCGGGGTTTGAATTCCGTCATGGCGACCTGCGTGCAGCTCTTGGGTTTATGTTGGGTAAAGAGAGAATCTAATTGAGTAAATTGGGTTCTTCAGAACCATAATTCGATCCCCGACTGCACCGTTCCCAAGGTGTTTTTGAAGCTCCCATCGAGCTGCTTTTTGAAGTCAAGATCGTATTTGCCGTAGGTAAATGACGTGTATATTTGCGGCGATCCGAGCACATTTTCATTGAGTGCGTAGCGTATGATCGGTGTCACGAGCAGAGCGTTGCTTTGTGTCTTGCTGATTTTTTTGTCACGAAATGAATAGCTGAGATCGAGCGCCAGGTGAAATACCTTTGTCACATAGAGTACAGGCTGCGCTCCGAGGGCGACAGTGCGCTGTTTTCGGGTCTTCTCTCCGAGCGAAACAATTGCTCCATCACTCTGCACCCGATAAACGGTCTGATCATTTTTAAAGATACTCTGTTCCACAGCGAATGCGGTAATTAAACTCCATCCAATGAAGTTGAAGATGCTCGAATCCTGGAGGAAGTATATGGCATCGAAACCGCTTGTATCGCCACGCAGCGACTCCTCCGAGTAGTCGGGTGGGCGCAGATTCACACCCATGGTCGTGTTGCCAAATCCGCCTGTCTCCGGATTATTACGCGCCATGACCGAACCCAGCATGAATTCCTGTGAACCGCGTATGGCTTTGCGCTTGCCACCCGTGGTGGCATCGGCGGGGGCCGCACCCCGAATTACAATTTTGGCCATCGGAACGACTGAGTAGTTCGTTTCCAAAGGGATTTCTCGTCGCAGCAGAAGCGAAGCATCTTTGGTGTCCACGTAAACAGGCGTTGCTTTTCTTGCCAGTCTGTCTTCCTCAGAGATCCCTTCAATGACGCCCTCGCGTCTGGACTTGCTGTAGCCGACCGAAAAGAATGTTCGATCAGTTTCCAGGCCAAACCCGAGGGCTTTGGTATCGAAGGGGTTTCCCGCTTCGAACAGTCGTAAGTCCTCAAATTCAAGTTGGCGTGAGCCGGCCCAAATGCGCATGTCAGAGCTCGTGGGCAGCTGAACATACAAATCGCGAATTCTGAAATTGTTGTTGGTTGGAATGGAGCTGCTCTCGGTGTCCGAAGGGGATTTGAGAAGCACCGCGGATTGGTGTGCTGTGCCCTCGCGCGTATCCATTCCAAAAGTAAATTTGACTGCACTCTGAAAGGTCTTGCTCATTTGGAACTTGAGATAGTTAGGATCGCGAGCATGACGTGAAGTTTTGAGTCGCGGCGAAGTTTGAGTATCAGGAGCCTCTTGTGTCAGGCTGCGGAAAAAGTTCGAAAATGAATTACCCCCGGCACCATCGAGAAATTCCCGGCCGGTGAAGGGAGATGCTGTGTTTATTCCAGCACGCCAGTAGCCATTGAATTCGAAGTCCTCTTCATGAATGTAGACGTCGTCGCTGGGGTAGTTGTCATAGGCAGTCGCGGCCGCAGAAAAACTCAGAGGCACCACCGTTGCAAGGGCAAACGGCCGTCGCCAGCTAGTTTTTCTGTTCCTTGAGCATCGCTTGAACACCGTGTCAGACCTTCTTTCCGAGCATCGCTCAGAACCAGATTTCAAAGCCCGTCTGAGTCGTCACCAGGGTCGTTTTGTACGAGTTGTCTGGCTGCCGTTTTGTTTCCGCATCATATCGCCCATATGAGAAGGACGTGTAGATCTGTGGGGTGCCTAGCGCTGATTTGTTCATCGCATAGCGCAAAATTGGTGTCATGATCAGGCCATTTGAGTCGATATTCGAGAGTCGCTTTGTGCGCATCGCGTAGTTGACGTCAAAGGCTGCATGCACCTGATCACTGATGAAGTAGACAGGTTGAATGCCAACAGAAATACGCGTGTTCTTTTTAGTGAACTTGCCTTCATCGAGAGTGATCGTGCTGCCGCTGAGCTTCCAGAGCTGCCGCGCGGCATTGTAAATGTCATGCTCAATCCACAGGCCAGTGAGTAGAGACCAGCGTGGGAAGTCGATATTTGCTGTATCACTCAGGATGAAGGTTGTGTCGAAGAACTTGCTGTCGCCACGCAATGCTGCATTGCGTTGCGCTGCATTTTCGATGTTGGCCTGTTTGGCGAAGGCTTTGCTTGCATCGTCACCGATGCTCTCGTTTTGATCGGTGCGTCCAATGAGTCCGGATGGAGTTTCGCGGATTGCAAGAACGGTGTTTCCCCAGTACCCGGGGCGCCCGGAGCGTGAAATCACAGCTCCAAAGATTGCCTCGGTTGAGCCTTCAATCTCTTTGCGTTGGATGACGCTGACAGTGTCTGCTGGAGCGCCTGAATGGTTAATGATTTTAACCATGGGCTTAATTTGAAGTGAGCGCCAAGGGTTCATCTCATAGCGCGCAATCAAAGTGATGTCTTTGGTGTTAACGGTAGAGTTCTGTTGGGCATTGGTCACGGTTTGGCCGTTGGCACCCGTTACAATCGCAGTTCGGGTTGCCTTGTTGTAGCTGAGCACTGCTTCGTAACGAGGCCCTTCCACTCCCACTCCATATGCATTGTGGTCGAATGGGTTCCCGCCATCGAAAAGGCGCAGATCTTCGTACTCGAGATAGCGAGAGCCAGCCCAAACACGTGTGTTCTCCACGCTCAGAGGAATGCTCAAGTAAAGGTCACGCACCCTCAGATTCACTGAATTTTTGGCGTTGGCATCTGCGGAGGTATCAGCCAATTCGTGAAAAAAGGGCCCAAAGCTGTCGAGTTTTAATTTGGCATCGACTCCATTCGAAAATCTTTGTCCGAGCCGCAGCTGGAAGTAGGTGGGGCTCCGGGAATGCCTTGTCGTTTTCATTCCTGGCAAATCCTGGGTGTCGCTCGCCTCTCCGGTGAGCCCCTGGAGCGTGTCGACAAAGTCACGCCAAGTGATTTTTCGGGTCACAAGTTCTTGGGCGGTGACGGCCGAGGCGGTGTTGTAGCCCACCCGCCAGTATCCTCCGTACTCAAACCCCTCGTTGGCCGTTGCAGTTGCGGAAACGAGCGAAAAGCCTAGGAAAAACAGGATACCAGAGGGAACGGTACGTGTTTTGGGGACCAAGACGGTCATAGTCTCTCCGAGTGGCACAAGTCCGGGCATTTCAGGCCGTTGATGCGATCAGGTTAACATGTGGGATTCCGTGCACAAAGTACCCCGCCCCCGAAAAAACATCGCCTTGACCCATGGTTTCTGACGATTATGTTGTTTGAGGGTTTTGCCGCGGTCGTTGCCCGGCATCTTACCAGAACAGGGGATTCGTTTATGATCGCCATAATTCAGGAAATCATCGAAAACAAAGTGCGTCCGGCTCTTCAGGCAGATGGGGGAGACATCGAACTCATCGACGTGGAAGATGGAATCGTCAAGGTTCGCCTCGTCGGCGCTTGCGCCCATTGTCCGTCGAGTGCTCTCACTTTGTATGAAGGTGTTGAGAAAATGTTGATGGATCTCGTTCCCGAGGTCAAAGGCATCGAGCAGGTGTTTTGAAATGACAAATGAACTTTTGAATTCTTTGCGTGGCCTTCAGGCTGATTTGCCTGAAGCTCTGCGTGCGCGACTCGGCGATTTTTCCTGGGCGGATCGTCTTCATGCGGTCGAGCCTTCCGACAAGCAAATTACAGTGCGCTTTTTCAGCGACGGTCTCGACCTTCAGGGCAAGATTGCTGTTGAAAACTTCATCCGCCAGACCTCAAACCCTTTCTTCCCCAAGGAAGTTGAGTTGAAGGTTTTCATGGAGCGTCGTGATAAAACGTCAGCTCCACAGAAGTCAGCGGCAGAACGTCCCGCTGCTGCGGCGGCGCACACACATTCTCACTCGCATGCCCATGGCCATTCGCATGCGCACGACCACAAAGACACATCCAAATCCACTTCGGGCAAGCGTGCCATCCCAGGCGTGCGTCGAGTGATTGCGGTGGCGAGCGGTAAAGGTGGCGTGGGCAAAAGTACTGTGAGTGTGAACCTCGCTTTGGCCTTGCACAACCAAGGTTATAAAGTTGGTATTCTCGACGCCGACATCTACGGTCCAAGTTTGCCGATGATGTTGGGAGTTAACCAAGATCCGCAGGTGAACGAAGCCAACAAAATTGTTCCGCCAGAAAAGTTCGGTCTCAAGGTGATGTCGTTCGGATTCTTCGCGCCTGAAGAGAGCGCTGTGATCTGGCGCGGGCCTATGGTGATGAAGGCATTGCAGCAGTTTTTCTACGATGTGGAATGGGGCGAGCTTGATTTTCTCGTCATCGATCTTCCACCTGGAACGGGTGATGCACAGCTGACGCTTGTTCAGAGTTTACCAATTGCAGGCTCGGTGATTGTGACAACACCTCAGAATGTTGCGCTGCTGGACGCAGTTAAGGGCATTGTGATGTTCCAAAAGACACAGGTGCCGATACTGGGAGTTGTCGAAAATATGGCGTCGTACCACTGCCCTGCCTGTGGCGTGGAATCGCATATTTTTGGCACCGGTGGTGCTGAGAAAGTCTCGGATAAGTTTGCCGTTCCGCTCCTGGGGCATGTTCCTTTGATGCCTGAGTTGCGGCAAGCTGGCGACGCAGGCGAACCACTCACTGCAGTGAATGGTCATCCTGTCCGGGTGCGTTTTGCCGAAATTGCAGAAAAAGCGGTGAAGAGGCTTGTCGAACTCGAAAAAGGAGTTTGAGTACAGATGCGTGAGGCTCTGAAACCTATGCGGCGGGCGCGGATGTGTGGGGCTATGTTAGCAGCCTCACTCGTATGTGCGTCTGCTGCTGTTTCAGGGACTGCACTCCCGCAAGCGAATGTGGTTGTCGGGGGTGAGCTTCAAGCCAAGGCAGACTCTGGCGATCCCAAGGCGGCCTACACGCTCGGCATGCGCTATTTCATGGGTGAAAACATCAGCCGCAACCGTGAAATGGCGAAGCATTATCTGCTGCGTGCCGCGGAAGGCGGCGACCTGCGTGCTATGAATATGCTCGGACTCATGTCCGATCCACTTTGGTCAGACGATGCCAAAGCAAAAGATCTTCCTGTTGCGTTGAGTTGGTATCGACGCGCTGCACTGCAAGGTTATGAGCCAGCCTTGTCGAATCTCTCTGAGCTTCGCCGTCGCGGTTACATCAAAACAGAAATGGAAAATGGATTGGTTCTCGCAACCGGGCCGGGCCAAGCTCAGGTGGTTGAGACTGCACCCAATTCTGCCGGAGTCGTGTTGGTGCCTCCGTCTGCAACGCAGACGGTTGCGGCCACACCTGTAAATTCGGGTGTTGTTGGAGCCCCTGTCCCCTCTGGGGATGCTCCAGTGTCTCCTCCCACGACATCATCGTCCGCTGCGCCAGTAACATCGCAAGTTGCAGCACCAGTGACCTCGCCAGTTGCTGCTCCTGGGAATTCACCAGCTACGGCGCCAACGACATCACCTGTTGCAGCTCCATCGGTACAACCCGCTCCCGAAATTGTTGCTCCGATACAAACACCGATTGCGAACACAGCTCTGGTCTTTCCTCCACCAGCGACTCCCAGAGCCGAAACTCCTCAGCCCCTGACTCCATCGCCCTCTGCCGCACCGACGATGGATGGGCGCGAGATGTTTAAAGCGCGCAGTTCGGCGCTGGTTGAAATTCTCGGTGACGGCCAATACGGCTCCGGCGTGATTCTCGGAACGTTGTGGATGCGTGCGGAAGACGCGACTCTTCGTACCGCACTTCAGGATCTCATGGTCAGCTATCCGTTTATGAGTCCGTCGCAGGCGAGCGGTGAATCGACCATGTTGCCACAGGGCTCATACCTTGTCGTGGTTTCAAATGCGCATGTGATGGAAGGTACGCGGCAGATGGAAATTGGATACGGTGTCGATCCTCGCGGTCAGACCGTCTTCAAGAAACCTGTGGCAGGAGTGTGCTTTCCAAGTGAATCCAACGTCGACCTTGCCATTTTCTTTGTACCGGTCGACTCCAACGAGCTTGCGCTGAATGGTGTCATCAGTTCTGCTCCTTTGCCTCCCGCAACTGTTGCGCCCGAACCTGGAAGTCGGGTTTACGCAATTGCCAACCCGGAGCGCATGACGCGCAGCATCGCGCAGGGGTTGCTCAGCGGCCTGCGGCCCGATCTTCTTCAATTTGACGCGCCCATTTCAAAAGGCAGCAGTGGCGGGGCGATCTTCGACGAACGCGGCCAACTCCTCGGAGTCATTCTTGGATATCTAAATGAAGCAGGCGCACAAAATATTAATTTTGCAATACCGACCGAGCGTATTCGTCCGCTCATGATGGGCTCGGGTGCGTTGTGCTACCGAGCAGGTTCCACCCAGGAGCAAGGCACGCGGTGATGCGTTGCTGCGACCCATGAATTGAGTTTCAGATAGGCCATCGTGTTTTCCTGCTGCGTGAGCAGGGCGGCCAAGTGTGTTGAGATATCGCCGCGCCAATCGGGACGCAAAGTGAGACAAAAAGTAACGAAAACGTGCAGAGCCGCCAAAGAGATTTGGTGCTGTGAGGAATTCTGCGCAAGTGCCATCTCGGTAGAAAGCAATGCGCGTTGCCACTGGCCGCGCACTTTCTCAAGACCTTTACCCTCTGCTCCGTCGTAAAGGGCATACATGACGCGTGAGAACTGCCCCTCGAACATACGGTACTGCTCACCTTCAGCAGAGAGGAGCCAGTCCGCAAACTCAGTTGCCATGAAGTGCGCAAGAATTCGGAGGCTGTCGCTGATATTTGCTCCCGAAGGAAGAGCCAGGCAGGGAACCGTGGCTGCTGTTCCGAGCAGGCCTCCCGCGGAAATCTTGCGGAGCTCATCCCAGTTGAGGTGCTGCAGGGTAAACTGAGAATCTCGGTTCAATATGGCCATCGACCAAAGAGTGATGCGGCAAAAAGGTGAATCGGAGGTCCAGAACAGGGTGAACATGTGTTGCGGGGCTCCCAGGTTGCCAGAGTTGCTCGCATTTACAGTCGGAAAACCAGCACCATTTTGAGTCGAGCAAGAGCTGTGTCAGCATGTGTTGTATGGTACCGCACATGCCGTGTCCACGAACAGGTGGAAGGGGGATTATCACATGTCATACGCAGCCAACAGTGAGCAATCGGCTCAACGCAAGAAACGACGGGTCACCGACCTCCTGCTGCGCAAGGGTGGTGTGCCTCTCACTGCGCTGACCTGCTACGATGCCACTTTCGCGAGACTTCTCGAGAAAACCGACCTCGACCTCGTGCTTGTGGGCGACAGCCTGGGGCACGTTATGCAGGGAGGCGATTCCACGCTCACTGTTACGGTGGATGACATCGCCTATCACACCCGCTGCGTTGCCCGGACTCTGAAAACCCCCCTCTTGGTTGCAGATGTCCCGTTCGGCAGTGCTGGTTTCTCGGATGAGCGGTTGTTTGCCGACGCCGAGAAGCTCATGCGCTCTGGTGCTGAAGCTGTTAAAATTGAGGGTGCATCGATCGATATTTGTCGTCAGATTTCTCGGTTGACCACCCATGGGATTCCGGTTGTCGGGCATATCGGACTCGTTCCCCAGAGCGTGCATGCATTGGGAGGGTATCGGATTCAGGGCCGTGGCAGCGACGCCCAACAACGTCTGATCTCCGAGGCTCAGCGTCTCGTGGAGGCAGGGTGTTTCTGCATTGTTTTGGAGCTCGTCGACGAGTCGACTGCGGCAGCAGTGACACGCGCAGTGTCCGTGCCCACCATCGGTATCGGCTCAGGGAATGTCTGTGACGGACAAATTCTGGTTCTGCAGGACATGTTGGGATTGAATCTTGATTTCAAACCAAAATTTCTCAAGCACTTTTCGGAGCTCGAGAATGCAGTGGTCAATGCAGTTTCAAACTATTGTCGCGAAGTGACCGCGCGCGAATTTCCAGCAGGGAAGTGAATGACAGACGATAAGAAATTGACCCTCGAAGAAATCAAGGCTCGGGTGCGGGTTGTTTGCATTTGCAAAGGGATCAAGATGGCGCGTATCTGCGATGCGATCGCCAAGGGAGCGAGTACTGTTGAAGAGGTGAATAAGGCAACCGGTAGCGGGAATGGCGGTTGCGGCGCAACCCGTTGTCGTCCCGTCATTGAACAGATTCTCAAAAACGGCGGTCGTCCCATTACAACGACTGCATCGGAACCATCTAAGGACGATGACGATGCGGGGGATTTTTTTTAGTTTGAGGGTGATTTTGTCCTTCCGGTTGATAACCCGGTCGCTGAGAACCGCGCCCCTCCGCATGTGCACGTACTCCGGTGTGCTCCGTTTTTGCGGTGTCGTTCGAGTGTGAAGGGTGCGCATCAGTTGTTGCTGAATCGTTCGCTTTCCTGACTCGAATAGAAATATCAAGCCTGTGATCACGCACGGCCGAGAACATTTTTTCAACAGCAAGCGAAACCAGATTCTGCGCGAATTCCCGAGACAGCCCTTTCATCATCTCCTCGCGGCTTTTGGTGATGATCTGCGAGGCATCCTTGGGAAGCGTATCGGTTACGTCTTTGATGACATCGAGGCTGGACGATACGGTGCGTTTGAGGATGTCACCGCCTATTTTGGCGATGTCTTGAAGGTCTTCACGCGAAATCCAGGACTGCTCGGGAGTGGACTTGTTGTCGCGCGACATGGCTGTTCCTCGATAGGTTTGGTCAGTTTGCTAGGAGGAGCTGCAAGCAGGGGTCAGCCTGCTCGGGGGAAGGGTGGGTTCTTTTTCTCTGCCGACTTCTTCCCGGAAATCTCTTCCAACAGAGTTTTAAATTCTCCATTTTCCGGGAGCAGCGCAAGGGCCTGCTGGCAAATCGATTTGGCTTTGCCCATCTGACCAAGTTTCTTATAGGACAGCGCGAGATAATAAAGCGCCTTATGGTGGTTGGATTCTGCAAAAATAGCACGTTCGAAGTAGAGGGCTGCTTGGCCGAAGTCGCCAGAGTTGTAATTGACCAGTCCAACTTGGGTCATGTTGTTGGCACTTGGGTCGATGCGCGTGAGCGTGGCCCAGACCATACGGGCAGGCATCTCCTGACCTGTCTTCTTTAGGAGGCGTCCTTTTGTGGTCAGTGGTTCGGTTTGATCGGGCTCGAGCAGCAATGATGCCTCGATATCGGCAACAGCTTCCTCCATCATATCCATTTTTTCATGCGCCTTCGCGCGTGCATGCAGAACGTCGGCTTGCTGCGCTTTTTGCTTGAGAAAGTCTGTAAAGATCTGAAGCGCCTTTTTGCCGTTATTCATTTTAAAGCAGACATCCATGATACCCTTGAGAGCAAGACTCGAGCGCGGTACGTTGCGCCTGGTTTTGAGATAGTAATGCAACGACTTGTCGAGATCGCCCGATTCTTGCTGCAGCGCAGCCATTTTAAGGAGCAGAGCTTCGTCGTTGGGGAAGTCGATGAGAGCAAGCCGCACTTGTTCGAGGCCAGAGCGGTAGTCATGGAGCTCGAAATAGAGTTCGGCGAGCTGAACCCTTCGCCCCGTGCGCTTCCCATTTAAGCTCAACTCGCGCAAAAGAAATTCAACAGCCTCATGTTTCTTGCCTTCCGCAATGAGAATGTCGGCCATGAGAGCGTATGCAGGAAAGCACATGTCAGTGACCCGGATCGCTTCCTCTATCAGACCCTTCGCACTTTGACCCTGACCCAATTTCCATTCCGCATGAGCGAGTCCAACAAGCACTCGAGGGTGATATGGATCCTCGTTGCGCAGGTTGATGAACTCTTGATGCGCTTCGCGCAAGCGGCCTTGGAGAAGGAGTTTTTCGGCTGCGCGTAGACGTTTGAGATGTGCTGGTGGATCAAGATATTGTCCCATCACGTGCCGGATCTTGAAGAGGAGATCCTGAGGTTCGAAGGGCTTGATGATGTAGTCGTTCACACCGAGCTCAATGGCATGAACAATGTCGTCGCGGGATGCTTCGCCGGTGACAAAAATGACCGGAATGTCGTTCGCAATCGGCCGCGAGCGGATGTAGTTGAGGATTTCGAGGCCATTTCCCTTGCTCAAATAAAGATCCAGAATCACCAAATCAATCGCATGATTTCTCAGATACTGGATTGCGTCCTTCGGGTTTTGAGCTTCCTGAATGGCAAACATATGTGTCGGTTCAAGGATGCGTTTGAACGCTTTGCGCATCAATGCTTGGTCTTCAACAATCAGAATTGGAATGTTCTGATGATGTTCTTTTGCCTCTGTGAAAACCGCGGTGCTCTGGTTGGAAAGCGCGCGGTCGAGACCAGCCTTGATGCTCTGTGCATCGGGATTTTTATCCCGTGGCAGAACTCGGGGCGGTTTTTTATGTCCACTGCTCATTGCGCTCTCCCAAGGTGTCAAAGTCTTTTCAGGGGGTTCCACCTGTTCCAGGGGTTATCGGCCAGTTCTGTGCAAAAATGAGGGTAGGGAGGCCCAGGTGGCAGGTACAGCGCGAATATTAAAAGAGGGAGAAGTTCTTTTTCGAACCGGCGAAAAGGCCGACTCGATGTACATTGTCCGTAAGGGTTCTTTGAAGGTTTACTTCCTCAAAGGAAATGAGGAGGTTCAGCTGGCACTCCTGACCGACGGTGCGGTCGTAGGCGAGATGGCCTTTTTTGATCAGAAGCCGCGCAGTGCGCATGTCAAAGCCTTGACGCAAACTGAGGTCATGGAAATCAGTCGTGCGGATTTCGACAAACTGCTCACCCAAATTCCAAAGTGGCTCGTCACCATGCTGCAAAGTCTTAGCGGCCGGCTGCGGAGCACCAACGAACGTCTCGCCATTCTCGAGAAGGCGCAGCAAGGCAAAGCAAAGCTCAACGATTTTCCTTTTGCTCCCATGCTCCGCACTTTGCGCATTTTGCAGTTACTGACTCTGCAAATTGGGCAGAAAGATGGAGCAGTCATCTATCTGGACTACCAGACAGCGTTGGAATGGTGGATGCAGCTCACAGGTTGGTCGCGGGATTACTTTTCGAAGTTCATAGATGCGCTTCAGAAGCATGGCATGGTTCAGAAAAAGGGCGACGGAGCTGCGCGCATTTACTTGAGTGGCCGGGCACGTATGCATGCTCTGACCGAGTTTCTGGCTGAGATTCAGCCACGCGTGACACACGAGAGTTTGGCTCAATTTTCGACCGTCTGGATTGAAATGCTTGAGGCGGCTATCGCAGAGGCACTCGAGACGGGTTATGAATCTTACAACGTCGCAGTATTGAAATTGTCTAAGCCACCATCGTTTGCACTGCTCGATGCTGCGCAAAGGATGAAGTGTGCTGAGAATCTGGCACAGTGGTTGATGCTGAAACAGACAAAATCAAACGTTGAAGTACTGCTTAAAATAAATCCCAAAGAGAACAAGAATCATGTTGTTCTCCTTAAGCTTCTGCACGTGTTGATTGCCGAAGGACTCGACCATCTCGAGTAAAAATAAGTCTCTGATTACCAGAACTGGTCGAATCGGAGCTGGGTGAAGAGTTCCCACAGAGGCTTGTCGATAGCCTTTCCATAAAGAATAGCTGGATAGAACTGATAGCCCTTAACGTCGATGTTGAGTCGCATTGATCCCGTGATTGTCGTGATGCTCTCAGTACGACTCAAGTCATATTTGTCAGAGACTCCGCCACGGCTCAACACCAATTCGCCCTCGAGACTCTCGAGGAAAGCAGGTCCGAAACGGCTATCAAGCGAGCGCACAATCGGGAAGATATAGCTTGCGCTATTGCGATATTGAACGCGCCCGAAATCGATGTAAGACAGCAGATTCGCCCCTGCAATCGATGTACTAATGTCCTGCAGACCATCGTTGGCACCGATCAGGTAAGTTTTGAAGGGCTTGAAGTATTCACGCAGATTTAATGGAGTTCCGCCGCCGGTGGATGCGTAGTAATTACGCAGAGCAAGTGAATGACCGCGGTAGCTTATGCCGTGAGAAAGTTCGAGCGAGTAGTTCTGGAAGTTCACCCGATCAGTTGGCTCGCCAGAGCCAGATTTTGCCGAATAAAGGCCCTGTGTGGTGTCGATGCTGGTGCGCAATGAACCACGCGCAGATATCTCTCTCTTGTTTAGTTCGGTTACCGGAGCATCGAAAAATATCTGTTGCCAAAGATTGGTTTCGTAGCTTGCACCAAAGGCTCCAAGGACTGTGTCTTGTGCACCCAGGGGTGCATCCGGTGCTTGAAAGTTAGAAGCTGAGGGAGAGATTTTGAACAGTTTGGAACGATATACGATTGAAGAATAATTCTCTGATTCAATATTGCGCCGCAATTCAAAGTCGGCACCGTATTCCCGCAGGTACGTAAATTGAGCGCTCGGCGATGGGCGGTTGCCTGGGCACACCGTCACCGGAGATGTTCTTGTCTGACGGCAAAAATACGCGATACCATTGAGACGGGGTCTCAAGAACATGTTGGACTTCCAACCATCAAAGATTCGATTGCCCGCAACGTTGATCTCGAGTCCCCAACGTTCGTCCGGCACCAACGATTCATCCCAGACATATGATCCGAAAAGTTGGACATAAAAGCGTTCCATTTCATCAACGAAAGGACGCGAGAACAAACCAAGTGAGGTGACACCTGCCAGGAATGAAGGCGTGTAGTTGGGGTAGGTCATCCAATGCTTGAAACGGTATGGCGCAGGCAGAGTTGTGCTTGGTGCCGTGTGGTTTGCAGTCACGGGTGACAATTGGTTCTCGGGGGTTTTGATATCCTCCGATGGCGCCGGCAGAGGTGTATCCGTTGAGCTTGCAAACAAGGTGCTGGCCTTTTGATTTGGCAGCAGTTCTTTTCGTGAGAGCTCGATATGCAGCTTTTTGTGCTGCTCCTTGCGCTTCTGTGCAGCATACCGGGCGAAAGGGGGCAGGTAAGGTTCATAGCTGGGCGGTGTCTGCCACTTTGAATTTTCCGGTTTTTTTGCAATCCACTCGCGGTGAGCTGAGCCCAGGCTATCGAGTGATACCGACCACAACTCGTTGTTGCCACCAGTGTAGATGCTCGTGAATATGCGGTCTTTCTCAGGCGCTGAATGGATATCGTTAATCCACTCAGGCACACCGCCGATGAGTTGAGCGTCGCCCTGATTCCAGCGCACAAGAGCTTGAATGTTGTGCCAGCCCACAAGCAGGACAAAATCATCAGGCGCCATCATCAGGGCATCCTGTATAACGAATTTTCCTGCCGGAATAATGACCTTGGGGGCCCCTTGTTCACAGATTTGCTGCAGTGAGGTTTTCTCATGATCGCTATTCACGATGACGTGAGGACAGGGTTGTTCTTCTTGCTGCGGAAAAGTTTCATGAAACTTTACAAATTGAACCAAATCGGGCGTGTTCCATTTGTTCATGAAGGTTTGGGATTGGCTCTTTGAATCAAGAATGTGGAGCTGGGTCGCCGTGCTGTCGGTGGATAAAACTGCGGCCTTTCCTGGAACTAACGGAAGAAAACTACGAATCTTTGGTGCATGCCCATCGCCGCCGAGGTTGAAATCGACTCGTTTTTTTAGGCTTCCCTCTTTGAGTTCGTTCAGCGAGCCATGGACGTACTGGTAGTGTGCAACATGACCAAAGGTGCGGTTCTGATTTTTTAACAATGTGGTCGTCCAGAAACCGCCGTTCATGAGCTCTCGCGGATGCGCGAAAATGCGATCTTGCGCAATCAGTGACAGTGGTCTTAGCCGTGTCTCAGAAATCTCAGCAAAATTGTTGCCGGTGAATTTGAATTCCTGCATTCCGCCAGGGCGACTTTCTGTTGAGAAGTCGGGGATCAATATGGAATCATTCTGAACCACAAAACTGGCGTTGTTGAAAGAGTCAAAGACCCGCACGCTTCCTTTTAGTTTGCGCATTCGGGGCATATTGGCAAGATCGCGCAGCACGCGCTTCCGAGTCTCTTCTTTGAAGGATTCATAAAGGTCGCCTGGCCATTGCCCGGTGAGCGACTTGATGAGCAGATAGGCACCGCTAAAAAAAGGTGGAATGAGCTGATTATACTTCAGGCTCTGGTGCAAAGAGACAAGATCTTTTTCTGGGGTTTTTTCGAGAAAATATTTAAAAAATCTTCCTGAAAGAGCGTATCCGCGTGCAGAGACGTCGCCTGAGCTTTTGTAGAGAGCATGCAGCCGATCCCAGTTCAAGAAAGTATCATTGAGCACCATGGCTCGGATGTAGCCTTCGGTCTCGAGTCGACCAAGAGATTCGGTCAGATATTCGGGTAGGCCTTCAGTCCACCAAGTGGGCAACATGGCCAGCATGAAAGTTCGGCCTGCCGGTCCGACCCGCAGATCGATGTGCTCATACATCATCCGGTGTGCAAGCTCATGCTGAAACAACGCTGCAGGAGGTCGGAGCGTCGATTGAATTTCGAGTGTTTGTGGGACGAAATTGGCGAATGAGGGGCCGTCGGAGCGTGAGCTGACGATAATCGGTATTTTATTGAAACGCGATTCGATGGCATCGCTTAAGGGAAGACCTGTCAGGTTGGGTTGTCCCAGGAGATTTGTTCCGAGCAGTACGCTGTAGTCGGGGTAGGCAGCTTCCACAGACTTGAGCGCGTGTTCAGCCAAGGCGGGTTGGTTTGAATCGTAGTAAATGACAAAGCGCTGGTTTTCGAGTCGTGCCCATTTCACATCGGCCTGTTGGGCAGAAGATTGCTGCAGAAAACTCGCAGGGACTGCATTGGCTGGCTTCTGGGCGAGGAGCATCCCGCACAGAATGCTCGTGAGGAAGATTCTCTTTGTGGAGTGTGCTCGGCAGTTCTTCATGAAATTCTTCCCATATGAGCAAGGTGTTTCTCTGCGCGTTGCAAATCGGCAGCGGTATCGATGCCAAAAGGCGCTTCGTGAGCGTCCTCGACGACGATCTGCCAGCCCGCCTCGAGTGCTCTGAGTTGTTCCAGACCCTCGTACAATTCGAGCTGGCTGGGTGGCATTTGTGTAAATTTTTTCAATGCTGCGCGTCGATACGCATAAATCCCCACGTGCTGAAGAAAGGGGATTTCCTTCGCTTCAGACATGCGATCCGCCAGGATGGGGATGGACTCACTTGCTCCCCAAAGTTGACGAGGCCATGGAATAGGGGCTCGGGAGAAACAAAGCGCATGGTTGCTTTGGTTGCGGATCACCTTCACGACCGAGGAACGCAAAAAATGTTCGGTTGATTTCTGCGCGTAACACAGCGTTCCCATCGGAACTTCGGCCGAAGACAACATCGCTCGAGCAAGTCGGATAATATCGTCGATACAGAAAAAAGGCTCGTCACCCTGGAGATTGATGACCAGCGCTGAGGCAGGGAAGGTTTCCACTTGTGTTTCAAGAAAGCGAACGGCAGCCTCAATACGATCGGTTCCTGAGGGCAGCTCAGAATCGGTCATGATGCTCTGTACCCCGCTGCCCTGCAGAACTTTCTCAATGTCCAAGCTGTCGGTGGCAACGAGTGTGAAAATTGATTGAGCCGGTAGGTGGAGTTCATGGCTGAGCCTTGCAGCACATTCAGCAACCCTGCGTGCAACATGTAAAATCAGTGGCTGACCATCGAGAATTGCAAGGGGTTTGCGCGGCAGGCGTGTTGAGCCCAAACGAGCCGGCACTGCGATGATGATTTTAAGACCCGCTGGATCTCTTGTGAAATCTTCAGAAGTGGGCAGAGTCATTCTTTGGAGTTCCTTGTACATTGTCGTAAGAGTGTAGCAGTTGTATTCTTCAGGCCCAACTCGTTCGATTCGAGAGCAGTTTATTGCGGAGGAGTTCACGCAGTGCCACGTCCCGTCTCAGATTCCATCGCCGACGGACTTCCACTCTGGGATACCTATGAGGCGCTGTTCTTTCTGCTGACCGGTATTTCTCTCGGGATTGTGCTGGGCTTTTTGTTTCCGTCGGTTTGGCGTTCATTCCGCAGGCGTTTTCGCAAACTTGAGAGGTACAAGCCTGACAAGGCTGTTGCTGCGCCTTGGGTCGCTGCCACGGGACCGCGCATTCTTTCTGTCGATGACTCTGATTCCGAAAATGGAGAGACCCGCTCGGAACTCGACCTTGTCACTTTGTTCGTGTCCGCCCGTTATGCGGTTCAGGAAAAATCGCTGCGTGAAGCCGCAGCACTCTATCTTCAAATCTTGGGTTCGGAAAAAGTGACTCGGGTACAAACCAACAAGGCAATGTTTGAGCTCGCCCAAGTCTATGCGGCGAGTGGTCTGACCGGTAAAGCACTTGAAACGGGGCTTGAACTGCTGCACCGCAAACCTGCGCACACAGACGTATTCAAGTTGTTGTTGGAACTCGCTTCAATCAAGGGCGAGGAAGCGCAACTGGAAAACCTCGTCAAAATCTATTCTGGTCCTGTGTCGGGCGACCTCGCGCGTGAGGTCGCACATCTCCTTTCCGAGAGTTCTCTTCGCCTCATGCGCCAGAATGAAGTCGATTCACACCAGCAAGCGGTGCGTCTTGCCAAGCTGGCCGTGCGTTGGTGTCCAAATGCGATTGAACCCAAATTGACCTTGGTGGAGGCCACAAGCGTGTTGTGGCGGGTATCGGAAGAGCGACCAGCCGATCAGTGGTTCATGGGATTTTGTGTCGATCTGGTCGAGGCTGCGCGGCTGCGGAGAACCAACTCTCATTTGTCTCCTTTTGCATTTGCGCCTTTGTTGAGGGCCTGGAATGCAAAACTTGAGGCCCAGGGCCAGGAGCTCGAGGCTGCTGTTCAAAGAATGCGCGCAGAAATTCAGGCACAAATGCAACTCGACAGATCCTCCGAGCAAGGTGTGGCCACCGCCGACTACGAATTTGTCTGGACAGTCCTCGACACCTTGCGCCGAGAGTCCTCGCCCGAATCCCTATCCCAGGTTCCAGCCTGGGAAGTGCGCATGAGGAGCCTGCTGCAGGTCAGTGAACGCCCAAAGGTACTAAACTTTCTCCATAGTTGTGCGACGTGCGCGCAGCTTCAGCGCGATTTTTCATGGCGTTGCAGCAGCTGCAAACGCTGGGAAACACTCCAACCTTGGGCTCTGCATGATTCTTGAGATTTACGTGGATAGCCGGCCAGTCCGCGCAATCTTTGGATTTTTTGTTTGAATCCGCTCCGGCTTTGACGTACGAGCCCTGCAGGTCAGGGAGGAATCTGTCCATGTCCACCCGTATCGGGACTCTTTCACGCGCTATAGCCATCGATGCACTCAACCACATCATCACACGTCGTCAGCACGCGGATGTGGTACTCGAGCGCCTGTTCAAACATCATGGCGACGAGCTGCGCCCTCTCGACCGCGCCTTCATCTTTGAAATTGTTTATGGCTCGTTGCGTTGGCTCTCAAAAATGGACTGGATCATGTCACACATGATGGACAGACCCTTTGCGAGTCTTGACCCTCGCGTGGCCTGTGCGCTCCGGGTCGGTGCCTACCAGATTTTTTATATGGACAGAGTTCCCGATCGCGCGGCGGTCTCCGAAACCGTGGAGGCTATCAAGAAGGTTGGAGCCGGGAATGCTTCGTCGTTTGTGAATGCGATTCTGCGCAGGGTTGCTCGCAAGGCGGAATATTATCCCAAGCCCGATCGTGAGACCCAACCTGCCGAGTATTTTGCAGTGCAGTTCGCGCATCCACAATGGATGATTGAGCGTTGGTTGAAACATATAGCACCAGATCGTCTCGAACACTTTTTAGCCGGCAACAATAAAGCTCCGCCGATTGTGCTGCGTCGATTGAGCTCGAAGCCTCTTCCGGACGGGGAAGATCTTGCAAACTATCTGCTGAGAACTCAGGGGATTGAGAGTGAGTGGTTGCCGCTGAAATCTGCCCTTAAGGTTCAGCGTCTTCCCGATTTCGGCAAATGTGCCGCTTTTGCTGCGGGACACTATATTGTCCAGGATGCGGCCGCGCAGCTTGCTGTTCAGCTCGTTAGACCTGCTCTCGGTGCCAAGGTTCTCGATGCCTGCGCAGCGCCGGGTGGAAAATCGATCGCACTCTGGGATCTGGGAGTTGCTGCACAGGATCTGAGTGTGGCCGACACCAACCAAAAACGGGCAGGTGTGCTTGCGGAAAACCTACGTCGCGTGGGCCTTGAGCCTGCTGAGGTTCTGCAGGGTGACGCATTGGAAAAAGTCACGGGACGAGTTTTTGACAGTGTTGTTCTCGATGCCCCATGTACGGCTTTAGGCGTGATCCGTCGTCATCCCGAAATCAAATGGCATCGCGTGCCTTCGGACATCGAGCACTGCGCTGCCGAACAACGTCGATTGCTTGACGGGCTAGCGTCTGCAGTGCGTGCTGGTGGAGAGCTCACTTATATTGTTTGTAGTGCAGAGATTGAGGAAACGACCTTGCAGATGCGTGGTTTCCTCGAGCGTCATCCGAATTTTGAGATCGTACCTCTGGAGCACCGGGTACATGACTACTACAAGCGCTACATCACGCGGGACAGTGAACTCCTTATCCTTCCGGGTAACCCGGATGACCTTGACGGTTTCTATGCTGTTGTCTTGCGGAAGCGCATGGGCTGATGCGGGGCTACAGAAGCCTTCGCCGGTATCCCAGGGCTTAAGATTTGCCCTGACCGGCTCTCAGTTTCCCAGCTATGATGTCTTCAAAGATGTCTTCATCGCCGAGATGTTCCAGGCCAAAAAGCGAATTTGTATTCTTTCAACACGCTTCGAGGATCGCGAACTTGCATTTGTGCTACTCAATGCCAGCCGCCGATCTGTAAGCACCCACGTGCGTGTGGAACCTCAGAGGACATCGACCAGAGTTGGAGTCGGAAGACTCGGACGAGTTGTGGATGATTTGCGCTCGCTGGGGCTGACAGTCTTAGAGCAATCTTTGTCAAAACTGAACCTCCCCGAACCGACTCTTGTTGCTCTGGATAACCGTGCTTGGAATGTTTCTCAGGGCTTGAGCGAGGTTGTTGCTCGTCCTGTTGATGTTGAGGCTGCTCCGTTTACGGCCGCCGAGGTGTGCAGCTGGGCAGAAGCTGCTTCGAGTGCCAAAGCTGCGACACGCCGTTGAACCCGAGTCTGAGCGCCCTTTGATAAACTCCAAGGTATCAGTTGCCCTCTGGAGAAAACTTCATGTCTATACGTACAAATCTGCGTCGATTTTGGAGTCGACTTGCGATGATGGCTTCGTTTACCTTACTCGTTGCCTGCGGTCCGACATGGTGCAGTAAGCGGAGCGATGTTCCTCCCGAGAGTCAGCTGCATCGTTATATTGAACTCGCTGTTAACATCACTCGCATGGAGCAACGTGAGGAGCTTGAAAGTCTTACGACTGGAGATTTCCGCGATCAGCTCAGCTCATCCTCGCCCGAGGCGTTCAAGCGTTCGTATTTGGATCGTCGTTATGACTTTGAAGACTTTGAAGTCACGGGCAAGACAATCGTTCGACCTGATAAAGAAATTCATCTTGAATATCGGGTCAAGTTTCGCACCTGGTTGAGTGGTGAAGACGCAAGTCGTGCACCGCAACAGGACATCAAGAGCATCGCGGTTATGAACTACACCAACGGGCAGTGGGCGATTGCATCGATTCGCCCGCTCGATACCAGCTTCAACTTTGAGTTTGGATTGCCTCTTGAGGGTGTTTCCACCGAAGGTGTGACTGTCGACTCTCCGGTCATCGATCCTTATGCGAGCAGTGAATCCTCGGAGCAAGGCGGCGCATCGGCTGCACCGGATACAACTCCGTCAGCTCCTGTGAGCGCTCCACAACCTGCAACACCAAAGTGATTTTTGAAATCAAGAGAACGTTTACGACGACTTCAGCGGGGGATAGGTGATGAAGAGGATTTTGATAGCCGACGCCAGCAAAGCCAGCCTGGTTATGACAAGTGAAGTTTTCAAAGACCATTTCCCTGGTGTGCAGGTGGTTGTGGCTCGAACCTCGGCAGATGCGATCGAACTGGCCAAGAACGCCGGCGAACTCGACGCATTTATCATTGACTACGATCTTCCCGATCGCGACGGAGCCTACACGGCAGCTCGGTTGAAAAAGATGTTCACTCAACCCATCCTCATCACTGCATTCGACCGACCCGACGTTCAAGAGAGCATCGCTCGTGAACTTGCGGCCTTTGATGATTGTCTTAGCTGGCTTAAGAAGCCTGTGAAGCCGGAGCTTGTCGTATCGTTGGCGCAGCGTTTCATTGAAGGCCAGCATCGCTGCCAACGGCGTTTGAACTGCGCACTGCCTGCGTTCATTGAGGTTGAATTTGCACCTCCCGCCCATCTCGCGGCTTCTTCAAGCACGCGGACAATGCAGGTGGCACGTGCAAAGGTTGTGGCGAAGAGCAAAACCAAGCAGAACGCCAAGCCGACCGTCTCGTCCTCCAAAGCCAAAACCAAGCCGACCAAAGCGACACCGACAAAGTCTGCGGCCATTGGTGGCAAGACCGCTGTCACTGCTAAGTCGGTGCCGGCAGCAAAAACCACTAAAACAAGTCAGCCCGTAAAAGCCAAACCAAAGACCGTTGCCCCACAGCAGGCCAGTAAGGTCACTCCTAAGGGCCAGAAGTCTGTTGCAGTACCTGCGAATAAGCCAACGCCTGCTGTGGTTCTCAAACCTGTGCGCAAGTTCATCCCTGTCGTTATTGATGACGTCAGTTTGGGGGGTGCAAAAATCCGGGTGAACAACCAAGAGATGATTCTTTCAGTTGGCGGAAAAGGAAAAGCGTCGCAGCTGTTCTGTGATTTTCGTGAGGGGCAGGTTCTCAATCTATTCGTTCCGCCGAGCCACGTCATCGAGGCGGGTGCTGATGCTCTTGAAAAATGGCAGAAGTCACAGGCGAAGATTCTAGCAGGCATGCAGCAGAAAGATGGCAGTGCAAGCGAAGGCAAGGGCGCCGAGATCCAAGCGAAATCTTCAACCCTGACAGCAACTGCGCGCCGCGCCGCTAAAACAACAGAAGTTGAACCCAAGGAGGAAGCGGCGCAGTCTCCGACCAACGTCCTGCGCGGCGAGATACGTTGGACTGCAAGCAGTGAGACCTTCACCTTCTGCGGCCTGCGTTCCGAGGTCGTCAATGTCTCGAAAAAACTCTTTGAATCCATGATAGAAATCGAGTCGAGAGCACGCTCAAATATGAGCCCAATAGTCTCCCCGAACGTGTCCAGGGCCCCTAAGCTCAACGCCTGATTTGACAGTTTTCGAGATGGTCGCTAATCTCCTGTGTAAATCGCATCTGCAAGCGAGTCATCACAAGGAGCGTGTTATGAAAAAGTCGACCGTCTCGACCTCCCAATTGATCTCTACCGTTGCTGCAAACCACACTGAACTCCCCAAGAAAGTCACCAAGGAAGTTCTCCAGGAATTCCTTTCGATGATCGAGGAAGAAGTTGTCAGCAATCACTCCAAGGTTCGCATCGACAAAGTCGGTATCCTTCAGGTCAAAGAGCGCGCTGCTCGCATGGGCCGCAACCCACAGACTGGCGAAGAAATCCGCATTCCTGCTTCCAAGAAGGTTACATTCCGCGCTGCTAAGTCCCTTAAGGACGCAGTCGGCGTGAAACGTGCGACCAAGAAGAAGAAATAAGTCCACTCGGATTGACATAATTCTCTTGCAGATGTGACCTCCCTTAGGGGAGGTTTTTTTTTGCAATTAGCCCTTTTGAAGGGCCTCGATAGTGAAAATCTCTTGAGGCCCCTTGCCCTTCAGTTCGACTATTCCCAGGCTTTGACCCTTGATGTGTTTATCCAAAGATTCGAAGGTTTTTTTGGAACAGGTCAGTGTTTGGGGTTTGCCTGCACCCTCAACCCGAGAGGCCATGTTCACTGTGTCGCCCCAGATATCGAAGAGGAACTGTCGGGAGCCGACCAGTCCGCCGGTCACTGTTCCGGAGTGAATGCCCACCCGAACCTTCCATCCGGAGGGGTGAGTGGCCGCCGTCGCAATCATCTCCAGACCAGCGCGCACACACTGTAATTCTGCAGCGATAACACTCCCGCCGCTCAGGCCTGCAACGGCCATGAAGCTGTCGCCGATGGTCTTAATCTTTTGAATGTTGTGCAGGTCGGCAATCGCTTCGAAGGCAGAAAACAGGCTTTGTAGGTGATTGATGATTGTGACATGATCCTGTGAATCGCAGCTCCTTGTGAAACCCACGATGTCACAGAACAGCACGCAAACATTTTCATAGCGCTTGGGTTGAACCTCACCTGTCTGATTGAGCTCATCAATGATGTTTCTGGGAAGAATTGCCGCAAGAAACTCTTCGGCCCTATTTTTCTGATAATTGAGTTCATGCAGGTACTGTTTTTCGCGTTTTTTGATGCTCTGTAGTTCAAGGCTGGTCTGAACCCGTGCTTTGAGAAACGAGGTATGGAAAGGCTTGGCGAGCGAGTCTATCGCACCCGCCTCAATACATTCGGTGAGCTCGTCGGCGTCGTCGGATGCCGTGACAACGAGCACTGGGATATCTTTGAAGCGATCATCGGCCTTGATAGTTTTTAGAAATTCGAGACCACTCATCGCTGGCATGTGAAGATCAAGAAGGATGAGGTCACATTGCTCTGTTTCGAGCGCACGCAAGGCGTTGTGTCCAGAGGTGAAGGTCACCACCGAAAGTCCAAGACGGCCAAGGAATGTGCCAATCAGATGTAGGTTGTGTGGTTCGTCATCGATGACCATAACGCGTGGGCCTTTGTTGTCCACGCTGTCGCTCTTGTTCGCAGAGGTCTGAACAAGAATCTGTGCATTGAGCTCGATGCGGCGTTCGAAGGGGGAGTGGCAGCGGAGGGTCAGTTGGCGCATTGCCTCGAGGATGTTGGTGATGAGCTCTTGTTCTCCAATGAGCTCCTCGAGCTGAGTTAGCCTTTCATTCAAAGCGCGCAGCTCAGGAAGTGTACGTCTGCGCAGACCATTTTTGACCTCAGTCTGGAACGCTGCAATCGATGTCAGGCTGCAGTGGTTGATCATTTGAATGGTGTCGTCGAGAAGCAAGCGTGCTTTTGCAAGAGCGGTGTCGAACTCTTCCAGGTTTGGATTCTTTGCCTGAGCAAGGTCTTCTCGCAGAACTTCTCCAAAGCCGATCAGCACAGAAAAAATTGAACGAAGGTCATGTCGGAAATTGGATCTGAACTTCTCGGGCGTAGGGGTCGAGTTTTCAGTTTCAATTGAACTCATGAGGATCGCTTTCATGCTTGATTGGAGCGAAAAAGATTCAGTCTCGACATGTTAGCGAATGTCGTTTGGTGAGTGCGAGTCGGAGTGTTGACGTGTTTCAAGATCGAAAAGAATCGTTCGACGTCTTTACAGATGCGTGAGACGAAGTTACATTTTGTAAAAATGGAGGTCACAAATATGGTTACGAAGAAAGGTACGAAGAAGTCGGCAACGAAAACTGCAGCGAAGAAGGCTCCTGCTAAGAAGGCTGGTGCAAAGAAAGTTGTAGCGAAGAAGAAGCCTGCTGCTAAGAAGAAGGTTGTCGCTAAGAAAACTGCTGTGAAGAAAACAGCAGCGAAGAAGCCAGCCGCCAAGAAGGTTGCTGCGAAGAAGCCTGCAGCGAAGAAAGCTGTAGCCAAGAAGACAGCTGCTAAGAAGCCAGCTGCCAAGAAGGCTGTTGCGAAGAAAGCTGCTCCTAAGAAAGCTGCTGCGAAGAAGACTGCACGCAAGCCTGCAGCTCGTCGCGCTAAGGCCGCTCCTGCTGCAGCTCCTGCTGCAAGCGAAGGTGGCGAGCCCTCCGAGCCCGACGGCGAATCCGGCTTACTCTCCTCCCCGTTTGTTGCTCCGCGTCTCGTAGGGCAAGTGAATGGGGAGAACTTCGGCTCAGGGATCATCAAAGGCAAATGGACAGTACTGTACTTCTACCCGAAGGACATGACACCCGGATGCACCATTGAGGCCCGCGATTTCGAAGCGCTCAGCCATGAGTACCAACAGCAGGATGCTGTGGTCATTGGAGTGAGCAAAGACTCCTGCCAAAGCCACCAGAAGTTTGCACAAAAGGAAGGTCTTTCCTTCATTTTGCTCTCCGATGAGAAGAGCGACCTGTGTGAACGCTTTGGTGTCTGGAAGGAGAAAAGCATGTACGGTCGCACGTACATGGGTATCGAGCGCTCTACTTTCATCATCAGCCCTGAGGGTCAGGTGGTGGCACGTTGGCCGAAGGTCAAGGTAGATGGTCACGCTCGCGAGGTGCTTTCAACCTTGAAAAAACTCCAGCGTTGAGGGTTCTCAAGGTTGGAATGGAAACAAAAAAACCACGGACACTGTCCGTGGTTTTTTTGTTTGAGCACAGAGCTACGCATCGGATATTGCGATCCGGATGCGTTTCAATCTTCCGTGGTTTGTTTGCGGTCGCGACCAAAGATCATGGCACGTCCGAACTCACGGTTCATGCGAGCAATGTTTTCAACTTTGATTTCCTTGGGGCAAGCAGCAGCGCATGAGCCCATGTTCGTGCAGCTTCCGAAGTCTTCCTCATCCATCTGCCAGACCATGCGCGAGACGCGTCTCTCGCGCTCAGCCTGACCCTGCGGGAGAAGTGCAAACTGCGAAACCTTAGCCGAAACGAAGAGCATCGCTGAACCATTGCGGCAGGCTGCTACACATGCGCCGCACTGAATACATGCGGCCGCATCCATGGCCATATCTGCAATTTCTTTTGCAATCGGAATAGCATTGCCATCAGGAGCGTTACCTGTGGCAACGCTCACATATCCGCCCGCAGCTTGGATGCGGTCGAGTGCTGTGCGGTTGGTGACAAGGTCTTTTACAACAGGAAATGCTTTGGCACGGAAGGGCTCAACCACAATGGTGTCACCATCGCTAAATGTGCGCATATGCAACTGACAGGTCGTCGTGCCTGTTTGAGGTCCGTGGGGCTCGCCGTCGATGACCATCGCGCAAGATCCACAAATTCCCTCGCGACAGTCGTGCGCAAAGGCGACAGGCTCTTCGTTTTGAGAGACGAGTTTTTCATTCAGAACGTCGAACATTTCCAGGAACGACATATCCGGGCTGACATTGTCGAGCGAGTAGTCTACCAGCCGTCCTTCTGAGCTTTTATCTTTTTGGCGCCACACCTTGAGATTGATACGCATGGTGCGTGAGTTGTTGTTTCCAGCCATGAGAATCTCTCCTTGGTTACTTGTAGCTGCGTGTTGCAAGCTTCACATTTTCAAACGCGAGCGGCTCGGTGTGGCGCTTCGGTGCCTTACCCTGGCCCTGGTGCTCCCACACTGCCACGTGGCAGAAGTTCTCGTCGTCGCGCTGCGCTTCGTTGTCGGGTGTCTGGTATTCGCTACGGAAGTGTCCACCGCATGATTCTCGACGCTCGAGTGCGTCTCGAGCCATGAGTTCGCCGAGTTCGATGAAATCGGAAACACGTCCGGCTTTTTCCAGCTCCTGGTTGAGATTCGCAGCTTCACCTGGGATGCGTAGGTCATTCCAGAATTCATCTCGCACTTTAGGGATTTCTTCGAGCAACTTGTTCAGGCTCGCCTCGCTGCGCTGCATTCCGCAATTGTCCCACATCAGCTTGCCGAGCTTTCTGTGGAGCTCGTCAGCAGTCTTGCTTCCCTTGATGTTCATGAGGGTAGAAATGCCAGTCTCAACCTCGGCCTTTGCCGCCTTGAAAGCGTCGTGATTGGTGTCCACTTTCTCCAGTTTCGTGGAGCCAAGATAGTGGGCCAAAGTCGTAGGGATAACGAAATAGCCATCGGCCAGACCCTGCATCAACGCAGAGGCTCCTAGGCGGTTTGCACCATGATCAGAGAAGTTTGCTTCGCCCAGAACATGCAGCCCGGGGATAGTCGACTGAAGGTTGTAGTCGACCCAAAGACCACCCATCGTATAGTGCACAGCTGGGAAGATCCGCATCGGCACTTTGTAGGGGTCGTCGCCCGTGATTTTTTCGTACATCTGGAAAAGGTTTCCGTACTTACCTTCAATCACTGCGCGGCCATCGCGTTTGATGGCGGCTGCAAAATCTAGGTAGACGGCGAGTTTGGTTGAGCCTACACCGCGGCCTTCATCACACACAAACTTAGCTTGGCGCGATGCGATGTCACGTGGAGCAAGGTTTCCGAAGCTTGGGTAAACGCGCTCAAGGTAGTAGTCGCGATCCGCTTCTGGGATTTGATCGGGAGAGCGAGTATCGGTGCCACTTTTTGGAACCCAAACGCGACCATCATTGCGGAGTGATTCCGACATGAGGGTTAGCTTGCTTTGGTAGTCGCCTGACACAGGGATACACGTCGGGTGAATCTGTGTGAAACAAGGGTTTCCGAATGCGGCACCGCGCTTGTGCGCACGCCAGATTGCTGTGGCGTTCGACCACTTCGCGTTGGTCGAGAGATAGAACACATTGCCGTAGCCGCCGGTAGCTAGAACAACAGCATCGGCTGCATGTGATTCAATTTCTCCAGTGAGAACATTGCGACAAATAACACCGCGGGCCTTGCCATCGATAAGAACGAGGTCGAGCATTTCGCGGAAGTTGAGTAGCTCAACTTTTTTGTTATCGACTTGGCGCATCATGGCGGAGTAGGCGCCAAGCAGAAGTTGCTGTCCGGTTTGGCCGCGTGCATAGAACGTGCGTGATACCTGCGCACCACCGAAGCTGCGGTTCGCCAGAAGGCCGCCGTATTCGCGCGCGAAGGGAACGCCTAGGGCAACACAATGGTCGATGATTTTGACCGAGTTCTGCGCGAGACGGTATACATTGGCCTCACGTGCGCGGAAGTCTCCGCCTTTGATGGTGTCGTAGAACAAACGGTACACGGAGTCGCCGTCGTTCTGGTAGTTTTTGGCTGCGTTGATTCCGCCTTGGGCAGCAATTGAGTGCGCGCGACGCGGTGAATCGTGAATGCAGAGGGTTTTAACATTGTAACCGAGCTCTGCGAGCGATGCAGAAGCCGATGCGCCTGCAAGGCCTGAGCCGACCACAATGACGCTAAATTTGCGGCGGTTCGCCGGGTTCACAAGCTTTGAGTCGAACTGGTGTTGCGTCCATTTTTCAGAAATAGGGCCACTTGGGATCTTGGAATCGAGATTCATGCGATCACCCCTTCACGAAGAAAACGTAGAAAGGAACAGCCAGAAAGCCAAGAGCAACTACAATGGAGTATGCCCAGCCGAATCCTTTGATGGCGTTGTTGAACTTGGGATGGTTGATTCCGAGCGTTTGAAAACTCGAAGCCACGCCATGATAGAGATGCATTCCCACGAGGACGAGACACACCGCGTACCAAGCGACGTAGCCCGTCTGAGAGAAACACTCGACTACAAGTTTGTGGATGTCGCGCATCAAAATGCCGTCGACGGTTGTTTCGTAGTACTCGCCGAATTTAAACGTAATGAGGTGGAGGATGAGGAAGACGAGGGTGATTGTTCCCGACCAAATCATGCTTTTCGAAGACACCGAAGCGCCCTTTGCACTCTTGGGTGTCACTGCATAAAGCGTGGGCTTGGTGCGCGTATTGCGCATTTTCAGACCAATGCCGGTGGCGGCGTGCATGCCGATAAAGACCACCAGTCCAGCCTCAGCCACGTAGATGAGGGGGTTGCTGGTGAGCTTGTAGGCATAAAAATTGTATGCATCAGCGCCTGCGAAAATGAGCAGGTTGCCGAGCATGTGGGTGAGCACGAACAACGTCCACACCAATCCGCTGATAGCCATGACGTACTTGCGGCCGATTGTGCTGCTCAAGTACCGCAAAATCCCCTGACCCATATGGGAATTCTCCTCAAGGTAAATCAATCAAATTCAAAGACCATGCAATGAGAATGCTGTTTCTGCACACTCAGAGCAAGTCAATCATCTACGCTTTCAGGGGATTGTCATATTTGGCTGACACCAAAGGGCATCACTTTCCGGGTATCGCAAGGGGGTGTTTGATTGAAATCAACCCGGAGTGCATTGCAGGTCAATAATCAAAGCGTGCACTGTGCTCCCTCGCGCTCCATAACGCGCGCCAATCGTGCCGTGATGTCCGCTTTGAGAGGGCGGTGGGTGAGTGCAACTTTTTCACTGACCAGAGAGGCTTTGAATCCAGAACCGTCGGGGTCGATTTTATATTTGAGTTCTGTTGTGCCGAGCTTTGAAAAAATCACGAGCAGCTCCGAGCCCTGGAGTTTGAATCTCGCAATCTGTCCCAGGTCTCGCCCTTCGAGAGCTGATTCCACTTTCTTTACGAAATCTTGAATCGAGAGATTCTTATTTTCAAATGCCTTCATTTTGGTCCCCCGCTGACAAGCTCTTTAACCAGATCCTCGAAATTCACTTCTTTTGTAATCTCAATTCCCGGAATTGAACGCAGTTCCTTAACCGCAGCCTCGCTTGGATAACCCATCATAACGAGCACGGGCACAGTGCCGGCATTGACCTGGGAGAACATCAGGTTGTTGATGATGGCGAGGTCTTTTTCCTGTTCTAACCGCACCAATGCACTTTCGAGTCCGAGTGGGTTGGGAAGCACTTTTGCTTGAAGGTCGTCGATAAAATCTTCAACCTTGTCGAAAACTGTTTGTTCGGTCGCAAGTGTGGTGTTGATTCGAGAAATCCGGGCATTGTCGAGTTCATCCTGGGTTATTCCTTTACTGGAGAAAGTCTCCCAGGTTTTTGTAGCAAGCTTGACCGCCTCAACAATTCTTTCGTTCGGACTTTGAAAGTTCATGCGCCAGGCGCCCGTGTTCGTGTTGGGTTCAATCGCTTCAGGATCGAAAGAGGCATACGGGCCGTATGATAATCCTGAGTCTGAGCGCATCGCTTTGGAGAAGCGGTCGTTGCCAATCACGCCACCTGAGGCACTGAAGACCTCACGCAAGATGGTCATGCGTGTTCGTTCAATACGATTCAATTTGCCAATAGCAGGCAGATAATAGCGCAAAGTGAGCGTGGCCTGGCTCAGGTCTGGTTTACGGATGATGGTCATGCGCAGCTTGTTGGAGCCCGTTGTGCGCACTCTTTCGGGAAGCCAGCTGTAGGTCACGGGAGTGAGTCGCGGAATTTTACGGATGAGCTGCAACACAGATTGCTCTTGCTTTGCATTGATGTTGCCTGAGAGAACCACATTCAGCCCAGCACGGTTCACCAATAAGCCTGCTATCTGTCGCATTTTCTCGGCAGTGACTTTTTCGAGTTCCGGCTTAGATGTGCGCGCGAGCGCTTGCGCAAAGTAGTGGTCGGAACCGAAGGCAAGGCGCATCGCCTCCTGTTCTATGAAGCGTCCTTGCTTGCGCGAATTGCCGCCATCGAGAAGTGCCTGGAAGGCATCGCCTTGTTCCATTTTCCAGATTTCGAGAGCATCGCGATCGAAACGCGGACGCAACAACATATCTTCAAGCGCACTCATGGCCAGCGAGAAATCCGGGGAGAGCATTTCCACTGCGATATGAAATTGGCCGACCGACGAAACCGATGTTGTTACCTGGATCCCGTTGTCAGCGAGAAATTTTTGGAGTTCTTCATAGTTTCTTGCGCCCGCGCCGCCTTGAAGGAACATGTCCACCGTGGCGCTCAAGTTTGTACGCATGTGGCGCGGGAGCGAATAGACTCCGGTTTCAAACAGGAGATCGAGACGGATTTTTTTGCCGGTCTCGCCGAAAATGGAATAAAGTGCAGCGCCGCCATCCACAGCTGTTCGATTGAAATTGAGCGATGGCCAGTTGATGCTGCGCCAATTGAGAGGGACTGGCTTACTTTGCACTGCTGGTCGTTCGTTGGTGAGTGCACCAGCGCCCGACTGTGCCTGTGCGAACGGCGCTGGCAAAGACACCGATAGCGTGCAAAGAATTGCAGCACTGCAGCGTTGCAATGTGATTTTCTGCAGGTTGGAAAAAACAGTTCTTTTCGCTTGAAACATAGTTTTTCTTCTCATTTCTGCGCCGAGGTTTTTTCGTAGTCAGTGCAGGGAGTCGATTTTCCTGGAGCTGTGACACCCATGTGATAGGCCTTCTGCTGCGCAAATGCCTCGCGGCCCCAGACCTGAAATTCCTTAGTGGTCAGGGTATCGATGATTTTTTTGGTTTGTGCAGAGATTTTAAAGTCGCCGTAAAAAAATTCATTCCATTCGTAGAACTCAACCAGGCTGGTCATTTTCTGTGCATACTCAGCCTCCTCCACCTCTTGCTGTTTGAGGAAGACCTTCTTGAGCTCAGGCGTGATAGGGCGGTTCAATGCAGCGCGCAGTTCCTGGTAGAAATAGTCGCTTGCAGCTGTGAAAGTTTGTTGGCGATTGAGCCTAAACCAGGCCAGATAAGGCTGTGACTGCTTTTGCCAGCTGGTCTTGAAAAGAGTGAAACTCGTAGCCAGCTTTTGTTTGGTCATGCGACGTTGCATGGTTCCGTCGGGATTGTCGTTGAGAATTTGCAACAGGAGTTGAGTGAGAACAGCAGACCGAAAGGAGTTGTCTTTGGAGGGAAAGACAAGGCTGTGTTGCTCTTCGAACACGCTTTCGCTGCAGACAAATTTCTTACCTGAGGTTTCGGAGTCGGGACGCTCGGCGCGTCGCGCGGGCTGCGATTTTACCTTGCCGCTCCAATCGGAAAATGCATCGTTGATCTTTTTTAGAGCTGTTTCCACGTTGAACGGGCCACCCAGAAACAACTGTGCGTTGTCGGGAGTGTAGAAATCTCTATAAAAGGCACGCGCATCAGCCATCGACATCTGTTCGACATCTTGTTTGGTGCCGATAGTAAGCCACTCATAGGGCGTGCCTTTGTAGGCTGCACGGCGAATGATCTCGAGGCCGCGCTGGAGGGGATCATTCTCGTAGCGCAATCGTCGTTCGGAAATCACCGCCCCTTTTTCAGTGGTGTAGTAGGGATCTTGAAGGTCTAGAAATTTGAAGCGTTGCGACTCAAGCTCCAGCATTTTGTCGAGAGCCGGCCCGGGAAAGCTTGCCTCGTACACAACGTAGTCGGTGCTCGTCGCTGCGTTCCCGCGCCCACCGATGCCTGCCAGGATACGGTCGTAGTGGCCCTCTGGGGTCACCTGTGTTTTGCGAAACATCATGTGCTCGAAAAAGTGTGCCAGTCCGGTGGTTCCCAGGCGCTCACGATTGCTTCCTGCGTCGAGTTTGATGCGCAGCGTGGCAAGCGGATTGCGGTTGTCGGCCAGGATCAGCACCTTCAATCCGTTGCTCAATTTGAACTTGAAGACAGGTGGTGTGCCATCAATAGCCTGTCCGCTGCCGAGGAAGATCGCGCCGGTGGGGAGCTTCATGCCCGCAGGTGCAGCGAATGCTTTGAGGGTCAGCACGGACGCTGTTGCGAGCACACCAAGGCGCAGCATGATGCTGCTGTTCATGTTTGATTCTCCAAAGGCAAAGGATGTGAACGTGTTTACCTGTTTTGGGTTAGGCCAAGACTGCGCAGGCGCTGACCGCGCTCGAGTCGTGCCCGTATCTGAACAGATTGTTCAGCCATGTCGGGTTTGCCGAGCAGAGCGAACATGTTGAGTTTGTATGCTTCAACTCCGGGCTGATCGAACGGATTCACGCCGCGCGCGAGGCCTCCCGCACCGCAGGCGAACATGTTGATATAGAGCCAGTATCCAAGCCAGAAAGCAGAGAGTTCAGGGATGTCCCAGATCATGGTTGGAACACCGCCATCGGCATGGGCAAGGCTCGTCCCGAGAAGTGCCTCTCCTTGAACGCTCTCAAGGTTTTGTCCGGTGAGGTAGTCGAAACCGTCCGCCAAGCCTGCCTGGGGAATGCGGATTTTGCGTTTTTGAGCACCACGGCAGAGCGAAGATTCATCGAGAACACGCAGGTGAGTGGCGAAAAGATGTCGCTCACCTTCCTGGAAATATTGCCCCATCGAGTGGAGGTCGGTGGTAAATTGAACGCTCGCAGGAAAAATGCCTGTGTTGCCCTTTGCATCGCTCTCGCCGAAAAGCTGTTTCCACCATTCGCTGATACCCCGGAGTTTGGGTGTCCAGTGGCACAAAGATTCAACTTTGTAGCCTTCTTTATAGAGCGAGTTACGCAGTGCCGCGTAGCATAATGCTGGGTTGGTTTCGAGAGATTCGTTTTTGTCGTTGATGGTGTCCGCGCGGGCTTGGCGGGCACCTTCGACAAATTCATTTACGTCGATTCCCGCAACTGCGAGAGGCAGTAATCCGACCGCCGTAAAGATGGAATAACGTCCACCGACATTGCGGGGGATGCTTAGTGCAGGATAGCCGTGGGTTTGAGAAAGCTTGAGCAGTGTGCCGGATTCCGGATCGGTAATGGTGAAGATCCGCGATGCAGCCTCACGCCCTCCGAAGCGGTCGTCGAGGTACTGTTTCAGAACACGGAATGCGAGTGCAGGTTCAGTGGTCGTTCCTGATTTCGAAACCACCAGCACACTCGGGGAGAATTGATCGAGAACGTCGAGCAGTTCGCTCAGTTCGTCGGTAGCCACGTGGTGTCCAGCCCAGAGTAGCACGGGGCGGCGTTGGAATTGGTTGGGGTTTGCCAATGCGAATGAATGTGTCAGAGCCTCATAAACTGCTTTGGTTCCGAGCAGACTGCCACCAATACCGATGACAACAAGGGCATCTGAATGGGACGATATGCGCTGGGCCAGAGTGCGCACGTCCTCGAGGAGGCGTGGGGCATGATCTTCAACGTAGTGCACCCATCCCATAAAATCCGAACCCTTGCCGCTGCCGTTGACCAGAGCCTTCTTGGCAGCCACGAGTTGGGGCATGGAGTCGTGAAGATGTCGTTCCAGGGGAACAACATCATGAGCTTTGGTCCAGTCAAGTGAAATTCGTTTGGTGTCTGCGGCGGGCATCTTATAGACCTCGTGCTGGAAATGAGGTTGGGAAACAGTTAGAAGTTTTAACAGCCCCTCGAGCGGGAGGCAATTGAAGGGAGATGCGATGAGCGTGCCTGGGTCACGTCGCTTTAGAAATATTCTTGTTGTCGGACTTCCGGGTGTCGGCAAGTCAACCTTTGCTCGAGCATATGCACAGATGTCGCGCACTGAATTTGTGGAGCTGGATAGGTACGTCGAACGGCTTGCAGGAAAGTCCATCGCAGAAATTTTTGCTCAAGATGGTGAAGCTGCATTCCGCGAGTTTGAATCTCAGTGCCTCGAGCGGCTTATGAAGCGCCAGCGCTGTACGATTGCTCTCGGTGGAGGCACACTTACGCATCTTCCTTCGTTGAAAATGGCTCAGGAACTTGGCTGCCTCGTTCTTCTCACAGCACCGGTGGAAGTTATTTCCCGGCGTTTGTGGCCTCAAAAAGATGAGCGACCACTTCTGGCTGGGTGCCAGACTCCCGAGGAATTGACCGAAACACTCAAATCACTCTGGCAACAGCGGGAGGAGAGTTATCTCAAGGCGGATCTCATACTCGACGCATCTCACAGTTCAGTGGACACCCTCAAAATTGAACTCGACTGGCTTGAGCAGAATTTACTCGCTGCACCTGGGGCGTTAACAAGCCTCGACACGAGCTCATTTTTGAAACGCTCTGTTCCTCTGGCAGATGCCGACTACCGCTCTCCGCGCGAGCAGCGCAGCGGTCGCGAGATTACCGATAAAATGGAGCGGTTCCTAAAGGTTCAACGGCAGAAAGAGCGCGGTGAGAAGCGCGACAAGCGTGACCGTAAAAATCAACAGCCGCGTCGCAGTGAATTGCAAAACCCTCAGCAGCCACCCAGTCAGCAAAAACGGCGCGCTGAGGAGCCTCCGTTGACTCCCAACGGTCAGCGCGATCAAGCGAGACCACAGCGCGGGAATGAAAGATCTTCTCGTGAAAACCGCGGTGCACCGGGTGAATCTCGTCCAATGCCGCGCGTACCAAGCCCATCACCACGCGAAGGCGCTCCATCACCACGCGAAGCCGCTCCATCACCACGCGAAGCCGGTCCAACACCACGCGAAGTCGGCCCAACACCACGCGAAGTCGGCCCAACGCCACGCGAAGGCGGCCCAACGCCACGCGAAGGCGGCCCAACGCCACGAGCTGATCGTGGCCCAAAATCGCGAGATACAGCCCCGCGCGCACGGGATTCAGGCCCAATGCCACGCGAAGCAAATCCAGCTACACGCAACGAGCCCAAGCCCGAGTGAAATTCTCAAGCCCTCTGTAAAGAGCGTGTCGTTGGTTGTTAGTTCTGTGCGAAGCGCGACCAACTGCGGAGATAGGTGTAACCCATCTTCAATTGATAATCGTTCTTAAGGTTCGCGGGCCACTTATCGAAGTCGCTGGCGAAACCGAGATTGGTTGGAGTGCTGCTCAAGTCGCTGGCCTCAATATGACCTTCAAGATCGATTTCTTTGCGGCTGCCTTTGTTTGCAGTTGATGAATTCTCTTCATCTTTGATGATGTCTGTTCCTGTCGATGGCTTCGTAGAGCTGCTAGCCCGTGAATTTGGAGTGGCAGCCAGAAGAACATCAGGGGTGATTCCCTTGGCCTGGATACTTCTCCCGTTGGGGGTGTAATAACGCGCAACAGTCATCTTTAAGCCTGCGCCGTTGGGCAAAGGGATAATCGACTGAACGCTGCCTTTACCGAAGGTGGGCATTCCGACGATCAATGCGCGGTTGTGATCCTGCAGCGCACCAGCCACAATTTCAGAGGCGCTAGCTGATGCTTCGTTCACCAATACAACCATCGGCATGTAGGGGTGAGTATGGCGTTTGGTTGCATATTCAACCTCTTGGCGCGCGCGGTCGCGTCCTACGGTCGAAACTATGATTCCGGAATCGAGAAAAAGATCAGCGACACGCACTGCCTGATCGAGGAGCCCACCAGGATTGCTTCTGAGATCAAGAATCACACCATTGAGTTTGCCGTTGTTCTCGGATTCGTAAAGTCGCAGCGCCTTGTCGACCTGTTCGCCGGTGTCCTCCTGAAAAACACCGACACGAACGTAGGCGTAGCCTTTAGCTAGTGCCTGGTGAACGACACTCGTGCTTTTAATGATCTCACGAACCAGTTGAATTGAGCGCGCCTTTGGTGTGACCGACTTGCCTTCGACAATTTCTGAGGATCCTTGAATTTCAATGCGCACGCTCGAACCTGGAAGTCCGCGCAGTTTTCCGAGTGCTTCGTCCAGATTGTTTTTATTAATCTGGATCGAGTCGACCGAGACAATTGTGTCACCGGGTTGGATCTTTGCGCGGGCTGCGGGTGAGTCGGGCACCACCTCAATGACAGTGAGCTTGCCTTTTTGCTGGGAGAGCACGACCCCAATACCACCGAACTTCCCTGAAGTATCGTTGGTGAGCTCGCGCAGCTGTTGAGCTGGAAGGTATGCTGTATGTGGATCAAGCGAGCCCGCCATGCCTCGCAGTGCTTTTTCGACCAGGGCTTCACTTGCCACGGCCTTTTCGTCTACGTACATTGTCTCGAGCAAATGCAGCACCCTGCTGAATGATTCCAGCGATTCAAATTTTTTGTTCCGTGTTTCCAGAGCCTCTGCGGGAGTTTCTGGGCGAGTTGGAGTTTGGGGTTTGCTGGCCTCGGTCTTATTCTGAGCCTGTTTCTGAGCGCTGAATGTTGGTGATTCGGCAGAAATAGCAGGATTTGGGAGGGCCAAGACGAGGAGCAACCACAGAATCGAGCCTCGGAGTGAGAGAAATCGTTGCATAGCTGACTCCACAATTTTTTCCAATTGTGGCCGTGAGTTGTGTCTAGGTCAAGGGGAGTTTTTAATTTGTGTCTTTCAAAAGACTAAACTGATTTTTAAGCGATACCGATGAGGTATTAAAGTTAGGGGGCGACAAGTGACTCAGCTGGTAGTGTACAACAACCGTTGGTCTTTATTGTTTCTGGCGTTGGTCAGTACCAGTTCGCTCATGCTCGCCTCGTGCGGAGAACAAACCACCCCCGTTCTTCAGGCTGTGTCTTCTAAACAAGAAGACCGGGCTGAGGCTGAAATTCTGAACGCAAGAGCTTCAAACGCGATCCGTTCCAGCAGTGCTGATGATTCCGATCCTGGTCTGAGCCAGGCGGCGAGGCGGCTGGAGGTTTTTTCTAGTCGGCTCGAGCCCTTGACCCTTCAGAAGGGTGGAGCTGCAAAAATCGTGCTGCCGCTCACCAGCGATGTGAGTCTGAGGACTAAGCTTCGCTCTGTTTCTTTCTTGAGTGACAGCAATGGACTGAAAGAATCGAGCGTACAGGGCAAAATTCTGAATGTGGTCGTCTCCGAAGATGCAGTTGAAGGCCGGCACGAAGGCAAAGTGGTTGTTCGGTTCGAAAATGGATCAGAGTTCTCTCAGCCTATTTCAATCACAATACTGCCTTGAGTTGTCGGAAGAGCTCAAGAATGTTTTGGGGCGTAAGCTCTTCTGGGCGTTGAGTGAACTCTATGCCCAGACTGTTTTTTATCAACTCTGCGAATTTCGTAAAAGCATTTTCTTCCAATCCACGGCCGAACAATTCGTGTGATGCTTGCTGCAAGGTTTTGCGCAACATTTTGCGTCTTGCGCTGAACAGCAGGGCAGTGAATTTTTCGAATCGCTCGGTTTCTTCTTTGGTTAGAAATGGCTCTGTGCGTGGCAAGAGTTCCACCACCGCGGAATCGACCTTGGGCGGCGGAACAAACGCTCTCGCTGGAGCCACAAGAACCTGTTCGACCTCGCAGGCCAACTGAATTCTGACCGATAGTCTTCCGTAGTCTTTGTGACCTGGAGAGCAGGCCAGCCTATCGCCCACTTCTTTTTGAACCATGAAAATTCCAGCAGAGAATTTTTTCTCGTGCTTTAAAAACCAAAAAAGAATTTCACTGGTGATGTAGTACGGGATGTTGCCGATGCACATCGGTGGTGCAGAGAGTGTTGACAGAAGTTCGCTTGTGTCAAAGCGGAGAATATCGGCTTCAAGCACCTTAAAATGTTCCGGGAATTCCACCCCGAGGCTACTTTTGAGTCCCTGAACTGCACGCTGATCTTTTTCAACGGCATACACAGTCCAACCTGCCTCCAGGAGCTTGCGGGTCAGAGCACCCGAGCCAGGTCCGATTTCAAGACACACCTTGCCGGAGTTGTTGGCATGTGTCTGAGCTCGGGCAATAATTTGGGCGAGAATGGTTTGGTCTGCGAGAAAGTTCTGGCCTAGGTTTTTTCTGGTTTCGAGTTCAAAAGAGAAATTGTCGTTGCGGGCGATTTTGCTGTTTTTCTTCATTGATGGAGTCTCATGAGGAGTACTGATAGCGGGAGAATGGGTGTGGTGAACTCAATTTCATACCTGGCAAAAATGCATGCAACGCAATCATGGTTGCGTTGTCGGAGCACAGGCTCATGGGTGCGAATCGAACCTCAAGTTTGGTTTGTTCGGCGAGCTTCGATCGGAAAATCTTGTTTGCGGCCACACCACCAGCCACCAAAATCGAACGCACATCGCGGTGATCTTCAATTGCATTTTGAAGTCGATCGAGAAGTTGTCCGAGGGCAGCCTGTTGGAACGCTTGGGCAATACTTGCTTTGACGTCTTCGGGAAGGCTGCTGCCGTTGATTTTGCCCATAGGGTGTCCGAGTTGTTTGCGCACAGCATCGAGAACTTGTGTCTTTAACCCACTATAGCTGAAACCGTGTCGGTTGGATTTGTCAGCAAGCGCAGTTCGGAATTTGAATGCTGCGCTGTTTACCTCAGCACTCTGGGCGAGTTTTTCGAGATGTGGGCCGCCCGGATAAGGAAGACCGAGGAGCTTTGCAACCTTGTCGAACGCTTCACCGCACGCATCATCAGCCGTGCAGCCGAGCAAGGTGCGATCGTTTTCACTGCGGAGCAGACTCAGGTGGCAATGCCCTCCACTCACGGTCAACGCGAGTGCAGGGAACACCGGTAGCTCAACAGGTAACCATTGCCCGACATCTTCTGCGGTATTGAAGTGCTGGAGCATTAACGCGGGGGCGAGATGCGCATCAACATGATTGATACCCACAAGTGGCTTGTTGATTGCAGTGGAGAGACCTTGTGCGAACAGGGTACCTACCATCAATGCGCCAATGAGTCCTGGGCCGAGAGTCACAGCGATACCATCGAGATCATCAGCAGACACCTTGGCCTCGGCAATGGCCTGGAGTGCAAGCGGAGTCATTTTCAAAAGATGGTCGCGGGCAGCGACCTCTGGAACAACTCCACCGAAAACAACATGGGAGGTTTGGCTTTCCACGACATGGGAAAGAACCCTGATGCGTTCGGGTGAAGTGTTTTGCCAGGAACCTTGGGTGAATTCGGCCTGGACTATTGCAACCGAGGTTTCATCGCAAGATGTTTCCACGGCCAGCAGGGTCTTGATGGACACTTAGACTCCCAATCGCGCGAGCCGCTCCTTGGATGCTTTGCACTCTTCGCGATCCGGGAACAGCCGCACACATTCACTGTAAAGAGCTTTTGCGGCTCTGAGCTGCTTCAAATACACACAGCTGTCACCGGCAAGCAAGAGAGCTCGCGGCTTTCTCTCGAAGCTTGGATACTTCTCAATGATTTCCATTAGATCGATAGCGGCTCGGTCGTAATTTTGAAGTTGGAAATGAGCTTCAGCCCGAAATTCCATCGCGAGTGTTTTTAAGGGTTCGGAAGTCGAATTGCCAATAACATTTGAGGCGATTTTCACGACTTTCGCGTAGTCTTTCTGTGCATAAGCGCCGCTCAGAACCTTGGCTAATTCAGCCGGGGTTTTAACCGTGAGTTTTTCCTTCACCTTGGCGGGGTTTTCTTGCGAGGCCTTGGCGATCAGCTCAGCTTTTGTCAGGCGCTTTTCGATTTTGCTCTGCCAATCTTCGATATCGCTGAAACGAGATGCGGCTGTGTCGTCGTTGAGTGGCTTGGCGTTGAGACCACTGCTTGTGCTGCCATCCTGAACCCGTGAAAACTTGACGCGCAGTTCGTCAATGGCCCCTTGGGTCATGGCAAGCTGGCGTTTCACTTCATCGAGATCGCTTTTCGCGGTGAGATACTTGCGGCTTGATTCTTCGGAGGAGTTTTTCACGGCATCGACCGTGCGATCGCGCAGCTGGATTTGCTTTTCCATTTCAACCATACGGACTTCAAAACCCTTGATTTGGGTTCGCAATTCCTCTTCCCGTTTAGAGGTCATACATCCAGTGCTCAGAAGGCCGACAGATACGATGGCAAAGGTGCTCAGGTTAGAAATCAAGCTTTTCTTGAGTGGAAAGCGAAAGCGGGAATTTCGACTCATAGGCTTATTTTTTCCTCGCCAGAATCAGGACTGTCGTTTCATTATTGTTGCAAAGAGACCTTGAGATGCCTCAAGCCTTCAAATTACGCTCAATAATCGAGTTCTTCAACTGCGGGCAAGGATTTAAAAATGAGTTTACTCCAAAAAAGCAGATTTCTTGTCGATGCTCTCAACGCATTGATGAACGACGTGCGGGAACTTCCCGACGCTATCCGCGGCAAAGATCCGGCTGCACGCTCAAATTTCGAGGTTCTCTGCCTTTATCCCGGCGTGAAGGCCGTGATGTTGCATCGCTGCTCACACGCGCTGTGGCAAATGGAGGCAAAGTTCTCGGCTCGCCTGGTTTCTGAAATGGGACGCTTTCTGACCGGAATTGAAATTCATCCGGGTGCAGAGCTCGGACGTCGGGTTGTTATCGATCATGGCATGGGAACCGTGATTGGCGAGACTGCCGTGGTCGGCGACGACGTCCTACTTTATCAGAACGTCACACTGGGAAGCACGCGTTCGCGCCAGGGTCGTCGCCACCCGATCGTCGAACGGGGTGCTGTGATTGGAGCTGGTGCAACTGTCGTCGGTTCCGTGGTTGTAGGCGAGGAGGCTAAAGTGGGTGCTGGCGCCGTTGTGGCGCGGAACGTTGAGGCCAACACTGTTGTAACAGGAATCCCGGCAATGCCGCGCAAACCTCGCGGGACAGAAGGTCGGGTTGAAGGTGAAGCTGTAGCATTCCGTGGGCGTCATCCGCGAAAGGGCTGATAGGTTCTGAGAGTGCGTCTGCAGAACTGAGGGCGCCCAGGTACCTCAAGGAGCGGGTGCTTTTTCCGCAGGTTTCTCGGGGGTCTCTCCATCCTGTTTTTCCGGAGTAGCTGCGTCATCTGCGACGTAATCGCTGGGTACATCGTAGAGAATCTTGATGTCCACTCGGCGGTTCATGCTGCGATCCTCTGCCGTCGTGTTGGCGGCGATAGGTTTGGTATCAGCAAATCCCGCCGCATAGATCGTTTGCGGATTGAATTGATGTTTGTCGATGAAATACCGCACAACAGCAGATGCGCGTGCTGAACTCAACTCCCAGTTGGTCATGCCATTCATGCTGAAGGGTAAGTTGTCGGTGTGACCTTCGATGCGGATTTGGCGGCCGATATTCTTGATCGACAAGGCCACTCCATCGAGTGCATTTTTGGCTTCGGGATTGAGTGTGGCCTGGCTCAGATTGAAAAACTTACGGGCGAGGAGAGTGATTCGGATGCCATCATTGTCTCGGTTCACAAACACGACCCGATCCTCGGGCCTCTGTTTCTGCGCTTCAGGAAAATCCTTAGAGCCGTAAAGGCGCTCGCTGATTTCCCGCTCGAGCTTCTGGGTGTCGGCCGCGATGATGGCCGCCATTTCGCGTCGTGTGCGGGTGGTGACCTGTTCGCGGTTGGTATTTCCTTTGTTGAAACGGAAAATTCCCTTTTTCATGTCGAAACCGCGCGGCACGCCCTCGGGCATAGTTTCGTCGTCGAACTCGTTCGCGAAAGCCTTCTGGATTGAGACCTCGACCTTCTTAGCTTTCGATTTATCGAGGTTGGCCATCGCATAGAGCACCACGAACAAAGCGAAGAGAAGCGTCATCATGTCGGCGAACGCCACAAGCCAACGTTCGTGGTTTTCGAATTCCGGACATTTCTGCTTCTTTGCCATTCAAATGCCTTTCAGCGGATTTACGGAACAGACCTCTCGGGGCTCGTGAAGCGCTCACTTGCTTGAGACTTAGTGACCATGCATGCCGCGCAGACGCTCAGCCAAAACCTTTGGGCTGTGGCTCTGTGCGATGCCAAGCACGCCGATCATTGCCATTTCCCGCGCAATTTTTTTGTGGTGACACATGCGTTTGATTTTTTTTCCGCAGGGAAGTGCGAAGAGGTTGGCGATCGCCACTCCGTAAATTGTAGCAATGAACGCCGTTGCGATTCCTGGACCAATCGCGTCCGGGTTACTCAAGTTGGCCATCACCACCATGAGTCCCAACACCGCGCCGATGATTCCCACCGTTGGTGAGAACGCTCCTGCGTCTTCCCAGAATTTTGCCGCAATTTCTTCTTCTTCATAGAGCAGTGCAATTTCGCCTTCGAGCACTTCCTGAATAACGTGAGGCTCGGTGTTGTCTACGAGCATCTGGATTCCCTTTGACAGGAAGGGGTCTGTCAGGTTGGCAACTTCTTTTTCAAGTGCGAGGAATCCGTCTTTTCGGGCGAGCTGTGCAAGCCGTTCGACGTCTGCAATCAATTGGTCAACGTTGATTTGCGGACCCTTCAAAAACAAGCCCAGCGATTTGAAGGAGTGAATCATGTCGGCCATGGGGTAGGCCACAGTAACGGCTGCGAGTGTTCCCAGCCCCACAATCATGGCAGCTGAACCACCCCACAGTGCCAAAATCGGAAGGCCTTTGAGCATGGCTGTTCCGAGAACCGCAACAATTCCAAAAACGGGTCCCAGAATACTGGTGAGCTCCATGTTTTAATCCCCCGGTCAAACCAACAGAATCGTATCAGATTCTAGGCTCGCCGGGGGTAGCGCTTTTGACGCACATGGTCGCTGTGGTTCAGTCGCGGAAAAGGTTTCTCAGCACGAAGAAAATGTTTTCTTTGCGCTCTGCAAGACGGCGGGAGTAGTAGGCTTGCCAGTGTTCACCATAGGGCAAATAGACGGTCATATTATGACCCTCGTTGGCAATGGCTTCCCAGGTTTTTGAACGCATGCCGTAGAGCATCTGGAACTCGTAACGGTCTTTGGGAATAGCTGCGCTTTTGATTTCGTTTTTGCAGAAGTCGATGATGCCATCGTCGTGGCTGGCAATGCAGACTCGGTTTGCTTCGCGCAGAAGTTTCGAAACTAGCTTTTTGTAATTCGACACAATGTCCGGCATTTTTTGCAGCGCCTGTGATGCAGGTTCCTTGTACGCACCTTTGCACAACCTCAGCCGACCATTCGCCTTGAGCACCCGCTCGATGTCTTTCTCGGTGCGGTGAAGGTAAGCCTGCAGCACTATTTCTGGTGATTTGAATTGCTGTGCTGCGGATTCGTAAATTCGCAGGGTGCGCTCGGTGTAGGGGGTTCCCTCCATGTCGAGGGCAACGCGGTTTCCATGCGCATCTGCTTTTGCGAGAATGAGTTTTAGGTTTTCGAAACACACGTCTTCATTGATGTCCAAACCGAGCATGGTGAGCTTCACGGAGACGTGCGAATTTATGCCGCGCGCGGCGATTTCACTGAGCATCTGCACGTATTCTTCCGTGCAGGTGCGAGCCTGCTCGAGACTCGTGATGTTTTCGCCAAGTAGGTCGAGTGTGACTGAAATATTTTTGGTGTTGAGTTGTGAGGTTTGGTCGAGTGCCTCAGCCATTGTTGTGCCCGAGACCCAGCGTTTCGCGTAAAAAGGTATTCCTGACATGGTGTCCCCAAAAAGAGAAAAGACGCAGCCCAATGGAACTGCGTCTTGTCATCTTCACTAAATGAGCAGACAGGTCAAGCCACTAAATTCGACTGTGCATGCTCAATGAAAATCAGCGAGGCTGTTGTGGTTGGTTGGCATCCTTTAGGTCAGCCATGAGTTGGTTGATGCGTTGAATGCTCGACTTGATGCGCTCGAGTCTTGAGGCCAGCTCCTCGTCGCGTCGGCCAGTGAGCGATTCAGAAGCTTGGGCGTCCTGGGACAGATTGAAGGTGTCCTGAACCCCGCGCCGTTTGTCGCCGATCATTGCCTTCTTGATTCGGAAGGCCTGTAGGTCAACGACCACAGCGCCTTGTTCCTCGAGTTGCGATGGCTGGCTGATCTCGAAACGTTCAAAGTTGTTGTTCTGCATGGCTCACCCCACCAATCCAGAGAGCAAATCTGAGTCGCGCTTGTTCCGGAGCCGGTTCTCCGGGCGTGGCTCGTTACTTGATCCGGTAACTCTTCAACACGTTTTTATTGGCCGACTCGCGTTCCTTGCGGAGGCGCATTTGATTGGCCCGGTTGCGTTCTGCAACTTCTGAGAAGCTGCCTGTCGCCGGTGTACCCGAAGATCCCACAGCCGACTTGTTCGTCTGGGTCGCCTCACTTGCCCGCGTCTGTGTCGCTGCTTTCGGAGCGTTACGACGTGAGAAGAGGTTGATGACGTTATCCATGTGAATGACTCCTTCAACCAAAGTGCTTTCGGATGCGCCCAGAGGCGGCTGGCTCTCTCTTTCGAGAGCGCTCTGTCGTGGGGTGAAGCAGGTCGCGTGCCAACTTCTTTGAGCCACAACCGGAAGCAGTAAAAACGGATGTTTATACCAACAAAACCACTGGGAGACTTACAAAAGCCTCTGTAAAAAGAGTTGTCAGTGCTCACCAGCGTTGGGGGTACGTAGCGAAAAATATCCGCCCCTACAAGCAGTCAAGATGGGTTTTTTTTTGTTCAGCAAGAGTGCATAAAATTTGGGGATTTTGTGGGAATAACAATCAACTTAGCGTAATTCTGAGGGTTGCCGCTACGACGTCAAGTTGTACAAAAAGAGTCACGAGATTTCCGGGATTTGCAAGCCATCGGCTAAAATTGGAGACTTTCCGGAGAAAAGAATAGCGCCGCTCGAGGGGTAAAGAAGTCAGAGATGAGCCTACAAACCCTAGTTTTCTGAAATTCCTGTCGAAAAAGCCTGCAAAGAGAATCAGAATCGCACTGCTAATTGATATTTTTTCAATAAATACAGACACTTCTCTTTTGATAATGGAGTCGAGGCCGCTATCCGGCATCAAAAAGTGGGATCCTAGAAGAGGGAGCAGTATTCCAATGGTGTATAGAACCTCTTTTTTACTCAGCGCGGGGCTTTCTGGGCGTCTAAAAGCTCTGAATGCCGTAAAGCCAGACAGAAAAACAATCCACACGCTGAGCTCAGGTCTGAAGCGTGCGAGCGATATGGGTAGACTCGCAGTAGAAATATAGAAACACAGCAGACCCATCGCCCGAAGTGGGAGATTATTCAGCGCGTGTATCTGTGAAAGTTCGGAGCGGGCCAGTTCGTGGCTAAGAGCCCAGAGGCGCGCACGGTTGTTGTGGCGCTGGGATTCACGCAGTGAATCGTCGAGAAAAAGCAGGGTGTGGCTTCCCGTGCGTCGCACGACTTCCTGTTCCCAGGCCTGCATCTGCGACCAATCCATTGCCATTCCCGGTAAAATTGCAACCCGCAGCACAACAATCAGCACCGAGGTCACCGACAGAAAAAACATATGGCTCTGGAAGGTGTGCGGGAGAGAGTCGGCAACGAGAGTCGAAAAGAGGGGTAAGGCTGAAGCCAACCCAACTGCTGCCGCAAGAAGGCGCACAGGGGGAAGAACCGGTGAGCCTAGAGAAAGAAACAGCATCCAGAAAAGAGTGCGGAGCTGGCGTGCAATCGAGACGATCCACTCAAGAGGGGCACACGTCAGGACAAGCCCCATCAGGATGGTGGCCAGCCAGGGCAAGCTCATTTCAGGAACTGGCATTCATTGAGAGTTTTACGCGAACCATCTGGGCTTTTAATGAGATTTTCGTCGCGTGAGAGGATCGCGGGAGGATGATTTTTGGCTTCAAAAAGTGTCACGCCGCAGTGCGGACAGGAAACCTTGGTTTCAGCGACAGGAGCCTGGCCTTCCTCGAAGGCAATATGAAAACGGCGGCGGCAGATTGAGTTGTCGATTTCCACTTTTTTATAGGTTGGCCCGGTATGCGTTCCAGAGTTCATCCTGACTCCTCCACTCTTGGTGTTTCCAGATTGGTAACTCACTTCCGGAGCCCTTTCAATCCGGATTGGTTGTCGGAACCGATTTGAACGGGTTATATGGTTGCCACTGGTTTCCCAATGTCCCGAGGAGGATGAGCTATGACGAAGGGGTTGCTGAGCGGCAAACGCGGCATTGTTTTTGGAGTTGCGAACAACAAATCACTGGCCTGGGCCTGCGCGCAGGCCTGCGCTGCCGAGGGGGCCTCTCTCGTTTTCAACTTTCTTGGAGCAGCTCAGGAGAAGCGTCTCAATGAGCTCATGGCCGAGATTCCTGGCGCAAAAGCCAAAAACTGTGACCTTGGCAAAGATGAAGAAATTGAAGAATTCTTCAAATGGGTTCGCACCCAGTGGGATACCCTCGATTTTGTGATTCACTCGGTGGCCTACACAGATAAAGAATGCCTTAAGGAACCCTTCATTAATACATCGCGCCAGCAGTTTACCTCGACCATGGACATTTCTGCTTTTACGCTCGTTGCTGCAGCGAAGCATGCTGCACCTCTTATGCGTAATGGTGGCAGTATCATTTCCATGTCCTACTACGGCGCTGAGAAGGTGGTTCCCAACTACAATGTGATGGGTGTGGCTAAAGCAGCTCTCGAAGCATGTAACCGTTACCTTGCAGATGATCTCGGGCCGCAAGGAATCCGTGTGAATTCCATCAGTGCCGGCCCCATTCGGACGCTGTCTTCAAGCGCCATTCCCGGCATGAGAAATATGCTCGACTACAGTCAGAAGTTTTCACCCATGCGCAGAAATATCACCGGTGAAGATGTTGCACGTTCTGCGCTCTTTCTTTTGTCGGATCTCGGTTCAGGGGTCACCGGCGAGACATTGCACGTCGATTGTGGCTATCATGTCATGGGTATGTTCCGGGAAGAAGCACAAGCTGCCGGGGAGTCGCACTGACCCCCTGCGCTGAGAGGACAAAGGATTGTTGACTCGGTTTGATCGTTTGATTTTTTCGGAAATTCTGTCGCTCACAATGGTCATTCTGGCCATTCTGAGCACCGTGATGTTCCTCTTCAGGCTCCTGTCGCTCACCGACTACCTTGTTCTCACACAGGATGGGATTTTTTCCCTTCTGATGTTTGTCATTTTCGTGATTCCAAATATTTTCAAGCTAACTTTGCCATTGTCGTTGCTTTTCGCTTCGGCGATCGTGGTTGTCCGCATGTCGGGCGATCGCGAGTCTGAGGCCTGGATGGCTTCGGGTGTGAGCATCTTTCGCTTCTGTCGCGCACCTTTCATTCTTGGGCTTGCATTTGCTTTTGTTGCTGCAGCCAGCGCACTCATCATGGAGCCCTATGCTCGTCAGCAATGGCGAAAGTTCAAATGGATGCACGCACGTAAAGGTGTCGAGGCCCTGCTTGAGAATCGATTGCGCGAGAAAACTTTTGTTTCCGACCTTTTTCAAGGCGGCAGTAATAAAATAGCGCTTTACGTTGATCGTATCGAACGCAACCGCTCGCAGTTTCGAGGAGTCTTTCTGGGAATCAACGGCGATAAGGGTGAGGGCGACTCGCAAATCCTGACGGCCGAGTCGGGACAACTCATCAAAGACACCACGACTGGTAGCTATGATTATGTCTTTGAACTCCGCAACGGACGCCTCCATCAGCCCCTGGGAACCGGCTCATGGAATGTAATCTCATTTGATACACTCAAAATTTCACTTGTGAACATGTTCCAAAAGCAATTTGAGATAGGCCAATTTGATGCCAATGACATGCGTTCTTATTATCCGGGCATGTATGTGGCTGAACTGCGTAAGCTGAGGGGTCGCTCCGATTGGGGAACTAACCAGCGTTCTGTGCGCGATCATACTTTCTTCTATGAGCAGATTGTTGTGCCACTTTCTTGCCTGTTTTTTCCTGTGATCGGTGTGTGTCTTGGTTTGCAGGATCCTCGCAGGAAGGCGAGCTTCACTTATCTTGGCTTGCTGGTCATTGTGTTTCTTTTTTATGCACTCATTATGCTGGGGCAACAATTGGCGGTAAAGTTTATTCTCGATCCCGAGGTGTCCCTTTATCTGCCACTCCTCTCTATTTTTATGCTGATGATGGGCGTGCTGACCTGGCGTCTGCGGCATCCACCCTCAACACCTTTTCTTGAATTCTTGGGTCATGAATCCAATGCGCTCTTCTCCTCTCTAAAGCGGAGGAAAGCATGATTTTTGCAAGATATTTTCTCAAAGAGTTCCTCAGGCTCTATATGGGTATCTGCTCAACATTTCTGTTTATTTACTGCGTCATTGATTTTCTCGAGAAGAACACCCGCTACTTTCCAAAGTACGAGGCTACTTGGCCGGTCATTTTTGAATATTATCTTGTCCAGACTCCAAAAATGTTCGTCGACATAAGCCCTTTCTCGGTGATGTTTAGCGGCATCATCACAACCTGGATCTTTGCCCGCAGCGGCGAAATTTCAGCGCTCAGGGCAGCTGGACAATCGATCCGTAAAATCTGCTCACCCATTCTCATTCTTAGCGCCGCTATTGGGCTCGCATGTTTTCTGGTGTCTGAATTTGTTGTGCCACAGGCCATGTTGCGGCTGCAGAAAGTGGAAACGGTCAAAATTGAAAAGTCGGAATTGTCGCAGATGTTTCTCGAGAGCCAATGGGTGCGGGGTGAGGGGAGTATCCTCCACTTTAAGAAGCTCAACCAGCTTGAGCGCACGCTCATTGATCCCGAGTATATAGTTCTTCGCAACCGTAACGATGTCGAACAGATCGTATTCGCGCGCAAGGCGGTTTTTGACCAACGACGTGATGTTTGGAGTTTGGTTGATGCGCGGGTGAGCTCATTCAGCGAGGCAGGCGAATTGCTTTCAACCGAAGTGGTGCGGTCGTTTGCTACAAATGTTTCTTCGCAGCCACCCAAGCTCCTACGTGAGGGGGTTTCCTCGGATCTTGTCAGCTATCGCGAGTTACGTCGGGTACTCGCTGAAAGCCGCTCTTCGGGAGGGGCGATGGCCAGCCGCGAGGCCGATCTCTATCAAAAGCTCAGTTCTCCATTTGCCAATCTACTCTTTGCTTTTTTTGCGCTGCCCTTCGCCTTGCGCCGTGAGCGCCAGGCAGATACATACATCGGCATTGTTGTTTGTCTTCTGACAGCATCAATGTATTGGGGGGGGTCTGCATCGTTGCGCACTATGGCCGCGGCAGGAACTGTTTCCCCCTATTTGGCGGCCTGGTGCCCACCTTTATTGTTTTTGTGTTTCGGAGTTATTCTTATGCTCCGCGTTGATCGGAGAAGTTGATGAAAGATTTGCATTCCATCCTCAAGGCAGTTTCGCGAGGCAAAATGGACGTCAATCGCGCGGCCAGCCTCATTCAAGAGCTGTTTGAAGGCTCACAAAAATTTGATGTTGAAGAGGAAACTCCCTCTCCTCGAGCTGCCGGACAAAAGCGCGCAGGCCGTGGATTGAGTCAGGTTGCTGGCGCAAAAAGTTCTGTCGATGCCGCACTTGCACAGTTGAGTGAGCGAGTGGGTTTCGGAACGTTGCTCAAACGCTCACGTGAGTTGAGCCGAAAGGTCGAGTTCAGACCAGAGCATTCCGGATTCGAAGCGCAACTTTCTGTTTTCAGCTCTGTTGAAGTGAGTGCCGACAGTGTTGCCGAGGGCAACAGTGTGACGGGTTCGCAATGGAAGAATATCGTTTTCCATGACATGGCCGAGATACATCGCAATCAGTTCACGATTTCACAGATCTCCAACTTTAAATGTATGCGCTCCAATTTTTCCTCTAATGAGCTTGGGCTTGCTCGGCTTTGTGATGTGACTGTGAGTGAGTCGCGTTTTGAGCATAACCGCCTTTCGAGGAGCCAGTGCCTCGACTTCTCGCTCACTGAGTCTGATTTTACAGGTAACAAGCTTCTTAAATCAGAACTCAGCGGCGTAGTTCTTAATGCCAGCCGGGTTGCCAATTTGGTTCTGAGTGGCTCCCGTTTTCAGGAATGTGAGTTCGACCAGTCTGATATTCAGGGGCTCAAATTTGAGAACTGCTCATTCGAAGAGTGTCGTTTCAGCAATTGCGAGATTGTTGCCGGCGATGAGGCAGTTTTGGAAGGCCTCAAGGTCAAAGGAAAAATATTCGAAGGCCTGCGGAGTCTGGAAGATTGGCTGGCTGCGCTTGAATACAAGCCCAGTCAGGAACACAATGCGCCCCGCTCTGCGGAAGGTTCGCAGGGGCGCAGGCCACATCGCCGGCAACGCCCCCCTCGGGACAAACGCTGAACAAGGATTATCAGTCACCTCTCCATGAAAGGATTTTCTCCATGACGATTCGGGTTGGTATCAATGGCTTTGGTCGTATCGGCCGCTGTGTTACTCGTGCACTTCAGAACAACAAAGATGTTGAGATTGTTCTCATCAACGACCTCACCAATGCTGCAACACTTGCACACCTTTTGAAGTACGATTCCGTTCACGGTACCGCTGCAATGGCCGTTGAGTCTCGTGAAAATGCACTCGTTGTGGGTGGCAAGACTATTCAGGTGACAGCCATCAGCAATCCTGCAGAAATTCCTTGGGGCCAGAACAAGGTCGACGTCGTTCTCGAGTGCACAGGCCGCTTCACCAAAGGTGAAGAGTGTGCAGCTCATATCCGTGCGGGAGCGCGCAAGGTTATTCTCAGTGCTCCAGGAAAGTCGGTCGACAAAACAATCGTCATGGGCGTGAATGACAGCGAGTACAATTTGGCTGATCACAATATCGTCAGTAACGGTTCATGCACGACCAACTGCTTGGCACCCGTGGCACTGACCGTGCACGAGGCGTTTGGGATTCGTAAGGGTCTCATGACCACAATCCATTCCTACACCAACGACCAGCGTATTCTCGACCTTCCGCACTCGGATATGCGCCGTGCGCGCGCGGCTGCGCTGAGCATGATTCCCACCAGTACAGGTGCGGCGAAGGCTATTTCAGAAGTGATTCCATCCCTCAAGGGCAAGCTGCATGGTTTTGCAGTGCGCGTTCCAACTCCCAATGTTTCGCTCGTGGACGTCACGTTCGAGCTTGAGAAAGCGGCAACGGCCGAGCAAATCAATGCTGCACTTAAGTCTGCAGCCGAAGGTCGCCTGAAGGGTATCCTGGGCTATAGTACCGAACCACTTGTGAGCTGCGACTTCAACGGCAATCCTCTCTCGAGCATCGTGGATGCCGAGTACACCACAGTTATCGGCGACAACATGGTCAAGATTCTCGCCTGGTACGACAACGAAATGGGTTTCAGCAACCGCATGGTTGACCTCACTCGCCTCGTTGCAACTGGCAAGCGCTGATATTCGATATTTTTGATGGGGCCTTTTGGCTCTATGGAAAAGGGTGTCCCGTGTGGACGCCCTTTTTTGTTTTCAGGCGAGCGCGTCCGTACCAGTATCGCCTATCGTTTTTGCGGCTCAGGGCCGAGAGTGCAATCTTTTCCAGAAGTGCACCGTAATTGAGTCCTCCCGCCTCAGCCATTTTGGGAAGAACACTATAATAGTAGGAGAGCCCAGCCAGCGGGTTGGCCTCGAGAAGCATCGGAATACCCTCATCGTTCAACTTCCAGTCGAAGCGAACGAAGTCGTCGAGTCCTATTTGTTTTTGTAGAGTGCTCATCGACTTCAAGATGATGTTGCGTTGAAGCTCGCCCAGCTCTGGGAAGGTCACCTTCTCTTCCATCGCATCTTTGCTCTTGTTTGCTAGTCCATAAACACCGTCGGGTACTTCGATTTCTGCAATCGGAAGTGTGAGTGTGGGATTCGAACCGATGAACGCAGACGTAAGCTCCTGCCCGGACAAATGCTCTTCGATAAGCACTCCCTCTGGGAATTGGATTAACAGCGAACGGCACGTTTGCCGGCTTTGTTCGGCTGACGTACCGATCGAGTGCTGGGCGTCGATTCCCATGCCTGAGCCTTCGCAGTCGGGTTTTATGAAGTGAGGACGGCTGAGCAGAGCTGCAGGAATCTTGTGGATGTCTTCCTCGCAGCGCACAAGGTGAAATTCAGGCGTCGGTATTCCATGATTTCTGCAGAGCAATTTGAATGTGCTTTTTCTCATGGCGACGCACTGTGCGAAGGGATCGCTGCCAATGAAAGGGACTCCGCTCATTTCGCACAAGGCAGGAATCCATGCTTCACGTGCAGGAGTCCCCCATCCTTCGACAAGAGAATGCACCAGGTCGAACTTTTGGAAGTGCTCGCTCCAGCGTGACAGGAAAAAATTGTCTAGTGCGAGGCGGGTGACGACACAGCCCAATTGCTCCCATGTTGAAGCGATTTTTTCGATCGTCTCTGCTGTTTCCCATTCTGCTTCTGCTTCGGCAGGGAATGGATGCTCGGCAGTGCGCTCCAGTTTTTCAGGTTTGTCATAGACAAGAGCGAGCGAAATATTGGCCAATGACAAGCTCTTCTCTGTGTTCATATGATCTCCTGTTCTCATTCAAAGAACCGCTGCGCGGGTGAATAACTTTCTTTGCGCGTTGCAATCTTGACATCAAATATCTCGATGCCTATACCGACGCTGTAAAAAAATGAATTGAGTCACCGAATAAAAAAATATGAAAACTGTTCACTCGAATGCTACCAATTTTTTTTTTCGTAGTTTATCATTCAAATAGATCCGATTTTTGATTCAGCCGAGAATTCACTTGAAAGGAGAATCACATGGCAGAAGTTAAGAAGGCAGCAGCGAAGAAACCTGCTAAGAAGGCCGCTAAAAAGCCTGCAGCTAAGAAGGTTGTGGCGAAGAAAGCTGCAGCTAAGAAACCTGTAGCCAAGAAGCCAGCTGCCAAGAAGCCAGCTGCGAAGAAGCCAGCTGCGAAGAAGGTTGTCGCGAAGAAAGCTGCTAAGAAAACTGTCAAGAAGGCAGTGAAGAAAACCGTGAAGAAGGCTGCGGCTAAGAAGCCTGCTGCCAAGAAGAAGGCTGCAAAAAAGACCGTCCGTAAGGCTGGTAAAAAAGCAGGCGCTGCTAAGAAGGCTGCTGCTCCCAAGAAGCGCGGTCGTCCCAGCAAGCTCGAGAAGCTCCGCCAAACCATCCGTCGCGGTCGTCCACGCAAGGGCGCTGCAAAGGCTGAGCACGGCGCAATGGCTGAAGGCGGCCAACTCTGATTCCCTCGGTCTCTTGATCGATGCACGGAAGCCTGGCACTTGTTCTCTGTGAATAGGAGCCAGGCTTCATGCTTTTGAACGATCACCACCTCCGCATCGATCCTGAATGGGTCAGCCGTCTTCTCGATTGGTATGACCTCCACAAGCGCGATTTTCCCTGGCGAAGAAAAATATCGGTCTATCACACATGGATTTGCGAGGTGATGAGTCAGCAAACAACCATGGCTGTGGTTGTTCCTCGGTTCGAAGCTTTTGTTGAAAGGCTACCAACGCTCGAGGATCTCGCATCAGTCAGTGACGATGTCTTGCGCGAGCTTTGGGCTGGCCTCGGTTATTATGCGCGTGCCCGCAATTTGCGATCTGGCGCAGCTTATATCGTGCGGGAACGGAGCGGCGCTTTTCCAAGTTCCTACGATGAGTGGCTTAAGGTGCCGGGAGTGGGTCCATACACTGCCAGTGTCATCGCAAGTATTTGTTTTTCTCATCGCAAAGCCTGTGTGGATGGTAATGTTATCCGAGTGGTTGCACGTCTTGCAGGGTGCAGCGCTGTGGAGCTCTGGAGTGAAAACGGACGATCCGCCATTCAGGATCTGGTCGACAATGTCATTCCTGCTACGCGGCCGGGAGATTTCAATCAGGCCATGATGGAGTTGGGAGCAACTCGCTGCCAGAAAAAGTCACCTCAGTGTCATGAATGCCCGGTTTCAATGAGCTGTTCAGCTTTTTCGCATCAACAGGTTGAAATCTGTCCGCCTAATAAACCGCGCAAAGATTTTATCGACGTTCAGCTGATTGCCTTGCATGTATGCCGTGGCTCCTCTGCATCGTCCAATCGGCGCGATTTGTTCCTCGCAGAGCGTCTTTCAGGATTTTTGGCCGGCACAGTCGGGTTCCCTTTACTCAGAATTGAGCCGGGCAAGTCCATCCGACATTACCTTGAGCAATTTTCCAAAAATCCTTCTGTTAGCAACGTTCACTTGGAAAATGTAAAAATCTCACACACCATCACTCACCATAAGCTCAGCCTGAGCGTTGTTACTCTTGAACTCGCAGAATCAATCTCGGGGTCTGAGGTCTTTGATCCAAGGCTCACCTTTTTGCTCGATCAAATGTCTGTTTCGCTGGGCCGTCCGCAATGGGTGTCAAAATCCCAAGCCTCGAGGAGCGTCGCATCCTCTTTGGATCGCAAAATCTGGGAAAAAATTTCCTGATTGTTCCACAACGAGCCAATTTCATTTCAGAAGTAAACCGTTTAGCATCTAAGACACGAGCTGCGCGTCGTGGCATTTTGAGGGGACAATCGATGGGAACCTCGTCCAACATACTTTCTCCATACATCAATGGTCGATTCCTGCAGTTGAACAAGCCGGAACGGGTCTTTCACACCCAGAATCCGGTTAAACCAACTGATGTTCTTGCTGTGACAGGCTGGAACAAAGACCTGGTGGGTGAAATTGTCGAATCAGCAAAGCGTGCGCAGATTCAATTCGCAGCGCAGTCGCTCTCATCACGGATGCAGTTCGTTAACACCGTGATTGCCAATCTCAGGCAATCTTCGGAAGAAATGAAAAGCCAGATGATGCTCGAACTCGGACGTTCTCGCTGGGCTGTCGAGCGCGAATGGGAATTGTGTGAAGAACTCTTCCGGCACCTTCCTCGGTATTGTTCCGACGAACTTTCTCCACAAAAATCTGAACTCGGTTGGAGCTGGACGTATGCCCCTGTGGGGCTCATCCTGGTGAGCAGTAACGTTGCTTTGCCGGTGTACACCGCGCTCTATAGCATCCTGACCTCTATTGCGGCTGGTAATGCGGTCGTTTTTCGCCCTTCGGCTCATTGTCCACTTTCTGCCTCACTGATCGCGAGTTGCTTTCATCAGGCATCTCCCGTGGCAGGCTTGCTGCAGGTGGTCTACGGCGATCTCGAGGTCTATCGGCGTCTGGTGCTTTCACACCAATTCGATACGATTTTCTACACGGGCGGCGAAGAATCTCTAGAGCAGCTGCGCCGAGACATGTCAACCGATCAAAATGTGCGACTTGTGCTCTGTGGCGGCGGAAAAAATGCAGCCATCATTTCCGCAGATGCGCATCTGGAAACTGCAGTGAGTCATGTGCTTTTAGGCGCATGTTTGGACGCAGGGCAACGCCTCGAGTCTACCAGCCTTGCCTTTGTGGATCGCAGAATTGCGGATGCGTTTGTGGAGCAATTCGTGCGCGCTGTAAAACAAATGCCGATAGGGGTGAAGAATGAGCTCACCGATGCCTCTCAGCACGTCATGGGGCCACTCTCGAGCCAGACTTCCTGGGATCGTTTTCTTCGTTTCCAGGGCATTGCAGCGCGGGAGTCAAGAGAAACTCTGCGTTGGGGTAAAGCCATCGACAACCCGGGTGGCGGCTATTTTGTTTCGCCCGGCGTGCATCTCATTGACTGCGATAAAGTGAAAAACAGCGTTTACGCATCGAATGCCTTTTTTGCGCCTGATGTGGCGATTGTACCAGTCGAAAGTCTCGATGAAGCAGTTGCATGCATCAATGAGCTTGCGAGTGCGCGGGCTGTCTCGGTGTTTTCGCAGAACGAGGGTGCGGCGATGAACGTCCGGCGTCATTGTGTGGCTCCGTTGGTTTTGAACTCTCAACCGACCACCCAGCTGCATCCGCTGATGCCCACCATGGGGCGAGGCAAGGCAGGCAATTCGTGTGTGATGGGACTGCGCTTCTTGAAACACACAGTTTATCCTCAAACATTGAATATGACTCCACCGCCCGTTTCCACTCCTGCTACATCTTCGGGATCTTCGGGCAAAAAAGGTGTGGGTGTTAGCAAGCTTCTTTCTGTTCTGTTTGCCGCACTCATCCCTTTGGCTGGTTTGGTCTCTCATCAGGCAGATGCCGCAGACTACCGCAAATCGGTTGAAGGCAATGAGGTGGTCAAAGGTAAATTTTACCCCAAAACAGGCCGCTTTCAGATGAACGCTGCGGGCGGCGGACTCATCAATCAGTCATTCATTAATACATTTTTGGTCGGTGGTTCGCTGACCTATCACTTTGAAGAATGGCACGCGATTAACTTTGAAGTTTTTGCAGGTATTTCGTCCGACAAAGCTGACCGTACCTGCATCGAGAATTTTTATCTTGATGAAGATTTCGCAAAGGCAAGTGGCTCCACAATCAAAGGGCCGTGCCCGTTGAAGGAGCCCGTGCCCAAGGATGCAAGTCTGATTGCGAAAGGAGAGGGCACTCCACCGGAGCCTGAACTTCGTGGAAACAAAGACGACGCGTACTATGCAAGCCGCGCGCCGTTTGCCAAAAATGCAGCCTACATGGGTATCCGCGAACTCAATTTTTTGGGAGCAGCAAACTATCAATGGACTCCGGTTTACGGAAAATCCTTGTTCTTCCTCTCGCAGGTGCTCTATCTCGACTTCTATTTGAACGCTGGCTTGGGCGTGGCGATGTCGAATTTCTATCCTCTGAAAGACAAGGTTATTGATGAAGACGGCAATTCCAAGCCGATGAAAGAGGTCGGAACAACCGATGATAAAAAATATGGAAAAGAAGGCCGCCCGCAACCGCTGAGCCAAACTAGCCCTATGGGTGTATTTGCTATCGGGAGCCGTTTTTACATGGCGCGCAAATTCATTCTTGATGTCCAGCTTAAAAATTATTCAATCATCGGCGAAAATGGTCAGGGCAGCAGCGACTTCAGCGCTCCGTTCGCGATTCTGGGTGGTGTTGGAATTCTGCTCTGATGCCTGTTCTTTTCGTTCCGCCCACTCAGGTTATTCCCTACGATGCTGAGCGCCTTGTCGAGCAGCGAAAAGGCATGGATGAGTTTCGTGCTCAGGCCGTGGCTCTCTGGCAAACCAAGCCTCAAGACGAAATCAAGACCGGCGGCCTGCGCCGCTCCCGATTCTACGAGTGGAACGAACCCTTCGATGCCATCTTGCAAACATATTTTATTTACCCAACGGGCATTGTGCAGCGTGGCGGAGAAGTGGCGAGGATGGCTCTTCTCTTCAAAAAAGACTCCTGCCAAGTGTTAGGAAGTGCGTTGGTGTGGGGAAGTGAATGGGCGAAATCTCTTCCTGCCGGTGAAACCCAAAATGAATTGGGAAAGCTCAAAGAAGCTGCTTCACGTAAATTCACGAACATGAAATCGCCATTGCGTTTGTCAACAGAAGGCTCTGGTTACTGGGATACGGCTCTCGCATGGATTTCAGAGGCCTATGTTGGAGAGAAGTTGGCAGCTGAGGGGCTCACAGTTCACTCGGATCTTTCAGGATTGGCCTGCGCCGCTTCCTCTACAATCACCTTGCCAGGCGCTAAACCTGCTGCGGATGCGAGCCCACCGTCGAGTGCATCACCATCGCCGACACCAACAGCCACAAGCACTGCAGGGGACTCTTCTGGGGAAGCAAATGCACCTTTAAGAAGGGGGCATAGGCAGGTGCGGATTGTGCTGCGAGGCACAAAACCGAAGCAGCCTGAGCGATGGCCACTGGTCGAAGGAAAAGTATCTGTCCTCGCTCTTCCATTCAATTCTTCTATAGCAGCAGTTAAACCTTTCGATCTGAAGCAGGAGATTTTCATTCCGAAAAATCTTGCGGCTGCGATCTCAACCCAACTCCAACCCGCAGTGCATGATCTCAGCGTAAAGGAGATCAAAATCACCAGCAGGCAAGGACGATTCGTGACTGTGGAACGCGGACTCGCCTATGGTTTGCGCATAGGGATGCATTTGGTGGGCCCAGACGGAGCACAACTGCACGTTATTCGCTTCGATAACAAAATCGGTGCTGCAGATGCCGCTATCCTTTTGATCCGCAAAGAATCAAAAGAAAAGCCCCTCGCAGAAGGGGCTCTGTTGCAGGTCGATCCCACGCAATTTCCAACCAAGTAATTTAATCCGGCTTTCCTGGTCGAACGCGGGCATTGGTTGCCGTAGAATTCGCTTTCGTTTCCGTACTCGCCGCGGCTGCGGGCTTTTTGGCTGCTATCACGTTCGGTAGTCCGAGTTGAGCCAAGCGGGTCTCGAACTCCTTGTCGAGCCGCAGGTTTTCCAGATCCGAGTCGGAGACAGCCTGGTCACGCAGTTCCTGATTCATGAAAAGTGCCGTTTTGAGACTCTCGTAGGCCTCGGACTTTCGCCCCATCAAGCTCAGCAGGCAGGCCTTGTTGTAATGATAGGGAGCGTGATCGGGTTTTTGTCGTATTGCTGCTTCGTAATCTTCGAGAGCAACTTCGTATCGTGTGGCAAGATAGGACGCATGTCCGCGCGCAGAGTAGAGGTCGTCGCGATCAGGGGCCAATGCAATCGCCGAACTCAGATGCTCCACGGTTTTAATATAATTTTTTGCTTCAGTCGAAACAATTGCCAGGGCCATGTGTGCGTCTTCGAGAAGCGGGTTGCTTGAAACCGTTTTATGAAGTGAATCCGCGATCAAATAGAGCTGTTTTTCGGTTTTAAAGGTCTCGATAATCTGGTTCACCCGAGCCTCGTTGTTCACACTCAAGGAGAGCGCTTTGTCGGCATGGAGCTTGGCCATCTTTTTATCTTTTCCGGTCAGATAGGCGAATGCCGTGTGAGTTTCGACCAAAGCTTGGGATTCGATGCCCAAAGTTTTCGATTGGCTGACCGCACGCCCCAACGCTTCAAGACGTTGGCTTGCCTCTTTTGCCATACCCAGGTCACGGTATTCAATGATCGCGAGCTGGAGCTGACTCTCAAGGCTGTTGCCGAGTTCTATGGCGCGCTGAAACGCACCCCGTGCCTCTTTCCATTTCTTTGCTGCGGCAAAAGACATGGCGGCACGATGCCAAAGCCAACGATCCGGATAGACCGAAGCAAATTTTGCAATCGCAGTTGCGCTTTCCTCTTCTCCTACCGATTTTACAATTGCATTACCGATCCACGGCGAGAGTTCCTGAAGGGAATATCCTTTCGAGATCGCATCCTGAGCTGATGTGAGTGCGCGTTGTGGATCGACCTCTGCCCACAGGCGCGCTTCAAATGCCATTGTCTCAATGTGATTTGGAAAATCTTTCTTTGCGCCGGAGTAGAGCTTAAACGCTTCGGTTTGACGGCCAATCGTGAGCAGAACTTCTACACCGAGGTAGTCGCCGAGAGGGCTATTCGGCTCAAGTTCCTTCACCAATTCCGCCATGGCTGCAGCTTTTTGCAGTGCAGAGATACCTGCTCGCCCAAGCGAATATTCAGTGAGCCAGAGACGACCGAGTTCAGAATAGGCATCGGCACAGCTCCGACACTTGCGGGTTGCTTCGATGAGCGTCTGTTCCGCGAGCACTCGTTCTTCTGGAATCGCGTTGGCAATCAATTCGCGTGCGCGCTCGACCAATTTAAGAGCGGCCTGTTTGGGAGAGCTGTCGACGTGCCGGGCCGCCTGCGCTTGCGGCTCGGCCAGAGCCACTGCCGGATTTGCAGTCATTGTGACGAGAAGTCCCAATGAGCAGATTTGCAACGTCCTCCGCTTCGCTCCCACAGACACCTCGTAGGTCTCGGAACTGGAAACCCTAGGAAAACCCTCCCTCTTGGGTCCCATTCCGTCCGTCTGAGCTATCGTCACAAACCTCAATTTGCTAAAGGCTGATTTGTCCGAGCCAGTCCAAAACCGCCAAAGGTGAGTCGATGAATCTTATGGTCTCTCTTGCACTGGAATTTTTTTGGTTTCTTCTCAGACTAACGATAAAGCCATCAATTCATGGGCTTGAATCGATCGATCGTGAGCTCGCAGAGGGTAAAGTTCCGGTGTTCGCGGTGGCTCATCACACCATTCTGCTGAGTGCCTTGGCCTACCGCGACCGTCCCGCAACCCTTCTTGCCAGCTTGAGCAAAGACGGTGAGCTCGCCGCCGGTTTTCTCAAAAAGAGAGGCTTTCAACTCGTTCGCGGCTCCTCGAGCCGTGGGGGTAAGGAGGCTCTTGAAACCCTCCTCCAGACCATCGCTCGAGGACAACCCATCGCAATTACCTTTGATGGTCCACGTGGGCCTCGGCTCAAGCCCAAGGCAGGAGTGGGTGTCTGTGGTTGGCACAGCAGCGGCTCTATTTATCTTCTGAAGCACACTTATTTTCCGAGTCGCTGGTTTCCTCGCGGGGTCTGTCTCCACTTGAGGTCTTGGGACAGATTCATTGTGCCGTTACCGGGATGTCGCTGGCGAGCGGAATTTGTGAGACTTGAGCTTCCAGAAAAAACAACCCACTCGCGTGAGGAGTGGGTTGGGGCAGCGCTCGCATCAATCGAAGCACACGCACAGGCGATTTACGCCGATTGAGCGAGAGTTTAGTGACCAAATCCCGCGGCACCGAGGTCGGGGCGTCCGCCAAGACCCTCGGGAGTGACACGCTTTTCGGCGTCTCCAAAGTGACAATAAACCACGTTTCGACCATTGGCTTTCGCTGCGTAAAGGCACTTATCCGCACGAGCAACTGCACTGTCACGCGTGTCGTTTAAATCGGTGATCATTGTCACGCCAACCGAGGTGCTCACGGGTATGCGTTTGCCCTCAAATATATATTCGTGCTGTTCAATCGCAATGCGGAATTTTTCTGCGACAATACAGCAGCCCTCGGCTGTACCGCCGAACACCGCGGCGAGAATCTCTTCCCCACCATAGCGCCCCACGATGTCGGTCTTGCGCGAAACGGAAAGCAAGAGTTTTGCTGTCTCCACAAGGACAAAGTCGCCGGCCTGGTGTCCGTAGGTGTCGTTTATGCTCTTGAATTTGTCGAGGTCGAACATCAGGATCCCAACCGCTGGAGGCTGGTTGATCTCTTTGGCCTTGGCGATCGCTTCGTCGATCTTTGCCTCGAAAAATCTGCGCACATAAAGTCCGGTGAGCGGGTCGGTGCTCCGTTCGTGATCGGCCTTGGTATACTTGTGCGTTATACCCACTTCGGCAGTCACGTTGCGCATGAGCAAGCAAACGCCGAGAAATTCACCCTGCTGGTTGAAGAATGGGTAGCTTCCCAGAATGACCTGGTAGACCTGTTCGCTCTCTTTTTTCGTCAGTAAAAGTTCATCAATGCGCGTTGCATCGGTGCTCTTCATGATGACGTCGAGAACGGTCTGGCTTTCGTCCACCAGGGGCCAATCGAACACATCTTCGGCACTCGGATTCTTTTTGAGAACAATGGCCTTCACATCAAAATTCACTTTGGCACAGAACGCCTGGTTGAATTTGATGATCTTCCTTTCCGAATTCAGCAGAAGGTATCCGTCGAAAAATATTTTCGAGAAATCCTTGTGAATCTCAAATTTAGCGAGAAGTTCAGCGTCTTTTCGCTCTTGGTCACTCATTTTTCGGATGGGAATCGGAATCGCCGACATGCGCCATGCCTCCCTACATCTTGCGTCGTAGGGTTCGGAGGTTCCCGGCAGGAACTTTAGTCAGATTCGCGACGGGAAGGGCGCGTTGGGAGGGGGCTGTGGGGGAATTCCTTAACGCAGCAAAAACGCGAAGTATTCTTCTTCCAGCTCTTCCGTTTCCATAGGAGTGCCGGTATCGGGGCAGTTCGGTGCGCTCGGGATAGTTTTGGGTTCGAGGTCTTTGGTGTCAATCAAAACACGATGGGTTTTGTTGGTCGCAGTAGACACATAGTTCACGTAAAAGCTGGCAATTGAAGCTTTGCCAAGGAAACTTGGTATCATGTTGATTTGCATGATGATGTCGGGAATGCACTCGTAGAAATACACACGCCGTCCCGGTGCACTGTCCACACCGCGCAGGAAGGTCACCCAGGCGCGCACACCCAGCGAGTTGACCGACTTCACGTCGCGGAAATTGAAACACACTGTAGATGCGCCTTCGAGGCCTTCAACAACTTTTTTCAGCGGCGCTTCTGCATCTTCATTGATCACGCCCGACAATGTAACCCAGTGTACGCCGTTGTGTTCTTCAATAATCGTATCCAAGCCGGAACCCTCCCCAAAACCCCGAAAGCTTTCGCATACTCGAACTGGCATGGCATCACTTGACAATATCGGGGCCTCAATCGTACACCCGATGCGGTCAAGGTTATCCGACTCTGAGTCTACCCCGTTTGAAAGCGGCTACAACTCCCTAAAAGTCCAACCCTGACATAGTTTTGGCCCAGATGGCGGAATCGGTAGACGCAGTGGATTCAAAATCCACCGATCGCAAGGTCGTGAGAGTTCGAGTCTCTCTCTGGGCACCACCTCGTTCAAACAACACCCGTATTCAAATTTAGGCTATACTTGCCACCACGACAGTGACATTGTCGCGTCCGCCGTTTTCCAGTGCCTTCGCAATCAGGGTTTGTACGCAAAATTGTGAGCCGTTTTTTTTGATTTCAGACAGAACGGCCGAAATTTCCTCGTTTTCAACCTCTCTGGTCAGACCGTCGGAGCACAGCAGCCAGGTATCGCCCTGTCTAATATCAACTTCGAATACGTCGGGGTCGCAGGTTCGGTTGGCGAGGACGCAACGCGAAAGGTATGCGGCTCCTGGACTCCTGGCCGCCTGGTTTCGACTTGCTCCACGTCGGCGCAGTTCTGTTTCAATAGTTTGATCGAAGGTCAGTTGGAACAACGCCCCTTCTCTGAAGAGGTAGACACGGCTATCACCGAGGCTAAAAATAAAAATTTTCTCTTTGGTGCGGATCCACACAACAAGGGTGGTTCCAAGATCCTGATGCTCGATGTTGTCCTGCGCCCAGCTCGTGAGCGACTCTGCAGCTCTCTTGATGCAAGTTTGTGCGATAGTACGCGCCGAGGGCGGCTCTTCCCAGCTCATGGCTTCGAGGTAGGCTCTGACCGCTTCAACTGTGCGTTCGCTCGCAATTTCCCCACCCGAATGACCGCCCATACCGTCAGCGAGAATCAGAAAGCGCCCTTCCGGATCAGCGAAAAAGTTATCTTGGTTCTGTTGGCGAACCTTGCCCGTGTCGGTTGCCCCGGCCCAAGACAAGTTCCAGGTCGTTGCTGTCATCGTTTCATCCATTCCAGTTGATTGTCGCGCAGTTGACACAATGGTACACACTCTTTTCGCGAAACCAAAAGTACGTGGGGGATGCTGTGACCCGTCGGGATGCCTTTGAGAAGCCTTTTGAACCTGGACAAATTGAGAGTCATTTGCGTGACTATTGGGAAAAGAATAAATTCTACAAAGCGAAACGCGAAAGCGGGAAAATCCCCTACACGATTGTGATGCCTCCCCCCAATGTGACCGGCGACCTCACCATGGGTCACGTGCTCAATAATACCCTGCAAGACATCCTGATTCGTTGGAACCGTGCCAATGGCAAGGCCGCCTGCTGGATTCCCGGCACCGACCACGCGAGCATCGCCACCGAAGCCAAAGTCACCAAGATGCTCGCCGAACAAGGCATCAACAAGCGTGACATCGGTCGAGAGGAATTTCTGAAACATGCCTGGGCTTGGAAAGAAAAGTACGGCGGCCGCATCGTTTCTCTACTTAAAACACTCGGTGTGAGCTGCGATTGGGATCGTGAAGTGTTCACTATGGGGAGCGAATATTCCCAGGCGGTCATGAAGGCGATCGTTAAGCTGTACAAAGATGGCCTTATTTACCGCGGTTTTCGTCTGGTGAACTGGTGTCCAGTGAGCCAGTCGGTGATCTCCGACGAAGAGGTGAACCCGGAAGAACGCAATGGGCATTTGTGGCACATCCGTTACCCGGTCGAAGGTGTTCCGGGGCAATATCTCGTGGTGGCGACTACGCGTCCCGAAACTCTCTTCGGTGACCTCGCTGTTGCTGTGCATCCAAGCGACGAACGCTACTCTGCCCTAATTGGCAAGAAAGTGATTGTGCCCGTTTGCAATCGCGCAATCCCGGTCATCGCTGATACGTATGTTGAGCGCGAGTTTGGAACTGGTGTCGTTAAAATCACTCCAGCACACGACATGAACGATTTTGCGGTGGGTGAACGACACAAGCTAGGCCTGCTGAATGTCATGAATCCCGATGCGACGATGAACGACAAGGTTCCCGCTGCGTACCAGGGGCTCGACCGCTTTGTTGCGCGCAAAAAACTCGTTGCTGAGCTCGAGGCATCTGGTCTTCTCGAAAAAATTGCGCCGCACAAAATGGTCGTGGGTATTTCAGAGCGCGGCGGAGTGCCGATTGAATATTATTTGAGCGAGCAATGGTACATAAAGATGGACAAGCTCGCAGAAATAGCTTTGGGGGCCACACGCGGTGGTCAACTCAAGCTGCATCCACCGCACATGGAAAAAATTTGGGAATACTGGCTCACCAACATCAAGGACTGGTGCATTTCACGACAGCTTTGGTGGGGGCACCAGATGCCCATGTACACCTGTCAGGCCTGTGGTCATGTTAACTGTGAAGAGAGCAAGCCTGCTGCGTGTGAAAAATGCGGACACACCCACCTCGTTCAAGATTCAGATTGTCTCGACACATGGGCAAGCAGTTGGTTGTGGCCATTTGGTGTGCACAATTGGGCGAATCCGAGTGAAGAGCAGAAGAAAGATCTCGCCTATTTCTACCCCACCGACATCATTGTCACGGGCCCGGATATTATCTTCTTCTGGATCGCTCGCATGATCATGGCGGGCGGCTATTTTACAGATAAAACCGCATTCAAAGATGTCTATTTCACGCCTATCATTCGCGACTCCAAAGGGCGTAAAATGAGCAAATCACTCGGCAACAGTCCGGATGTGAATCAGCTGATTGCCAAGTACGGCACCGACGCTTTGCGTTTCAGCGTGGTGAACCAGGTTGTGCTCGGACAAGACATCCTGTGGGCCGATGATGCGTGTGATCTTGGCAAAACTTTTGCCAATAAAATTTGGAATGCGACACGATTCTTGCTCATGAACGCCGAGAAGTACGGCGTAGATCCATCGACCTGCAACTTCGATGAGCTCCCTGCTCAGCCGACCGACACTCTGCTGGGATGGATTACTTCCGAGTTCTTTGCAACAGTCCAGAAAACCCATGATGCCATTGAGAAACTCGAATTCTCGAACTATTCCTCAGCGCTGTATGAATTTGTTTGGATGGTGTACTGCGATTGGTTCGTGGAGCTATGCAAGCCGCGTTTCCTCGATCCAGCCACAGCCACTGCTGAGCAAAAGCAGCTGGCACAGCAAACAGTGCGTACCGCCTTCCAGCTTCTCGATGGTGTTCTGCGCCTGTTGCACCCGGTGATGCCCTTTGTCACAGAGCAGATCTGGCAAAACCTGGGCGAGCGCACGGGCAAGAGCATTGGCCTTGCTGCGCTGCCGCGGCCACAGTCACAGGTTATCGACCTCAAGTCCATTGCCGCCATGCGCGAAGTGCAGGCCGTGGTATCGGCTATCCGCGCTGTGCGCGGACAATTCTCGATCCACCCGGGCGCCGACTTGAAGGTGACATTGAATGCCACGAACGACCGGTTCGGACTCATGGTTCCGCAAATGGAATTCTTGGCGCGTTCTGCATTCACCTTCTCGAACCAACGCCCCGCATTGTGCGGCACTGCACTGGCGGGTGATGTTGAGGTTTTTGTCGATCTGACCGGTTTTGTTGATCCGGCTGCAGAACGTGAGCGTCTCGTTAAGAAAATTCAGAAACTCGAGCAGACTCTCGACGGAATCCGCAAACGGTTGTCGAACGAGGAGTTCGTCAAGTCTGCCCCAGAAAAGATTGTCCTGGGCGCGCGTGAACAACTCGCTGCCAACGAGCGCGAACTTTCCTTGCTGCAGGCGAGTCTGCAGTCACTCAAGGCGTGAGCCGGGGAGGGCGACATGAAGCACCTGTTTTGGTTGGACATGGAAATGACCGGGCTTGAGGTCGAAACACACCGCATTCTCGAAACTGCGGTGATTATCACCGACTGGTCGCTGAGCCCTCTCAAGAGTTTCTCAACGGCCGTGCACCAGCCCGAGGAAGAGCTGCGCAAGATGGATGATTGGTGTGTGAAGACACACACGGGAAGCGGTCTCCTTAAGCGTGTTCCCGATGGCATGAGTGAAGCCGATCTCGATGCAGCTTTGGTTGAGTTGTTGAGTGGATTTTACCCTGCTGACGAGCGAGTTGTTCTTTGCGGTAACTCTATTGGTCAAGACAGAAAATTCATCGATAAATACCTGCCCAAGTTTGCCGCGCGGCTGCACTATCGCATGCTCGACGTTTCGTCGTTCAAAATCGTGTTTGAGAATGCATTCAACCAGAAATTCAAAAAGCAGAACAAGCACGAGGCACTTGGTGATATCG
>JBILKM010000102.1:0-4618 GCA_044376695.1 Silvanigrellaceae bacterium
GAGGAAAAATCCCAATGATGGGCTGAGAGAGCTGCAATGCTGCAGTGGTCACCCGTCGCGGAAACTGCGGAGCCCAGGCTTGACCTGTCGCTTTGTTGATTTCCGGATCCCACAGGACGCGCTGGGCGTCGGCATCCAGGCGCGGGAATAACGCTCCGAGTGCTTGAGCAGCGCGGGCATGAGCCTCGTCGGCCTGGGCTGCGGCAATGCGAACCTGAAACGCCTTTTCTTGACCGAGTTGCATCGCCTGCTGGAGCGTCAGCACACTCTGATTTGTTTCAGCCTGAGCAAACACAGAAGCCGTGAGCAAGGGATGGGTGTGCGATGCGGCAACAGCAACAAACACGAAGGACAAACGCAGCATGGAATGCATCGAATCAACCTCTACAACCGCGAACAAACTAAACGAGCATGCAGATAACGACCGCACCCAACAGGAGTGGATAGCCAGCGAGCCGCACTGCAGTCCAGAACCATGTGCTTCTTTTTAATGCAGCCCAGCCAACCCAGAAGGCATGCAATAGCAAGACGTAAATGAGGACATGAGAGATGAGCGAGAGTTTTTGCAAAATCAGCGGGCTAACCAGAAAACCTTGGTTTTCGGGGGGCATGAGTTTGTCCATTGCTGGGGCCCACCGCACCAGAAATGGCTCGCTCCAGATTTGAAACCCAGCCAGCAACAGTGCACTCAGGACGTTGACCACAACCGGTTGAAACTTGAACCAAATGCTATTTTTAAGATGCAGAGAGATGAGGCCGAGAATGATGAAAAACACCGGCTCGATGAGGGAGATGGGGTCGAATTTTCCCAGAATAATCCAATTGACCGCGCACAAGGCTACCGACAAAACGATAGCAACGATGACACCGGTTTTGAGGCCTGCCATGGCATCGGCGATTGCGAAGGCGATGATCGGGACGAGTGTCAGGAGCAGGAAGGTCACGGACATGCGGTCAAATCATCCTTTGTTCAAAAGCTTCCTCTGAGTTCGAAAAACAGACGCCTTTGACTTGATCATTCGCGGAACCTACCAGACATTGTCTATAAACACCCGCACAGCGGGAAGATATTTTCCCATTGCATTACTGAAGAGCAAAATAATGAGTACACCGACACCGGAAATAACCAAGCCGAGCAATTTTATCCGCCAGATTATCGACGAGGACAGAGCCTCCGGGAAGAACCAGGGACGTGTCGTGACACGTTTTCCGCCTGAGCCGAACGGATATCTGCATCTTGGCCATGCTAAATCAATCTGTCTGAATTTCGGCCTTGCCCGCGACTACGAGGGCGTGTGCCACCTGCGTATGGACGACACCAATCCCACCAAGGAAGAACAGGAGTACGTCGATGCCATTAAGGCTGATGTGCGCTGGCTTGGGTTCGACTGGCAGGAACGTTTTTTTCATGCTTCTGATTACTTCGAGAAATTGCACGACTTCGCTGTTGAGCTCATCAAACTCGGCAAGGCCTACGTCTGCGAGCTGAGCGCGGAACAGATGCGCGAATACCGTGGCACGCTCACGCAGCCGGGCAAGGAAAGCCCATTCAGGAGCCGCAGTGTCGAGGAAAACCTCAAATTGTTTGCAGGCATGCGCAACGGAGAGTTTCCCGACAACAGCAGAACTCTGCGCCTTAAAATTGATATGAATTCATCTAACATCAACATGCGCGATCCGGTCATCTACCGCATCCGCCGAGCGCACCACCAGAGAACTGGTGACACCTGGTGCATCTATCCGATGTACGACTACGCTCACTGTTTGTCGGATATGCTCGAGGGTATCACGCACTCCATCTGTACGCTTGAGTTCGAAGACCACCGTCCTCTTTACGACTGGGTTCTCGAGACTCTCAAAACCCCTTGCCATCCGCAGCAGATTGAATTTGCGAGACTCAATCTCGAGTACACGATGATGAGCAAGCGGCGCTTGCTTGAATTGGTTGAGGGTAAACATGTGGATGGGTGGGACGACCCGCGCATGCCGACCATCTCTGGAATACGACGCAGAGGAATTACACCTCAGGCGATCCGTAATTTTGCAGAGAGAGTGGGTGTCACAAAGAAGAACACGACCATCGAGATTGAGCTTTTTGAATCAACAGTTCGGGAAGATCTCGATGAAAACTGTGCGCGTGCCATGGCTGTGCTCAAGCCCATCAAGGTGATCCTCACAAACGTTGCTGAAGGCCACGAGGAATGGCTTGAATGTGCCTGGCATCCCAAGAAACCTGAAATGGGCGCGCGCAAAGTTGGGTTCTCGCGGGTTGTTTACATTGAGCAAGAAGACTTCATGGAGAATCCGCCCAAAGGCTTTCACCGCCTCATTCCAGGAGGTGAAGTGCGCCTGCGGCATGTGGGCATCATCAAGTGCGAAGAGGTCATCAAGAACGCGGCTGGGCAAATCAGCGCTCTGCACTGCACCCTGGATCCGGATTCACGCACAGGCATGCCGGGCTCCAACCGGAAGGTCAAAGGCACGATTCATTGGGTGAGCGAAAAGCACTCGTTTGCAGCCACTGCACGTTTGTATGATCGCCTTTTCACCGTGCCAAATCCCGCTGACATCGACGACTGGAAAGCCACACTCAATCCCAAGAGCCTCGAGTCCGCTGACACTTGTCTGGTTGAATCGAGCCTCAGGAATGCTGATGCAATGAGTCGCTTCCAGTTTGAACGGGTTGGCTATTTTTGCGTGGATACGACATCGGCAAAACAACCGCGTCCTGTTTTCAACCGGATCATCACCCTGCGCGACACATGGGCCAAAACTCAAGGAACTGCAGGGTGAACTCAGGGCTCGCTGCGTGTCGGCAGCCTTTGATATGGGTCGTACTGCTGGGCTCGAGTGGAGCATTTTCTGAGCTGCAGGCACAGCAAGAGCGCGACTGGCGTGAGACCATCAACGACGAAGGAATTCAGGTTTTTAAGCGTGCGCGTCCTGGTAGTGCCTACGAGGAGGTGCGCGCTGTTGCGCGATTGCAGGCTCAGGTCTCCGATTTTCTCCCTTTTTTCAATGAGCCCGAGCAATACAAAAGGTGGGTGTACGGAACGCTTGAGAGTGGGCAGATGACTCGCGCCAAGCCTTTCGATTTTGTCTTCAAGGGAGTTTTCAAGATTCCCTGGCCTTTTGAAAATCGTGAACTCATCAGTCGGGTTGTTATTTTACAAAAGCCTGATTCGAGCGCTCTGACTGCGCGTCTCTCGCACTCCGATTCCAGCGTTGCCGTGACCCCAGGCTTGGTGCGTGTGTCGCATTTTGAGAGCCTGTGGGAGGTCAAGCAGGATGATCCCAAAAACGTGAATCTCAGTATCGAGATGTACGTTGAACCAGGTGGACAGTTGCCGCCATTCATTGTCAACCTTGTGCTCTCGCGAATTCAGCTTTGGTCGATCAAAAACCTCAAGCGTGAAATTGCTCAGCGTTAACCCGCGAGTGCGAGAGTTTCTTTTTGTTGCTGCATGTTCCGATGCTCTTTCATCCATCGGAACATGTAAACCGTGACGTCATCTTCAAGCGGCTGATCCTTGGATGCTGTGCGCACCAGATGCGCAAGGTCGTCAACACAAATGCTTGGTTCCTGACCCGCCTGAATCGCCTTGCGCAAATTGCGTGAGGTCAGAATCGGCTTGTCATCGAGTAGATTTTCAATCAAGCCATCGGTGTAAAGGAAAAGACTGTCGCCAGGCCCGAGTGTGTGGCTTGCAAAACCAAATGCAGGTGTCTCCGAAAATCCGAGCAAAGAACCACTGCAGGGCAGTGTGCTCACACGCCCCTCCGTTGCACTGAAGATGTAGGGAGGAGTATGGCCAGCATTCACCATGCCGAGCTCACCGGTTTTCAGATCCAGACACACAAAGCTCATGGTCATGAACCGCTGGCTCCGAGCGCCTGCAGTAAACACCGCAAAGTTTGCAATTTCTGCAAGCTCCTTGAGGCTTTCCTCAATGCTCAGAAGCTCACCCCTCGAACGTTCTAAATCCTTTTTGAGGTGTGATTGGATCGCGCCACTCACTACGGCTGTCAACATCGCCGAAGGAAGACCATGGCCGGTCACGTCACCAATAAATGCGTAAAGACGTCCATGAAGAACATCATGATGATGGTGGAACCAATCACCTCCAGTTTGTGAGGCGGGCTCATAAAAATAGGAGATTTCAATTGCGGGCACTTCAATGCTGTTCGGAAGCAGCGCATTCTGCACTGCGCGCGCAGCATTGAGTTCGGCATCGAGCCGGGCCTTCTCCTCCTTGGCGCTTAAGAGGATAAAATTCTGATAGGTGATTGCAGCCTGAGAGGCGAGCGGCGATACGACTCTTTGTGAGCGGGCATCGAAATACTCGTTCACTTCCACGTTGGCAAGGTAACAGTAGCCATAAATCTTTTCCTTGAATGGAAGCGGAACCACCATTGCAGAACCATCGCAGGCAGGGTGCGGTGTGCGCCATGCAGACGGACGAATGCGCGGCTCGCGCTTGGCTTCCTGTGCACATTTTTCAAGGAACCACTTGTCGACTCCGCATGCCGGATTGATGGCCTCGCCGAGCTCATCGAGACGGCATCCGCGTGCGCGCACGGGCTTTAAATTCTCGCCTTCGAAAAGAAAGAGCACTCC
>JBILKM010000103.1:0-4566 GCA_044376695.1 Silvanigrellaceae bacterium
GCTGCGGATCCCGATCTTTCGAGCTCGTAATCGGCAACGGCCAACTGTTCGTCGGAGCGTTTGTCGGGGTCGAAAGTCAACCAACGGAAGTACGGGCGCAACAATGCGAAGTACAGGAAAATCATGGCAAGAATCGCAACCGTCGCAATGATCCCTGTTTGAATCAGGCTTGTTTTGCGAGCGGTGAGCGAAGCCTGCTCCGCCACTGCCATCTCATCCATTTCAAACGGTGCATTTTCAACTGTGATCGTATCCCGACTTTCTTGGAAACCGATCGCATTTTTCACCAGCTTTGTGATCATCGCTATTTCGTCTGCTGTGCGCGGTACGTATTTTCCATCAACCATCTTTCCGTCTACCAAAACGGCGGTTGAAATCTTCTTCAAGCTTCCCACGGGCTCAACAATCCGACTTACGGTTCGCTTCACGTCAAAGTTGAGCGTTTCCATGGTCTGCTTGTTGCTGTTGGAGCTTCCACCAGCAGCAGCGTCTTCTCTCTCACCCGGAAGGTTGCTCTTTGCACCTGGAACACCAGTGGGATTTAAACCTTGCCCCTGGGATGATTGTTCATTTTTCTGCGAACCAAGCACCACCGTACGCTCGGGGTCTACATCCTGAACAGTGGTCTCAATCTTTTTGAAATCGACTTCAGCCTGAACCTTGGCTACCACCTTGTTGTGGCCAACAACACGCCCCAGTATTTCTCGGATACTTGTTTCGAGCTCACGCTCGACGCGCTTCTGATATTCTCTTTGGGCGCTGGTCACTCTATCGAGACCGCCATCATCCTCGTCGGGTTTGGTCAGCATGTTTCCTAACTCGTCGACAATTGCAATATTGCCTGGATCGAGACCCTCCACGGCCCGGGCAACAAGGTGCAAGATACCCTGAACCTGTTTTTGGGTGAGTAGCTTTCCAGGTTTCATGCGCAGCATGATACTTGCTGTGGTTGGCTTTTTGTCCTGTTGGAAGATCGCGGGATCGGGAATCACGATGTGAACCCGGCTAGACTCGACAGGCTCGAGTTTGTTGATACTCCGAGAGAGTTCTCCCTGGATAGCGCGTAACTTGCTCACACGCTGATCAAAATCGGTCATACCAAATGATCGGTCGTCGAACTTTTCCCAACCAACCGAAACGCCGTTGTTCGGCAAACCTTCCTGAGCGAGAATCATCCGGTATTCGTTCATTTTCTCGTCTGGAAAGAGGATGGTCTCACCTTCGATCTTGAAGTCCACGACATTTTGCTTCTTGAACAAAGCAAGAATAGATGTTCGGTCTTCATGAGAAAGATTGGTAAATGCTACTTCATAATTTGAGGCTGGCCTGTAAAAGCTGAGAGCAAGGATGATGGCCAAAACCGAGGCAATTGTGACACCCAAGGCAATTTTGCGGCCCGGTGTCAGTCCTTTGTAAAAGACCGCCGACTGCGAGCGAAACTGGTCGAAAAACGTTTTCACTCTTTCAAACATCTTCAGTCACTCTCTCACTGAGAACGTTGCCAATCATTCAGACAAAAAAGCCAAAAAATCAGACCTGCATGCGCATTACGTCTTGATAGGCTTCAATCGCCTTGTTGCGCAGTTGCACGAGCATATTGAAACCAAGCTCAGCCTTAGTTACGGCAAGCATAGTCTGGTGAATGTTGCTGGATTTACCGGTTGCCAAGTCCATGCTTGCCTTATCACTTTCGCGCATCCCTTTATTCACGTCGGAAATACCTTCCTTGAGAAGGTCGAGGAACTGGGATTTTCCATCTTCACCAATCGTGTTGCCAGTGTTGCTCTTCGGTGCGCCAAGGCCCCCGAGAGACCTCATGTCGGAATCAATTGATCCCAAATCCAATGGCTTTGACGTGGCACTGCGAATCATCGTCAATTACCTCTTTTATCCGCGACCAATATTGATTGCGGTACTAGCCATCTGTTTTGTGGCGTTGAGTGCTGTGGTATTAGCCTCAAATGCACGGTTGGAGGTGATCATATTGACCATCTCTTCCATCACCGAAATGTTGGGCATGGCCACCATCCCGGTTTCCTTATCGGCATCTGGATGGCCAGGGTTGTAAACCATCTTCGGAGCTTTCTGGTCTTCCACAATACCATCGACCTTCACTTCCTTCAGGTTGGGATCGAAGGCCTGCCGCATAAGGTTGTCGAATGTCACGCCCGTATCACGTGCAGTGAAGACAACATCTTTTCTTTTATACGGACCACCCTCTTCGGTCCGGGTTGTGTTCGCATTTGCAAGGTTGGAGGAGATGACGTTCATCCGGACACGTTCAGCCGCCAACGCAGAAGAACTAATCTTTAGACCATCAAGAAAACTCATAAATTATTACCTCCCACCGTTGATTCCATAGCGCATCATGCCAAGACGACGGTTAAGCAGCTCAACCGTCGCCCTGTACAGCGTCTGGTTCCAGGCCAGGTCAGCCATTTCGGAGTCTAAATCCACAGTGTTGCCATCGTTGCCAACGCTTTCGCTTGGCTTAACGTGCAGGTCACCGCGCAAGTCGCCATTTACGGTCAAACCCTGGTGCTTGAAGTGGCGAGCATCTGTCGCATTGATCGACATGGCGCCGTCATTCCCGACAGCAGCTCGCAGCTGTTCTTCAAACTCGTAACCAAGGGCCCGGTAACCAGGAGTCTGCGCATTTGAGATGTTACTCGTGATAACGTTTTGCTTGATGAGGCGCTGGTTAAGGCTCTCCTCAAGCACGTTGTCAGCTTTTGCGAAGACCTGGTTACTGGTAATTTTCATGCGTTTTTACCTTCAACCTCGTATCCGCACTCGACGAGTTCGTTGAGCTTGTAGCGCAAAGCGCGCAATGAGATGCCCAACGCTTTTGCCGTGTGTGTCCGGTTTCCGTTCATACGGCGCAAAGTTTGCAGGATGAGGCGTTGCTCGAGCTCACGCAGTGTAATCTGCGGCAATGCGTCACTCATTGCGACTTCAGTGCGGCTGTTGGCCTTCATCAAATGGAGCTCTTCCACACTGATGTAATCGCGGGTTGCGAGCAACACAGAACGCTGAACGACATTGCGCAGTTCACGTACGTTACCTGGCCAGGTGTAGGTTCTAAGAGCCTGCTTGGCGGTTGGCGACAGCTGCACGTTCTTTGAGAACTGCATGTTGTACTCTCTCAGGAAGATTTCTGAGTAGAAATCTACGTCGACAGTGCGGGTGCGCAGCGGCTCAATGTCGAGCTGAATGACGTGCAGCTTGAAGTACAGGTCATTGCGGAAACGCTGTGCGTTGACTTCATCGTTGATGTTCTTGTGAGTACAGGCGATCACACGTGCATCGGCAGCGGTTCCACGGCGAACAGCACCCTTGTTGAGATCCTGTTCCTTGAGAATGCGCAGCAGCTTCAACTGGAGTTGTGGGTCAAGCTCGGTAATTTCGTCGAGCATCAATGTTCCAGTTTCGGGTGCGCGCGGCATACCATACTCATTGCCACCACGATTGCCGGCAAAGATCTCCATTTCGAAGAAATTTTGTGGGATGTTGGAGCAGCTTGCCACAACAAAACGGCCGCGATCACGTCCGCCTGCAATGTGAATCGCCTTGGCGAGGGTTTCCTTACCTGTACCGGTTTCGCCGGTGATGAGAACAGGAACTTTGGTTGGGGCAACAGTGCGCGCCACTTCAAGGATCTTGTACATCTTCTCATCACGAGTTGGAAAATGACGCAGCATTTCCTCCTCAGTGATGCGTCCTTCGACGTTGGCAAAAGCCGGATTGTTCAAACCAACGTTGCGACCAGTCTCGATGACATTCGCACCGTTGAAATTCGGATTCTCCAGGTCAAATAACCCCAGTGGCCTTGCTTCGCTCATGTGATCTCCCCCTCCAAATTTGTTGGCATTAGCGAATCCGTTCTAGTCTCTCGCTCGCAAGAGACGAGAATTTCTTATCCGTGACGTCTGCTGCAGAGAGCTGCCAGGCAGTCTTGGCCTTTTCGACCATTCCAGCCCGCGCGTACATCAAACCCGCCTTGTAAGCGGCCTCTGCCTTCTTTGAGCTCTGTCCCATGTTTGCAATGCTCAGAAACACATCTCCGGCTTTGGCAAGTCTGCCGTTTCCGCGGAGATCCTCTGCGTATTGCATCAATGCAGTTTCAATCTGCCGTGCCTCATCGTCGTTGCGAGGAGCCGTGGTCATGAGTGTATCGAAGAGCTTGTCTGCATCTTCGCGGCCACGAGCTGCGCTCGAGAGTGCTGCAAGCATTCCCACGTCGCGCTCGACATAACGTCCGAATTTCAGCTCATCGATAAGAACAAGTTGGGCTGTCTTTGAGGAGAACGGTGCCCTTGCTGCTTCGCGCAAGGCGGCAGTTGCGCGATCCGTCAGGCCAGTATTCTTGCGCACGTCGCTGTTAAATAGCTTCTTCAGAGCAGCCTCAGCCCGATCACCTTGCTTCTGTTTCAGGTGAAGCTGCGCCATAAGAGCATAAGCCTCGTTCTTCTTCGCTTCGTCTGTCGTGGTGGTGGCGAAGACCTGCAGCAGTGCAAGTGCCTTCTTGGTTTCGCCCACGGAGAGCCAACCCTCGACACGCGCCAT
>JBILKM010000005.1:0-94443 GCA_044376695.1 Silvanigrellaceae bacterium
GACGCAGCCCACTTCCGTGCTGTTTTGACTCCCGACGTCTAAAAGTCCAGAGAGGTAGCTGAAACCCACTGGCTCCTTGAACGCGGGGTCGGTACCAGGCGGAAGTTTCGCCCATTTGCTCGGATCCTGTGCCTCGATAACGAGTTTCACTAGAATGCTTTCATGCTCTTTCAGCTCACCCGGCGCGACATTGAAAAGCGAACGGAGAGCTGTGATATTGGTGACTTCTAGAAACTCACCCACGGGGCCAAATGGGCGGAACACGATCGAGCCAGCGGCTAGGTTGCGGCGAATGTGACAACCTTGGCAGAAATTCCCGCTCGCAGGCACACTCATTGTGCCTCGTGGAGCAAGATTGTCGCCCTGCAGCATCACACGCCAATCATTGGATTTAAGACAGGTAGGAAGGTCATTTATTTTTTCGCCTTTTTCGCCGGCGGTATTGGCCTTGAGCGGTTCACCACGAATCACTTCATTCATCGCTGCCACACGACCGTAGTTGTTATTCTCCTGAAAAAACGACGATGATTTTGAAAACAAGAATCCAAGCGTGGTGAAATAGCTCGAGCGTGGCTGCTTGTCGCCATTTAGTTTGCACTCGATGTATTGCCCCTCTGCCAATGAAGCTGTCGCAGTGCCGCATGTGGGTCCGTAGAATGGCCCAGTCCGCTTTGTTGCAAACACCTTGTCCGAGGTCAGAGCGTCCTTGTAGGATTTTCCGGATGCGATGGTCGCTTTTAATTGCTGATAGAATTCCCCTGCAATGTCGTTCTTGAGATTTTGGTCGCTCAAAAGCGCGGATGTTCGGGATTTATCCGCAGAGCTGACCTTGTCTGCAAACTTCTTTATCCCATTGTTAATGAACTCAATTCGCCACTGGTTATTGAGACGATCCACAAGTTGACGCCGAACCTCGCGAGTCACCGGGGCACTGTCGTTCGGCACAAGTGCAAGCTCTGCCGCGGTAGGTGGCCTGTTGAGCGCATTGAGAGTCAGCTCATTGATGAATTCACGCCCCGTGCGCGTCGTTTTGCACTTGTAGTTCGCATCGACAGGCACACCAAGCTCAATTTTGTTGCCATGGTATTTGCCGCGCGCTTCCATCACCACAGTCGGCATGCGGCGTTGGAAGAACACCAACATACGCAGCCACTGATCACGCTCTGCGGGCGTTAATTTCGAGCTCGGCATGCGTCCGGCTTGCACCGATGCCTTCGCTGCGGCGGCATAATTTTTCCAGTCTTGCTCCGAGCCATTGGCTTTGTCCCACACCGCTGCTGCGGTGCCGCCAGGGGTGTGACAACCAACACACCAGGATTTCGCCTCCGAAAGACTCAGAGGTGTGACAGCCACGGGCATCGCAGTTGAACCTGGTGTTGCACTCGGAGTCGCCGCAGGCATCAACAGCTTATCCATTAACGCAACAAACCGAGCACGCGTGACGTCGTCCATATCGGGACGCATAGGTTTGGGATTTGCAGAGGGAAGCGTGATCTTTCCATCATTCAATAAGATCTTGTTTTCGATACTTTGAAAGACCTCGACCGAAAACTGATCTGTTTCCATCCGGGTGATTATTCTTTCGATATTAGCCTGTTTATCCAGAACTTTTTCAAAAGGCTCGACGCTTGGTTCGGGTTTTTTCTCTGCAGCAGCTTGCGCCTTCAGTACTGCCAACTCGGCGACAGTCGGATGCTCGAACTCGGGGGGAGTTTGCCAGAAACTGCTTTTGTCTTTGCCCAAGCCGTGGCATCCGTAGCAATTTTCACGAAGCAGAAGCAGCGCCGATTTGTCATCCAGGGGTATCGTCGGCGTTGGTGAGGGGGTTGGGCTCGCCGTGGGCGCTGGTTTTTGGTTTTCGCTGCCTGTCACCGAATTGTTGATTATGCTTTTGATTACAAGATCTTTACTATTCAACGGCTGCGAGCACGCGGCCAGAAAAGCTACGATGGCGGCGGATGCCGCAGCAAGCACAACCAACTCGAATTTTGTGTTTGCCTTGTTAAACATGACAAACCTCCCGATTAAGCCCGGTATCGGCTGAATTTAGAAAATCATTACCAGGTGGAGGATTTGTTTTTAATTTTCGGGGGGATGAATGGTGCGCCCGCCCTGATTCGAACAGGGGACCCCCGCCATGTCAAGGCGATACTCTAACCAGCTGAGCTACGAGCGCACGAGGTAACCGGTTCCCTACCCGCTCGATCACGGGATGTCAAGACACCGCCGAGGGTCAGTACGACCATGCTACAGCTTGAAGATGGTTCGGAAGTTTGTAGGCTCTACTACATGGCAATTTTTGGGGGATTTCCGAAGTGCAAAAGAATTACAATGTTGTTGCTGGATTCAATCTGATCGCACCCGCCTATGATCTTGCCAACGATGCCATGACATTTGGCCTACATCGTCTCTGGCGCAGTAGCCTTTGTCGGACTGCAGCTCGCCTGGCTCCCACGCGTGGCAAGTTGCTGGATGTGGCCACAGGAACAGGAGATGTGATCCTCGGCGTGTTGAAGATCCGCGGGGATCTCCACATCACAGGTGTCGATCCATCTGAAGGCATGCTGCAAGTGGCTCGGGAAAAACTCGACAAAAAAGCCTCGCTGCATGCTGCGGCGGTCGACGTCAAGGTCGGTGATGCGCGTAATCTCCCCTTCCCCGACAACACCTTTGATGTGATCACCATTTCCTGGGGCATCCGCAACGTCAATCCCTTCCAAGAAGGGCTCAAAGAAATGCTGCGCGTACTGAAGCCGGGTGGCTCTCTGGTCGTCCTAGAGAGTGGACGTCCAGAACTCAAACCTGTGGGAGCAGCCTACAAATTCTATTCAAAGCTACTTCCATTCATTGGCGGTCGTATCTCGGGATTCATGCCAGCCTATCGCTACTACACCGAAACAGTGGAATCCTTCCCCGCAGGCGCGCAGTTTGTTGCTGAGTTGTTCGAGGCTGGTTTTGTGAAGGCACATTACAAAACTTTGGGCGGCAGTATTGTGTATCTCTATAACGCTCAAAAGCCGAAGTGACTAAAGCAGGTCACGCCGGTGGCAGCGACTCCTGCGGAAGAGGTGGAATCGAGTTCAGTTTTGCTGCGCTGACAAACCTCAAAATACTAATCTCACAATTGGTTCCAAGTCGCATAGGCGGCCCCCAAAACCCCGTCCCCTCAGTAACGTAAAGCTGGGTGCGTGTGCCGTGAATCGTGTACAAACCCGTGTTGTAGGTTTGGTCACGATAAACAAAAAAGTGAAGTGGCCAAAATTGGCCGCCATGTGTGTGTCCTGAAACCTGCACGTCAATCCAGGGAAACTGACTCGTACTTTGGGTATCTTTGGGCTGATGCGCCAACAGAATATTCAAAGCAGTTTCTCGCGCAGATTCGGGAATACGCGAAACTGCTTGCGCAAGACGATCGTCATTGCGCACTTTGCCATTTGCAAGCCTGAGCCATGATCGATCTTCAATTCCGAAGATATTAATGACGTGCTCGCCGACACTCACCTGTTGCGCATCGTTGGAAAGCACACGCCAACCCAATTTCTGCGCGCAAAAATCGCGCCACTGCTTAGGGTTACTATAAAATTCATGATTACCGGTTACATAAAATACACCGTAAGTTGCCTTCATCTGTGCCAGAGGCAGCACCGCCCTTCCCAATTGCCGCACACTTCCATCAACAAGATCACCAGTCACAAAAATCAGATCGGGCTTCAGCGCATTGACTGTCTTCGCCAGCCGACGCATGCGACCACCGCCCACCAGGCCGGCAACATGCACATCTGAGAGAACTACAGCAGTGAGGTTTTCAATGGCTCCGGGAAGCTTTTTGTCGACCGGAATCACCTGATATTTCAACTTCTCAGGGCGCACGACCTTGTGAATTGAGCGCCAGGCCAAAACCGAGGCAACACCCAAGACAAAAACGGCCAGAACCGACTCCGAGCGACCAGAGAAATGGAGAGCAGCGCTCAAAGGTAGGGTGAATACACACACCAGCATAAGCAAGTATGCAAAGCCCATCCAAGTAAACATAACGACTTCGAGCATGCTGCGGAGTGCCCGTGGAACAGCTCGCGCCAACGGGAAGCCAACAATGGTCATCAACCATAGAACCCCAACAGCAGACATACCGATAAGCCGCTCCTGAGGTTGCAAAAACGGCTCAACCAGACGCTGAAAAATATACATGTGCACGAGAGTGGTGATGCAAACAAATACAGCTATGGCAAGAAGAAGTCTGAAAAACAAGAAATCACCTCACAGAAAACGCTGATAGACAATTCTGAGGGGCGACTTTTGAGAATCCATAATCGGCGCAGAAGGCGATCCTGGTACTCCACTGCTGTCGACGGGCGGTACCGCAGACGGGTCGGTGGGAGAGGCGCCGGAGTCGGGTGATGCTGCTGGCGTGCTTGCTTTTTTATCCTTGCGGAGATTGTCCACAGCCGCTGCATTCTTCTCAAGGATCATCTGGTAGGTGCGCTCAACATTACCTGAAACTCCCCGAACATTAACTCTGTAGATCTGGCTCTTCCAGAAGAACAAGCGCGAGCGAATCTCGCGTGTCATACGCTCTGGCGAGGAAATCAAATCATCGAGCTCCTGAGGCTTACTGACGAAAGCCCCCTCCGCCCGTTTGTCTTCAATGCGATCAACAACCGTGTCCTCAATGTCTTTTCCGGGAGGAGTCACGAGTGCCGATAGCATTTCAATTTTCGCCACGTTGAAGTCGAGCAATTTGCTGTCCTTCGGAGCCAGAGGCCAGATCGTGAAATAGGGAGAAAACACGCGATAGATTTCATCGTCATGGAAACCAGGAACCTTGCGCAGCTCTTCCATGGATTCAAGAGCTGCGTTCTTCGCACGCCCTGGAACACGGCCAGCACCATCGCCATACTGGGACGTTTCGTCGCCCGCGTCGGCAGAATCGATTTTATCGCGATCAATATAGTCCTTCAGATTGGCCGCAAGACGCTTAGGAGAATAGCCCTTCTCTTCAAGCCAACGCGCTTCACGCGGCATTGAAAAAATCCGCAGCAGAGCTTCAAAGGTCACATCGGTGGCTGGCTGGTAGGTAAACAAATTGAGATTAAGTTTGGCGCTCTCGTTGGAAACCTCAAGCACAAAATAACCCGGAACGTTCTGCAAAGCTTCCAGAAGACCGGCATCTAGGCTCGCACTCAGATTGATCTTCGAGAGATCCTTAATGCTTTCTAGACCCTGCGAACCAATCGGAAAACCATTGAGAAGCTCGGAGAGATTCTTGCCACCCAGCTGGCTTTTGACCATGGCAGGAATAGCTGCAAGCTGCGAAGACAAGGCCGGTGGCAGGTTTTTATTTTCGCCCACATCGTTGACCTGAGCTTCGAGCGCAATCAGGAAAAGTGCAAACTGTGCACCGGTCAGCGCAGCTGCTTCGGCACGCATGCGATCCTGCTCGCCGTTGGAACTGCGCACGGTGATCTGAGCCTGAAAGAACACCTCACCCATGACAGCCATGATGACCCCCACGAGTGACAAAACGAAGATAAGAGCCATTCCGCGTTGCGATTCACGTCGACTTCGAAATCGAAAAAATCGTATTGCTGAAGAAATGATTTCTTTGCCAATTCGGGAGATATTCATTGCACCCACCCCGGCTCCGCTTTGGCTTCCTTCAGATCCGGTTGGCCCGCGCTGTACATGAGGTATACGATCGTGCTCAGAGCAAGTGAAGGTCTTTCGGTGGTCACACCGGCAGCATTTTCTTGCCTCACCTGTTTGGTCAAATCGTCTTCAGGCATGAAAACAGAGAGCTCTATCTTCACCATCTTGGGAAGACGCTTGCCAAAGTCGCTGCGCTCGGTATTCCACTCGGGGATGAAATCCTGTCCATTCCAGGCGCTAAATTTAAGATCTTTGAGATCGCTGATGAGAACCTGCGCAAGACCGGAGATCACCGCATCATCAGAGACCTTCTTCACTGAGGGATCCACTATGCGCACAAGTTGTTTGGCTGAACTGGAGGATTCGCTTTGCTTACAGACTTCAGAGGGTGCCGACAGATCCGGACAAACTACATACTGTGCGTAGGCCAGGTTCGATTCCGCACGGTTGGCCATCAAAGATTGATGTGACTGAGTCATGAGAAGCAACCGAGGAGTGCCATTGATGACAAACATCGGACGGCCAATCACATCGCTGTTTGAACGGGCAGCCTGCTCCTCATTGCCGCTGAGCAAATAGGCATGCCGCAGGTCATCGGTGAGGCGCATCATCGCCGCATGAGCAGAGTGGATAGCCTCATTGGAACGCTGCAACTTGTTACGCGTCTCGAGCTGATTGGTGAGGGCGCTCACGGCATAGAGCGACAATGATGCAAGGATCCCAATTGCGATGATGATCTCGAGCAGCGTAAAGCCCGACTGGTTCCTGAATTTCACATGATTGATTTTTTGCGACATCGTCATTGGGTGAGCCCCGGAATACCAATATGCACGGATTTGCGATCAATGAGCAACATTCCGATGTCGGTTGATCGTTGAGTTTCTCCGTCTTTCCAAAGAGCAGTCAATTTAATGCTTCGATAAATATCCTTGGGCAATTGTGAATCAAGCAATTCGCCGAACTGTTTGAATTGCTCATTGCCTCCCTCATCAGCGCCTCCCCCGGCCAGGTTCATGCCGAGATTCATGGAGACCAGAAGGAATTTTGAAGCGCTAATGAGAGCCTGCTTGTTATCATAGGCGAAGCTGATGCCGTCGTCGCCTTCACCATTGAGTTTCACGGGCGGCGGTTGAGAAGAATTGGTGGGAAGCGCCTTCACTCCGCGCACATCAACAATGTACTCGATCTGTGATGCAAGCGAACGCAATGCCCAAGTCGCCTGAATATTTGCCTTGTTGTTGCGAGCAACTGAAAGTGAGCTCGCCTGCACGCCTACGATCTGGGAAAAGACCGTAACAAGAATACCAATTGCAAGAAGTGATTCGAGCAGCGTAAAACCTGGCGAATGGCGAAGAGATTTAGCGTTCGCGAATGAAGTCTGCTTCTTGAAGACCTTCAAGGACAGTGCTTTGACCCGACAATGCATCCAGAGCAAGAGTGTTTTTGGGGCTCTTGTCATCGAGTCCACCACCCTCCGGAAGCTGCGAGGCAAGTTGAATCTGCGCACGGATAGCCTCTCCCCAAGGGAAAAAATAAATGAAAGCCGTTTCACCGTCCCGAAGTTCAGCATAGCTGACCGCACGCTGCATCCCCTCGGTGGCGACACTCCAAAATAATAAACCAGTTGGGAGTCTGCGTCGTGTCAGAATCGCATCTTCTATTTCAGTCCACTTTGCTTCTTTTAGGGTGGCTCGCTGGGCGACAAGAATGGAGCGCACTGCATAACTGCGTTCGGAGTTGCCCCCCCCTGCCTTGCGCACCTCAGAAGCGGCTCGTTCGAGATCTTCCAACAACCGAGCACGACTATCGTCGAGCCGCTGTTCTGCAGCCGAGCGATCGATGCTCTGAGCAGAGGCCCGCCCATTGAAACCAGGTGGTGCAGCCTCAACCCAGTATTCACTCGTTTTGAGATTGATAACCAGTCTGTTGATGCGTCCGCTCAGTACAGCGTTGTCATATGTCGCACGCAATGTACCGGAGAGTTCACGCAGGGCCATCGACATCCGCGAACCAATAGTCAATCCAACATTCGGAAGAATAACCGCAGCAATAGAGCCGAAAATAGCAAGCACAAGAATAATTTCGAGCAAAGTAAAGCCCGCTTGAAAAGAGCGTGGGCGCGAACTGTTCATATCTGAACCAAACTTCACGTCTCCGGTCTCCTCAAGCGGGCACATGGCCTTTACAAAACTTATGGGTTCGACTGTCCACCTTCACCAGCGCCTGCAGCAGGAGCGGCGGCGGCAGCAGCTTCGCGGCCATTCAGATAGGTGATGTCGTCTTCGGTTCCGGCTTGGCTGTCAGCACCAGCCGAAACGAGCTTCACGCCTTTCGCGGTGAGTTCGTACTCGAATGGGTTATTCCATGCATCTTTGATGTCATCTTCTGCCTGGAAATAAGGGCCGCCCCACTTGGCGCTGGAACCGGGGTTGGCCATGAGAGCCTGCAGTCCGTCTGCGGTCGATGGCAAATTACCTACATCAGATTGATACTGAAGCAACTTCGCCTGGATGTTGGCCGCCTTCACCGTAGACTCTTTGATCTTCGCTTTTGTACCGCCCGAGCCGATACCACCGACGAGAACCGCCATCAGCGTTCCCAAGATTCCAAGGACGATAATAATTTCGAGGAGCGTAAAACCAGCCTGCGCTGAAGCACGGTCTCCTGCGATATTACGTTGAACAAACAAACGGGCACGAAACTTTTTCATCATGACAGATCCCTCACTCCAATAGTTCTTCATCTTAAACTGTTCATCGCCTGCATCATAGGACCGAGCACCGACATCACCATCAACATTACAATGCCCGCAATCATCACGGTCATCAATGGGTTGATAAGCTTGGTTGTCGCTTCAATCTTGTAGTCGACCTCATCATCATATGCTTCCGCAATATTCGCAAGCATCTCCTCAAGACGTCCAGTCTTTTCTCCGGTGCGCAACATGTGAACAACCATCACAGGGAAGCGATTGGTTTTCTCAATCGCCGCTGCCAGCTTTTCACCGTCCTGCACACGTTTTATCGATTCGTCGATCGCATCTTCAAGAACAGCATTGTCGACCACGTTCCGGGTGAGCTGCAATCCCTCGACGATGCGCACACCTGAGCTCAGAACCGTAGAGAGTGTCTTGGAGAAGCGAGACACTGCAACACGCTGCACCAGAGGCCCAAAAATGGGCATGTTGTAAGTAAACATGTCAAACTGGCGGCGACCTTTTGGGGTGGCTTTCCAACGCAAAAAGCCAATGACCCCAAGAATCATTGCAATCACAACCAACCACCAGCGATCCTGCAGCCAGGCCGAAATGTTGTTGAGCATGATTGAATACCAGGGGAGTGTCACCTTGAGCGATGAGAATGCCTTGGTAATTTTCGGAAGGACATTTACGAACAAAAACAGAGTCACACCAATCGCTACAACCACCATGATGGCGGGAGTGATGAGCGCGCCGACAACTTTGCGTTTGATGCCAATCTGCCATGCTGTGAATTCAGCCAAACGACGCAGAACCACAGGGAGCGCGCCAGCTTTCTCGGCTGCAGCCAACATATTCACATAGACGTTCGGAAATATATCGGGGAACTCTCTATGAGCATCCGAGAGCGAGCGCCCTTCAGAAACAGATTCACGAATTTTGGAATAGACAACACGCAGCTTTGGATTTTCAACCTGCTCAGAAATGGATCGCAACGCCTCTGAGACATCGACCGCAGCCCTGGTCAAAATTGCAAACTGCTTGGTTGCTATGGCCAGATCTTCTGGCGTGACTTTCTTTTCGTTGAGACGATCAAGAAGGCTCTGACTGCCACCACTAGACGTGGAGCCGACAGCCTGTGGTTTGATGTCAATCACCAGAATATTCTGACGACGCAATTTCAGCTTCGCGTCTTTGAGCGAATCGGCGTCGACAGTCGCTTTGACCTTTTTACCTGTCTGCGCATTCTGCCCAGTATAGACAAAAACCGGCATTCCTGTGACCTCAATTCCCCATCAGGGTTTGAAAAAAACTATTCATCCACCTGAGTCTTGTTCAACGCCTCGTCCAGAGTCGTTTCGCCGTTCAGGAAACGCTCTGCGGCTGAGTCGCGCAGTGTCGTCATGCCGCGTGTCATTGCAATTTTTCGCAACGCCGCACCATCAACACTCTTTACGATCTGCTGACGCACAGCCTCATCGAAGACCAGAAGTTCATAAATACCCGCACGACCTGAGTAGCCCAGATTCTTGCACGACGAACAACCATTCACTCGAGCCCTATAAAGCTTCTTGCCAACGGCTCGCTCGGGGGCGATGTTGAGCAAAGCAAGTTCCTCAGGCGTATGGGTTGCCAACTCGCGGCAGGTAAAACACACTTTTCGCATCAGGCGCACTGCCAACACACCCAGTACGGTTGTGGTGATCTGGAAGGGTTCGACTCCGAGGTCAGCCAAACGGGTTACGCTCGAAGCGGTGTCATTCGTGTGCAAGGTGCTGAGCACAAGGTGGCCTGTCATGGCGGCTTGCACAGCGATCTGTGCTGTTTCGGAGTCACGAATCTCACCAATCAGTACGACGTCCGGATCCTGTCGCAGAATCGAACGCAAACCTGCTGCGAAAGTCAGGCCCGCTTTTTCATTCACTTCAACCTGCCCCACTCCGGGCAACGCAACTTCAACAGGGTCTTCCACTGTGATGATGTTGATATCGGGCTTATTGATATGCATCAAAGACGAAGCAAGTGTCGATGTTTTACCTGAACCAGTTGGGCCTGTCACAAGGACAATGCCATGCTTGGAGTGAATTAGATGCTCAAATGGTTTGAACACCTTCTCGGGCAAACTTCCTGCAAGTTCACGAACACCCGAGCTTTTGTCGAGAATACGCATCACGATGCGCTCACCAAATTTGGTGGGTAGCGAGCTCACACGAACATCGCAATCACGACCACCGACACGCAACGAAATTCGGCCGTCCTGGGGAATGCGGCTCTCAGCAATGTTGAGCTTACCGAGAATCTTGATGCGTGTGGAAATATTGGCTTGGTACTTTTTGGGAATCACGCGGACTTCACGCAATGCGCCATCGATACGAAAGCGCACAGACACGCGATCTTCGAATGGCTCGATATGAATATCGGATGCTTTCTCACTGATCGCGCGACGAATGATCGTACTCACCTCACGCCGTACGGGCGCGTCTTCCGTGTCATGGAGGAGGTCAGTCGCTTCCTCGAGCCCTGCAAGATCATCGCCATCGTCTGAAGCCAAGCCCTGCGCCGACTCACGCGACATGTCCTGACGTTCAAACACACTGTTAATTGCAGCCTCGATGGTTGCCTTCGGACACACAACCCGGAAAATGTTGCTGCCGAGAATCAAACGCAGGTCATCGACCGCAGAGATGTTGAGAGGGTCATGAACGGCAACTGTCACACCGGTGGTATCCCGGGAAATCGGAACGATGAGATTCTGTGAGCAAAAACTGATGCTGAGATCGCGTACCAGTTCTGCATCGATTTCGTTGATGGGCAACTGATCCAGATAAGGAAGCTCTAGTTGGATTGCCAAGCCCTGAAGAATGTCGGACTGATCCACCAGCTCAGACTCAACAAGGATAGCGCCCACCTTTTGCGAGCCACCGCGTTGTGCCTGGATGCGCAATGCTTCTCGCAGTTGCTCCTCGGTGATCTTCTTGCGTTCAACAAGAATCTCGCCCAGAGTTTTCTGCCCAAAGCGTTGCGGCAGCGATTGCGTGACCTGTCCTGGCCCAGCCTCGCCTGTGGAGTTTTTCACTTTCGCTTTGCTCAGAACCGAAAAAATCGGATCTGCAGATTGCGCCTTCTCCATGTCTCGACCTCACTCTCCTGCAGGAGCTGGCGGTGGTGGAGGTGCCGACGGTGCAGATTCACCTCCGCCGCCTCCGCCAACAGCACCAGGAACAATGATTGGATTGTTGTCGTTGCTGGGCAATGGTTTGTTCTCTTCGGGCTTGTCGCCCGATGTTGCAGAAGGCGCCCCTTTCAGGTCAGCTGCCGGTGCCGCGCTGGCATCTGAACCGGAAGCTGCGGGAGCCTTCTTAGGTACTGTGCCTTCATCCAGCGTACGCAGACGCTTGAAGACATCCTTCTTTCTATAGTTGCTTCCATAAAATGCTTCAAGAAATTCATTACGTGCTTCGACCTTTTTGAAATAAATTTTTTCCAGGTCGTCGGACGAGCGAACCACATGCGGAGTGAGGAAGATCATCAAAGTGGTTTTCGCCTTTGTTGTAGACGAGTTCCTGAACAACCAACCAATGATCGGAATATCACCAAGCAACGGAACCTTGTCTTTTCCGTCGATCTCAAGGTCGCGCTGCAATCCACTGACCACAATCGTCTGCTGATTCTGAACTGTTACCTTAGTATTGAATGAGCGCTTGTTGGTCTGCTCTGGACGGTTTTCCGAGTTGCGGCGCCCGAAGCTTTCGGCTTTGATTTGAACTTCCATGCTGACAAAGTCAGCCTTGGAGATCTGTGGCTTGATCTTGACACCGAGAGTCGCATCGAGGGTCTCAATCTTCTGCGTACGCACCTTGGTGGTGGGATCTTCCTGATTGATAAGAATATTCTCTCGTTCAGTCGCCTCGAAGGTTGATTCTTCGTTGTCAGCGACGAGCAAACTGGGTGTTTGGAGAACGTTTGAGTTGCTGTCCTGCTTCAGCGCGAAAATGAATGCGCCCGGGGAGAGCTCGATGCCACCAATCTTAACCTTCTTGCTGCTGAGAACACCCAACAGCGCCTGAGATGGAATTGCCTTGCTCAGCAGGTCGGTTTGTTCGGTCGTGCTGGCATTCGGGTTGGTGATGGCAAAGGGTGCCATTCCACCTGGCTTCCATCCGAGCGGCGTGTTGATCTTGCCGTTGGCAGCCGTAGCTCCCGCAAGGAAAGAGGTTGAAAGTGACATCTGGTTGCCGAGGTTCACATCAATAATATCTGTTTCGACGTAGACCTGATCACGGCGCTTATCGAGCTGACGAATAATCGCATCAACCTCGTTGAAGGTTGCTTTTGAGCCTTGAATAATCAGCGAGTTGGTGGCTTTGTCAGAGGTGATTTTCACACCACCGAGGTCGGCCGTAGCACTGCCTCCAGCAGCAGGAGCAGCAGGAACATTGTTGTTGGAGGCACCACGACGATTGCGCAGCGAGGCTGTACCCTGAGCAAGCGCTTGGAGTGTTCCAGCAAGTTTTTCAGAATCGGCGTAGTCGAGCGGACGAACATGAATCTGCGCCTGCGTGCCTGCATCGTCTAGGGGCCTGTCGAGGCGAGCAACAAGACGCGCAACATCATCGAGACCGCGCGGTGGGCCAATCAGAATCAGGCTGTTGGTTCGCTCATCCACAATCACCTTCTGGAGGTAGAGAGCACCACCACCACCGCGTGAACCAAAGACGTCCTGAACCTTCTTTCCAATATCATTGGCATCGGTGTTCTTGATGGGAAGGATCGCCACCTGGGGCTGATTTCCCTTCACATCGAGGAGACGAATAATCTCGAGCAGACGACGGATTTTGTGCCCCGTGTCGGAAACAATAAGAGAGTTGGTGGTCTGGAAGGGAACCGGATTGGATTCCCGCAGAATCGTGCGCAACTGGTTCGAGACAGTCTGAGCATCGATGTAGCTCAGCGGAATGATCTGCGTGATGATTTCATCTGTCATGGGCGCCCAACTGGCACCATAGAATGTTTTGATGTTTGACGCCGTTGCCTGCCGTGTCGGGACAATCTTGATCGCCTTACCTGTGTCAACAGTGGTATATCCTGCAACGTTCAGGGCACTGAGGAATGCCTGGTAGGCTTCTTCTTTGGTTACCTGTTGCGGAGAAATGATCGCAACCTTGGCGCCAGAGGAAACACCCTGACCAAGAATGAAGTTCTTACCTGTCCACTGCGACACCGCTTTGATGATGTCTTTGATGGGAGTTGGCTCTGGGAAGTCGATACTAACGAGCTCCTGCCCGCGTGGCACCTTCTTCGCCGGAATGGAGGCCTTAGGTGCTGATGGTGTCTTGGGCTTGCTACTGCTCGACGAACCGCCGCCAGAATCAAAATCGTTGCCGGAGTCGGCTGGAGGAAAATCATCAACTGGTGGTGGATTGTCCTCTGGTGGCGGGGGCGGTGGGGGTGGTGGCGGAGGAGCATCCTGTGCCTGCGCATTTCCCAGGTTCGAGGGAATGATGTTTGAAACCCCAGCCCCTGCGAACAACGCAACCGCAACCGGAGTCGCCTTTTTCATTATTCTTGCCGCACGATTCCCATTTTTCATGTTCATTTCACCCGCACGATTCGAGTAATTGGTTCACCATTTCTAACAATATTGATCGTTGTAGTGCGCTCTTCCTGGAGCGACTGATAAAGCTTGAAACCTTGGCCAGGATCCTTGAGGCTCACTCCATTCACCTCGGTGACGACGTCACCGTTCTGAATTTGAATGCGGTCAAACAAGCAGCTTGTTGCGATCGAAATCATTTTGAAGCCCTGCATCTTTCCAGCCGAATCGATGTCCGGAATCAACTTCGCACAATTCAATATGGTGGCGAATCCTGGGCCGATCTCTTGGGAAATGAATGCAGCGTCAAACTCAAACTCTTTCGACTCACCCGCAGCTTTGGTGCCACCTCCGGACGACTCACCACCCAAGCTTGCCGCATCGCGATTGCCGTATCCGCTGATGGCCACGCAAATCTTCGTATTTCCTTTGCGCAGCTCAAGACGACCGCGTTCAACCTTGTAGATTTCGAAGTCCTCATGGTCGATGATGGCATCGCCCGGCTTGTAGATATCCGCGTCTGCGATTTTTGGATCTTTGAGGATGACAAAACTTTTGTTTGGATCGCCGGTAAAGATCGTTCCATTGATCGCAACTGGAATCTCTGCGGTTGTACAAGGTTCTTTTTCAAAGTCGATGCTCAAATCCTTGCGCACGGCCTTGTTATCGTCTCTGTTGGCCTCAGGAGCCAGCTTGCCCTCTGCATTGAAGAGATTGCGCCCGAGAATATCTTTCTTGAACGATCCTGTATTGGCCAGCAGGGGATTCCCCAGTGCCACACCTCCCAACATCCTCGGTTGGGAGGTGTCGTCGTCGCCTCCTACTCGCGGAGTCTTCTTTTTGGACTTGGAGGCATCGGTGCGAGTCAATGAAAGAATTCCATTGGCAGCAAAGGTACTGATCGAATTTGCGAGGAAAAAAGAGATCACGAGGATAGCAAGCAGGCCCTGAATCATCTTCCAATTGAAGCGACGCAGAACGGGTAGCACTGTGACCTGAGACCACTGCCCGAAAGCCAGCGTCCAAGCAAACAACTTCGTTCTAAATTGCTTCAATGACTTTGACTGTGTCAAACGTCGTGTGGCCGTTCCAGAGGCGTACCCCCCCGACAACCGCAGACGCAGTGCCTGAACCAGGTCACGAAAGACCTGGTTCAGCTTCTTCTTCTGCTTTGGCTCATACCAGCGACCGCTCATTTCACTTCACCTGAATCTTAAGTGGAACGGCGACGCCGTTGCGTTTCACCATCAATTCAATTCCGTTCTCGTTGCGCAGGGAATTGAGCGTCTGAATGGCACGGGCTGCGTCGTTCAAATCAATGCCGTTGATCTGCTCAACCACATCACCATCCTGAAAACCCATTTTTTCATAGACACTGTCCGGACGAATACGGGTCAGCACAAATCCCTTCACTTCGCCATTCACGAGGTTTGGGCTGGCTTTGGCATCTTGGAGTGTCTTAGCCATATCAGTGCCCAGGGCTTTATCCACCCATCGCCTATCCGCAACGATGTTGCCATCCTTGCTGCGTGCAAATCCCGACTCAACAAATTCATAAGCTCCAGCGCCACCTGATGCTTTGGGTGCTGACGAGCGCGACCGGGCTTGGTTGGGGGCACGACGTTTGATGACCTCGGGCTGCTGCAACTCAAGAAACTCCGGACATCCCGTCCCACCGCGAAGAAACAAAACCTTGTCCCTTTGAATGTCTACAATCTTGGCATCGCCGGGAACGAAATCGTTCAAGACAAATGTGTCTGCCTGCTTCGTGGCAGCAGATTCGAGCAGAACTAGGCTTGTTTCCTTATTCCCGCCATAAATAACGCCAGTGAAACGAAGAGGCAGATCCGACTTAGATGCAGTACAAACTGCTTGAAGAGAGGAATCCTTGACAACTTCCTCCTTCTGTTCGGAGTTGAACAAATTCCTTTTCCAGACCGCCTTGAAATCTTCGGATTTAAGAGACTCGCTGCCCCTCACGAGAGCAACTGCAGCAACGTCAACTCTCTCTACTTTTGCGGTTTTGATTTCCGAGAACAGTACAAATTTTATCAATACATAGTTGGCTGCAGCGGAAGCAATAATCGCTCCGGCAACAATCGATGACCACTTCAAAATCTTTGAGAATGGCGGAAAACTAGCGTTTGTCAGATCCAGCTTTTGCTGAACGACCCCGGCCAAATTCTTCAACCAACTATTTATCCTCTGTTCCACAAAACTCCCATGACCCAGAGTGATTATGTAACCTTATCATGCCACGAGCCCCGAAACTCAAGAATGTTCCGTTATCACCTTCCTGACGCGGCCAATTTTGCAGCTGCTCTTTCGTCAGGCTCTTGACGTGGTGCCAGAATGCACCGTCGGATGGCGAAAAAACTGGGACGATACAGTTGCCGTCAAATTGGAACGCGCCTGCATCTGCAGACGCTGCAAAGGACATCGTCATGGAAGAACTGCGCATACGCCCTCTGTCTGTGATCCTGGTTGTTGCCGCCCTCTTCGTGTTCGTCGTGGTGGGAACATTCATTTTTTCAGACTACAGGCTGGCACTCGCTGTCAACGTAACAGCCCTTTCTTTACTCGCTGCTTGGTTCTGGAAGCGTTGCAATCAGATTGCGCAAAGTGCAACTGTAGAGCTCGATCGCCTTGCAGAGAGTGCTGCGGCATCCTTGAGGGCAGAGGTGGTTTCGGAAATTGAAACTCGCTACAAGCGCCGCATGGCTGAGCTTGAAAACGAATTGCGCGATTTGCGTACGGCCAACGCGCCAGCAGACAACGAACTTGCACGCTACAAAGAAGAGCAGGAACGGCTCCGCGCTGAACTCGACCGTCTCGAGCGCGATCTCATTTCTTCCAAAAGCGAAAACCAAAAACTTGAATCCGACCTCGCACAGGCCAATTCCAAAGGCACAGTAGCGGCCCTGCATCTCCATGAAATACGCGAAAGTGCACAAAACCAAATCAAAGAGGCGCGCGAATCCGCGGAACGCGAGATTTCGGAAATCCGCCTCCAATGCGAAGACGACCTCCGTCTGGCGCACCAGATTCGCGATGCGGCCCTCGCCGAACTCCAAGAGACCCGAGACCTTCGCGATCAAGCAGTACAGCAGGCTTGCCAACCGCTACAGGAGCAAATTGAACTCCTGAAGAAGACACAAACAGACGAAATGGACGCGATTAGATCCTCTGCGGAGGAGCGCGTCCTGCTCGCAGCCCAATCTCTGGAACAAGCACGCAAGGAGGCTGACTCTGCAATCGAGCTAGCCCGTGCACGTGCTCAGGCTGAGATAGAGCGCGCCAAGGAAGAAACAAACAGAACAATGGCTCAACTACAGAGCGAAAACTCCCTTCTCAAGGCTCAAACAGAGCGAGAGATGGAGATTCTCAGGTCTGCACAGAAAAAAGAGCTTCAGGACTCCTATCAGCGCGGCAGACGCGAAGCTGAAGAAATGAAAGCAAACCTACTCAACGACGCACAATTGGCCTTTGAAGCCGCCCTGCGTGAAGCTGAGTTTTCACGTGATGCAGCGCAGCGTGAGCTAGAACGCCTACGCGACCAGACCAAGACCGACGTCGAGCGCCTGCGCGAAGTCTACACCCGCGAAATCGAACGTAGCCGCGAGTCTGCGGCCAGAGATGTTCAGCAAGCAGCCGACTTCGCCCGACGTGACTACGAACAACTGAGCCAGGACTTTGAAAGCGCGCGTAAAGCCTGGGACGAAGAAAAGAATTCCCTGGTCGACCGCTTCGAACAGGTGCGCCGCTCATCCGAGGATGAAAAGGCTCTGTGGATGGAGAAATCCGACACAGCTCGTAAGAACTGGGACGAAGAGCGCAGCCTCTTGAACCAGAAGTGCGACCTGGCAGTCCAAAATGCCACAGCACTCCAGCAGCAAATTGTGCAGTTCCAGCAACAGCTCGTTCAGCTTCAAGCCGAAGCGAGCGCAGCTCGAATTGCTGCAAAGGCAAGCGCAACGACCCAAATTCATCAGCGCACACACGAGGAACAGAGCCAAAAGCAGACTATCCAGGCATCGCACCACGAGTACGAGACAAAAATTCAGAATCTCAATAAATCAGTGGAATTCTGGAAACAGGAGGCAGACAACCTTTCGCGCCGCCTTCAACAGCAGAAAAAAGAGTTCGACAACCTAAACCGCTCACTCGAGAACCGCGCACAATCAGCCAGCACACGTTTCCAGGAGCTATCCGGACGCCTGGCGCGCATTCAGGGCGAGGTCAACATCCGCGAGCAGAGTGTTTCCGAGCAACAACGCCTGCTCCAGGAAATGGTCGCATTGATTCCGGAAATTTCGCACCAACTCTTCAAAGTTACAAAACAGACCGAGTCGAGTGCCATCGAGATCGGCGATAAAGTCCGCTACATATACGAGAAGGCGCAAGAACATCTGGTTGAATCGCACCAGATCTCGGCGCAGTTCACAGGCGGCCGCAACTCGAACTCAAGCACCAGTCTAAGTGAAGTCATTCACAAGAGCCTTGGTCTGCTGCGAGAAATGATCTCGATGCTTGAAGAGAATTCACAGCTCAATGCCGTTTCCTCGCGCTCCATCGAGCAGATTTTGGTAAGCACAACCGAAATCAACAAAATTAGCGACGAAATTCAGTATATCTCCGACCAGACAAACCTCCTTGCGCTCAATGCTGCAATCGAGGCAGCCCGCGCTGGAGAGCACGGAAGGGGATTTTCGGTCGTTGCGGAGGAAGTTAGAAAGCTCTCCGACCGCACCAGCGTTGCCTCCAACAGCATCATCAAGATTGTCAGTAAGGTGAACTCAAGCATCCGCGACATGAGCAAAAATCTTCTCGACAGCATCAAGAGAAACTCGGAGAAGAAGTCTCACGTGGATCAGGCCGTGGGCGAGCTGGTGCAGACTGCCGAGGAGAGCACCGAGGTGTTCACAAAGTTGATTGCCAATGCGGTCACGAGCTCCGAAAGCGTTGCAAAGAGCATCGACCAAATTGTCCTCAGCCTTCAATTCCAGGACATCACTAAACAACAAATCGAAAATGCAATGCAGCCATTGGAACGCATCAAAATCAACGTGGAAGAACTCCTGACTCGGGTTGGCCGGAGAGAACTCACGCTTCCCACACTCTCGACAGCCGCCACTGCAACACCTGCGCGGGGAGAACCTGTGGCTAGCGTCACGACTCTGACAGCAGGGCAAACTGTATCCACTGCTGGTACCAACCCCGCGTCAACACGGGTGGCTCCCCCCAGAAGTTCGCAAAACAATGAAGAACCAGATTTATCAAAAGGTGAAGTGATTTTTTTCTAAAAACAAAAAGCTCTGGGGTCATCTTCTGATCGTGCTTGTCATCCGTCTCGCCTCCTGTCATACTGACCGAGCAATCCAAAAAATTTAAAAAGATGCGAGTGGTCCGCAGTTCAAGGATGAATTGCGGTCGCTCGTGGTTCTGGAACCTTTAAGTCCGCAGGGAGCGGGGATGAGGAGATTCTCGTGAGCGTAGTGTCCGCACTATTGGGCTCAAGCACTGTCATTCGCCATGTGCAACACCTAATCATGAAGGTGGCAGAAGCAGAGGCGCCAGTCCTGATTACCGGCGAAGCCGGAACAGGCAAAGAAATAGTGGCGCGTGCCATTCATGAGAAGTCATCACGCGCAACAGGGCCTTTTGTCCCTGTGAAGTGTGGCACGATTGCCGATGACCTCCTCGAAGCAGAACTCTTCGGTCACGAGAAGGGTGCATTTCCTGGCGCGAATCAGGCTCGTGAGGGCCGACTTTCGATTGCTGATGGTGGCACAATCTTTATCGAAGAAGTGTCGAAGCTTTCCGCTCGTCTTCAGATGGCGTTGATGCGTGTTCTTACAGAGGGTACCTACTCTCCTGTAGGTTCACAGTCGACACGATCAGCAAACGTGCGCATCATTTGCTCGACAAGCGTAAACATCGACCTCGCTGTACGCGAGAGAAGTTTCCGCGAAGACCTGTATTACCGCCTTGCTGGCTGTGCAGTGTACATTCCACCACTGCGTGAACGCCGTGAAGATATCGCCCCATTGGTCGAACACTACATCCAGAAATTCAACCAAGCTAAAGGCAAGTCGATTTATGGCGTGGCTCCCGACGCCATGAGCGCCCTGCTGCAGCACACTTGGCCACACAACCTGCGCGAACTCGAAAATCTGATCGACCGCATCGTTGTTCTGAAAAACTCAGGCAGCATCGAAGTGAACGATCTTCCGCCGCGCCTGCGCAACCTCGTGACCGACAACATCGACACGTTCTTCGAGCGCATGCAGATGCCGCAGATGCAAAAGTCTCAGCATCAAGGCACTGCACAGCCCACTCAACAACGCCCGATGAACCAGAACATGATGCAGCACGCACCCAACAACTATCGCGTGCCCACTCAGCAGAACATGCCTGTCAGCCCGACCATGAATTACATGGGCCAGAACAGAAATCCTTCTGCGTACAATCCTATGTACAACGCTCCAGGAAACTTCGGTTCCGGAATGTCCTCGCAATACGACGAGAACACCGAAATCGAGCAGTTCATCAAGAAGGACATCGACCTGGGTAGCGGTATCGACTTCTACCGCGTGGTCGAGGAATTTGAGAACCGATTGATTGCAGAGGCACTGCGGCGCACCAACCATAATAAGAACCGTGCAGCTCAGCTCCTCTCGATGAACCGAACCACTCTTGTTGAGAAGCTCAAAAAGCGTGCTGCTTCGAGCAACGTTAAGGTTGAGCCAGGACGCGTGAAGCGCAATCCTGCGTTCACCATCTTCGACGGCCTCGGCAGCGAATCGCCTGAGTTCGACTCCATCGAGTATATCGGCCACCCTGGAAAAGAGAGCTATTCCGATCTCGACTGAGATTCGAGTTCTTGTAGAAACTGTTGAAAGAGGGCTCTATGTAGCCCTCTTTTTTCATGCCACGACGAGTTTTTGACTCATCCTTGCAGATTGCGTGTCGGCATCTCCACATCATTACAAAAAACAGGCATAATTGCAGACGAAAGATAGACCTAATGAGTGAGGTAGCAAAAATGAACAAGAATGCATTGCTTGGGTTCGGTGGAATCGTTATCGGCGGATTGATTGGTTTTGGTCTTGCGCGTGGTCCCCTTTCAGGAGGCGTTGGCGTTACAAAGGCTGAAGCTCCTGCAGGCTGCGACGCAAATCTTCATGCTAGTTTTGAAGGACCAGTGATTGCAGTTGGCAACCAAACAGTTGTTGGCGCCGAGCTTCCCGAAAACGTAAGAGCAGAACTCTACGAATTGACCTCACAAAACTATCTGCGCGCACGCGAGCTTCTCGAGGCTTATGCAGCACGCTTTGCGCTTGCCAAAGAAAAAGGTGGGATGGTCAATCCTTCCAAAATTCCCGAACTTGCAGATCTCCTGGCTGATAAAAAAGTCACAGACCAAGATGTGCGCAACTTCTATGAAGCACAGAAGAAGAGCTTCCCACCCAACATGACGTTTGAGTCCCTGCAGAAAAATCTGCGCATCCATCTCGAAACTCAACGCAACCAGGATGGTATCCGCAAGACGATGGCCTCGCTGCGTGACAAGAAAGCTTACCAGTTGATGCTTCCTAGCCCATGCGGCCCTCGTGTTGCGATGGACTTTGCTAAGTTTCCAACGCGTGGCGATGCAAACGCAAAAGAGACCCTCGTTGCTGTAGGCGACTTCTTCTGCGCATCTTGCCGTTACTTCAAGAGCGACCTGGAAAACTTCCTGGACAAGCACCGCGATACGATCCGCTACACGCAAGTCATCACAACCGAAGACGTGAAGGCTCCTATGGCTCAACTCGCTGCCGGTGCATACTGCGCTAAACGCCAGAGCAACGATGCTTTCTGGAAATACTCTGAGCGTGCATATAACACGCCATATTATCTTCTTCAGAAGAACACAGGCGTTGAAGAAGCTCAGAAGCAAGCAATCAAGACAGCCACCGAAGCTGGCCTCGACGTCAAGGCATTTGAGAAGTGCATGACCAGCGGCGACGGTATGGATGAATTGACAACAGTGGTGAACAACCTCAAAGCATCGGGTGCCGACAGAACACCAGCCTACATCGCTAGCGGACGTCGCATCGTAACTCCGAACAATCCTGCAGTTCTGATTGACGTGCTGTCGCAGTCGTTCCCTGGCGCTGTGCGCGCAAGCAATGACAATTCAGCAAGTGCAAAGGACAAGGCGCCAGTGGCCAAGTGAGTGGGAGTGGTGGGCCTGGAGGGACTTGAACCCCCAAATCGTCGTGTTATGAGCACGCTGCCGTAACCATTTAGCTACAGGCCCAGCACACAAACGCTAAACCAGCCCTTGCTACAGGTCAACATTGAGCGCCCTCGGAGCTAAACTGTTCCGAGGGCGCTTTGCATTGCAGCAAGGCAAACTCGCGCCGTGAGAGGATCAAAACCATCGCTGAGCTCGCCCAAAGGGCGCAGTGCATGCGCTTTGAGAGTCGCAAGATCCATCCATTGAGATCCGCTGCTTTCGAGGGGTTCAATCGCCACCACCTCGGAACTCGCCTGGAAAACAAAGACTGCATCGAAATGAACATGTTCGGGCTCACGGGCTGTCGCACGGATTTCGAATCTCTGGAAAAGCTGCGGACACCGGACAGCGGCCTGATGTCCCGCACAGAATTGGGGCGGCAGCACCTCAACTGCGCTCAGCCCCGTTTCCTCAAAACATTCCCGCAACGCCGAACGCAATAGGTGCCAATCCCCATCTGGATGTCCCCCCGGGTAGACCCACTCCAGGATTTTCCTGTGCAGAAGAAAAAGAAGCTGCTGGCGATCTGGACTGAGGACAACCGACGAAGTGGTGAGATGCGCAGGGCGTGTTTCTCGCAAATTTGCCGCTCTATTTAGCAACAACATTTCTAGCTCGGGGTTGCCCTGCCCCCTGTCCTTCAAAAGCGACAGAATGAGTGGCCGCACCAGAGTCTGAAAGTTTTCAAACGCATCTTCGGTGAAGAACGGATGCATTTTCAAATCTTTTGCACTAAAGAAGAATGAACTCATCCTGCGTCACCTGAAAGGAATGTTATGACCAGCAAACCATTTACAGGGGTTCTCACTGCACTGGCAACTCCCTTCAACCCCGATTTCTCGGTCGACGTTGCCTCACTCAAAAAACTTCTTCAGCTACAGAAGAACAGTGGCCTGCATGGTGTGGTCGTCTGCGGTACCACCGGCGAAAGCCCTACACTCACCCTGGCTGAAAAAGAGCTCCTGGTCTCCACAGCACTCGAGTTCCAGTCTGATTCCTTCCGCATTTACGTTGGCACGGGATCTAATTCAACGGCGGAAACAATCGAGACGTCGCGCCACTTCGCAACCTTTAAGGCACACAACCAAACCCCGAGCGGGATCATGGTCGTGACCCCCTACTACAACAAACCAACACAAACCGGACTCACCGAGCATTTTGTTGCGGTGGCACGAGCAGTGCCAAACACCCCGGTCTGCCTCTACAACGTTCCCGGCCGCACAGGCTGCGTGCTCCAGGCCAAAACCCTCGTCACTATCGCCAAAACGTGTGCAAACGTTGTGGCAATCAAAGAAGCCGCTGGCGATGTGCGGGTCATCAGCGAAATGAGCCTTGCCCTCAAGGATGCACAGCTCACCGAGCGGGTGAGCATTCTGAGCGGCGACGACCCAACCTTTGCCCCAGCGCTGCTCTGCGGAGCAAGCGGTGTCATCAGTGTCACAACTCATCTCATCCCAGGCGCAATGCTGGATATGTGGAGGGCAGCTCAGAAGGGCGACCTCTCCACTCTGACTCGCTTGCATCTCGCCACCTATCCGGTCAACGCACAACTCTTCTGTGCGCCCAACCCCATTCCTTTGAAATGGGCATTGAGCTCAATGGGCGTGATGCACAACATCCTCAGACCACCGCTAACCATTCTCGAAGAGAATGAGGTTCGTACCGTTGCCCAAGCCATAGAAACGGTCAAAAATTCTGGTGTTGATCTACTGAACTGAAAAAGACCGAAGTTGCTGCCTGCAGCAACTTCAATTTTGTGAAAGGCGTGTATCAAGGATGATCACTTCCAACGAACTGACCTCCTGTATTCGAGTCGACAAAATCTCCATGCGCCATCCCGGAGTGGTGATCCTGACAGGCCCTTCAAGCTGCGGAAAGGGCGAGGTTGCGGCTGCACTTTGCAGAGTTATGTCCATCGCCCCCTCTGACCATCTATCGATGGGAGAAATTCTCCGTAGCTCATTCCAAAATGCGAAGTCGGATCCAAGCTACGCAAAGCTCCTTTCGGAGCGCTATCAAATCAGCGCTACTTCCAACATCTTTGAATGTGTTGACACCACTGATGATCTCTCGCGCAAGGTACGCAACTATCTCCCACAGCTCGAGAAATATTTCGGACGCAGCGGCATGGACAACTTTACAAGCCAGCTTGAATGGCTCGAATTCTGCACCATGAATGGCCTGTTAGTTCCGAACCGCTGGACTCAAAACTTCATCGCAGCACACATCGAACATGCTCCCGGACTCCGCTCACGCCCATTCATCCTCGACGGATATCCGCGCACTGTTGCCGCGGCTAAGCATCTGCTCGAGTTTCTCCGCCGGCTCAATATTCCTGTCATAAAGGTATTACATTTGAGCATTTCCCGACAGGAAATGATTCAGCGTGCAAAGCATCGCGGGCGCGCCGACGACGACGAAGCCTCCTTATTGAGCCGCTTCCAATTTTACATTGAGAATGTGCAGCCCAGTGTTGACTATCTGAAGATGGAACTCGGCTCAGATGCCATTGTCTTGATCGATGCACACCAGCCCGTTTACGTGGAACGCGACGGGCACAAAGTGCTCGCTCTCAAGGAGTCGATTTCCAACGTCGTGTCATCTGCGCTGCGTGGGCTTGGGGTGCCGCGAGTGATACTCAAAGACATCCTGACAATCAGCACTGCAGCCAGTGATTCACATCGAAGCGAAACCCTGAATTCCTGATTTAGGCGCTCTTCTCTTCATCGGCAATGGAGCTCGCAGCCGTGGCACTCGCTTCGCCACCCGCGATTTCAGCGAGGCGCTTGAGGATCTGCCGCTCACGGTGTGTCATCATCAGGATGCTGCGCTTGAACATACTGCAGTCGAGGGCAATTGTGGCGACCATGCGTTCACTCAGATATTTTTTGCTGGATTCTGGACTGCGACGCTTGGTCATCTTTCCTTGGGAGAGTGCGCGCTGGATGTATCCCTCGTATTCGTCCAACACCCGCTTACGTTCCGTGCTCCATTCGCGCAACTCCGTGAGTGCACGCGTCAACTCCAAACTCTCTTCCGTGAGTTGCTCCGAAGTTTTGTTTTCTGCCACGGTCGTCTCCTTCGCCCTGTGCATCAAGCATCGGAAGCCACGTCCCCATTCCAGACTTCTGATTGGGTGCATTTTTTTCCCTGTGTCTGCTTTCTTGACCCTCGCCTCTGATTCAGCCAACGCGACACCTCCCGAAACACGACGAGACAGGGAACTTCACGACATCTTGATTCAAACCCGCGAGGCCTCGAAGCAGACCTCCCTGACCGAAAAAAGCTCACAACTGAATCAGCTCAGGCGGGATTATTTTGCTCGTCTGGCACGTCCAGACTGGGCCGCGGAATTCGAGCTGACGAGCCGGGCAGGAAGTGCTGCAACGGCGGGAAGTTTTGCTGGGATAACCTCAAACCTGAGCACTCTCGTGCAGTTTTCTGAAAACTGGCAAGTGCACTCATCCTGGTCACTCTCTCAGGCCTTTACACGATTCGCCCCTTTACAGCAGCGCTCTGCCTCGGAACTCCCGACACTTGAATCTCTGTGGTTGACCTATGGAAAAATGCGCAGCGTTTCTCTGAGTGCCGGGCTCCAAGCGGAAAGATCGCTCCTCCTGGAGAGCAACACGCGACAACATTTTTCAGGCCTTTCTGTTGCCATACACCCTCTGGAACAAAAGCTAACCCCCGACTCCCTGCAGTCGACATTCGAGCTGGAGCATGGCTTCTCCTCCTTGCTGAACTCCGCCCGCACTAATGATGAGCGCGTTGAAATTCAACGCACACGCCCAAGCCTAAAACTCAACTGGAAATTCCCAGCGCTTGAAGTTGGGTTTACATCCAGTCTCGAGTGGTACACCGATCAACAGGGAAAACTGAGATACATCGTAGGCAATCGCCCCGACGCACAAGAGGAAAGTCAAAGCTCGAGAGAGAATAGATGGAGATTATTCTCTCTCAAATCGCACTTACGCTGGCAATCTGCGGACAGCACAGCAACACTCAAATTCGAGCGTATTTCCAATACGCTCGGTGCAAGTTCGACCCCTGCCTGGAGCGCCACTGTCGGCGGTGAGGTTCAGTTTCAACAGAGCAATGGCATTTTGGCTGGAGTCTATGGAGCCTCTTATTACCGCTCTCCCGCAGCCGCAGTGCCGACCTTTCGACTCCCCCTGGAAGTTAACCCGGACACACAAGGCCTGCTGATGACGGTCGGTTTGAACTATTTTTCCTCGATCAATCCCAGCAGTGTCTATTCTCTTGGGCTGACCCGCAGCCTAAAACGGACTCTGGCTCCGCAGACCTGGACGACCTGCTCAAAGGAGCGGCAGTATAACCCGACCATGTGTTGGATCGACTGGATGACTTTGGCTTGGTCCCTGAAATTACCAACAAATCTTTGACAGAGAACAACTCTGCACCGGGATGTTGCGAAACTTGATTTTGTCATTTATTCTGAGAAGTGAAAAATCAAGTCAAGTGATGGCAACGTCAGTCTCCGATGAGTTTCTGTACAAAACAGACGCTCTTGGTGTCAGAGTCAGGAATGTTATGTTCTGGCAACGCCCGGCAGACGCTTTGGCTTTTGGGAGGTCTCTTGAAAGTACAGACATCTCGTTTTGGCGAAATCGAAGTCGATAATGCCGACGTCATCACGTTGCCTGAAGGGCTTGTTGGATTTCCCGAGCTTGTGCGTTACGTGCTGCTTGACCATGACGCTGACTCTCCCTTCAAATGGTTGCAGTCGCTCGACGATGGAACAATGGCTTTCGTTGTCATCAGCCCGCTCACCTTCCGCCCAGATTACACAGTTGAAGTTACTGAAGAAGAGATTTCCATTCTCAAGCTCCAGTCTCCCGATGACGCTGTCATCTCGGTCATCGTTACAATTCCTTCCGACCCAAAGAAAATGAGCGCGAACCTGAAAGCTCCGCTGGTCTTCAATCTTAAGAACCGCACCGGGAAGCAGGTTATCGTGAAGGACGCTCAATACCAGACAAAGCACTTCATCATGGAAGAAATCAAAAAGTACGCCAAGAAAGACTTGCAAGCGGAAATCAAGAAGTCTGTTCAGCAGGCTGGCAACGACGAAGCTGCAACAGGTACAACCAAAGGCTGAGTTTTTAGTTCTTGGGGTATCCCATCAGGGTCGCGACCCACGTTTCGTTGGCTGGACATTGAACCTGAGTTGTCTCTGAGAATTTGCTTGCCGAGTTAAACTCGGCAACTTTCGTTTTAAGCTGCCAAAGCACATCCCAATTCACTTCATCAAGCTCATTCACTCTCGCTTTTAGCTGGTTTTGTATGTGCTGGCGCGCCTTATCGCTTCCCCAGCCATCACCGCTTGGCTTCCGGGTGGTAGCCAGACTTGCAAGCGAGACAGAACAAAACGCACTCGCTAAGGCCCCTTTGGCCTTCCCCCGCAATGGTCCAATACTGTTGAGCAGAAAACATGTTCCTGGGAGTGCCGAGAGCGCAAATGCCTCCAGATGCTTGAGCGCCTCTGTGCGTTCGAGATCCTTATAGAGATACTTCACATCTAAAAAGTTGTTGTTGACCCGCTTGGTCTTCGTTTTGTTGAGGAACAGCTTCTTAAGGGCTTCTCCCTCGAGTTTTTCGTAGACTTCGGTTTCGGCATAGTACCAACATTGAAAATACTCGGCTGCAAACGGATTAACCGTGGCAGAATCCCTGTCCGCAGCACCCAATGGGCTTCGCGGTATGGCTCCTGAGGGTGCCGTCGCCCTCTGTGGATTGTCTTCGTATGTGTTGGATGAAGCTGGCGCGAAAGGGTCGTAGACAACCACACTCGGGCTTGAATCAGCCCCGAGCCCGACCGGAGCCTGGGCAAAAACTGCCGGGCTATCGGTCGTCAGAGCCCACATATAGCCACGAACATTCTGGCCGAACAGGCGCTTGCTTGCTGCCGTGATCGCATCCAGGTCTGACTCCTGTGACTTGTTGTTCATCGGCCAACAACCCACGAGCATGACGAGCGAAAGAGCTAAGGCACTGAAAAGACTGACACGCACTCCCATACCCACTCCCTGGAAGGCAAAGTTTTCCTTTTTTCGATCCGCTCGCCAGAAACTTGAGTTCTCTGAATTTCTTCCGATTGTTATTGGGGCCTTGCGCGCCTCAAAGGAGTTGGAGGTTGGTTCTCGAGGAATTGAACAAAGACGAGCGATACCGCATCGAAGGACGGGTTGGTTCAGGGGCAATGGCCACTGTTTACAAAGCCTATGACCTTCGGCTGCAACGCATTGTCGCTCTAAAAATCCTCCACGAACACCTCAGCAGCCAGACCGAGCTGCGATTGCGTTTCGAGCAAGAAGCTAAACTCGCTGCGCGCATCGACCATCCCAATGTGGTTCGCATTTACGATTTTGGAGTCAACAACCAAGGCCAGCTTTTCATTGTCAGCGAATTCATAGATGGCCGTAGCCTGACTCTTGCTCAGAGAAAGTATTCAAGCCAACCAAGTCCTGCGCTGCATGCCGTTCTCGCTGCTCTGGTCGCCCTCGAAATTGCAAAAGGAATTGAAGCAGCACACAGACACTCGGTCGTGCACCGCGATCTGAAGCCCGACAATGTGCTTGTTCACAGTAATGGTGAAGTCAAGCTGACAGACTTTGGTGTAGCGCGTCCATTCGACTCCTCCATGACTCAAGCAGGACAGTTTATTGGCTCGCTCACCTATGCTTCGCCGGAGCAGATCCAAGGAGGCAAGGTCGATGCACGGAGTGACATCTTTTCATTCGGAGTCATACTATTCGAACTGCTCACAGGTCTGCTGCCATTCCGATCCTCGAATCCAACTGATCTGGCTATCAAGATCACTCAGGCAAATGTACCGCCGCTCAACCAACTGCGCCCCTCGATACCGATCGATCTCGACACGATCGTGCGACGCTGCCTGCGAGTCGATCCCGCACAGCGTCCGCAGACGGCAGAACAGCTTGTCACAGATCTCACGCGCTATTTAATTTCCCAGGAAGTTGTACCTTCGAGCCGTGTTGTTGCCGATGGCTTCGAAAATCCGATGCTCTTTGCATCCACAATTCGCCGCTCGCCACTGCTGCAGGACGAAACCAAAATCGTCGCCGAAGCTGAGCAGGACGAAACGGCCGACAAACACAAAAAATTAGAGGCTGAATCTAAATCAACAAGTCGGGATACAGCCAAAGAGCTCACGGTTGCAGAGCCGGAAATCAAGGTCGACACCTCCGCGCTGAAGCAGAAAGAGCAAAAAACGTTACCGAGAAAAGCACGCGTAAACTCGCCCGCGAGAAACCCTGCCCCACAGCCAAGCCCCACACCGAACCAGCTCCGATCCCGCAACAGCAATAAGGGCCTTCTGAGCTTTTTCTTGCTTACTCTGACCATGACCGCACTTTTGATGTCTTTCGTCTTTCGAGGACGTCAACACATCCAAGACTACTTCATTGTCCGGGATTCGCAGCCGACAGCACTGCCGTCGGAAGGCGTTGCGAGCAATGCGTTGCACTCAACCCCTTCTCCCCAAAGCACAGCGACAGCAACAGTTTCACCCACAGTCTCGGCAACGGTGACAGCAACAGCCACTCGCCCCGCTGCGGTTGAGACACCCACACCGACTCAGAAACCGCAGAATAAATTGAATGCTCCGAGCAAAGCGAAACAGCAAAAGCCTGCTGCTCCGAACAAAACCCGTCAGGCCCGTCCATCTCGCCCAACAAAAGCAGCCCCTCAAAGCCAGGCTTCCGGGAACATGAAGAGCAATAGACCACCAGTGACAAAACCATCACCTGCACAGAGCGCGTCTCCCGCATCACCCACACAGCTGGTTGTGCGCACTGAACCCGGAGAGATGACCATTTACATCAATGGTGTTTTCGAGGGGCTGAGTTCTCGCAGCGGGCTGACACGCACTTTTACCGTTCCAGCTGGCAATGTGCTTCTGCAAATCCCGCAGCAGGAACATAACGGCAAGAAATATCAGGAGTACACGCGACGAATACGCATCGAATCTGGAAAGACTTTAGAGCTGCCGGTGATCAATCTTAATGCGTTGGATCCCGAATTAAAAAAGGAACAGTGATTTGCTGAGTGCTATGACATACAACCAGAAACAGATTGACCGGGGCTTTCGCGCCGCCCTGAATCTGCTGATTGTTGTCATCGCAATCACTTCGTTCGCTTTCTCTGCAACGGCTTTGGCCTCAGCCCTTTCCAATGCGCGCCGTTCATTTATTCAGGGAGACCTGAACGCTGCCGCTCAAACTCTCGAACCACAGCTTTTCCCGAAAGCACGTATCAAAGGCAAAGAATTGAACGACTCCCTCGAAATGTACGGAATCGTTCAATTCATGCTCGGCAACCGAGAAAAATCCGAGCGAGCATTCAATCAGTTGCTGCGTAATAATCCAAGCGCAAAATTGGACAAACGCTATATCCTCGATCCCGGGATAGAACCTTTTTTCAACAAGTTGAGGGAACAGCGAACATCAGCCAAAGCAAGTCCTCCACCCTCGCCTTCTGCAGCAAAAGGAGCGCGCAAAGCACCGCCGAGAGCCAGCCCACCAACAGCACCCAAAAGCAACGCAGCGGCCCCCAAAGCACAGGCAGCTGCCTTCACAGGCATAGAGGTGAGCTCTAACGCACCTCGCACCATTGTCTTTGCCGATGGAATTTTCGTTGGCTCCGCGGATCAGAAAATCTCACTCGATCCGAAACAGCACATGATTACTATTAGTGCCGAAGGATATGAAAGCATTGAAATGAAGGTGAATGTGCAGCGCGGACAGGGAAACAAAATTGTGGTCAGCATGAAAAAAGCACTCAGTGCTCAGGAGAAAGCTGCGAAAAAAGCATCCACAAGAAAGGCCCGCGACGGAAAACAAAGTGCGGCACAGCGCTCATCTGCCTCTGACGACCTTTCAAGCAAGAAACCAAAGCGCTCGGTGGATTTCAACATTCAGCTGCCACAAGACAAACAAGCTGCGAAAGCAAATCGTCAGCGGAAGAGCCTTGCAGATCAGTTCTTCCAGGAACAGCAGGCTCCTGCGTATAGCCAGCCCTACGCGCAACCACCCGCTTACCAGCAGCCGCCTCCTGTATATCAACAACCGCCACCAGTGTACCAACAACCGCAATATCCTTATCCGCAGCAGGCTCCATATGCCGTGCCACAGTACCAGCAACCCGGATATGCCGTCCCGTATCAGCCAGCACCACAATATGCACCTGCACCCCCACCGGCATACAGCTATCCCGCTCCCGATCCCTACGGTGCGCCTGCATATCCGCCGGCTGGAGATTACGGTACACCCAATCCCTACGAAGAAGAGTACGAAGCCGGAGATGGCGATGCCCCGCGCGGGAGTTACGGACGCCCCGCTGCTGGTTCAAGGCGGCGGGCAAAACGCTCTGGAGGCAGCGCTGGACTCGCTTTGCTACCCTTTGGAGTCGGACAATTTCAAAACAACCAGAGCGGAAAAGGCATGTTCTTCCTGCTCGCCGAGGGCGGCGCACTTGGATATGGCCTTTATGTAAAATTAAAACAGATTCCCGATGCGGAGAAAATTTTTGTTGGTCAGAGGCAAGCAGAAATAGACAGCGGTGCGAATCAAGAGGACATCGATGCAAAAGAAGTGGAGCGACAGACCTACATCAAAAAGGTCTCCAATATTGCAACATACAGCTTCATCGGAACCGGAGTTCTCTACGCGATCGGTGTGGTTGATGCGTTCATGAATTTGGACAGTGGTAACTCACGCAGACGCGCCGAGAGCCCTCTGCCGACAGACGACCGAAAAGTGCACTTCGGCTTGGAGCCGCACCTAGATGGCGGTGTCAGCGTTCGGTTCTCATTAAAGCTGGAATGAATTCACAACGCCGATAGTTCTTTATTGATTTCGCGGATTTCATCAAAAAATTTCTGCACCCCGAAGCCTCCCCAGCCCTGAGAAGCCTTAGCATCAACATTTCGGTTGAACTCAAAAGCGAAGATCGGGTTGTAGATACCTGCTGCAGTACGTAGATCGCCACGTTGCAAGGCTGCTGCAAACTCCGGAAAAAAGCGACTCTGACGAACACGCAATGCAGTACGACGGTCGGCCTCGGCCATGGCCTGAAAGAAAACCTTGCGGACATCTTTGCGTGCAGCAACACCCAGAACATCCCAAATCGAAGTTTTGAATTCGCTGCAAGGAAGCACCGCCTGCCCAACAACAATCTTTTCCGTAGCGGCAACCTCAGAGGGTTGTTTTCCCTGCAGTGATTCATTTGGTTTCAGCGCATATACGGGATGTTCGCCTGTGTAGAGAGATGGAACCAAATTATTCTCGCCAAAATAGTTCAGAAGTTTTCTTGCAAAATCGATACTTTCTTTGTCCGATTTTACACTTCCCTTCACAACTACCTTTTGCAGGAAGAATGCCTGTCCGAGCGCCAGACTCAATCCACATGCATTTGTTGCTGTGGCAGCACTCAGCGCTGCCGTGGCGGCAGGGCCAGTGACAAAATCTTCTGGCTTGTCCTGAACCCGCTTCACGACCTCGTTGGGACCGAGCAGCAGCACACATTCGCCTGGCTTTGGATTTCCAGGGTCAGCGGCCAATGGAAAATCCTGGAGACGAATTCGTTCATTCAAGGGCAATTTACCCCTGCTGCCTATGCAGCTGTTCTCCGATACCGCGACCCGGGAAGCAGCTTCCTTCGCCTCACCAAAACACCCCACACCGACAAGAAGATCTTGGCCAACCTTCACAGTCAGAGCACCCTGATGCAACGCCGAACTTGGAACGGTTGCAAGGTAAAAGCGATCTACGCCCTTTCGAAACCAGTCATCCGAACTGATCGATTTGATATTCGACTTCTGAATGCAACCACCCAGCACCAATGCACACAAGCCGAGCAGTGCGCGTTTAGAGATTGAATACAGTGGTCTCAAGGTATCATTCATGGACGAGCCTCCTCACAGGTCAGCGACTGTCCCGTTAGCTCCGCATAGATATCCCTCAGCGGTGTGCTCTTCTCCAGTGGATCAGTCTGGCCGCGCGGCGGAGTAGAAATCACTTCAGGTCTTGAGCCATCAAAAGGAATGGCAGGCTCACTTTCGTTTCGGGTTCCCTGTTCGCCTTCTCCTGGGGGTGTTGCATTTGCTGTAGGTACGGCAACTGGAGCCTGCGGCAATCCAATCTTCGTTGGGTTGCGCGTGCATCCCCAGTTGGCTGCAGTAGCCAATAAAACCACGCCCAACCAAACTGAAAAAACAAGATTCCTCGGGAACATCTTCAGCTCCTCTAGGTGCACTACTTCCTGAACCACTCCAGCACACATTGGCTTCTGTGCGCGAACGTGGAGTCACCCCATTGACAGCCTCACAGCCTTCGGTGAAGACCTCGCGTAACGTTCCCCCCATTCAATAGACCGGAGGCTTCCCATGCAGCAGCACGGCACTCATCTCCTGGACGCACTGTCACTTGGAAAAATTGTACAAATCCGTGAACGGATTTTAAAAGCACAAGCCAACGGCAAAAAGGTATTTCGATTTGAGTCGGGCGACCCAAACTTCAGCCTCGCACCACACGTCACAGCAGAGCTCAAAAAAGCGGCCGACGAAGGTAAAACCCACTATATTCCCAATGCTGGAATTCCTGAACTCAGGAAGGCGATCCACAAAAAACTCGCGGACAAAAACGGAATCCACCTCCCCTCTGTAGAGAACGTTTTCGTCACCAATGGCGCCATGCACGCTCTCTTTTGCGCGTTTCAGTGCCTGCTCCAACCTGGTGATGAAGTGATCGTTCCCGACCCAATGTGGACTGAGGTTGTGGAAAACATCAAGGTTGCACGCGGAACTCCGGTCGCAGTTCCCCTGCGCGAGGAAACAGGATTCCAATATCTGCCTGCAGAAATTGAGAAGCGCATCACATCCAAAACACGCGCCATCTTCTTGAATACTCCGCACAACCCGACTGGAGCTGTCCTGCCGACCTCAACTCTGCAGGAAATCATCCGCATGGCAAAGGTGCATGGGCTGTGGATTGTGTCCGACGAAGCCTACGAGGACGTGATTTTCCCACCGCAAAAACACGTTTCGCTGGCAGCTCTTGCTCCTGAATACCAGAACCGCATCGTTTCGGTGTTCAGTTTCTCGAAGAGCCACGCCATGAGCGGCTTGCGCACCGGCTACCTGACCGCTACCGATGAAACGTTGATGGAGCGCCTGCACAAAATCATGCGCTGCAGCATCAACGGCGTAAACAGCGTGGCGCAGTGGACAGCCGTAGCTGCACTCCAAGGCGATCAAACCTACATCACTCACATGCTCAATCAGTACACCACACGCCGCGACATCATGGTCGAGGCTCTCACCGGAATCCCTGGCCTCAAGCCATTTGTTCCGCAGGGAAGTTTCTTTGTGTGGGCGACACTCGACCAAAGCATTTATGCACGTCTCGGCGTGAAAGATGCCGACGACCTCTCCAACACGCTCGCAGAGCTGGGAATGGGCAGCTCGCCGGGCGATGCCTTCGGACAAACCTGTGCCGATGCCATCCGCTTCTCATTCAGCTGCAGCACAGAAATGGTGAAGGAAGGCTCGCAGATTCTGCGTCAGCTGCTCACCGGCGGTCGATTGAAGGGATAAAATACTTTCGTTGAGTTTCGGAAAGCAATCAGGGCTCGAGACTTTTGCTGAAAGGCACAATTCTCGAGCCCTGAGCTTTTTTAATTCTCAAAAGCCACTTCTCTCTCTCTGCGCTGGCGCCAAGTGGTGCGCACACGTCTCTTGTAACGCACCTCTGGTTCATCCAGGCTCGCATCAGAAACGAACTTGTATCTAAAGCCGAGATTGACGTGTGCGACATTCATGCGCGAGCTCTCACCTTCTGAGTTGAAAAGCTTGGTCATCTCATAGCGTGACGAAATCGAAAAATCGGTTTCACGTGACAAAGAAAAATAACTTGCAACCTGAACGTGCCAAGAAATAGCTTTGGGGAAATTAATTTTCATGCTGCCGCCGACGCCTTCCGCCTTGTAAGACGCATTCAGCGGCAAAAGATCCAGACCTAAATCAAACGACATGAGGGTTTTTCGGTTCAATTTAAGCAGAATGCCGTTGCTGATCCCCAGCCCAACATATTCATACTCGGTATCAAGATCTGCCGAGATTCTCTGCCCATCAACATCCCTGCGGAAAGTGACTTTTCCGAAGCCTGAGGTGTATCCCAGGCTCAATCCCAAATTGTAGTTGGTGGAGCGCCCTTCGGAGGGTGTCCAATACACCGTTGTGCGCGTGCTCAGACCAAAAGCCTTCTTCGGCTCCATGGACACACCAGAAGCTGAAGCTGTCCGAATGTCCTCCGCATCAAGAACCGGCTCCGAGATCGCCAGGCCGAGTTGCGACTGAACCTCTGCAGATTGCGCAGGTGCAGCAAAAACAAACGGAAGTACCGGAACAATGAAGCTCAGTAATCGACGCATGTTCATGTGTTCACCTTTCGCACATTGCAACTACTTCTATCTCTATCGGATCTCACGATAGAATTGATGAATGACTCACAAAAGTATTCAACGATACGGATAGTTAGGATGAGCAAATGTAGGCTATTTCGTTTAAGTGCAGCGCAGCATCTATGAGTTCCATTGCTGCATAGAAACGTGTCATTTGCCATGAACAATCGAAGTCCCACCTTAAAAAATGAAATCCTAAGGCAGAAGAGGACAAAAATTCATCAAAGATAACCAACCGCATTTTCACGCTAAAAATACTGTCATTAACGTATCAAATCATCTTTTCCGATAGAAAAAGAGAGTTTTTTTATGAGGAGAATGCTGAATGGGTTTGACGTCGTTCTGGAAAATTTCCTTGGTCTCCTCGATTGCCGGAGCACTTGGGGCACTGATCACAACGGGATGCGGCGCGGCCAGTGCTGCTCGAGTTTCGACAACAACAAACTCAACAAACACAAAAAGCGGTTATATAGATACACCAAATGGCGAAGTGAAGGTTCAATACGTCATCCAGGGAGAATATGCCGCCATTGGCGGAGATGTCTTTCTGCCCATCAACAAGATTCGCGAAAAATCGAGTGCAAAGGAAGGCAGTCTCGGCTTATATAGCGCAGGTAATGCCTGGCCGAACGGGCGTGTTCCTTACGTTGTTGAGGCAAACTTCTGCTGCACGGCTGAGCTGAAGCAAGCGATACAGATGTGGGCTCCATCCGGCCTAGTTTTCGTCCCAAAAACATCCACAGACAAAGATTATCTTGTCATCGGAAATGAACCGCAAAACTCGGCCTCGTGCGGAGTGTCCTACGGTGCTGGCCGCATGGGTGGCCCCCAAAAATTGACTGCCATGAGAGATCCTTCCGGCTGCGGATCAACTCTTACAACGGTTCTGCATGAACTTGGCCACGCCGTTGGCTTTTTGCATGAACACACTCGCCCTGACCGAGACTCATATCTTTTTATTCCAAATGAAATTGCAAACTCAAATCAGGTCGCAATCATGAAGTTCGGAGCCATGCTTGGTAGTTTCGACATCAAATCAATCATGATGTACTCATCGAAACAAATTCCTGGAATGCTCAACCGAGCAACAGGTGGTTCCATACCCGAAAACAACTTCCTATCAGCAAATGACATTCAACGGGCAGCAAGTATTTACGGAAAACCGGGTGGCCAGCAACCACCGCCGAATTCAGGAACAGTCGGGCAGCCACCTCCGGCTCAACCATTGAACGGCTTTTCGGCAGTCGCACCCATCAATGCTTGTCAGACTGCCATCGGTGTCAACGATCCATTTCCCCAGCCCGGACTCAGCGCCGAAAAAATTCCATTCTTCAGCTGTTTAGACAAAGCATTCAGCGCAGGGAAGCCAATTATCGTCTGCCGGAATTCCTTCGATGCAAAGTCATGCTTCTATACCAAGAAAATGCTCGTCAATGGACGGATCACTGACGAAGCCGACATTATCAATAGTGGCGGTGGCTCGGTGCCTTCACCGCTTCCTGAACTGCGCAGTTACACTGCACCGATGAACGCGTGCCGCGATGTCTTCGGAATTCAAGACTCATTTCCACGCATGGCATTCGATTCAAAGAACGAACCCGTATTCGTCTGTAAATTCGGTGCAAGCGCTCCCTATCCGGTCATGGCGTGCTACCTCAAGGGTTCGGCAACATCCTGCGTTGACACCGGAATGTCTGCGAACTTCTGAGACCTTCTCACTGAACTTTAGTCAGAGAAGACTCCCACAACTGCCCCAATCTCTCGAAAAAGCCGCGTGAAGCGACATGCTCCACGCGGCCTTTTTTTGAATCGGTCGATGCCAAACTCAATACTCGAAGGTGACCTTGTTCTGGGCACCGGTCACACGGGTTGAATTGCCGCTGATGCGGTTCTGGCGATTGTCGATCATCGCCTTCATGTCGACCCGACCCACGCCGAATGCTGTTGGGTATTTTCCACCTTTGTAAGCCGCTTCTTGCAGGTACTCTTTGAACTTCGCTTGGTTCACTGGGTACTGTGCAGTTTCTGCAAGTTTCATCAGAGCTGCAATTCCAGAAACATACGGTGTGGCCATACTCGTACCATCCAGGATTGCAACACCATCGTAATCTGCGAATTGACCCAGGCGAGGATAAGTTGAGAGAATACGACTGCCAGGGGCGGTGATATCGGGAGCAACGCGGTAGGAGGCATTACCTGTCGGATTACTCGCGTAGTTACTGAACTCAGATGGCTCCTCGGCAAAATCATTTGACCCAACACAAAGAACATTGTCTGCAGCGCAGGGCAACACAGTGTAATTCATAAAAGAGGGATTCTGCTTCTTACACTCACCACCGAGCGGACACGATTCGTTGCCCGCTGCTGCTACGACAATAATTCCTTTATCAATGGCTTCCTGAATCACGGGATCCTTGAGGCCCTGATCCTTGAGGCAATCATAATTGGAACCACTGCCCAGACTCATTGAAATTACGTCGACGTTGTTTTTCGTAGCCCAACGGATACCGCGATTCATGGCTGCCGTGGATCCGGTTCCATTGTCATCCAAAACCTTAATCGGAACGATTCTGATGTTGTTCGGAAACTCACCAGCAACACCGCGAACGTTGGCCGCCATGCCTTGACTTTTGCCCTTGCCCTGCCCCGCAATGATGCCAGCCACATGTGTGCCGTGCCCTTGCTTATCATCCACTTCAAGTGGTCCCACTTTTCCTGTGAGGCCATTGTAGGCCAGGTTGCGGTCGATGACATCTTTCAGATCAGGATGTTCAATATCAATACCCGTGTCGAGCACAGCCACACGCACAATTTTGGTTGGATTTGTGGCTGGAATGATAGTCTTCAGAGATGTGATGGCATCAGTGTAGCGGGTCTGGGAAGGTGCCCATTGCTGTGTTGCATCAAAGGTATCCACAGCGAATTGCGAAAGATCACCGTCGGGGTGGCCAATGTCCATGAAATCTTCGAGACCAGTAAAGTTGGTTTTCGGAATGAACTTCTTTGAAAGATTAGGATCCGGTGCTTTGACCTCGAGCGCTTCCTGAATGTTGGTGAGCGTACCCGAACCCAAAAGCCCACTGCCAACTTCGCCTTCCTTGAACAACTTGCCCAAGACTCGCGAGCCAACCCCCAAACCATTTCCGAATTTTCCATCCAGTTGAAGAAAGCGCACAGTATCTGTTTCGCCGTCGACCGAATCCACAGACTTGAGCGAAAGAACCTTAGGACTCACAAAAGTCTTCATCGCACCATTCCAGGTATTCTTGAGCAGGTCGTTGTCCCACTTGGCCGCTCTGCTCGAAAGCACGACCGACATTTGCCCTTTCGCATGATTTCCCGAACAAGAGGTGAGATCCGCACTCGCCAGCTGCTCCGCCTCCGAAGCTGAGCCAATCTCGCAGCAGCTTTGGATCACGGTGGCAGCGGCAAGCATTCCTGCCGAACCCAACAGTAGCCGACGCATCCGCATTGAATGGAAGCCATCTTTGATTTCAAAAATTTTACTCATCGCTGTCATCCTCAAACTGTGGCAGGCTCGGCTTCTTCTGGACAGGCCTGCGCGGTGCCACTTTTTTCAATTTTTCGTTGAATTGCGGACTCGGTGGCTTCATCTGCGTGCCTCCGAGCATCCAGGCGACAGTCAGTGCACCGGAGCGGGTCACATAAGAGCGCTGCTGTTCGGGTGTGCTCGGTGATGAACACGAGAAACAGCCGCTCCCCAAGCGTAAATCAAGCCCTAAAAGCAATCCTTCCGCCGCGGGCGAAAATGCCGCAGCAAGTTGAAGTGTCGTTCGCTTGTGGCTTGTGAATTTGAAGTCGAGTTCACCAATCGAGCCCGTACCGGAATCGCTTTTCTTTGAGGTTTTCATTTCATTCGAAAATGCTTGTGAAAGTCCCAGAACCAACCCCAGAGAAAAGCTCTCACTCAACCAAGCTCTTGCACCTGCGCCAATTGAACCATTCACAAAGTTGAAAGACCCTTCGGTCGTATAGCCCTCGCTGCTTGCCGATTTTTTAAGCTGGCTCGCGAGTATTTCAACACCCGCAATCGGCTCAATTCCATCAAAGGTCGCAAATCCAGCATAACCACTCACGCCGAACTGGGGGCCCTTAAATGAGGCCTGCTCATAGGCATCGCCAGCGGAAACAGCACCTCCGGTCAAATTTGTTGGATCATCCCTGTAGCTGAGCACCTCATATCCACCCAAAGCACTGGTTGTGAAAGTGAAGGCCTCAGCCGACAGCGAAGGACACACAACGAGGGACGTGAGCCCGTATATCGAAATCACCTGTGCGGACGACCAGAGTCTCAACGACGAAAAAACTGGCATTGAATTCCTCTCTCCACGTTGAACGAACGATTCAAAATAATCCTTCGAGAATCTCTGCGAAGACACGGTTGTTGTTCAACGTTTTGACACCGAAAAATATTTGAACAGCTTGAACCAAAACAGATCAGGCCCTTGAGGCTGGAACACTTCTTGCAGATCACGTCGGGGGGAAGCTGTGATGAAAAAGCACAAAAAAACACCTTTTGTATCGGCTCTTTCAATCAGCCTTGCTTTGATTGCAGCGGGTTGCAAAGACTCGGCCGCGCCCTCCCAGCGTGAACCAGACTTCGGCCAACACAACCAACCCCTTCAGGTCAGCAATGGCTTGAAGAGCGTCGTTGGTGAGGTCGCAGTGCTCGGCGACTCACAATCCACAGGGGGCTACGGGCAAAGACTCTCCGAATTGATTCGGTATGCTTCGCAACAGAAACTCAGCTACTTTGGAGCTGCAAGTTCGGGCCGCATTGGCAGCTGGATCAATGGCGGTTTTGCGCCGATTCCAGCGAACGCTTTTTATGGATGTGATGCCTACACATCGGACAAAAGTTGCGCTCCCAGCACTCAACCCGGAAAACGCACAGAAGCAATTGCCAACATCATCGCCCAGCATCCGTACATCGATCTCTATATCATCACGCTCGGCGACAACCATTTCTTCGATCCAGCCTCGGTGAAATCAGAATTGCCACGTCTCATCAAACCCATTTTGAATGCAGGAGCACGCTGTGCTTTTGTCTCACCAACCGAAGGGCTCGGACAATTCGCAAACAAAACCACTCTCATTTCGAATCTCAAAGCAGCCAACGAATCTGTTCAGGCAGAACTCGGCCGCAGCTGTACATTCATCGACAGCTATACAGTTGGAAAAGATGTCTTAAAAAATAATTCTGATCTGCAACTGATGCGCGATGCAGTTGCCGGAGATCCAATGAATCTACACCCTCGCGGTGCGGGTGCGAAGCTCTGGGCTGAGCGAGTTTTTGAGGCCTTGAAACTGGTGAATTTGGTCACGCCGCTTTAAATTAACGGATATATCCTTGCACATAATTATCCGACCTGTTGCGACAGAGAAAGTTCCTCATGGAAAAAGAAGATAGGACTGACGAGATTTTCGAAGAATTAGAGGATTCATCGTTAGTCAGCTGCTTCTTTGAAAGCTGTACTTTCAGACGCTGCAAATTTATCGGCAAGCGCCTTGAAAATTGCCGGTTTATAGATTGTCGTTTTGAAAACTGTGACTTCAGCCTTGCAATTGTCAATGGTTCCTCTTTCCGCAATGCGATCTTTTCGGAATGCAAGGCTGTTGGCGTGAATTGGAGTAGGTCAGCCGGCCTGAACGCGGCTAAGTTCAATCACTGCAAACTCAACGATTCATCGTTCGCAATGCTTGATCTACGCGGCTGCATCTTCGTGGACTGTCAGCTAGATGAAGTCGATTTCCGCGAGTCACGTCTCGACAAGGCAAAGTTCCCACACAGTCGACTCAACGGTGCCCAATTCAACAAAACCACGCTTCTCGACACAGACTTCTCTCAAGCACACGGATATTCGTTCGACCCCCGTCAAAACACCCTCAGGAATACCCAAATCGGTCTTCCTGAGGCGCTTGGCCTATTGGAACTTCTCGGCGCAACAGTAAAAATTGAACAATAAAAGCTGAGTTTGAATCAACACTCTCTTGTTTCCCTAGGCATCGTTGGCGAGGCTACGCGCTTCGCCAATGAGCCGTTCAAGAGCCGTGTAGCGCTTCAGTGCAATTTGCGTTGCCACGGCCTTTTTCAAGGCCCACTCTTCCCCCACAATGAACGCATGTTTGCTGGCGCGAGTGAGAGCCGTATAGAAAAGATTACGATCGAGCATCGTATAATATGCGCTAAACATAGGAATAATAACGAGCGGAAACTCTGACCCCTGCGATTTGTGCACAGTCATCGCATAGCACAAGCTCAAATCATCTATCTCTTCATCTTCTAAGCGCACAATTCGATCGTCGAAGGCAACATCGATCTCTTTTTTCTTCTGCACCACACGGATGCTACGAATAAATCCAAGGTCACCGTTGAAGACATCTTTATCGTAATTATTGCGGGTTTGTATAACCTTGTCCCCAACACGCAAGACAAGGTCATCGTCGATTTGAGCTTCTTCCTTGTCTGGATGTGGCGGATTCAATTCTGCCTGCAAAAGGCGATTGATTTTCTCCTGACCAGCCTCACCTCGGCGCATAGGTACGAGGATCTGCACGTCCCGAACCGCATCGAGACCATACATCTGAGGAATGGTCTCTTTGAGGAGTGGAAGTAGGATTTCTGCGAAGGTTTGTATTGTGCATGGCAACATCACAAGAGAGTTCTTCGCGGGCAAGTGTGCCGTGCGGCTTGTCAGCCCGAACTCAGGTTTGCGCCCCTCGATGATACTGCGAGCGGCTGTCGGAATGGGACTTTCGCTTGACTGTCGAAAAATTTTGGTGAGCCGCGCCACAGGCACTTCCCCCGAGGCAATGATGTCTCTCAGACAGTTTCCGGCACCCACACTGGGAAGTTGATCGACGTCTCCCACGAGAATCAAACGTGTCTGCGGAGCCATGGCTTCAAGCAGGGTTTGAAAGAGGTCGAGGCTCAGCATTGAAGCTTCATCGACAATAACCACATCCACATCTTTGAGCGCACCCTCGCCTCCCTCCGATGCACCGTCTTCGCTCTGCCCGATACGCAAGGTTTTATGGAGTGTGTAGGCTTGCGCCTCAATTGACATGGTCATGCGCTTTGCAGCTAGACCTGTTGGAGCGCATAAAACAACGGTGCGCTTGAGCGCCTTTTGGATGCGATAAATTGCCTTGAGAACAAAGGTTTTCCCACAGCCAGGGCCCCCTGTGAGAACCATAAAGCGAGAGCCGATTGAGAGTTCAACAGCAGCAGATTGCTCTTCAGAGAGCTTTTGCCAGGGGATATCGGAAACGAGTTCCTGCAGGGTGACCTCTCCGGCATGGTACTTTGCCTCGAAAGGATCGACGCCTATGCCTGCTTTGTGCAACAGCCTTGCACACTGGCCGGCAGCCGAATTCTCCAGGGCATAAACCTCAGGGAGGTAAAACAAAGGCTGAAGCGATTTTTCATCGCCGCCCGTGGCCTCGGGCAAGCGCAAAACAAAACTAGCAACCCCTTTGTCGCGATTTTCCTTATAAATAGCGCGCAATTCGCCGAGAAGAAGCTCGAATGTAAAACGGGAATCGCGTTTAGCACCGAGAACCTCGCGCGCACCCTCAATCAAGACATCACGTGGCAAACAGCAATGGCCGTCGTCGTGAGCGCGCTCGAGCGTGTAAACAAACGCTGCCTCGAGACGAAAGCGGGAAAGAGGGTCAATTCCAAGCTTCAATGCAATGGCATCTGCGCGCAGAAATCCAACATTTCGAAAATCGGAGATTAAACGGTAGGGGTTTTCCTTGAGCAAACGAATGGCATCAGAGCCATAGCGCTCATAGATACGGTTCGCAAAATTAGGTGGAATATTGTGCTCGTGCAAAAAAACCATAATTGCACGATAAACCTCATCTCCCGTGATGAGAGAGATGACCTGATCAGCTTTATCGCGTTTGCTTTTAAAGAACGCGAAAACTTTTTCTTTTTGGTTTTTGCAGACCTCAACCAGTTCATCGATGGTACGCACATCGAGTGCCTCGAGGAACTTCTTCGCTGTGACCTCACCGACCCCCTTAACGTTGTTCACGAGGAACGGAATGACACCCATAAGTGTGGGCGGACGCAGGGGTTCGCTGTAGATAACCTGAAATGTTTCACCGTATTTAGGCGACTGGGCCCAGTCACCGAAGAGCTTGTATTGTTGCTGGGAATCGAACTTTCCTACCGTAAGCGACTTACCGCTGGCCCGAAAGCGCTTGGCCGACTTGGAGTCCACGAACTCAGCCACCACAAAAGCGCCATCTTGGGAGGCGTAGATCACCTTTGACAACAGTGCGGTCAGCTCAATGGACACGTGCTCTCCTCTTTTTCTGAGGTGGGAGCTTGCACTTGATCTGAAACTATGGCAACTACGGTGGCGCGTCGGGGCTTAGCGCAGTGGTAGCGCATCTGTTTTGGGAGCAGAGGGTCGTGAGTTCGAATCCCACAGCCCCGACCATCTTTCCTTTAAAAGCCGGTATTTACCGGCTTTTTTTGTTTATCTGAACTTTTTTTAGGTTCTCTTTCGGCAGACCAAATTCCGGACATCCCGGTCTGAAAACTGCTCAAACCAAGAACCGCCTCATTATTGCGCGCTATTTGTTACGAGTCCAACTTTCTCTGCAAAGTCCCGCACACTCGTCACACTCTTTACCAGCGGGTCTGAGGTGTTTTTCATGGCACCGATATACGACCAATACATCGCGTCCCATTCTACTCCGCACTGCTTCTGTTGACCGTAGGCGCGGCGTCCGTTGCGCACGTGCTGTGAAACACTCCAGCGGACTCCGGGTGTCGTGCAAGGGTTCGCTCCCGATGCGAGCCATGTGCAGTTGTTGTCTGTGCCGTTGGTCCACCACCACAGGGTTGACGTCCAATCGGGCCCACCCTTCATGCCCCAGATACCAACTCCACTGCCATTTTGCTCCTGCGCCCAGCCGAACCAATCACCATAGACCAACACCTGAAAGACTCCGGTGCAGGTTGCACTGCCGCAGTAGCCAGCACGATAAAGGTCAGAGCCTTTCCATTTGCGCTTTCCGACTTCTGCCCACGGAAACCCGCCCAAGCGTGTTTCGTAGGTTTCATAATCTGCAATCGTAGCAAAGAAGGCCAGCGGATGAATGTCGCTCGCAACCATGTTGCGCAACATCGTGTTAACCCGCTGCGCAAATGTCTTTGCAGCGGCAGTTCCCTGTTCACCTCTGTTAAAATCCTGCGCTCGTTCAACAATACGTTTCAGAATTGGCATAGAGACGCGAACGAAATCGGGCATCGCCTTTGTGCGGCGAAGATCCTGACCTGCTCCCGAAGTTGGACACCCAGTCGTTTCAACATCCGACTCCGATGGAGACACGACCTTAGGCTTACAGCTACTCAGCGCAAACGAAAGAAAACATATTGCAACCAGTGAGCGGGGGATCATTTTCATGAGGCACCATTGATGTTCAAAAATGTTTTTGGTGACTTTCCCGCAAACAATAGCTCAGATTTCTACCGTGGAGCAGAGCAGAACCTTGACGCTTAACAATAATACCTTATAAATACATACGGTTAGAGATCACTCTCGAGGAAGTGAATCTGTGCAAAAGGATATCATCATGACTGAATCAACTCTCGCCAACTCCGAATCAAACAGCAACGTGCATTGGGAGGCATGGTTTGGCCTCGCACTGTCCATATTTGCAGCCATTCTTGCGCTTAATGAATTGGGTGGCGGCAAATTCGGTGACGATGAAATTCAGCTCGGAAACGAAAAAAGCAAAGCCTATGCATGGTATCAGTCAAAGAGCATCAAGGAATCGCTGGTCAAAGGGCAGTCTGACCTGGTTGAGGTTTTGATCCAGGGAGGCGCGATCGCTCCCGACAAGACAAAATCCATGCTCACTCTGCAGAACAATCTCAAGGCAGAAGTGCAGCGATACAAAAAGGAAAAAGATGAAATTCTGCGTGGCTCAAAGGCCGTTGGAGAGGCAAATTGGGCTCAAGATGTCGATGGCAAAATGGGAGTGGTTATCGGAGCACAGGAAATTGAATCACAGCAGAGCAAACTTTCCGAGGCCGGAGATCATTTTGATTTTGGCACGCTGTTTTTGCAAATCAGTCTTGTGTTGGGTGCAATCGGACTCATTGTGAAGCGGGATGCTCTCAGGCTCTACTTCCTTGCTGGGCTTGTTGGATTGGGAACCGTGGGAGCAATTTATTGTTACCTTGGCTACAAATCAGCATTTGCGGCTGGGATCTGAACCCGCGCCGACCGCATCCAAACTAACACAGCACCGAGAACAAACACGGCAACCGAAACCCCTGGAAGCGAACCCTCGATCTGATCAAACGTTTCTGCCTCGCTCAGGGGTTTATCAGACATGAAATGAACCACACCAAATCGTAAGGTATTCCAACCAGCGTGAAAGCCCCAGGTTCCGGAGAGATTCTGCTGAAAGCTGAAAATCAAGCCACCCGAAAAGCCCAGAAAGAACAGGGCAACCAGTGAAAAAAAATGCAGGTTGTGTCCGGCAGTGAACCTGTAATTTAAAAAATGACTCGCTGAAAAAATCAACGCAAGAAGCAATGCTTTCGGCACAGCTCCATGAAACCAATGCGACAATAGATGACGCTGCAAAACGCTACGAAAAACAACTTCTTCATAGAATGACTGCACTGGCACAACAAGACAAACCAACCAGAGCAAATCTGAAACGCGCCAGCTGTAATCCGGGTTAGAAATCCTAAGAAAGACACAGGTCACTGCACACAGCAGAGACCCAAACGCAAAGGATATAAAAAACTCACGAGCATGTCTTCTGGATTTTGGAATCTGCAGAAACTGAATTGGATCTTCTCCCAGAATATAACGCGTCAAAAACATGATGACGCACACACCCAACAACGACGCGATGAGTAAAGGTAGAACAAAGCCAAACGCCAACGTCATGAACACAAGCAAAAAGTAGCATGATAATCTAATCGCGTTGACTCTGTTCATAAGATGACGTTGCGCTCCGAGAGGAATCAAATGAAGAGTACATTTAAAATTCCGGTGGCCAAAGCACTTCTGCTCGGAATCCTTCTCCCTTTGAGCTTGATCTTGGTTCTTCTGGCACTCAGCCCGAGATATTTTGAAATGCGCAATGAGGTGCTAAATTTTGCTCAGCCTGTGCAGAGAGTTCTCGTTGTTTTTGCCCACCCAGACGATGAAGTCACAAACTCCGGGCTAATTCGCCATCTCGCAGACAGCGGAGCTGAAATAACACTTTTAACCCTCTCCGACGGCTCTGCAAACCCGCAGTCAGACATGACTGCCTGCAGTGGACACGAATACATTTCCGAGTGCCGCATAGAAGAATTGAAGGCAGCGGCACAGCTGCTCGGCATAAAGAGGGTTGTCACACCCATGCTTCCTGACTCTGCTCTCATTCATCATTTGCCTCAGGCCATCCAAAGTATTTCGGAAGAGATCGTGAACCAGCGACCAGATATCATCCTTACAATGGAGCCCTCAGGTCTCAACGGCCAGGAAGATCATCGCGCTGTGTTCCCGGCGGTGGCTCAGGCCGTAAAGAGGACGCGGCACTCTGTAAAAATTCTACTTTCCACTTTGCCCTGGCCGATCTCAGTGTTCCTACCCAGCCGCATTCCTGAACCATTACGCGCCAACCTGCGCGTTTTTCCTACTCCGGAATACCTTCGAGCTGTGAAAAGCAATGTAGCCGAAGCACACAAAAGCCAACAAAGAACAATTCAAGGCCTAACATTAGGACTCGGTCCAAAGATATTGTTCAACTGGCTTAGCTTCGAGACCTATAGCGTTGTCGGCAGTCACGATTTGGATGTGTTTTTAAAGAATGGAACCTTTCAATTTTGAATCGACAGGTGTCATTATGGCCGGCATAAAAGCTTAAGGTTCAGCAAAAAAATCTCGTTCCTGAGGGGCGACCCTCACTCTTTTCCGGTTGACTCATGGACGTCGCGCACAGCCCGACCCGATGGGTCTGCCATCTGCGAGAATGCCTTATCCCACTTAATGGCCGTGGGAGTGCTGCATGCAACACTCGGGCCATCGGGAATCAACCTAACAGCAACAGGATTTCGGAAATGGGCTTCGAAGATTGACCTGTAAAGATATCCCTCTTTGGTCAGAGGTGTTTTCTCAGGAAAACGCATCTGTGCATTCTTGAACAGCGAGTCGCTGACTTCCTTTTCAGCATGAGCTTTGAGCGAATCAATCCAAGAGTATCCGACACCATCCGAGAACTGCTCCTTTTGGCGCCAGAGAATTTCTTCAGGAACAAGGCCCTTGAAGGCATCTCTAAGGATGTATTTCTCGATTTTCCCTTTGCCACACATTTTATCCTGTGGCGCAATGCTCATGGCAACATCGAGGAATTCTTTATCAAGGAAGGGAACACGCGCTTCAATCCCCCAGGCAGCCATTGCTTTATTTGCTCTCAGACAATCGTATTTGTGTAGCATCGAAAGCTTGCGCAACAACTCTTCATGAAATTCCTGCGCGTTTGGGGCCTTGTGAAAATACAGATAGCCGCCGAAAATCTCATCCGCACCTTCGCCAGAAAGGATCATTTTAATCCCCATGGCTCTGATCTTGCGAGCCATAAGATACATCGGCGTAGCTGCGCGGATTGTTGTGATATCGAAGGTTTCGAGATGATAAATCACGTCACTGATGGCATCGATACCTTCTTGAACCGTAAAATTGATTTCATGGTGTGTCGAACCAATGTGATTAGCGACCTTGCGGGCCATTTTGAGGTCAGGGGAGTCCTTGAGGCCAACGGAGAATGAATGAAGCTGCGGCCACCAAGCTGGCTCGGCTCCCTCACTCTCCACACGTCGCGGGCTAATTTTTGCTGCAAGCGCAGAGACAACCGAAGAATCTACACCGCCCGAAATCAGCACGCCATAAGGCACATCGCACATCAGCTGCCTGCGCACTGCAGACTCAAGCGCATGAGCAAGCGTTTCATTAGAGGCTGGCTGTGCAGGAAGGACGTCGGTTCTATTCCACTCCGGCTTATAATATCGGACGAACGTTTTTTCAGTTCCGGTATAATAGTGACCTGGAGGAAACTCCTCAACAACCTTGCAGACATCGACAATGGCTTTCATTTCAGAAGCCACGTAGAGGATGCCATGCTCATCCCAACCCAAATAAAGAGGCACAATACCAATGTGATCACGAGCAATGAGGTATGTGTTTTTGGTCTTGTCATAGAGCACAAAGGCAAAAATACCATTGAGCAGATTCAAAAATTCAGGTCCGTGTTCTTCGTACAAATAAAGAAGAACCTCACAGTCTGACTTTGTCTGAAACTCATGACTGGATTTTAGATGAGTTTGCGCTAGTTCGATGTGGTTGTAGATCTCGCCGTTGACTGCAAGAACATCGCCCGTTGCAGCGTTCACCAGTGGCTGTGCACCGCTCATCACATCTACGATAGCTAAGCGCTCGTGACACAGAATGGCTTGTTCATCGGAATAAACTCCACTCCAGTCTGGTCCACGGTGACGTAATTTTTTTACAAGTGAGAGGGCCTCGCGCCTGAGGCGCTGCGAATCCTTTGAAATTTCCAGCAAAGCAAGAATCCCGCACATGAAGGCACCCTCTCAATGAAAATCATTACGAGGATTAAGATTAACCGAGCACTCAGGGGCAGCACAGCGGCAGCGTTCTGACATTTGCAAAATCCTTGCAACCAAGAGCACCATCCAAGACATAAGATCCCAAAAGGATTGTTTTTTTTAACAAACTCAAGTTTGCTTAATTTTCATCCGAAATGATTCTCTGGTGCAGGCATCTGAACAACGGACACATATGATGAAAAACGACCACAAGAATGCATTCAAGGAAGTCTCTCAGCACATCAAGCCGAGTCAGTACCTCGACTACGCGGCCTTTCTTGAAGACGTTTTCCAATGGGTGAAGCACCGCTGTAAGGGCTATTCGTACATTCTCTTTGCGGATGACCTCGGCTTTTCCAAGACCAATGTTGTGCATCTCATGATCCGTGGCAAGCGGCGCCTGAGCATCAAAGGTGCGGAACGCATTATTGAGTCGCTCCACATTAAAAGCACAGAGCGCATGTATTTCGAGACGCTTGTCAGATACCAAAATGCGCGTTTGCCCTCTGACAGGGAAGCGCTGTTTGCAAGGTTGATGGATCTCAAATCCAAAAGTCTTTCATCAACTCTCGAGCAAAGCCAACTCGAATATTACAGTGAATGGTTCCACCCCGTGATACGTGAACTTGTTGGCATGCCGGGATTCAATCCGGATCCACACTGGATCGTGAAACATATCGAGCCGCGCGTCTTGCCCGAACAGGCACGCAAAAGCCTGGCTCTGCTCGAAGAACTGAAACTCATCAACAAAAACGAAGATTCGCAGAACTATGAACTGACCCAGCAGAACATCAGCACTGGTGACGAAATCGCAAGTCATGCTGTCGTGCGCTATCATCAGCGCACGATTGAAATTGGCCGAGAATCGGTGATGAATTTCGACCATACTGAGCGCAACGTGAGCGCAGTGACAGTCTCTATTTCAAAAGACGTGTTCGATAAGATAGCAGATGAAATATCCATTTTTCGAAAGAAAATCATGGAAATCGCCGAGCAATCCGCCGACCCGGATCGCGTCTATCAGCTGAATATACAATTCTTTCCCTTCACCAAGTCGATCAAGGATTGATTCATGAGCACTTCATCCAGGAAATTCATGATGCGAATTTCAAATTCAAGCGCCGGTTTACTTTGCTTGAGCGCTCTCGTGTTCTTGCTTCTCGGTGGATGTGGAACAGAGACAGGAAATCCAATTATCGGTCGTCCTAAAACACCGCGTTTGGTTGCTCAGGACACAACCGAAGCAGAGTTGCAGGAGCTCTCCGAATCTGTACTCGATAGCGGGCCAATCCCACCTACGCCGACCGCCGGAAGTTACGTGGGGCGAAATCAACAGCTCGTGTCCTTCGAGGATTTTGTCGGGACGTCAGATGAGAGTTTGCAATTGTCCGAGCACAGTTCTCCTTTGCAGCTGAATTCATCATTCTCTTGTTCAGGCGATCAATCCCGCGTCACTGGTCGCGTAGTGCGCAATATCGAAACATCGAAGGAATTCCGTAAATCGGGTTCGACAGTCACAAAAGTCGTAGCGAGAGAGCAAAACTTCACCATTGATTCCCCACTTGGTGCACTTTCCTGCAGCCAAGAGCGCGGCGTACGCTTCCGCCCGCGCCTGCTTGAGGGCACAACCGAGACACGCGAGGGTTCTTCAAAGCGAACTGTAAATAGAACCGGAGAAATCAAAGCAAAACATTACAGATCTGCTGAGTTCAGCTCTCTCGGCAAACGAACAAAGAAATTCGAACGCGTGGTGGTTGATGCAGGCACAGTGCGAGTCGAGCGCACGGTCGAGTGGAGCCTCGAGAAGAAGAGCCGAATCTCAACAAGCGAGGGCGACTCGACAGACCAATCGAAGTCGATCACAGTTCCGGGCAAGCCGATCAGAATTGTTGTTGAATACACCGACGACGAAGGGATTACGGCGAGGAGTAAAACCATCCAAAGCGGAACAACCCTAACAACCCACAACGATGGTTCTCAAGTGGAAATCAGTTTCGAGAACATCTCGTTTGCGAATCAAGAATGCTACCCAACGAGTGGTATTCTCCGTGGTAAACTCACCCCCGCTACAAGTTCCGGTTCTCAGCCCGAGACCTTCACAATCGACTTTGCCGACAAGAGCGCCGAAATCCCCGAAATAGCATTCGGGGATGGCGAGAAAACCCCACTCAGCGGCACATGTGTCGACTAACCGCCACTCCTCAGCCCCAGAACACATAAGCCGTTCGCCACGGGAGATAAAAAAAAAGGGAAGGCTCGAAAGCCTTCCCTTGTTAACCCTTCACCGATTAACGGCGTGGGCTTGGACCGTAACCGCGAGGACCGCGATCACCGCCGCCGAATTCACGGCGAGGACGTTCGCCGCGCTCTGGCTGCGGACGAGCTTCGTTCACAGTCATGGAACGACCGCCCCATTGAGCACCATTCCACTTAGAAATGGCTTCCTGCGCTTGGTCGTCAGAACCCATCTCAACGAAAGCAAATCCCTTGCTCCGGCCTGTTTCACGGTCGGTTACGATGCGAACCGACTCCACCTGACCGCATTCAGAAAACGCCTGTGCAAGCGCCTCTTCAGTAGCAGTATAAGGGATATTACCAACGTACAACTTCTTACCCATGACTTCTCCTTAAAACACCTCAGCCTTGGAAGAAGACACGGAATCAAAAATGCCTCAACCCAAGAGCGAGGCGGAAATTAGCATGCCGGAAAGGAGATTCCAACCACTTTTAAAGAAAATTTTCACTCCGGGGGAAGGACTCTTTCAAAGGCCTCAATCAGCCCGGAATTTCCGTACTTTATGGTTGGATTGAACTCTGGAGCAGCAGAATTTTTATGGCGTGCCACTACCCAAACCGCCACTTCGTCGGCCTCCAAACGCCCCTTGGCGCCCATTAAGGACTCCAGGACAATGCGGGCAAAAAGCTCAGTTCCGATCTTGTTCGCTGCGAACCCCTGTCCCAGGAAGGACTCAATGAAGTTCAATTTATCTGATATCTTGGAGCTCGTCTGCGCCTTTAGCAACGCGGGGAGCACCTGCCCAGCAAGGTAATGACAGTAGAAGCTGCCCCATTGGCGGGTGATTGTCTCGCAGCTCTCGACGATTGCGGGGTCGTTCAATCCAGCCGGCAAACCCATCGGAAACATCAAAAACGGCAACCCGAAAGTGTTGTCGAAACTCTTGGACACCTGAGCAGCTGCACGCCACACAACCTCAGGCTTAATAATCTGCGGGTTGAACAACTGCGACAAAGCCTTCGCCGAAAAACCAAGCACAAGACGTCCGCGAAACTCACCGCCGACCTCTCCCTTATATAAATCTGCGATTTTCAATTCAGCCGCGAGTGGACCGAGAGCATTGTAAACCTGCACAAAAAAGAGACCAAGGTGACCCCCGCCCGGTGATCGTGCTTCCGTCTCTTTACTGATCCAGAACAGAGGTTGTTCGCCCGACTCACCTGAAAAATCACTCACAATACCTCCGCTGCGTCCTTGGCGGTCGGTCACGAGCCCAAATTTATATCCCTGATTGAAAACCCAACGCGTCATCGAAGCAGATTCGGGGGCTTCGAAGTTCCCTAATCCCGAAAGTTGATAACCCTCACGCTTCCAATTTTCAGAAAGAGAAAAATGGGCGCTCTGCCCTGCCCGAATCTGAAACGAGCTATCACTGAACTCACTGCGCGCACTCGCTGATAGTATTCTTGTAACTGGGGGATTGTTCTGCGACGAGGATTCGCGCGCAAGACGTTCAGCCAGAATGTAATTATGCACAGCTCGACCGCTCGAGAACGTACGCTCAAGGTCTTTGCGTGTTGTTATAAAGGTGCTCGCACCCGATACCGCATGGAGAAACGCCTGTTGTGCAAGAGTGTTGCGCAGGTCAAACTGATAATCAGAAAAAAATTGTTTTCGTTGCTTTCGGCTCTCGTTCCAACTCACTTGGGCATCAAAGCGCAGCTCCTGATCTGAATACTTTTTAAGTTCAGAAATGGGCTGATTGATTTTCTGAATCAAGTTCTTGTTGAGAGTGTCAGCAACAGCATTTATTTTATCCGTTGTTGCCCTTTGAATATCTTCAGCACTTAAAGATACGGCATTGGCAAGATCGAGCAGTCCGTCGTTGCGCTGTTGTAGCTTTGAATCGAGTTGACCATCATCTAGACCTGTCACGACCCCAGGTGCGAGTTTGTTTCTGGCTGAGATTTGTTTGAGTGGATCTGGAAGGGGCAAAACCTTATCCCCATAAAAGCTAATCCGCTTGACCTTCTTAATTTCAGCAACCTGATGCAGCTTTGCAAATGGAATCAGAGTGTATTTGAGAGCAGCCGATGCGCTGCCACCAGCACCCCCCGATGCCGAATTTTCGGATTGTTGAAACAATCGAATGCGCACGAGATTGTTGTCAGTCTTGAAAACATGCATTTCGAACCGACCCGAAATAACAAGATTGGCACGCAATCCGGATTGAACATGACCAACGAAGCTGTTTCCTAGGAGCTTCTCAATGGAAACTCCTGAATGAAAAACAGAACGCATGAAACTACCGTCGACAGAACCCAGTATCTGTGCGTCCAGCGGAATCACGACAAGATCGCCAATCCGCATCGACTTTGCATTTTCAATTGTCAACGGCAGTTCGACGAAAGAATAAGGGGGATATTTTGCGGCTTCATTGGCATCTGCGAATTTTCGAAAAACCTTAATTTCTGCATTTGCGCCCATGCTCAGATTAAATGGCAACGAACGGCCGAGATATTTCAAAACTCCAGGGTTCAGGCTACTCCGCAATGAAAAAGTTTCTGCTCTTATAATCTCGCCACCAGTCAGTGTTTGCGAACCAATTCCATGCTGTGTGAAAAGCGAGAGTGAGGAAAAAATTGTCTTTCCCATTGCAAACTGAGTTTGCGGAGAGACCACAGCAATCGTACCTTCGGCCATCAGCTTGCTGAGCTCAACTCCGCCCGATTGTGAGGGATTGATCGCTCCCAGCAGCACACTCCGAAAATAGTCCCTGCTTTCATTCGTTGCCTCAGCAACCCTGGAATCGCCTTGTGCATCGGACTTGCTTTTACAGGAGAGCAGCAAGGAACAAAAAGCAAATAGAGAAGGGTATAGAGCAGCAGCAGCTCTTTTGGGTCGCTTGAGCCGTAGGTCTGGGTTGAACATGACTTCTGTTCCTCAGAAGACCGCAACAAGGCCGCCGTAAATATAAACCGTAAGAACCTTGAAATTCTGAGCTTCGGGGAGGCTCTCAAATTTGTAGCTGCCTGAGTCATTGCCGATTTGAGCGCCACCCAGCAGGGTCACGCTGGTGCCCAGATTTACACCCGCCGCAGCCTCACCGCCTAAGCGCAAATACTTCACAGGTGCGCTCTCGTTGGTGACGGTGCTTTTGGTTGAGATGGTTGCCTTGATCGGGAAACCCACAACACCACCCAACTTACAAAACAAACGTGAGGTCAAGCACTGAGGGAAAACAAGGGCTGGATGGACTACTGCCTCCATGAAATTCGCTTCAACTAGATACTCATCCCCTCCCACCAGAGTGCTTTTGCCAGAAATCTTTGTACTCAAGACGCTTGCTCCGAGCTCTAGTCCAATTTTTTTATTGAACGAGTAGCGCGCAAGCAAACCGCCCGAAAAGGCCAACCCACTGAGGCCGACGATCTCCTGCTTTTTTTGGTCTTCGGAACCTGGTTCGACGTCGGGATCAAATGGCAAAAAGGGCTGCCGGAACGTAAAATATCCAGCATTTGCTTTGATTCCTAAATTGAACTTCTTGGCTTTGTCTGCGATTGCACCGATCGATAGGGTTTGCCCGGAAACCTGAGCACACTTACCACCCCGTGGAATCAAGCGCGCCTGCGCTTTACCGCCGCTTAACTTCACGACGCGCAGAGTCACCGATTTGCCTGATGAGCTCTGAGCTTTAAGCACTTGTCCCTTGCTCAGGCCCTGAGCCGGCTTGAGCAAGATTGTACAACTCTTCTGTTTGATAACCTCGAAATCAGAGGCCCTGGCCTCAAGGCTAGGCAGAATCAAAACTGTGAGAACTGCTTTAACTGCAATCTCGAAAAGCACAGCAGCACGCAGCCGAGGCAAATTGAATCGACCCGATGGAACTTCAAAAGCGATCCCAATCTTCAGGCTCAAGTAATGCCTCCCACGGAGTCCGCGACAATCACTGAGGATATCGGAAGGCCATACCTTGACTTGAGAAAGTTTTCGATTTTTTTCTGTAGGAACGGAGCTTTAAGGTGAATCAATAGTTATGTGGTGGCATAACGACGCGATTGGAGCCCTGCGAGCGCTTGCGTGAATCGATGAGATCAACCAGTGCTCTCTTCGCTTGGGGAAGTTGTCCACGACGCACGTAATCGGCGACACTCAGCCCTCCTTGTTCACGCAGTGGAGTAAAAACAAGCTCAAGCGCCTCAGAATAATTAATTCCAATATGGTGCATGGCGAGGTTGAGGGCTTCCTCGAATTGCCTTTGAAATGCGATTTCATCGAGCCGACTGTTCTTATAAACCATTGAGATTACCACCCTCTTAGCTTCAGTCCCTGGGCAGAGCCGCCGCCGCAGAGCCCGAAAAGAGAGTTCGGTGAGCACCAGAAAAATTTTAACCTGGTGCAAAAAAACTTAGGATTTCATAGCCTTCTCGTGCACAAGGAAACTTTGAATAACGAAGGCGATCCACAAGCTGACTCCCACACCCAGATGCACGAGCTGCATCCACACTGGGGCCATGAGGTAAACATTAATGAACCCGAGGGTGATTTCAGAGAGGAGCAAGCCACTGACGAGCCAACTGAGGCGGCTCATCCCGACCTCCCTTGAGCGCTCGAGCAGCTGCGCCTGATACCATCCGAGGAAGACAGCCGTGGCGATGGCGACAACAGGGTGAATGAGCCTCAGCCTGACAAGCAATGGAACGTCTTTATCAACATAAGCCTGCAACGGAAGATTACCGAAGGCTGAGTAAAGGGTGTCCCCCAGAGCTGCGATTGCACCTGTCATGCCCGTAAGCGCCAGTGCAAGGCCAACCAACAAGGGAAATTTAAAGGGCTTCAGATCGTCGCGGGTATACTTCCTGAAGACAACGGCGGGGCGTGCCCGATGAATGACAAGACAAATGGCGGCGAGCAGGAGAAAGGTATTGAGCAAGTGTGCAGACATTGAAAACATGCGCTTCAAGCTTGCATTGTGAGCCACAAGTTCGAAAAGCACCAGACCCGCACCGATGAGAGCCTCGACAATAATATAGAACACCGACCAGCCGGCAGCACTGCGGAGGGCGGAGCCTTTTTCAGTGACCCGCCGAGACATAAAATAAAGAGCAAAGACAAGAACGAGATTCAATCCACTTGTGATGCGATGTGAAATTTCGATCAAGGTTTCCAGCGAAGGAGCGCGAGGCACGACCTGCCCATTGCAGAGAGGCCAGTGATCACCGCAGCCCGCCCCCGAGCCAGTGGCACGCACAAAGGCACCCCAAAGAATGACAAGAATCGTGTAGAGCAACGTGAACCAGGCAAATTTGCGGACAAACGAAAGATTCATCGTATCCCCCTCGCCCGAGCGGGCGTCTTGCGGGCAACGCTTAGCAGTCAGGCCCACATGGTCGCAAGCTTTATCCGCCCGAAAGAAGGAACATGGGTGTGCCGACAATTTCCTGCCTCATGGGCCGAGTTGTCCCGCTCAATCTGCATCTGATAGGCTGAGAGAGGTGGTTGTTTGATAAAATCGATCTGTGGGTCACTCAAAATGATGAGAGCTAGGTTCATCCTCGTGGTCGGGTTCGCTGTTGTTGCAGCATCTGCGTCAGCATGTCGCAAAGTCGACTCATCCCAGAGCACTTCGATGGCAACCAAACCCTCGGAACTCTTCTCGACGAACGCACGACAGCGCTGCCTCGATCGCGCAGGCGCACTACCCATCAGCACCGCACAGCAGTCGGTCCTTTGCGAAGGCGCAGCATCGAGCGCCCCTGTCGATTGCTTCAAGAAGAAAGCTCAGCAGGGCACCTCAGCGGATCTGAGTGTCAGCCAGTGCAAAGGCGTGCGCTGATTCTTCACAAGGTCTGGTTTCAATCCAGGTATCGGTCCACAAATCATCACCCGCTAGAGTTAATCTTGCATTTCCACCGAGTGTGGTTGCATCGGCGAGCAGTTGCCAATTGAGCGTGACATTCACATCGCTCGCGCTGTTGCTGCAGTTCATGAAGCTATCTCCTGGAACAAAAGATTTGTAGAGAAGGACTTTTTGGTCGAGCACCGAATCTTCAGGGAGCGTTCCAGAAAAAGAAAACGTCTGGTTATTGAGTACCATGCTGACCTGGAGACTCACTTGGCTGTCAGAATTTTTGTTCACATGGGCGAAGACACGGTGTGTCAGGGTAGCGAGCCTGTGTCGGGGTGGAACTTTAAAGCCAACCGCGATGGAACAACGCGCGACGTTCATAGAGTGCTCATTTACAAACGGCTCAAGCATTGCTGCGAACCGTGAAAACTTGACCGTCAGCTTTGAATCATCGACCTCCGTCGTTCCGAGAAGACACTCTGCACCTAGCGCACGAAGACGCGAGAGATCCCACTCCGCCCATCCTTCCTGACTCGCAAGTAAGAGGCTCAGTCCCAAAACATTGAAATATTTCATTTTACTCCCTCCTCAAGTTCGCAGTCGGATGTGCAATCTTTCGCTCTTATGCGACAAACACCATTGTGCAGAAAGGCGAACACTATACTTTTTAAGCATTCTTTTTTGTTTGTCGGAGGGTCATCGTCATGAGCATTCTTGAGGGCAAACGAATCCTGTGTGCAACAGATCTTTCACACCCCACACTGAGCACCGAAAAAGCTGCAATCGAGCTCGCGAAGCAACTCAATTGCTCTCTTACGTTTGTCCATGTTTTGGAAGATGCCCCTCTCTTTCTCGGCCCCATGCCTTTTGAAGAGGGTCAAAAATGGGAACAACTCGAAACGCGCTACCGCGGTGAACTTCTTGCACAAACACAAGAGCGCGCCGAAAAAGCCTTATCTCCCCTCCGCGAACAGGGCGAGCATTTCCACGTTCAGATCAAATTGGGAAATGCAGAAAATGAAATCCTGAGTATCGTGGACGCAGACGAGAGCAAATATGGTGCAGTCTTGATTGGGCGCCACCATCACGCAAAACTCTATTCGGCAATATTTGGCAGCGTTGCCCAGAGGATCTGTGAACAAAGCAAAATACCAGTGATCGTGCTTCCTGTGACCGAAAAGTATCTTCCAACCAAAATAAAAAACATCGGGCTAGCAACAGCGCTGCGGCCCGATGCTCAGCTGAGTGAAGTCCTGCTGCGCGAGATCCTCTCTGGCGAAAAAGAGCGAAGCATCGTAGCGCATCTCGCGCATTGCTTCGAACGGGTTGCACCTGGCTACTCGGGATTCGAAACCTCCGACGCCTATGCCACCTACCGTGAACTTGAAATGATTTACGACATGGCGGAGTCGCGGCTGGAACGTGCCGTTCAGGATCGTGCACGTCTCCTCAATGAAGATGGTTTTCACGCCATGGGCCATTTGCTCACCGGACACGCGGAGGCAGAGCTGCTTAACTTTGTGACAGATAATAAAATCGATTTGATGATCTTCGGGCGCCATAGTCGTGAGGGAACTCAGCGCTTTCATTTGGGCAGAATGGTCAGTAGATTTCTACGGTCGGCCCCCTGTCCGGTTATCGTGGGATAATAAAAATGCGTGATGATTTGTATCTCAGAAAATCAGCTACGCTCGAGGAGGCATTCGCGCTACTGCCCCGGACAGGACACGTAGTTGCCGCCATGGCTGCAGCAGAGCCGAGTCTGTTTTTCGAAAATCTCCATCTATATGCAAAAAACCACAGCGGCCTTCATGTCCATTGCGCTAATCCAACCAAGAGCTATGCGTGCTTCACCGACACAGGTCACGCAGAGAACCTGCAGTTCCACGTCATGTTCCTGACCTCAGCCATCCGCAATACACAAGGCCATAATCTTGTTCACTACGTTCCGCAGCATCTCTCTCGCTGGGCACAAAATCTTTTGCGCCGCCATGAGGTCGATGTGTTTTGGGGAACCTGCAGCCCACCAAGCGAAAAGGGATACGTGAGCCTCGGAGTCAACACCTGCTATGAGTCCGAAATCCTCCGCAGAGCAAAAAAAGTTGTTCTTGAGGTCAACCCGAATATGCCGGTTGTTTACGGCGACACATTTGTGCCCATTGAGGATGTCACACTTTTTCTCAAACACGACCGCCCCCTGCCCACATTGCAACCGGAAGCACCCAACGACCAGGATCGGCTTATAGCCCAATACATCTCTGAGCTCGTTCCGGATGGCGCAACACTGCAGCTCGGAATAGGCGGTATACCGAATGCAGTAGGTGAATGCCTAACCCACAAGAAAAATTTAGGGATCCACACAGAGCTGTTCACGGAATCCATGAAGACACTTTACGAACATGGAGTTGTCGACGGCTCGCGCAAAACTATTTGGCCAAGAAAGATGGTTGCAACTTTTGTCTACGGCTCAAACGAGCTCTACAAGTTCGTCGGCGAGAATCCTGCCGTAGAGCTGCACCCAGCCTCCATAATCAATGATCCAAACCGAATCTGCCGCAACTTCAGAATGTTTTCTATCAACAGCGCAGTTGAGGTCGACATCACTGGTCAGGTGTGTTCGGAATCGGTTGGACACCGCGAGCTCAGCGGTGTGGGAGGAGCAACCGACACCCACACAGGTGCGCAACGTTCGGAAGGTGGGCGCGGTATCATCGCACTGCGCTCCATGACGCCTGACCAAAAAACTTCGAAAATCTGTTTTGAGCTCAAACCTGGAGCAAAGGTCTCCATCAGCCGCAATGACATCGATACTGTGGTAACCGAATATGGTGTTGCCCAATTGATTGGTCTCAGTGTTGCCGAACGCGCTCGCGCACTCATATCAATAGCTCACCCCTCTGTGCGCGAACAACTTGAATTCAGCGCAAGAAATGCTGGTTATATCTAAGAAAATAAGGTTATTTTAAGAAAGAGAAAATAAAGACAAGATTTTCCACACCCGCCTCCTCTCGCTCGCCCCAAAAAACTGCGGTAACATTGAGTGCCCACATTGGGTCACTGTGTTCTTTTTCTCGCAAGGAGCCTCGCGAATGAAAGCCGCACCTGACGATCTTCTGAATGCTGGTATTGTTCCGCGCACTCGCTCTCCTGAAGTCGTGGAAATGAGCTGGTTCGCACCAATATGCTCCGATGATTTCGAATTTCTTGGAGTCCCAGATTCCAAACTTAAGAGCTCGTGGGCACACACCTCTAAAATTGCGCTCGAGGCTGAACGCCAAGGTTTCAACAACATGCTGTGCCCCAGCAGCTACCAAGTTGGACAGGATACACTCACGTTTGCTGCAGGCCTTGCACCGCAGCTCAAGAAAATGAGCCTGCTCGCAGCCATTCGCTGCGGCGAAGTGCATCCGGCCATGCTGGCCCGGACGCTCGCAACCCTCGATCACATGCTCGAGGGACGACTCACGGTCAATATCATTTCTTCTGATTTACCAGGCGAAACTCTTGACTCCAAAACCCGCTATGCCAAATCGCGTGAAGTTTGCGAAATTCTGCGGCAGTGCTGGACACGTGAATCTATCAATTACGAAGGCGAATTCTACAAATTGAATCTGCCCACTTCCCCCTGCAAACCCTACCAACAGAACGGCGGGCCTTTGCTTTATTTCGGCGGACTTTCACCAGATGCACTCGACCTCTGTGCACGTGAATGTGATGTCTTTCTGATGTGGCCTGAGACCGAAGATCGCCTCAGAAACCACATGCAAGAAATGACCCGCCGTGCTGAAGCTTACGGTAGGCAGGTCGATTTCGGACTCCGAGTCCATATGATTGTCAGGGAAACCGAATCTGAGGCTCGCGCCGCAGCACAGCGCCTGGTTTCCAAGCTCGAGGATGACAAGGGTACTGAGATCCGTTCGCGCGCCCTCGATGCCAAATCATTCGGAGTCGCAAAGCAGGCAGAAATGAGAACGATTGCAGACAGCGAAGGCTACGCCGAAGAATTCCTGTGGACTGGCGTTGGCCGTGCCCGCTCAGGCTGCGGATGTGCGCTTGTGGGCAATCCCGATCAAATCGTTGCGAAACTCAACCGCTATATCGAAATGGGCATCCGTTCATTCGTTCTCTCCGGATATCCCCACTTCGACGAATGCGGGCTGGTTGGAAAATATATCCTCCCCCGCTTCCGACGTGGCAAACTCGCGGAGCTTCAGGGGCGAATTCCCAATACAACTCCCAACACACCTTTGGCAGCAGGAGTCCGTCAATGAAAAACCCAACTTTCTCTCGCTTCATTTTCGGAGCATGGCGCCTGGCAGATGTACCCGAAGAGGCCAACTCAGATGCCGTGGCCAAGAAGGTGTTCACTGCTCTTGAGCATGGTATTTCAACGTTTGACCATGCGGATATCTATGGAAACTATAACTGCGAAGAGCTGTTCGGTGAGGCAATCAGCAAACACAAAATTCCTCGCAGCAAAATGCAGCTCATCACCAAGTGTGGGATCAAGCTCGTTTCGCCACAGCGCCCAGAACATGGTTTGAAGACATACGATACCTCGCGCGCCCACATTGTAAGCTCAGTGGAACGTTCGCTCACGAATCTTAAAACCGATTTTGTTGACCTGCTTCTGATTCACCGACCCGATCCCCTCATGAATCCAGATGAAGTCGCTGAAACTTTCAATTCATTGCAACAACAAGGTAAGGTACTTCACTTCGGCGTGTCGAATTTTTCAGCGCAGCAGGTCAGATTGCTTCAATCGCGCCTCAAAGCCCCCTTGGTGACCAACCAAATCGAATTTTCGCTGATGCACACCGAACCTATGTACAACGGCCAGCTCGACCAATGCTTGGAGTTGCGCATGCAGCCTATGGCATGGTCGCCTTTGGCTGGCGGACGGCTGTTCACTCAAACAGATGAGCGCAGTCGCAATGTGCGCTCTTGCCTTGAAAAGATCGCTAAAAAACACAACATCAAACATGCAGAAACAATCGCCTACGCCTGGCTCCTGCGTCATCCTGCGCACGTGCTCCCAGTTCTTGGAACAGGCAAGGAAGAGCGTTTGAAGGCAGCAGTGGCTGCACTCGCGGTTGAGCTTGAACACGAAGACTGGTTCCATCTGCTGAAGGCAGCGGTGGGCCATGATGTTCCGTAAAATAATATTCATCGTTGGAGCTGGACTCATCGCACTGTGCGTTTCCTGCACGCGCAAACAAGAGCGCGTGATTAAAGTTCTGACTTTCAGGGATCGCCAATCATCGGCTCTCAGAGCGGTTCTTCCTGCCTTTGAAAAAGAATTTGCTGTGCGAGTGCAGTTTGACGACATCCCAGCATCTACGGTCGCCACAAAAATGATGACCGACCTCGCTGCTGGCGGAACTTATGATGTCTATGCCGTCGATGAGCCATTTATTCCGCAATTCCATGACGCCCTGCTGCCCGTTGAACAATGGCCAAAAATGCAATCAATCGACAACCTCTCCGGCTTTGAGGTTAAGGCTCTTGAAGCCGCACGGTTTCAGGGTGCAACTGTCGGCCTGCCCGTCAACGGCAACGTTTATCAATATATTTTTCGAAAGGATCTTTTCGAAAATCTGGTTGAGAAAGAAAACTTCCGGAAACAGTTTCAGCGCGAGTTGCAGCCCGCCAAGAATTTCACCGAGCTGCTTGAATTGGCCCAATTTTTCCATAGGCCTCCGAAACTCTACGGCTTCGGGCCTTTTACAAAAATGTCTGAAGGCACAACCGTCGAATTGCTCTGGTTGCTTGCGGGTTTTGGATATCGACCTGGAACAACCCATCTCGACATTCAGACCATCACACGAGCGCTTGAACTCTACGATGCGCTTCTAAAGACGGCGCCGAAGGCAGCTCGGGCTTGGCATCACACCGAACGCATGTCCTCTTATGCGAAGGGTAGAATCGCGCAAATGATGACCTGGAACAGCTTCTTCTTCGACCTCGAAGACGAACATAAATCACTTGTAGTTGGACGCACTGGCTATGCATCTTCGCCGGGCAATGACGCAACTGGAATCGCCGGAACCTGGATTGCAGGTATCCGCAAGAACTCGAAGGAAGCCGAGCTTGCAGCGACGTTTGTGCGCTGGTGGACCTCCAAAGAAGTGAATGAAGGGCTTATTCCAAAGGGATTGAGCACAGCACGCGCAGATCTTCTCACGCGCACCGATTTGGGCGCTAAATTCCCTTGGCTTGGTTCCACTCATCTGAATTTTAACAGCGCATTCCTGCGTCCGCGCCACAAACAATATCGCACCACTTCAGATGAGCTCAGCAAAGCATTCACTCGCTGGATTGCCGGACAAAAAACTCTGGCTGAAACGGCCACAGATCTACAGACAGCCCTGGGGCGCATGAATGAACTAGCATTGGGTGGTTCACAACGACAGGGGGCACACTGAATGTTCTCTCCCCGCTCACAACGCTCACTCGTTGCTTTTGTCTCTCCCGGATGCGCTCTACTCACACTTTTAATTGCCTGGCCCGTCCTGCAGAGCGCATTCTCTTCGCTGACCACAACCACAGGTTCAGGTGCCGATGCCCAAGCGCAATTCGCCGGACTTGCCCATTTCAAGGCACTTATCTCGCAATCATCCTTTTGGAATTCGCTGACGTTGGCTGCATTTTTCACGCTCACGACCACCATCATCGAAATTCTAATAGCCGGTTCTGTCGCTTTGTTTCTGTATTTTCAAAAGCCCATACCGCGGGTCATTGAAGTGCTTTTGATTCTGCCGATGTTTGTGTTGCCCGTGGTTTCGGGGCTCACTTTCCGTTACATCTATGACCCAAACGATGGCCCGCTGAGCAGTATCTTTAATGCATTGGGTTATGAACCCATGTCTCCGCTCGCTGATTCTTTCTGGGCGTTCTGGGCCATTGTTCTGCAGGACATCTGGCGGATGTGGCCCTTTCTGTTTTTGATTATTTACGCCGGACTCAAAGCTCTCCCGAAATCTGCGCAAGAAGCTGCTAAGATGGATGGAGCAAGCACCCGCGAAATTATCCGTTACGTTATTCTCCCCGCGCTGCGCCCCACTCTTGCAATCGCCATAGGGCTAAAAGTGATGGAGTCGCTCAAGGTCTTTACTGAAGTTTACGTTATGACAGGCGGCGGACCAGGTGACTCGACCTCGCTGCTCTCGCTTTTTGTGGTCAAACAGGCCTTCCATTTTTTCCAGGTAGGCCCCGCCTCTGCTGCTTCAATTGTGCTTCTTGTGTTGGGCATGAGCCTGGCTTGGGGTGTAACCCACCTTCAAAACAAAGCTGCTCTGCCCGGGGGTAAATAAGATGACAACTTTTGCGCAGAGCAAACTCCCTCCGCAGTCCAAGCTCATCCTTGTGGCTTTGTTGTTCCTGCAAATAGCACCCGTAGCAATGATTCTTCAAACCGCATTTAAAACCCAACGCAGCTTGCTAGAGTCGGGAATGTTCACGTGGGACGGATGGACACTCAGCAATTTTCAGAGGCTCTTTGTAGAACAAAGTCTTGGGCCTGATCTCCTCAATTCGGTGCTGATCGCCTTCGGTTCGATGAGCCTTTCAGTGATCTGTGGATCCCTGATGGCCTATGCACTGACCCGCTGGGAGAGTAAAGTACGAAAGCACTTATTGACAACACTGCTCGTGGCGCGCTTGCTACCACCAGTAGCCTTAGCCTTGCCTCTCTTTTTGGTTCTCAAGGAATTCATGCTGCATGATACCGTCTGGGGGCTGATTCTCGCTCACACGGCGCTCAATTTTCCTCTTGCCACCTGGATCCTCATGCCGTTCATGGATGCCGTTCCGCGAGTGTTGGAGGAGGCAGCAGCCCTCGACGGTGCATCGCGCGTGCAAACATTCGCTCACGTTGTTCTGCCAGTGAGCAAGCCAGGGCTGGTTGTGGCCGCACTTTTCTGTTTTCTCATGAGCTGGAACGACTTTCTCTTTTCGCTGATCCTCGCCGGCTCTCAGGTCAAAACAGCACCACTAACGCTGAATGGATATGTAACCGGATTTGGCACTGAATGGGGGCCGCTGTGTGCCGGTGCCTGCATTCTTCTGCTGCCTGTTTTTGCTTTGTCGTTCAAACTTCATCAACACATGATTGCAGCACCCACACAGGGTGGAGTGAAGGGAGCCTGAAATGCGGATCAACGAGGAAATAGCAGCGGACATCAATTTTCCACTGACCCCAGAGTGGCCTTCGCTCACGGCACGTGCGCGTGGTGCAGTGAGACAAACAGCAGCAGTCCAATGTGAATATTCGGGCACCAAGGACAATCGAAACTTTTCAAAATTCACACTCACATTCAAAGACGGTAGCCAAACTCAGCTCTGCCTTGGTGCACTTGATACCACTCCTGCAGCTTGGATGATCTGGATGGGTGAGAAGACCCGCGAGCACGACCTACTGTGTTCAACCATGTCGCACGAGATGCGAGTGAGTGAGGAAAAAAATGAGTGGGTGGTGAAATCAGCCGCGGGGACATTGCGCCTCACCAAAACCAACCCATCGCTTACACTCTGCACAAACGCCGGACTGCAAAGCTGGCAGAGTTGTGGGCTTGATCTCTTTGTAGGCGATGTGCCCATGAGCTTTGCCTTCTTTAAACACGCAGATGGCCTTGGCTGCTCATTCGACATGGGTGAGTGCAAATATATCTTTGGCGGTGGCGAACAGTTTGGAGGTACCAATCTCCGCGGCCGGCTCTACGATGTGATGAACTCCGATGCGCTTGGGGTCAATGGCCACCTACGCTACCAAAGCACCCCCTTCTTTTTAACCGACACTGGCCTCTCCTTTGCCATGCTACAATGTGAACCCGGGCGTATCGACTTCGGCTCACGCCGGCACGATATCACCACATTTTCGAGTGATGGCCCGGTGCTCGGGCTTTATCTGGCGCAACCCAGCGCACCGAAGCTCGCAATTGAGCAATGGCGCGCGCTGATGGGCGGAGTGACCACTGTACCTGAGTGGAGCTATGGCCTCTGGCTTTCGCGCTGTTTTTATAAAGATGAAGCTGAAGTGCGCGCGGTCATTGAAAACAACCGCAAACACAATCTTGGTGCGACGGTTATCAATCTCGATGCACGGGCATGGATGCGTGCTCAAACCCGAACTGATTTTGTATGGGACACGAGCCGCTGGAGCCCCTACAAAACCTTTATCCCTTGGTTGCGGGAACAGGGCTTCCAGGTCTGCTTGTGGGAAAATCCGTATGTTTCATCAGCCACTGAAACCCTTTACGCCGAAGGTGTGAAGAACGGATATTTTGCCAAAACCGCTAAAGGGGATGTCTATCCCTACCAATGGGTTCCGACCGGTCTGGAGGGCTTTCCCCAGCCGCCGATTGCCGGACTCGTGGATTTCACCAATGCGAAGGCACGCACGTGGTGGAAAGACCAACACCGCTCCTATCTGCGCGCCGGAGTGAACTGCTTCAAAACCGACTTCGGCGAGGAGATTCCACACGACGCCGTGTTCAGCGATGGCTCGACCGGCAAACAACTGCGCAACGTGTATTCAGACCTCTACAACCTCTGTGTGATGGAGGTTGTGCGCGAGGAATGCGGCGACCAGGGCATTCTCTGGGCGCGCTCTGGCTATACCAAAATGAGCAAAACACCAGTCAAGTGGGCAGGCGATAGCCAAACTACATGGAACGCTCTGCGAGCCTCGCTCCGCGGAGCGTTGTCACAGGCTGTTGGCGGTGCTGTTTTCTGGTCACACGATATTGGTGGTTTCTATGGCCCCATGCCTGATGCCGAGCTCTTTATGCGCTGGAGTCAGGTTGGGCTGTGGGGTAGCCATGCGCGCATGCACGGCACTTCAGCACGCGAACCGTGGGAGTTTGGGTCAGATGCACTTGAGCAAGTCAAATATGATGTTGCATTGCGAAAAAAACTACATCCCTATTTTGTGAGCTGTGGTCAGGAATGTGTGCGCTCCCAGCAGAGCTTCATTCAACCCCTATGGCTGCACAACACCAACGATCCGGTCTGCTGGACGGTTGAGGATCAATTCTACGCAGGTTCCGAGGATGTCCTGGTTGCGCCATTCCTTACACCCGTGGGTGGCCGCACCGTGTATCTGCCCGAAGGTCATTGGACTTGTCTTGCCAACGGCAACGACTACCCCGGGAGAGCAATGCACAGCATCGACCGCACCTCTTGTTGTCCTGTCTTTGTGCGTAAAAATTCACGCTGGGCTTCGCTTTTTCTGAGCTAAAAAGAAGTATCCGCCCGCCTGCGGAACAAATCACAGAACTGGAGCTCCGCACTGCGGAGCTTTTTTTCAGCTACCGGAGAGAGCGTACGTAGAGATGCTGCTGTTCTTACCGCGCAACACATCTTCTCCTTGGAAAACCAGATCTCGTGTTACCGCAAGTCGAGTGCGCACATCTTCACTCAGAAGAATGTCGACACCATGTTTTTTCGTGAGAGATTCAATCCGCGACGCGGTGTTGACCGTGTCACCAATCACCGTAAATTCGCGCCGGAACTGCGCACCAACATCTCCCACTACTGCAATCCCCGAGTGAATACCGATCCCGATCCGCAGAGCATCTTCTCCACGTGCTGCACGAATCCCATTGAGCTCCGTAATTGCACGACGCATCTTGAGTGCACATTCGACCGCTTGATCTGCATGACGCAAATTTCCAACTGGAGCGCCAAAATAAGCCATGACGCCATCGCCAATATACTTATCGAGTGTGCCACCGGTTTCAAAAATACACTTCACCAGATGTTCGTGTACTTCATTGAGAAGTTTAACCACATCCTGACCACTTAGAGTCGAACTTATCTTCGTAAAATCACGAATATCAGCAAAAAGAACAGTTACATCCAGCTCACGGCCGCTTTGTGGGAGGTCTTCCTGGTTCGACTGCAAAACCTGAGCAACCGAAGGAGAAAAGTAGCGAGTCAGCTTCTCAAGACGCATGTGTTCATCGAATGAACGCTTCACAAGCACGTGAAGCCGGCTCGACTTAATGTGAGTTGCAACCACCGCTGCAATCAGCAACACCACGGCGACAACTCGAGAGTCCGGGGGAACACTTGTTTCCACGTGAAGAACAATTGTTAATCCAACCGCAACTACTGCTGTGACTGCAGATTGCAATGCACTGAAATAGAAGCCCGAGAGATTGATGAAAAACAGCATAAAAGAGAGACCAAGCAGCCCGGTGGCAATTTGCCCTTGCATCCCCTTGCCCTCAGCCCACTGCGCCAGAATCAAAAATGTGAACGGCAAATCAAGCAAAGGAATGGCGAATGTGCTCGCGTTGCGCACCGATTTATTCTGAAGCGACGCATACCAAAGAAGCCCACTGACACAAAGATATGTGGCGAACATCAGCTCTTTGCCACGAAAACTCGCCATCGAAAGGCCCCAACCGAGCACCAAATGCAGCAAAAAAAAGACCGTCACAGTCGAAAATCGAATGACTGCTAGACGACGAATGTTACCCAGACGTTCAGTTTCGAGTTCACGCGCAAGCGACTCAACGGTCTTTTTGAGCATTCCCGTATTCTCCGTCTGATTGATGCCACCAAAACAAAAAAAGAGATTCTCAATTCAGGCAAAAACCTTATTGAGAATCTCACAATTTCTGGCAGACCAGGTAGGCAAAATTAGCCTTGCGGAACCGCGGGCTGCGCTGCTTTTTCTGCAGACTTCTTCACAAGCTCCTTGAGTTCTTCAAGCTCTTTTGAAAGCTTACCGAATTTTTCCTTGAGTTCAGCAAGTTCAGCAAATTTATCAGCTGCTGCGTTTGGCGAAATTCGCTTATTGAAGCGCTCCTGTGAGCGCCGCGCACGGGGTATAAGCATCGACAACAGGCCATAGTTTTTACGATGGATATAGGAATGGAAGTCGGCAGCGAGTGCCGCATCCTGCGATTCCACCCAGGTTTCCGGGAGGGCGGCAACGAGTCGAACCGGATGATTTTTTTCGCTGAACTGTTGCAACAGTGGGCGGGTCTCTGGTCGCTGCTCGGGGAAGCGGCTCGAGAGTGTTCCCACGGCTTTGAGGGCCGCGATACGAACACGGAAGGGCAAAAGATGTGTGCTGATCATTTCCTGCAGCGGCAACAAATCCTGCGGTTGTACCAACTCGGCAACCACACGCAAAGCCCCTGCTTCAACCAGTCCTAAATGACTGCTGCCTCGTGCTAGACCCCAAGCCCACGCCGACAGAGCCTGCTTCTCGCCGATTGAACGTAATGCTGGTGTCTTTTTCAGAATCTCTACAATCCCCGAAAGGGCTGCATCACGCACGGCCAAAGGCTCATTCACAGAGCTCGCAATATCCTTGAGTTCCTTAAGCCAGTCCTGCTTGCTCTCCATCGCTGACTTGCTCACTGCAGCAATCCATGCACAACGAGCAATAGGATGACGTTCAACACTCGTGGTCAGAATTTCAGCCGCGAGTGTGGGGTTGGTTTCAGAAATCAGAGCATAGGCCGAAGCACGTGCGCGCCAAAGCTGTTCAGACTTCAACCACTTCAGAATGAGCTCTTTGTCTTCCTCTGTCAGATAGCCCTCGCACAACGACTGAACGGCAAGGTACTTAAAGTAACTCAGTGGCCCCTTGGATTCCTTGGCTGCGAGAATCTTTTTCGCGAACTCTTTCGTAATTTTTTGCTTAACTGAACCCACCATAGAACAATTAGGATCAACAATTACAAACGCAGCCGGAGCCGCTCCAGAAATGATGATCTTTTCATCGGCCTTGGTGATATTCAGAGGCTTTTCTTCTCCAGTTCCATCTTCATATTGTATGAAAACACGCGTTTGGAACTCTGCAGGAGCGTCGGCTGCAGAGTCCTGTTTCTGGACAAGATGCACTTCAAGCCCATGCGCAACGACCTCGGTTTTCTTGACTTCTACATCCAACTCGATGTGCCCTGCTCGAAAGACAAAGGTGTCGAAAAATTTGCGCGCATTGAACCCTGTCGATTCCTCGATGGCACGGATCAGATCCTGAGTGCTCACCGGAGAAAATTGATGTTTGGTCAGGTAATGACCTACAGCACGACGGAATGCATCTTCGCCAAGAGTGTCGCGCAAGTGGTTTAGAACTAACGCACCTTTATCATAGAGGTGTGCATCGAAAATCTCGGATACAAATTCGAACTGATTGAACACGATCGGGCGCTGATAGGTTTTGGACTCCGAGAGATAACCCTCCTGAAAATTTTCTTTCAGGTAAAAAATTCCGGAGGCTTTTCCGTTGCAATGCTCTTCCCAGAGCACCTCAGAGTGGGTCGCAAATCCCTCGTTCAACCATCCCTCCGACCAGGTTTCGCAGGTCACAGTGTCACCAAACCACTGGTGGGCTAGCTCATGCATCACGAGAAAATGACGTGACTCGCTCCCCACAAGGAACTCCTGAGGCCCGATAACATTATCAGTGTTAAAGGTCGCCGTGGTGTTTTCCATGCCGCCGTAAAGGAAGTCGGCAACAAAAGCCTGGCCATATTTACTCCAAGGGTATTCATAGCCCCAGTAGTTGGAGTAAAATTCCATCATCTTGGCAGTGTCAGCACAGAGTGTGGCTGCGCAGTCTGCAAATTTCTGGGGCACGAGAACATTCACATCGCGACCGCGCCATGTGGTTCTGTGCTCATGAAACTCACCACATGCAAACGCAACGAGGTAAGGGGCGTGCGGATGTCGAAGAACCCACTCCTGGGTTCTCCAGATGGTGTCGGCGGTGTCACTCAACAACTGACCATTGCCGAGGCCTTTCCACTGAGCTGGAAAACTGATGCGCTGAAGCACTGTCATCTTCATGCGCGGATCATCTTGGCAAGGAAACCAGTACGGGGAATCCGTATCCTGACCTTGAGTCCAGATGCAGTCGTAAGCTGCATCGGTGGTTTTTTTCTTGTGCACAAAATACAAACCTGCATTTGGCTTCACGACAGAATAGTGAACACGCACGACAACGAGCTGCCCTTGGCGCAGTGGTTCATCGAAATTCACCGTGAGCACGGTGTCATTGTAGCGATAATCAGTTTCGCTAAATGATGTGGTTTCGATGCCATAGGGGTTCATGATGTCGAACGCAGCCAGTTTGCTGAAACTGACCTCATGAATTTGCATCTCACGCGCATCGAAGGTCACCTGTTTTGCTCCCTCCGAGAGGGCCCTGACCACGAGAAACGCATACGCTTCGAAGCGATCTTCCTCGAAAATGAGACGACCCGCGAGGGTCAGGTGAATTTGGCGACAATAGCGGTGTGGCTCGTAGTAGTTGCCGGCGCTCCGCAAAGCCGGGAAATTCTTGGCTGCAGATGTTTGACTCGCACTCCCAGAGCCACTGGGCTGAAGGGATGTTCGGGTCTGTGATTCAACTATTCTTTCCAGGTGCGAGCCCAAAATCATTGATATCTCCTCAATGGCACGGTCTTTCTCGAAAGGCTGATTTATCACCCAGGCACGGACTTCCGGCAAGGGATTCTTGGGTTTTTGCTGCACCCTGCTTTCTGTGTTAGGCCAACAAAATCGCCACGCAGACCTGAGGGGGTCATCACATGCTCACAACTGTTGCCGGCAAAAAGCGTGCAGGCCTCGCTCTAGTGCTCGCATTTGCTGCAGAATTACTTCCCATGTGCGTGCCACTCGCACATGCTGAGCTCTTCAAGGCACTCTCCACCGACAGTGCCGACTACTCGTGCCAAGTTGTTTTGCGGGAGGCGCGCCTCGCTCGTCAGCCCGATTCACGCCTTCCAGAAACAGAAACCGACGCATCGGGGCAACCTTGGTATGTCTTCGAAGCCAGCGTTGATACGGCGGCCGCGCCCCTGCAAACAGGAGCTCAGGTTTACCTGCTCTACCGTTCGCAGCGTGACCCCAACTGGCACGTTGCTCCGGGAGTTGCAGTCAATGGAGCTGCAGCAACACTGCAACGCCATACCTTCCGCATTTCTGCCGACACCCTGAAAGCCGACAGCGAACCCACGGTTTCGTTTCCTCGGCACAATGAGGCTCTTCAGCTCATCCCCTTCTTACAAAGCAGTGATGGCCGAAGGATATTCGACCACAACAGTCACGAGGCAAACCTCGACACCTATCAACTGAACACACAAAACGGATGGCTAACCAAAACCAAAACCACTGCGTGTGAACGCGCGGGCCGGGGCTCTGCCACTCTCCGCTTTCTTGAGGATTGGAGCACCGATATGCGCGGTGACCTGCACCCAGGTCAGTCGCTCGTTGTGGAATACGATCTGAGCCGTCTCCCACAATGCCACGGGAGCAGCTACAATGGTTTACCAGCTTGGCAAACCGAGGCGTTCGTGCGCTTCTTCCCCAACGGCGAAGAATTCTCGGCAGTCCTCAACTCACTCCAAGGCGGCACAATGAGCTTGCAGCCTGCGCGCTTTGACATCCCCGAGAATGCAACCCGCGCTCAGCTTTGGTTCAAAACCCGTGGTCGCAGTTGCGAGGGTGGCTATGATAGCCGCTTCGGAAAGAACTATGAATTTTCGATCAGCCCTGCCGTCACATCATCGCCCTCCTGGGCTGGACAGTGGCAGTTGTTGAGCAGCTCCTCTGGACGCTGTGATTCTCTCGCTCCGGCGCGGAGCCTGGCCGACGTTGAAACACTGAGCACAGAAGAATTGGATAACCAATGCCTCGCCATCGAGGCGGAGGTGCTCGTCCCCGGTCTCACCACCTCGTTTTCCGCTCAAGCGCAGGCTCTTCAAGCACAGGTGCAGTGGGCAACCAATACAGGTCTTGGCGCAACCCAATGGCTGAACTTCGTGGGCCGAAATGGTCAGAATTTCCGCTACCGATGGGTTCTTCCTACAAGCACATTACGAGCGCGCCCCTGGAGTGCTCTGAGCTTCACGTTCCGATTCTCCACGGATGGCCTTTTTTGGCTTCAAGCCGGGCAAGAAGCTGACAACCGGGTTGGAGTAGTCGAGCCGCGACGCATCGAAATCAACCCGTGATCCCCATCCACGCACAGAGGGTGTTGCGCATGTTCACATCCAACCTGACCGTGCTCTCTCGCAGGCATTTGGCCGCGTTTTTTTGCATGACAGCCGCGTTCTTTGCGATGCCTTTTGCTTATGCTCAAGGTGGCTACACTTCCCCGGGGTCGCGTGCTTTTGCTGATGCAAACCAGGCGGGCGATTACCTTCTCGCCGGGGACAGCAAACTCCTTCTGCGCCGTTCGGTTCACGAAGCTGCGCTGAAACTCACCAAGGATTTTCCTAATCAACCCTCCGTGGTCACCGGTGGGTTACTCGAACGCAGCCCAGGCGAAGGCGAGATGGCCTTCGAAAGCACGCGGGCAATTGTTTGTTCGGAAACCAAACTCCACACACTGAGCGTTGAGCCCGATGGAAAAACAGTGCAAGCAAGCACATCGCTCAAAACCCTCTTAAAATTGAACAAACCTAGGGAACTGCGCTGCGCGGTCAATCGTAATTCGGGACAATGGATAGCAGTTAATCTCAGCACGGGGTTGGCTGCTCTTGGTCCGCTCGTCACATTTCAACTTCCAACAAACTCAGAGTCCTGGACGCATGTCCTCGCAGTGGCTGATTCATTTTTCGTACTGGGTGAGAATGGCGCTGCTCTTCAGATCACAATTTCAAATGCACCCACGGGCACACCCGAAGTGCGGCGCGTGAAATCCCCCTTCGCTGATCTCGAAAACCGCGACACACTTTTTGCCCGGGGAGCGCAGATTATTCGCACGGGTGAGCAACAAACAGCAATCGCCAGCCTTCTCCCGGGCGGAGATTACCCGCTGTGGACAGCACCATTGAAAATTGCCATCAGCCCCTGTTCTGATGCCGGCGGCTGTGGCGCTTGGATGGGCGAGGATTACCGCTGGATTGTTGCTGGCAGCTGGGGAACTTTTGTCGGACGTGGACAAAACTACTCCCGTATCGTTTCGCCTCTCCTCGCAAGCGATGCGACCTCACTGGGTGTCGCACTCATAGCCCGCAAAAACCAATACGTGCTCGTGGGAGACATTGATGCCGATGTTCGGCAACTCCCAGATGAAGCCAATTTGCAACGTTTTATGTTTTCAGAACGCTCTGCTCGTTTCGCGGAATCCAACGGTCGCCGCACGACCCGGCACCTTGTATGGCTCCGTGGCGGCGTCTCGAATAACGGCATCAATGAAGCTTCCGCAGCTCGGCAAAAAGCATTGTTTTCATATCGCAGTCATGCTGAAAATTCCGGTTCTCAAGGCGATGTGATTTTACACGAGGGACGCCTCCCTAAAGTGTGGCCCCGGCATTGGGTTGCGGCCGAGCCAGAAGTTGAATTCGAACCACTGACCTTGGCAAGCGAGTGGACACCTGCTGCACAAAGCTCCAGCTTACCGAAGCCCAAATCCAGCTGGTGGGTGAATGCTTCGGGACTCCCAGCTGCTCTTAAAGAAGTTCAAACAAAAGAGCTGCGCTTACAAAAGATTGTTGTTGGGATCGTGGACAGTGGTGTGGACACAACACATCCACTTCTGCAAAGCGTGCTCGAACGAAATCTGCAGGAGATTCCTGACAACGGTATCGACGATGATGGCAACGGCCTCGTTGACGACCTTTTCGGTTACGATTTTGTCGATGAAGACGGAATCCCCGAGGATGAATTTGGGCATGGCACCCACGTTGCGGGACTCGTGGGCAACGCGTGGTCTCCAAAAGGCACTCTGGGTGGCGCGCCCAATGCTCGGCTGCGCATTTTCAAGGCCCTTGATCGCAGCGGAAAGAGCAACAGCATCGACCTTGCACGAGCCATTTCAGCAGCCATTCGAGCCGGTGTTGATGTTCTCAATTGCTCCTGGGGCGGGGGACCGGAGACACAAGCCCTGCGCGATGCTTTTGCTGCAGCAAGAACTGCGGGAATCCTTATCTTTTCTTCTGCAGGAAACGATGGCTTGAATACCGACGCAGCGCCTCCCGTGCCCAAACGCTTTCCAGGCGTGCTCTCAATTGGAGCTACCACCCCCAACAACAGCCGCGCTCGCTTTAGCAATTGGGGCGAGAAAGCCGTTTTTGTATTTGCACCAGGGGCAGACATCTCCAGCACACTTCCAGGATCACAGCTTGGAGAAAAATCCGGAACCAGCATGGCTGCCCCAATTGCTGCATCGGTTGGTGCGCTGCTGCTTGGTGCCATCCGCGAACTCCACCCTGAATGGTTGAGAGAACACCAAAATGCCGAAACTGAAAGATTCCTGTGCGCAGGGGCGCTAGCGAACAAACCCTCTGCGTCAGCCTCCAAATGCGGCATCGTTCAAGCACATCGGGCGCTCAATATTCTTTTGGGGGGCGCTCCGTGACTTGCGTTCAAGCGACCACTCAAGTACCAATTTTCAGCAACACTGCCGTTTCTGATCGTTTTTCTTAAGCTGGAGTCCTCATGGCCAAACTGGTCATCAAAGACCTCAACAAGGTCTACGAAAACAAAGTTGAAGTACTAAAGAACGTGAACATTGAGGCCGGCCACGGCGAGTTTCTCGTTCTGGTGGGGCCCTCCGGGTGTGGAAAATCTACCCTCCTTCGCATGATCGCTGGCCTGGAAGACATTTCATCCGGCTCAATTGAGATCGGCGACAGGGTGGTGAATGAGCTTGCACCTGCAGAGCGTGACATCGCTATGGTCTTCCAAGACTACGCGCTCTATCCGCACATGACCGTGCGCGAAAATCTCAGCTTTGGCCTGCGCATCAAAAAGCGGCCACAGGCAGAAATCGACGAGCGGATCCAAACCGCAAGCAAAATGCTGAATATCGACCACCTCCTCGACCGCAAACCAAGCCAGCTCTCTGGTGGACAACGTCAACGTGTTGCCATTGGTCGCGCGATCGTGCGCAAGCCGGCTTTGTTTCTTTTTGACGAACCACTTTCGAATCTGGATGCTCAGTTGCGCAGCCAGACGCGCATCGAACTCGCTGCGCTCCACCAGAAAGTGGGGGCGACCGTGGTGTACGTGACGCATGACCAGGTTGAAGCAATGACGCTCGCCGATCGCATTGCCGTGCTCAACAAGGGCAAGGTACAGCAGCTTGGCTCACCACTTGATCTGTACAACACACCAGTGAACACCTTTGTGGCGTCGTTCATCGGCAACCCAAGCATGAACTTCTTCAAGGGCAACCTTGAAATCTCGGGTTCACAAAAAATCTTCTCTTTCAACGGACTCAAGTTCGACTTCTCCGATGCACCAACACCGAAGAAATCGGGCAGCTACACTCTTGGCTTGCGCCCTGAAGCACTCAAGGTTCTCGCTCGAGAAGGTCGTGAAGCAGAAGGGAAAGTCGACTGCAAACCGCAGGTTGTTCTCATTGAGCCTCACGGCCATGAAACTCATCTTGTGGCCAATATTGCTGGGCAGCAGGTCATCATCCGCTCGGCAAATCCAAAACGCTTGCAAGTCATGGAAGCAGCCACTCGTGGCTCGGAACTCGCAACAACAATTGATCGCAAGGCTATGCACTGGTTCGACTCAACGGAAGAAGGCGGACGTGTGAATGAAATCAGCTAAATTTTTTGTTTCAAAGAGTTTTGTTCAGGGAAAGATCATTACCTCTTTATGTGTTCTGGCCATGGTTGCGTGTCGCTCCTCAGTGAGCAGCACAATCGCGTCAACACAACTTAAGAGCCAAGCTGAACCTCGATACGAGTGGCCTCTCAGCTCTGCAGCGTCGCTAGACACTACGGAACGCCGTGCGGCGAGTGTGAGCAGTGTGCTTGCTCCCTCTCCCCTCATCAAAACTTCGCCTGTGGAAAGCACCGGCGAGGTTGAAGTGAGTTTTGAGAGCACTGAAGGCCTTAAAATTTACTACACCACTGATGGCTCCTTGCCGCTGCTTGCGGGCAATCGCCCCGCAGGCTCTACACGCACCTTCGGACAGGTGCTAAAAGTCGCTCAGCCCACCATTGTGCGTGCTGTTGCAGTTGATGCTCGTGGCGATGTTTCCCTGGTGCGCTCGAAGCTTGTAGTTCCGCGCCGAGTGGATTTCCGCCTCAGCAAACTTCCAGCCCAAAATCGCCCGGTCAAAGCTGTCTACGTCACCGGTGCATTCCGCGGTTGGAGCACGGGCTTCGATGAAAATTACCGGATGCTTCCACAAACCGATGGTTCCTTTCTGAAGACTCTCAAAATCGACCGCACCCAGGAAGTTCTCTACAAGTTTGTTGTGCGTTACGAAGACGAGACCTTCGACTGGCTTGCCGATACGTCTCAGCCTCAAACCGGCCTTGCCCCCTACAATAACAACTACCTCCCCTCGCCTCGTGCAGTATTGGGCCGAAAATTTGTCTCGCAGAACGATGGATTCATCGATGAAGCAGCGCTCGAGCTCGATGCTCAGACCGTTGCCGCACTGGATGCTGGCGAGCGTGTCATTCGATTCAAAGTGAAAATGTTGGCTGGTGATGCTGAGAAAATTGAAGTGTTGTTCTCCGATGGGCAGCACATGGAGTTGGCACCACAGTCTACCTATACGCTCGACACAGTGAGTTACACGACCTACTCGGGCTTGCTCACACTCCCACGTGAATCACTCAACTCGAATTTCGTGGTTGTAGCACACGATGCCTCTGCGCTCTTCAATCTGGGCCAAAAGGGCATTGTCGTTGGTGATCCCTTTTCTGCTTCTTCACGTTCGGAAACCTTCACCTTCCGCTACGATTCGCGCCTCCAACAAATAAACGGCTCCGACCTATACCAGGTTCCGCTTTGGGCGATCGACACCACCTGGTACCAAATCTTCCCTGAACGCTTCCGCAACGGCGACGTGAGCAATGATGTTTTAGGGCAGTATCCCACGGAATGGGAACGCAGCCGCAACGCGCTCAACCAGGTCAACCGCAGCGTCAACCCGTGGACAAGTAGTTGGTTTAGCTTCACTCAGTTCGAGCGCAATATGGAGCGAATCGTGCGCCAGCTCCAGCCAGAACTCGACTCACGTGAAGTTCAACGCCAAATCATCTTCACACGTCGTTATGGTGGCGACCTGCGTGGCGTGCGGCAAATGCTCCCCTACTTGAAATCAATGGGCATCACAGGGGTGTATTTCAATCCGGTCTTTGATTCCGATTCTCTACACCGCTACGACACGAAGGATTACCGCCACATTGATGCGAAGCTCGGGCCAATGGCTGTGGGCAGCGACGGTAAGCCGGATTTGCACGAAGACGACAAACGCCTTTTGGCGAGCGAAAAGCTCGACGACCCATCCACCTGGGGATTCACCCGCGCCGACAAAGAATTTATGCAACTGGTCAGTGAACTCCACAGCCAGGGTATCCGTGTCGTCATCGACGGAGTGTTCAACCACTCAGCCTCCAACGGCCCACTCGTCGAAGATGTGGCGCGGCGCGGTAAGGCATCACCTTACTACGATTGGTTCTCAACGGCATATGAAGGTGAAGCCAATTACTACGCTAAATCATGCCAGTTGTCGGAATTTTATCCGAATGCACGCGAGTTTCCTTTCGCGAGCAAAATCCGTTTCGACTCGTGGGCTGGATTCTGTCCGCTCATTAATCACCGTCAGGGCTTCCCCAACGGAGCACTGCACCCCGGACTCCAAAAATACATTTTCGCTATTCTCGACCGCTGGTTCACACCACGAGAAGTTGATGGAATTCAATTCAAGGGTGTGGATGGTATTCGCCTCGATGTTTATGCCGACGTGCCCGCTTCCTTCTGGAAGCTGTTCCGTAAACACCTAAAGGGCCTGCGCAACGATGCACTGATCATCGCAGAAGACTGGTACGACGGCTACGACATGCTGCAAGGCGACCAAGCTGACGGCATCATGAATTATCGCAGCCGCACATTGGCCGAGAGCTGGTTTATAAATTTGGATCAAAAACATCGCTTCTCACCCAGTGCTGCGCGCAATTTCGTGGAACAGCGGCTCAACGGCTACCGCGAGCACACAAAACACGCACTCTGGACAATGCTCGACAGCCACGACACAGACCGCTTCCTCAGCAAGACAATCTGGCAGAACCGTTCACTTTCACCGCGCCCGCAGGATGGCAACAGCTGGGACAACGATTCGGTCAATAAACCCGATCGTGGTGCGCTCTACTCGAACGACAAACCAGGTCTTCTCGAAAAGGAATTCTATAAAGGCATGGTCGCCTTTCAGATGTCCTATGTGGGTTCACCACTCATTTATTACGGTGCTGAAGTGGGAATGTGGGGAGCCGACGATCCCACCGACCGCAAGCCTATGGTTTGGGACGATCTCGCGCTGGGTCAACAATACGAAACCCAATGTGTCACGCATCCTGGAACCTGGTGTCTTGAAAACCCAAGCGTGAAGTTCTCGGTCGAACAAGACAAAGACATGTTGGCCATGTATCAGCGCATCATTCAGGCCAGAAACGCGCACCCAGCATTGCGTCGCGGCAAAATGAACACAAGTCTTAAGGTTCAAGCGAACAACCGCCTCATCAGCACGGGTCAGCCCGAATCTGATTCCTCTTGGTTGTGGGGATATGAGCGTTCGTTCGGTGAAAAGAACTTCGCATATTTCCTTTCCAATCAACATTGGAATAGCGATGCGCAAACGGTCACGCTCTACACCCGCTTCCTACCGGGCCGCAGTGCAATGGAGCTTGTCTCGGGTCGTATTTATCCGGTCGATGATCAGGGCCGCATCACGGTCTCGATTGGTCGTGAGCGTTCTGTCTTGTTCGTGCAGCCTCAGTAAATTCGGCGCCTCTCTGAGCCTTCCTTGCTTGAGCTGATTTTGATAGACCCTGTTCATTCCCCAGTTTGGGGCTTTGAACAGGAGTTTTTTTATGAGCGAAACACGCGCACGCCTGACTGAAGACATGAAGAAGGCCATGAAGGAAGGCGACAAGGAGCTCCTCGGAGTCGTCCGGATGGTGCTCAATGAAATCAAAAACGCCGAAATCAATGACCTGAAGGAACCTGGCCGAGTGCGCAGCGAAGCTGAAGTTGTGCAGATTATTGCCAGCTATCAGAAACAACTCATCAAAAGCATGGCTGAATATCCCGCAGATCGGCAGGCTCCTCTCAAAGCCGAACTGGCTCTCGTCGAACGCTATCTGCCCAAAGCCTTGAGCGGCGCCGAGCTCGAGAGCTACATCAATGATTTTCTGGGCAAAACCAGCGAAAGAACCTTCGGCTTGTTGATGAAGGGTCTTCAGGCAGAGCTGGTGGGAAGGGTCGACGGCAAGTCGCTCTCCGAAACCCTCAAAAAAATCTTGGGTTAATCAGAAATCCCCGCACACGAACCCCTCAATTTTGCGGGGTTTTTCTTTTTGTCGATATTTAATTTCCTGCGTCGCTAACCGATACGAACGTATGATTTCAAGAAGCGAAATACGCGGGCCTTCCGTTTTATTATTGAACCTGCTTTGGCTGTGCGGATGCCAAGGTACGGCACAAAAGTCTACTTGCTCACAGCCAAATGCAGTCAGTGGGTCGGCAGGTGCGGACAACAAATCCCCCGGAGGAGCATTTCTCGTCCTGGAGGGAAGGTCTATTGCACCCGGAAGCGAGAACAAGGTCAGTAGCGCGCAATGTTCATCTTTCTTGAGAGTGCTGAACAAAGTAGGCGACGCATTTAGAAGCGAGATCTGGACGGCTCGACACTGCTTGCCCGATTTCAGTTCACGGATTCTTTCGTCGCAGCTTTGGTTGTACGATGGCCGCAGTGGTTATGTGAAAGTCGAAACACAGATCGCATTGGCGCAAGCACGCGCGGCTTTTTTTGATTTGGTTGAATCCAAGATTCCAGAATTCCAGGATGCACAGAAGAAACAGAAGCATCCTGCGCGCATTGTTCTCAATTATGCTTTTCTCGAAGAAGAGGGAAAAAAGAACTACGGCGAAGAGTGTCAAAATGCCCAACGCGATGCGCTCATTTCGCCAACATTACTTTGCTCTGCTCTGCAGGATTTCCGAATTTTTGATGCTCAGTTAACTCCAAAAACACGCATCGGCAAAGAGCTCCTAACCTCTCTGTTGAATAAGGAAAACGAACGCTCACGCAGCAATGGCAGTTCTTCAATCATTGGACAATGGCAAACGCTGGTAAGGAAACAGGTTGAACTCGAGCAGGACATCTCGCGTGGGCGATTCGTCGATATTGTTCTGCAATGCAAGGAATCTACCCCCTCGGCTGCGTGTCAGTTCGAAGAAACACTCCGCATACTCGCGCAAAAATACCGCGCACCAGAAAGAGATTTACTTGCTGAAGCGCAACACGACGGTTTCACCGCACCCGGGCGAAGCTACAGTGAATTCAAGCGAACACTTGCACAGCAGCACTTTACCGACAAACTCCTTCCGGTCTTCACTCAGCTCCAAAACGGATTGCAGAATGGCTCCCTGCAACTCACATTTGCAGGAAACTTCGCAGATAGTTCGGGGAAATTAAATCGATTTGCAACTGCGCCTCTGAGGGATTTCTTTGCTGCTCAGGGAGGAGCACCCGTATTCAGTTTCGCAACCCTTCCTGCGCGACGAGATGTATTCTTAAAATTTGAATCACCGACCGGCAAGGAACTGGTTGTTTCCAAGGGAGATAGCGGCAGCGCACTTCTTCTCGATGAATCAACACCATTCCTGGTGCTCAGCGCCAAAGGTAAAGAATCGATCAGTGGGGGCTCCAGCATCCTGGCGATACCAGAGGCCACAGATGACGAACAAATTGTTACGCGGCCAGTGACCACGCGGTGCCGGTAACACTTTCAAAAATACCAGCTCCCGCGCATCGAAACACTCAGCTCTTCATTTTGCAGAGCAGCGGTGGCATCGAACTCGAATGGAGTGGTGGGCCTTAAGACCATAGATGAGCGGATTTCACGGTTCCAAACCGGAGTGCGCCGCAAACTCTGGGTTCTTGTAACAGCTGCTCGAGATATCCAGCGTTTGTCGATAGAAAAGGGAATGTTCAAAACACTTGCCACGCCAGGCTCCAGAAAAAATCCAGCGTGGGCACTTTCACCAACTCTGATCGTGCTGCGGAGAGCGAAACGTCCACCCTCTCCGAGGAGCTTCCAGGAACGCCCGATCTCACCGCCCACACTGGTTCGTCCGCAATCTGCAAAACAAGTCTGCCTGTATCCCACGTTGAGGCCCCAGGAGATTGAACTGAACTGAGGACGATCAACCGGCAGAGTTTCAATCCCCAGAAGCGTGAACTCCCGCAACCAGATTCCATGGCGCTGAGCGAGATATTCAAGATTAAAAAAGGAAATACCAAGATCTGCACCCATGCCTGCAACTGGATTGTCGAGCGAATGCAAAGCTGGCCTCCATCCGAGCAGCATACCATCGCGCCGAGAAGCTCCGCTCTGAAACACAGAGATTCCGCCCGCTGAAATGCGCGTTGGAGGGTATGCCTCGTGGGGAGCCTCGTTTACGGGTTTACTGACGTTCAGGGGAGCAGATACGATTCCAAGCTGAGCTCTATAGCTCAAAAGAATGGGCCGCTCGGCTTTCCAGCGCTGAGGTTCCATCGTACCCACAAGCTGCTCGTCTGCATCGATGTACTCAAGAAGAGTATCAACAATCGGCATTTTCTTTTCAGCGGAGAGACCATCGAGCGCAGCCAACGAGAATCTATTCAAGCGTTTGCTTTCAAGAATCGTATTGAATAGAGCACGCTCTTCGGCCGAGAGCTTAGCTTCGAGGGTCAGGAATCGGCGCACGTTAGAAGCTCTAAAGTTCACCTTCGATACAAGACCTTTTTGATTGTACACGACTCTGATGGTGTCGCCGGGAACAACCCAAGCATTGAACTTCTCGACAAGCTGCAAACTCGGGCGAGCAACATCAAGCAACGCAAGCATCATCAAAGAACAGTTGTCGTCGAAATAGAAATAATCAATGCGGTAGCTCGATAGCTCAAACACGGAGTTCAAAAGTAACTGAATTTCCTGAGGCTCTAGGCTGAGTTCGTATTCCCAGAGATCCCGACTTTCAGCATTGTTATATTCCTGAACCTTCACGTAATAGGGAAGAAGGCTTATGTAACCAGGAAAGGCACCTGCCAAACCCATGGGAGCGTATAGCAACGGGTTAAACGTTGTGGGATGAGCTGCGTGATTCAAACCAAAATCGAGCAACTCGTTCCTGCTCTCTCCCACTCTTTGGACTTTAGCCAATTTGAGAAGTGTGTGCCCAAACAGTGAAGCTGGATTTCCTGGATAATAAGAAGAGAAAATAAGCGAAACCTTATTGGCGTCGACAGTTTTTCGAAAATAAGTGAGGCGTCGGCAAACCTCCGAAGCATTGTCTTTTTGCGGATCTGCAAAGGCACGACCCAATTGACTCTCGAGCCATGCGCGGCGCGCAGGAAATCTGCACAGCGCTTCCTGACGCTCTGCAACAGAACCTTGTTCGAATGCTTTCAAGGTTGCTTTGAGTTCAGATTCCGGATTGCTTTTGCCATCATCAGCCAGAAAAAAGCCAGGATCATCAACCAAACTCTTTTTGCCGAACATCCACGTAGGTGCATAGAGAAGAATCTTCTTCCACTGCATCTCTTGAGCTAGAACCGCCAATTCGGGCGTGTTGCTCTGCAGTTGAACTGTCCCACTTGAAATCGGAGAAATCCCGGACGCTTCAATTCGCTCTGCATATGCCAGACACAGAGCGAAAAACAAAAGCGCCTGCAACACATTAAAAACGGGGGCAGCAAGGCTTCTGAAAACCATGACCAATGCTCTTCCTTGAACAAAAAAACTCCGGGCATGTTCGCCCGGAGTCCCTCATTTGGTCAAGTTGCAAAACGCCGAATCAGTGAGATTCAGTTGCCGACAACACAACCACGGAGCGCGTCAGTTTCTTTTGCCTTGGCAATGAAACGACCCGTAACATTCGACGCGTCGGAGTCCGAGAAGATCTGTGCGTGATCCTTCTGGGACACTGCCGCAAATGACGCAAACTCCTGATCAGTTCCACAGCCGATCATTTCAGCCAGACCGCGCAAGTAGTTGCCGTCGCCCTTGGAAGCGTCCTTGCTCAGGTCGTTGAGGTTCACGGACACATAAGTTTCGCGCTCTTTGCGCAAAGCCTCTGCAGAGCCCGCAGCTGAGTCCTCGCAGTTCGAAGAACCGGTCGTGATGGCAGACGTCTGAGGAAAAAAGTAGTTGTTCAGTATCGCTGCAACGAGCTGTTGGCCGGTCTTGTTGTCTTCAGCCTTGCCGAAGAACAATGAACCCAAACCACAACCAGCCATACCGTAGGGAGGAGGAGTATACGAGCTGCTCTTCTTGCCTTGAGCGAACGCAGAAACGGGAAGAAGCAATGATGCTCCAACGACGACGAGGGTTGAAATTTTCATTAGAGAGCTCCCTTCGTGTTCGAGTTAGATGCATGCTTGCAGTTCTGTGCAAGCTGCTCATTCTTAGCGAGCGTTTCCTTCAGGGTTTCCAGAGCAGCAACCGCACCTGGTGCCGAGAAAATGGTGCGGTGTTCTTCTTGAACGAATTTATTGAATTCAGCCTGCTGCGCCTCACCACAACCCAATACAGTGGCCAACCCAGCGAGTGTGCTACCGGAGCCTTGTGCTGTCTCTTTGGAAAGGGAAGCGTAGTTGTTGAACATGTAGGTTTCCTGAGCTTCGCTCACAGCAGTCTTCGAATCGGGATTGCAGTTCGAAGTGCCAGAACTAATTCCGAGCGTCTGAACGCCCGTGCCATTGGTTGTGGCTGCTGAAATCTGGGAACCCTTGGCTCCCATGACAATCGAACCCAAACCACAACCAGCCATGCCATATTTACGCTGAGCCTGAGCGACTGTCGGAAGCACCAACAGACCAACTGCAGCTGCAGCCAGAGACTTCTGCAATAACATCACGATAACCTCCTTAGGGTGAATGATGCAGATGCCAGCCTAGCAAGAACCAGAGGTTGTGAAATGTTCAGAAAGTTGTGGTGTGTCAGGGTCTTGACCCTCGACGACTCCAGCTCAGATCCCGACAACAAACAAGAAAGATTGACATATTTTTAAAATAACCTGAATTTATAAAAATCACTTGCCCTCCTTGACCTTCATTGGATAGGTGGCCAATTGGGAGGATTGAATCATGAAAGCCATGAAGCTCGTTTTCTCGCTCGCCCTCGCATCATGTGCGGCTATTGCCTGCTCATCAGGAACTGATCTCAAAAACTCTGAATCGACCGTAAGCGGTGCCAACGACGATCTCTTGATGACCGATGGCAAGCTTTTGCAGTTGCGTTCCTACGTCGACAACGCTGGTTTTCCGCTGTGGGATCGAAATCGCGCAACCTGCATCATCCTCTGTGAATCGGGTGGCCGGGCGAATGCGCGCACGGGCGTCCATGTCGGTCTTTTCCAAATCAATGAAACGTATCCTGGGAGCGAAGGTGGCCGCGGTGTGAAGCACCCCACCCAACCTGCATGGAACGCTAGCGGTCGCACCTGCGGCTACAATCTCGAAGACCCACAGGTGAATGCCGACTGTGCTTTCGTGCGCCTCTCGCGTGCGGGCTGGAAAGATTGGGACTGCGGTGGAGCGGTGCCAGCGCTCAAAACAAAAGTAGAAGCATGCCGCGTGCGCCTCGATGATCGTTTAGGCAAATAACCGCTTGATGCGCGCCTCTTCTGCGCGATGAAAAAAATCAGGTAAAATTGAAATGTGAAATTATTGTGCGCGAATTGGCACTTTGGCCTTCAAAGTGCAACCGCACCAGAATCAACTCAACCCCAAAATCCATCCCTCAACGAGCGCCTTCTGCTGCTCCACTTCAGACAATCGGATGTTGTTCCAATGTTCGGGTTGGAACCACGCTTCCAGCTCACCACTCGCAATAGCCTCGCGCATGCCCAACGCAACAACCCGTGCGTCGTGCTGATCTTGCGTGAGAGAACCTCTCGAAAAGCGCTTATTCCACAATGCCGGATATATTTCGGCGACAACGGTTTTTCCCGGCTCTGGAATCCAACCATCAAAGGGCCAGAAATGAATCAGTTTGCCGACGCGAGGGTGCGTGCGCAGAAAATGAATCCAAACCAAACCAGCATGCGTTGAGCTCGCAACCGCACCGGGCACACCAAAATGAAAAACAGATTTTGCCCCGCTGGATTTCTGTTCGGCAACGCGCCGCCAGCGTGATTCGCCGCATCGTGAGTTGTTCAGCAGCTTCTCTTCTCTCTGTGCTTGAAGAATTTCACGCACGCTCACTGCACCGCTCAAAGCACCCCAATGCGTGCAATAATCTTCGAGAAAAAAACTCCAGTTTCTAGGAAGCCGATACTTTTCAAAATAAGCGAGCGGAAAAGAGAGGGCGTGATCGATGCCAATGAGAAGTGGAAGCTCCGACCTATCGGAAACTTCGACAATCTGATCGACAAGCCAGGAGGCGAGCTCTGCACGGCTCCAGTGCCGCTTCGGCTGTTGGGGATCTGGTCGACGCTCGAGAGCATCGGAATCCGACATTTCAGTCTCAAAAACGCGTAACCCCGGCAGCCCAGCATGAGCATGCTGAGCTCCGGAGTAATCTATACCAATGCAGCGTGAGAATGAGTTCTTCAACTCAGTTCAGGTACTGACAGTCGCAGATGGTTTGCGGATAGCAGACCGCGCCGCCGTTAGGCCCAGGACCGCAACGTTGTTCAACACGGCACACAGGGTAACGTGACTGATAACGTGTTGTCACCATCACGGGGAACTGGAAGAATTTGGTTTCGACAACGCGGCCGCCATCGGAGTAGGTCACTTCGAAATCGTTGAGCCCATCGGCAACCGAGAAGTAGCGCTGACCATGATTTGAACGCGGAAAGAAGTCGATTTTCTCAGAACGGCCACCCGATTGATATTGGCGGTCGGTATAGGGATATGGATCGCTATCCATCCCGGGAGTGACGTTCACAATTCTCACACGGCGGCCTTGAACAGTGGCAACTTCAGGATCGAAGAAGTAGCCACGCACAGGGTTGAGTGTCGAACCGGGGCATGCGCCCGTGTAAACAACGCGCTCCATCACGATGGCGTCGGTACGCGGTCCATTGCTGGAATCAATGACAAATCCAGGAGCAGCGAAAGCAAAACCAGAAACGAGACTTGCCAACAAGGCAGCAGTGCGTGCCATAAAAGACCTCCTCAGCGTGTGCTATCGATGAACAACCCAGCTCTAGCACCCCAAAATGAGGCATTCAATCAAAAAAACATGCCCCCTAAAAGGAATTCTATCCTTTCACGCCACCCAGAGTTAGCCCCGATATCATGTACTTACTCGAGTACAAAAAGAGCAATATAACCGGCACTGAGATAAGAACCGAGCCAGCCGCAAACAACCCCCACTCAGAGTTGAAGTTCCCCTGTAGCTCATAGAGACCCAGCGGCCAGGTGCGGAGGCGTGAGTCCTGGAGAATGGTTGAAGCAACCAGATACTCGTTCCATGCTTGTGTGAAGTTGAACAGAAAAACGATGGCCAACGAAGGCTTCGAGAGCGGCAGAAGGATGCGATAGAAAGCGCCGAACTCCGTGCACCCATCGATGCGCGCAGCCTCTTCAAGACTCTTGGGTACGGTGTCGAAATATCCTTTGAGAATCCAAATCGAAAAGGGAAGTGTGGTGACCGAATAGGCAACCACCAGTCCAGTGTAGGTGTTGTTCAGGCCAATCTTGGTCAGGACGAGATAAATGGGCAGCAGCAGCATTGCACCAGGAATCATTTGCGTCGTCATGAGGAATAACAACCCCGATTTTCTACCCGGGAACTTGTAGCGCGAGAATGCATAGGCTGCTGTTGCTGCAAGACATACGCCAATCAAGCTTGTGGTCACGGTAATGAGCATGCTGTTGTAAAGCCACTGCAGAAAAGGTTTTTCGGTGACAATTTTCACATAGCTCGACAGAGTTGCATCGGCCGGAATAAGACTCAAATCAGAGGACAACAGACGGTTGCCCGGGCGCAAAGAGATGGTGATGATTCGGGACACAGGAAAAAGTGCCACGATACATGCAATCCATAAAAACACATGGGTGACAACAGATTGTCTGAGACTCACTTTATCGAGAGACGACACAGTTACCCTACTCCTCTTTGAACTTCAGCCTCGGCCCGGATCTTCAGTCATGCGCGACGACCTCATCCAAATGGCTGTTAGAACCAGTAGAATGAGAAAAATCACGATCGCGTACGCTGCAGAGAAACTGTAGCGATTATAGACGAAAGCCTGCTTGTAAAGATCGCTCACAAGAATATCGGCACCCTCAGAACCGCCTCGCTGCGCAGTCATGAGATAGACAACGTTGACGTTGTTGAACGTCCAGATCATGCCAAGAATCATGGACGGCACCATAATAGGCTTGAGCAGAGGCAGTGTGATGTGACGAAAACGTTGCCACGCACTGGCACCATCAAGACTCGCAGCCTCATAGTAACTTTTGGAAATCGACTGCAAGCCACTCAGAGAGACCATCATCATGAAAGGAATACCCAGCCAGATATTCACGATACAGATAGAGGCAAACAGTGCTTGTGGATTGGTCCACCACTCCTGTGGCCTGAAACCAACCCACTCGAGTGGCGCAATTCTGCCCTCGCCCACTCCAAAACTGAAAACATCATTCACAATGCGAATGAGATTGTTCACGTATCCAAATGTGGAATGGAATTCACCGCGCCACGCAAGCACTGCAATTAATTGCGGAATAGCCCAAGGCAACATCAGAATGGTTCTATATGCTCCGACACCGCGAATTTTCTGGTTGAGAAAAAGCGCCAAAACCAGGCCAAAAAACACATGAAAAACAAGATTTATACCGGTCCAGGCGAAGGTACGCGCGGTAACAATCCAGAAGCTTTCCTTGGTTTCACTACCGACCTGTAGCACCTCAATGAAATTCTCAAAGCCGGTGAAATCGATCGCTCCTGTGCGGATCCAATCGCCCAAAGTTTCGAGATTGAGGCGGTGAAAAGAGAGATACACTTCAAAAATAAGAGGATACAAAAAGAGAAGCGCAACTCCAACCGAGGCAGGAGCTGCGAATAGAAATGGCACCATCCATCGGCCGCGGATCAAGTACTTGAAAATGAGAGCAAGAACCAACGGTACTGCACCCACGAGAAGAGCAATTGTGAGTGATGCTCCCAGAACAATTTGCAACTCGGCAACCACGACGAGCGCAAGCAAAGCCGCTCCCGGCAGATAATATTCCGAACGCCAGGTTTTATAATTGGCCCAGAGAAAACCAACCAACCCTGCCACGGCGACCGCAACGATGAGGAGCAGGCGGATAACTTCAAGAACAGCTGGCAACAAAGACAACGTCGTCATGTTGAGTGTGGCTCACTTCTTGAGCGATGCAAGCTTTTCCAACGCGCTCTGCTGCATGACGTTCACGCCAGCCTCAGCGGTCAAATCGCCCGACATAATTTTTTGCTGCACAGGCCGCATAGCATCCCAGGCAGCACGCATTTCTGTTTGAGCGGGCATCGGACGACCATTCGCGGCCGCTGCAATCAGTGGCTGAATAGCTGCAAGGCCTGCGACTCGCGGATCGTTGAGCGCCTCGGTTGTAGCAGGGATGCGCCCCAGGCGCTCTGCAACTTCAATTTGGATTTCACGCGAGGTCAGGTAGCCCAGGAATTTCTTTACCGCTTCCTTTTTCTTCTCGGGCAACTGCGCATTCACCATCACATAGCGCCCGCTCACCATAGGGGTCATTGGCTTGCCCGTTTCGCTCAGAATGGGAAGAGCGGCAATTCCGAGTTTGTCACCCAACTTGGCTTGGAACTCTTTGACACTCCAGTCGCCATTGATGGTGAAAGCGGCCTTGCCTTCGAGGAACAAACCTTTGGCACAATCGTAATCACACTCGTTGGGGATGATTTTCTCGACCTTCTTAAGGCGATAAACATACGCCAGCGCGTTCTTCATGGCCTCGGAGTTGAGCTCAGGCTGCGCAGTACCATCGCCTTGAACATTGAGCGGCCAGCCGCCAAATGCACCTACGAATGGCACAAGCCAGAAGGGTTCGTTCTGAAAGAAGACCAGACCATATTTATTGTTCTTGGCATCGGTGTGTTTGCGGGCTTCCTCGATCAACTCCGCGGTGGTTGCCGGAGCTGTGTTCACAAGGTTTTTGTTGAAAAAGAGAACAAGATGGTTGCCGTAGGTGGTAGGCACGCCCATCACCTGCCCTTTGAGTGTCACAGCTTCTGCGGCCACGGGTGTGAATTTGCTTAACTCAACGAAACTCTCCACAGGCTGGATGAGCTTCGCGGTTGAGAAAACACCTGCGATGTCGTTGGGGCCCCAAACCAGCTCAGCAGCCTGCCCTGCCGTTGCTGCAGTGGTGAACTTGGTGCGGAGATCTTCATTGGGATATGTTTGGCGGATGACGCGAATGTTGGGATTCTCTTTGGTGAAGCGAGCGATCCAGTCGTCCATCACTTTCGTGTTCTCAGATTCTTCCTGATCCCACAAAGTGATTTCAACCGTTTCAGCTCCACTCCCCGTGGTCGACGAATTTGCCCCTTGCTGACCCTTATCACGGCTCGAAAGCACCTGGAGACCAATGATACCGGCTGCGATGACAGCGATTGCCGCAAAAATTATTTTCGGTTTGGCACCGGTTGGGTTTGAGCTCGAACCAGAAGTCCCGGGTTCATTGGAACATTGAATTTGACTCGCTCGATTGAACATCATGAGACTCCTCAACGGTTTTTCTTCTGCTTAGATTCAAATGAATTCAGATTCTGCAGAGCGGTTGTCCAGACATCTTTAGGAACATGCACACAAGCGAGGACAAACATCGCGTGCGACCAAGTTAGCGGCATAACCCATGCTGGCTCTCCGGTAACTGGATCGATTTGCTCAGGGAGTTGGCCCTCCCTTGGCACATGAGCCAGAACCCACGCGAGGCATTCGGAGGCAAGAGGTTTGTCGCCGCAACGCACCGCAGCGAGTGCAAGCCACAGTGTTGTGAGAATCCATGGTTGGCCGTTGCGATAGTGATCGCCTTCGTACCGACCAATGCCACCAACGCCCGTGCGCCAGAGTTTTCTGCGCATCGTCTTGCACAGAGCAGGGAGTGTTTTCTCGGCGAATTTTTCAGAAACTGCTTCAAAGGGCTCAACAACACCGAGCAGGGAAATATCGACCACAAAATCAGAAATCCAACGCTTGGGATTCAAAAGCCCTGCGGCGTTCTCTGCAGAAGATTGGCTCAGGCCTGGGTGCTCAGCTGCATTCTTGAGGAAGAGCGTGCGCGCGAACGAGGTTTCGCCTGACGCCTGCCCAGCCACAAGGTGCTCTTCCAGCAACTTAGAAAGAACATCGGCCCGCTCGCGCCACGCCGACACAGGAGAAGGCCATTTTAGGGTATCGGCCAAATCTGCTGCGGCGCGCAATCCGGCAACAGCCGCTGCGACCGAGTAAAGATGCACTCCCTCGCGCTCTTCCCAGAGATCAAAACCTTCACCGAGCCATTCAGTATCGCCAAAGCGATATGAAGCAAGCCACTGCGCGCCGCGCTCGACCATGCCACGCAACTCCGCCGCCGTTTCCGTGCGGCCGGATATTTTCACGTGCTGCCAGAGTCCGAAGAGAACACTGCCGGTTTCGTCGGGCTGAAGAAGACCCCAGCTCGGACCAAGGTGGCCGTGCATATCGTGGCGGTGCAGAAAACTGCCATTTTCGGCCTGGCACTTGGCCATGTAACGATAAAAATGAGCTGATTCTTCGTAGAGACCAGCGGTATCCATGGCCAATGAAATGAAGCCAGCGTCGCGGCCCCAACAATAACCGTAGCCACCACATGCTGTGAATTCAAATTGAAATTCAGGAGCAGCGATGATGCCACCGGTCGGGTCTTGCATTTGTTTGAGAGTGAGCAATGAGCGCTGGTAGAGCCCTGCAACATAATCAGGGAGATCGAGGCTGCGCCGCTCGTTCATTTTCATGAGCCAGGCTGCATCGAGTGCCAGAACACTGGAGCGTGCTGCTGTGAACGGCAACGGACACCGCTCCACGGCAGCTTCCATCGAACTGAACCAGCCTGAGTTCAACTCGAAGGGATGATGCGCATCGACAGGCCAGACAATGAGACCTTGACTCGTACCCGTGGCAATCGGCTCGCTTTGCAAGGTCTGCCAATTGTGGAGAACATGAGCCCTCACAGCCGCGGGTGCGCCACTGCCGAGTTGTTTGATGGTATTAAGCAGCGCCGACAATCGGCAAGCAAATTCACGCACCGCACACTGATCGGCCTGCATCTGCACACATGCTGCGAAGGCAGGGCGAACAGATGACTGCCCCTGCTCAAGCTTTACAGAGAAAAAGTGCCCGTGGCGGTAAGACACCAATGCGCCCTGCTGAAGATGGGCGTATGTGGTTTGGCCTTGCTGCGAGGTTGCAATTTCAGGTTGGTGCCAGTGCACAGCAAAGCACGCAAATTCCGGTGGAACGTGCTCGAGAACAAATTGCTCGCGCAAGGTGTTTTCACAAACAAACCCTTCAATGAGCACCCCAACAGGTTGCTTCAATTCAGGATGTTCGAACGCAAACCGGGTTGAAGAGATGTCGGCCTCGGGATGCAGCTTGCTCTCTACGGCAACACATGTGGCCACACCCATAGGATGGTCGGCCGCAACCAGGGACTCGAGCTGCGCATCGGAAACCCACTCATTGGTGGGAAACGGCAAAAGCAGCGCGCGAGAGAGGCCATCGACCTGAACTTTTCGAACAAGAAGAAGATGTGTGAACGTTTTGCGACTCAACAACCCGGCGGTATCGCGGGTGGGAGCAAAAAACAGCGAAGGGCGAACACCCGGCTTCGACTGCGGTAAGCTTTCAAGAGGGGAAACATCACTTGCCCGTGCGGCTCCGTAGCCAACAAGAAGTGCATCTCGCGCAAGCGTGAATTGAAGCATGAACTCAAATCCCCGTCTGACTGTGATTTCTACGCAACAGTTGCGTGTCAGTTAACTGAAAGGTGTCCGGCTGGCAAGCAGATCGGACACCTTTATTACTGTAAAAACAAGTGTTTTACCAACATCAGCGGGTCAGAGGCTTGTATTTAATACGCTTTGGATTGACCGCATCATCGCCCAGGCGGCGACGCTTATCTTCGATGTAATCTTGGTAGTTTCCTTCAAACCAAACCACCCGACTATCGCCCTCAAACGCAAGAATGTGGGTTGCGATACGATCCAAGAACCAGCGATCATGGGAAATGACCACGGCACAGCCGGGGAAGTTCACCAAGCCGTCTTCGAGAGCACGCAGAGTATCTACATCGAGATCGTTGGTCGGTTCGTCGAGAAGCAGAAGATTTCCACCGTTCATGATGAGTTTGGCGAGATTCAGACGGTTGCGCTCACCACCCGAAAGGTTGCCCACCAGCTTCTGCTGATCTGAGCCGCGGAACCCAAAGCTCGCAATATAGGAGCGTGAAGCAATTTCACGGTTACCGACCGGGAGGAGGTCGCGCCCACCCGAGAGCTCGTCGAACACAGTTTTGTTGCCCGAGAGTGTTTCACGGTTCTGGTCGACGTAAGAGACCTTCACCGTTTCGCCCAGGCGCAAGGCACCGTCATCAGGCTTCTCGAGGCCAACGATCATTTTGAAGAGGGTTGATTTACCAGCACCGTTGGCACCGATCACACCCACAATACCTCCCGGAGGAAGCTTGAAGCTCAGGTTATCGAACAGCAGTTTGTCGCCGAAGGCTTTAGTCAGATTTTCTGCTTCAACAACAACATCTCCCAGACGGGGTGCAGGAGGAAAGGGAAGCTCTTTGATGGTCTCGTACTGATCGTTCGATTCGTTGAGCATCTGCTGGTAAGCAGAAACACGCCACTTGGCCTTGGCCTGGCGCGCCTTTGGGCTCAGCTGTACCCACTCGAGCTCGCGCTTGAGGGTTTTCTGACGAACGGATTCTTGTTTCTCTTCCTCGCCCAAGCGCTTAATTTTCTGCTCCAACCAGGCGCTGTAGTTGGTATGCCATGGAATTCCTTC
>JBILKM010000104.1:0-4481 GCA_044376695.1 Silvanigrellaceae bacterium
TATGAGGTCAGATATTCACCGCGCAGAGTGAGTTGGTTTACGGCCGCAGGACACATGTGATCGTAGATTCCAGCACCAATGAAACTCAACGCATTTTTTGCATAGCGACCGTCTTTCATCAGAGTTCGAACTCTGCGACGGATTTCCAATTCCGATTGCGCGGGGCCGCTCGGCAGCTCACCCTTGAAGCGCACGTTATCGGGTATTCCCTTAAGCAGCTCCTCGACAGAACTCACGCCACAGGCCTGAAGAAGCTCTGCTCGGTCGGTCGCAGTGGTCGGGAGAAAACGATGTTGAACGGTCATGATCGCACTCTCGTCTGGTGTTGATAGAAATCAGAAGGGGCGTCATCGACGCCCCTGTCCACTGTCAGTGATTCGCAGCATCTGCGATGTATTTGGTATACTGGTCTGCTGTCATGAGATTCGCGGGAGTTCCCTCGAGCGTGACTTTCACAAGCCAGTTCTTGCCGTGAGGATCGTTGGCGATATCTTCGGGTGCAGAAGTGAGAGCTGTGTTCACTTCCGCGATTGTTCCTGCAACAGGCATGTAAAGATCTGAAACTGTTTTGGTGGATTCAATCGTTCCGAACGACTCTCCAGCCTTAAATTTACTTCCGGACTTGGGAAGATCGAGGTGAACTACATCACCCAGCTGCTCGATAGCAAAGGCAGTAATGCCCACGATTCCGGTGTTGCCCTCGACACGAATCCACTCATGCTCTTTGGTGTACTGAAGGGTGTTTGGGTAGTTGCTCATGAGACAGGCTCCTGGTTTTAGAGTTGTGCTGTTCCGTTGTTGTAGAAAGGTTTCTTGCAGACCCGGGCCATTTTCCGTTCGCCCCGAATCTCGACAAAGATCTCTTGCCCAATCGAGGCGAATTCAGGAGGAAGATAAGCCATGCCAACGTTGATATTCAACGATGGTGCAACGGTGCCGCTTGTGACCCAACCGAGCTCGCGTCCACCTTCGGCTTGCGAGAAGATTTTGTAGCCGTGCCGTGCGATGGCTTTGTCGACCATCTGTATGCCTACCATTTGCTTAGAAAGACCACGCTCCTTCTGAGATGCAAGAGCCTTGGAGCCCATGAATTCGCCTTTTGCGAATTTTGTTACCCAGCCGAGGCCACACTCGAGCGCGTTAATGTTTTCATCCATGTCGTTGCCGTAAAGCAAGTAACCCATCTCGAGACGCAATGTATCGCGCGCTCCCAGGCCGCATGGTTTACCACCAAACTTCGCAGCAGCTTCAACCAACGCGGACCAGATGCGAGGGGAGGCATCGGCAGGAACATAGAGTTCGTAGCCGAGTTCGCCAGTGTAGCCTGTACGCGCGATGATGGAGGGTTGACCGAGCACTTTTCCTTCGGAAAACCAGTAATACTTGAGGTTGGTAATATTGATATCGACAACCTGCTGCACAAGCTCACGGGCTTTGGGGCCTTGAACGGCAATCTGGGCGTATGCATCTGATTGATTCTCGAGAACCACTCCGGATGACGGAAGATGCGCGCGCAGCCACTGTTCGTCTTTTTCAGCATTGGAGGCGTTCACACAGACGAGAAAGCTATCGATGCCACGCCGGTAAACGATGATGTCGTCGATAACGCAACCATCTTCTTTGCATAGGGCAGAGTACTGAGCCTGGCCGATGGCAATCTTTGTTATGTCGTTGGTAGTCATGCGCTGGAGAAATTCGTTGGCTCCGCGACCTGAAACCATCAACTCTCCCATGTGACTCACGTCGAACAAGCCAACGGAGGTGCGCACCACTTTGTGCTCGTCGATGACTCCCGTGTATTGAACGGGCATATCCCAGCCGCCAAAGTCGACCATGCGAGCGCCGAGTTTACGGTGCTCAGCATTGAGGGGCGTACGTTTCAGGTTTTCAGAAACCACAATTTTCCCCTTTTATTTTCCTACCAACTTGTTCAAATTTGACTTATAAAACTCACACGCCTTTTCCACAACCTTCTCCGCTTCAGCGCGCTGAAGCCAAGCTCCCACTTCCACGACCTTCTTCTCAAGGGCCTTGTACGAGCGGAAAAATTGCTCAATTTCTTTGAGTGTATGCGGATTCACTTCGGAGAGTTCGGTGATGTGTTTAAATTGGGGATCGTCGGCGTGAACAGCGATGACCTTATCGTCCTCTTCTCCACCGTCGATGACCTTGAGGCAACCCACAACACGAGCATTCATAATACACAGTGGAACTGCGGGATCCTGGCCAAGTACGAGAATATCGAGAGCATCGCCGTCGTCACAGTAAGTTTGGGGAATGAAGCCATAGTTGGTGGGATAAACCACGGAACTCGACATCACGCGATCCATCAGGAGCATTCCCGAATCTTTGTCGATTTCGTACTTGCTCTTGGATCCGCGGGGGATCTCAATGATGGCGTGGACAATAGATGGAGCCTTCTTGCCGACAGCAACAGAATGCCACGGGTGCCAGGGATTGACGCTCATTTTGATGACCTCTCGAAACGCTGAAGTTTTCAAAGACGGCTGGTTTTAACCCCGAGCCGGCTATTCAGCAAGAGATCTGGCGCGTGAAGACTTAGATTTGATGCGACTCAATGACGCCTTCATGAACAAGGGCGTCGACCGACGGGGGTTCCACCTCCTCGCTGGTGTCGATTGCATCGCCCTCACTCGCAGGTGCAAGAAGTTTGAGCAAATCTTCGCGCGAGAGGTTCTTAAAGATCTCAGCATCTTCTTCAACAAAACGCTCAAATATCAGCTTTTTGCGATTAATGATCTCATCAATTCGCTCTTCCAGAGTGCCCTTGGTCACGAGCTTGTAGACCTGGACGTTCTTCTGCTGACCAATACGGTGAATACGGTCGGTCGCCTGATTTTCTTTGGCTGCATTCCACCAACGATCATAGTGAATGACCACACTGGCTGAAGTCAGGTCGATGCCTGTCCCCCCCGCAAGCAGAGAGCCAAGGAAAACCTTAACCTCGTTATCTTCCTGGAACTGCTTGACGAGCTGGCCACGCTGGGTGGTCTGGCCCGTCAGAACAACATGCTTCACCCCTCGCTGGGTTAGCCTTTCGCTGAGACGGTTGATCATCTTGGCATACTGCGAGAACACAACCACCTTCTGGTCACTGGCCAGCGCCTCGCTCAGAATCTCTTCAAAAAGCTCTAGTTTGCCGCTGCCCACACCCTCGTACCTCGGGTCAAGCATGGCAGGGTCATTGCAGATTTGTTTTAGGAACGAAATGATTGAGAAAATGTGGACGTATGGAATAGGCGACTGTTCGCTCTCCAGAGCCTCAACAAGCTCACGCCCCTTCAGAGCCAAGGCCTCGTTGTAGAGTTCCACCTGGCGTTTATTGAGATTGCAATGGCGAATATCCTCCACCTTGTCGGGGAGGTCGGTCAGCACATCACGTTTGTTTCTGCGCAATTTGAAAGGATGAATGAGCCTCTGAAGCTCTAAGTCTGCAAGTGCACTGGCGCGCCGATCCGACATGTATTTTTTCTTAAACTCAGAATCAGTGCCCAGATAATTTGGGGCGATGTAGTCGAAAAGGTTTTTGAGCTCGAGGAGATCGTTCTCAAGAGGAGTACCTGTCAAACAAAGCCGCATACGGCTGCCCAAACGAACCGCTGCGCGATAGGTTCGGGTCGACTGGTTCTTGACCAGATGAGCCTCGTCGAGAATCACCAGTTCGGTGGGACATCGCATCAAAAACTCGAAATCGCGCAGCAGAATTCCATAGCTCGTGACTAAGACTACATGCTGCGAAGGTCTTTTCAGTGCCTCCTGCTTGCGCTGTGCTCCGTGATAACAAATGACGCGCACACTTGGCACGAACTGGGTGAGCTTATCGAGCCAATGGTCGATCACGCTTGTGGGACAAACCACCAGACTTATTTTCCGAGGCTCACGCTCAGCGACAGCGGAAAGGAGAGCCATGGTCTGGTGGGTCTTTCCAAGTCCCATTTCATCGGCCAGAAGCCCGCCAAGGCCGTTAGAATAGAGCCACCAGAGCCACTTGAAGCCATCCAACTGGTAAGGCCGCAGAGTGAGGTGAGTGGATCTTAAACTAGGCAATTCAAGATCTTTCATGCCGAGCAGGCCTGAACGAAGTCGGGCAATGACATCGCCCGAACCGACAATTTCGCTTTCAGCCGCAAACTGCTCTCTGAACTTGATGAGTTCGAGTGTTGTGAGTTTGACTTTACCATCAGCTTGAACACGTTGGGCGAGCCAATCGAGCTCTTCGGGCAGACGCAACCAACCCTGTTTCGTGCTTAGAAATTTACGACCCTCAGCACGCGCTTTGAGAATTGAAACCAGTAGGTTCGAATGAGAAAGACTACTCGAGAGCGCGGAATCCGAGGCAACCTCAGTAGAAAGCTGAACGGATGCGTCGGTCTCGGCGTTATCTTTCTGCTCTGGAACCTCTCCCAACAAACCACGGAAGGTCGGCTCCACAAAAAAGCCGCCATCTTGGGTTGTCTTTA
>JBILKM010000027.1:0-37215 GCA_044376695.1 Silvanigrellaceae bacterium
AGTGGCGAGCAAAAAACAGGAGGTTAAGGTTCTCGATTTTGAGAGCAAGGATGTTCTTAAAATTTCGCTTCAAAACAAGCATGGACAGTTTGTTTTCCAGCGAGAAACTGCAACCTCAGATTGGAAAATTGTAGAGCCAACAGGGCCAAAGTTGGATCAGGATTCCATCCGTAACATGCTCGCAGCTATTCAATCTGCGAACTACGAGCAGCATCTCGAAGATCAGCAAAAAGTTGTTGATTCCTTCAAGAAGGGCGATGCTGCAGCGGCGAAGAATTTTGGCTTCGAAAAGCCTCGCGTGACGATTGTACTCGACGTTGCCGCAAACAAAGAGGCGGACACCAAGGCGCGTGAGCTGAAGCTGTGGTTGGGAAGTGACCTTGCGTTTGGTGCTGGTGCCGGTGCTGCCTTCAATGCGGTATCGAGTTATGCCATCAGCACAGATCGCAAGGGTCTTGTTGTGGTCGGAAATTCTCTCTTGTCTTCCCTGGAAAAAGAGCTCAAGGATCTGCGCACGAAAGTCATTGGCGATTTCAATGTTGCCGATGTTGCATCTTTTGAGCTGAGCAAAAACGATGGGACTCAGCTTTTGCTCGCGAAGACGAAGGACAACGGCCAGAGTATCTGGTCTGTCAGCAAGCCGAAGCAGATTAAAGCCGACAACAATCAAGTTGGCCTGTTTCTCGATTCATTCACTCGTCTGCGTGCCGATAAAATCACGGAGCCGGCTGCGATCAATGAGCAGAATAAATCCGCGCTTGGCCTTGCAGCTCCAAGTGCAACTCTCGTGCTCAAGTCAGAAGACGGAAAAGTTCTCCAGACGATCCAGATGGGTCTGACAGCCGAATCACTTTTCCTCACGATGGCAGACGGTGCTGTGGGGAGTGTAGAATTGACAAAATTTTCTGACCTTGCACCGAGTCTTAAGTTTTTCCGAGATAGACGTGTCTTCACTGGTGTTAGCTTCAATGATATCAATCTGTTGAAGACGAAGTCTGGGCAGAGGTACCAAAAGGAAGGAACAGCTTGGTACAACTCAGCTGCAGAAGCTCCGAAAGATCCTAAAAAGCCTGAGAAAGTTGCGGTGGATGATGCCAGAAACTTTGTCGATGATTGGGAGTTTTCTACAGCAGAGGATGTCCTTGATGCCGAAGAAACAACTGAATTGGCGAAGTTTGGTCTGGATAAACCCCTGACTCAATTCACTTTGGGTTCAACAGACGAGAAAAAGCCACAGATTGAAGTTTCAGTGGGCAGTCGAGTTCCCAATAACGAAAAAGCCGTGTATCTCAAGCGCGCCGATAAACCCGAAGTTTTCGTGATGGAAACAAAATGGCTTGACGTGCTCACCCGTCTTGATCAAGGAGGGCAGAGCCCACAAGCTAAGAAGTGAGGACTCTTCGCCTATGTCCGCCAAGACTGAACTTATATTGGTGCCCGTCTCGACCCACACTGGTGAGTTGCGCATTCTTGTGAAGCGCGACCCCACGACCGAGAAGCAGACGCTTCCGGGAACTCTTCTGAGAGCCGATTTTCTTCAAAAGTCAGCCCTGGAGTACGCACTGCGTGAGATTCTTGCGCAGTGCGACGCCGAGGAGCTGTCCTCCTGGGTCTCGTCCTCGAAGTGCAAAGATCGCGTCGTGGATGTCTACGACCGAGACCTCCTCTTTGAGGGCGCCCAGAGCGTTGCCATCGTGCGCGTGGTTGCCATCCCAAGTGAGCTCGCTCCGGATGCACGTGGGCTCTGGTTGACACCCTCAGAGCTGTTTGCAGAAACAAGCCACCTATCGCACGACTGTCGTCTGTTCATTCGTGATGCCTTAGCCTCAGTGCCTTACTGGATTCGTCATTCCTCGCTCGCTTTCGAGCTTTTGCCCAAGGTGTTTTCCATTCAGGATCTGCGGCTCCTGGTCGGACTCCTTTCGGGACAGGATATCGATCCGGGCAATTTCCATCGCCGCCTGAAACGGCTCGATGTGCTCAACCCGCTTGTCGCAGGCCAGCGAGTGCACCGCTGGGAGTTCGCTTGGGGCAAGGGCGAAGTTTTGAAGGGCGAAGGGCTTATTCCTTAAGCCCTTTTTTTTTGGCGTGTGTGCTTGACCTTCATTCCGCGAAAATCTATACCCTCGTGCGTTCCCCAGTAGCTCAGTCGGTAGAGCAGCGGACTGTTAATCCGCGTGTCGTCGGTTCAATCCCGGCCTGGGGAGCCATTTTTTTGCCCGAGTCTCGCCTCGCCGATGAATCAGGCGGCATCGTCTTCACAGTCTACCTGAGCCTCGCTTTCCGATTTCCCAAAAGGGTAAACAAATATTTTCAGCAGTTCTGATTCGTCGAGTTCGGTCAGGTCGATGTTTCGACAGCCGATATTGCAAATAGATAGCTGACTATTTTCGCTTAAATTGACCCAGCGTGGGCGCGCCTGTGAATCGCTGCCGAGGCCCAGAGGATCGGCATGAGGAGTCAGGAGGATTGATTTTTTGCACGAATATTTCAGCTCTGGCGGTGGGTAGCCAGCATTAATGAATGCCATGATTTTCGCTTCGGGTTCAATGATGGCCATGAACATCGATGTGTGCACAGAACCCAAGAGTACGCCTTCGGCAGACAATGCGGCCATGTTGTAAAGCTTCTGGATCAGCACTTCGCTTTCCTCTGTGAAGCTTCCCGTTTCGACCGCCTTATTGAGAACATATTTGATTGTATAGGCGCTGGTCGCTGCAGCGAGTCCAGCACCGCTGGCATCGCCAACGGCCAGAAAAATTCTTCCTTCATCCAGATTGCGTAAAATCCACCAAGAGCCTTTGTACTCGGCCGATGAGTTGGTTTCGATGCACACGACTGCATTGCCAGCAAGTTTCAATTCACCGGCAGAGCCAAAATCGTCTAGCAGATGCTGACAGAAGTCACGCTGCGTATCGCGCAGGGTTTTCCTCTTGCGCCGTGTGTTGTCGCTCACCTCTTTGTTGTTGGGCGTATTTGCCTCGAGACCTAGGATGTCGGGAGCGTCTTTTTTTAAGCTCAGCCGCCAGAGCTGATTTCGGTAGCTCCACAAGAGCAGAACAAAACTCGTGGCAAGCCAGAGTAGTGCGAACATCCATTCCATGATGAACGATGGGGTGTCGAGGGCAACCTCGGGTGGAATTTTTCCTGCCGGGGTGATCTGGATGAGAAATGTGTTCGTTTCTTTTGATTTCTGCCATGCGATCCAAACGCTTTTTCGACTCATAGCGAATCGATGTTCTTGAGCTCCGCGTTCCGCCATCCGTGAGTTCATAAAAGATTGAAGTTCACTGCTCTCAATTTTGTAGGATGAAAATCCCTTAGAATAAAGAAATTTTTGATTTTCGGCATTGTAAAGAGCAACTTCGGCGGTACCCTGTTCTCCCTGAAGGTTTGGTAAAAGCTCTTCAGAAAATGTGTGAACAACCCAGGTTGACCATGCGGGGCTCGCTGCTTTGGCTCGGTGCGCCATTTGCATCCACTGAGTATTCGGACGCAGGCTACGAATGAAACTCACGTTTGAATTCTGCTCAGCCTTAATTCCAGAAATTAATTGCAGCGCATTTGCCTGAACCTCATTACTCCAAGGAATCGGCGATTCTTTATCTGTGGCAAAGAGTTTTGTTGCCTTGGAAGACGTCATTGTTGCGGCAATACTGGGTTCAAAACCTTGTCTTCGCGTTACAATGTGGGTTGCAATCCATTCTGGCTGGTGTTCGAAGAGTGCAGACCAGGTTCCTTGATGGCTCTTCAATTCTGCGGGAGACATCGCATTCGTGAAGGCTGCAAGTCGCCTTGAAATGTTGCTCCAATAAGCGGTTCGCCGCTCGAAATCCTTCATCGAGGATGAGGTCACACTCGAAAAGGAATTGAGTTGGTTCTGCTCATCAGCATGATTCCAGCCAGAACGGTTCATCATGACGAACAAGGCAATCCAAACAGACAACACGAGCCAGAATCGCCCTTCGCGATGTATCGTGGCTTTGTTGAGTTCGTAGTATGCCCTGACCCGTTCTTTCACAACGTACTCCTTCATCAGGTGGCATCGGATGGAATGGGGAAGTATTTACATTGCCGTTGCAGTTTTGACGCGCCGATTTTCTTGGCGGGCGGATTCTCCGAAACGCTCAGAGCGTATTGGGTTCAAACAGGAAGGATCTGTTCAATGACAGTTGTAAACAGTTTTCAGCTAAAATGCTTTGCCGTTCTTCCCGGTCTCTTAGCTGTTGCAGCCATGGCAGCATGTAAACCGCGTTCATATAATTCCGGTACCTACGAAGCACCTGGAAACGCCGATCGTCCCGAACGCCTTGGCCTTCCTGCAACCATGTCTTGGAGTGAATTGAAGGAACTAAAAACGGCTGAACGCGGCGTACCCTGGACAGATACCTACTGGCCACTCTTCGAGAAGGGTATGGCCGCACGATGGGCTGTGCCTGAGGGTGCAGCTACATCATTGCCCAAGCATCCTGAAACCCCTTACCGTCAGGTCACCCAGATGCTTGAGGCATGGAGCCAAGGCGACAAGGCACGCTTGAATCTGCTTTCTCCGGCAGAGAAGTACGAACTCATCAAACTTGGTGGTGCCAGCGTCAACCCGGCGCTGTTGGCAGAACTAGAGGCGAACGAGAAACAATTTCTCAATGCTCCCGGCTTGAAAGAATCACGTGACCGTCTAGAGGGAATTGCCAAGCAACAACAGCAGATGAAGTTGCAGATAGACCAGCTGTCGCGTGAGGTGAACGCGCTGGTTTCCAAAGTTCGCGATGACAATGCTAGCGTTTTGAGGCTCCGAGGATTCTTAAAGGATCCAGCCCTGAGAAATCGAGTCAATCGCGAAGAAGTTGTGCAGCAGATCTCAACTTTTCAGTCCGCAGTGTTGAACAACATTGCCAGTATCAAAGCAAAGCAGACTGCGTTGGATAACCTCGAAGCACAGGCGAAGGATTTCAACAAGAAAAAATCTGATGCCAAGGATGCCTACGATAAAGAGCTGAAAAACTGGCAGAAAGCTGGCGTAGCGGTTGCAGGAAAAATGTCTGATTCACTCAACATGCTCTCCACGAGCTGGGAAAATTATCTTAATTACAGCAGTTCTTACGATGAGCCATGGGAGTGGATGGGGCACTGCCATGGCTGGGCCGTCGCTGCGCTCAATGAGGCAACACCAAAGCATGGCGTGCTTGTGCAGCGGGCCGGAAAAGAGATCTTCTTTACTGAGGGTGATATTCGCGGATTGCTGACTAAGGTCTATGCGGATCAATCTCCGCCAGCAAAGTTTGCAAGCCTGCGCTGCAACACTGACAAACTCATCCAAGACAGACTCGGGCGTGTTGCTGACGGAAAGTTGTGTCTTGGTGAAAATAATAAATCATGCACTCAAAGCGATAAGGGCGAAATTGTTTTTATCGCGACTGGTCAAAGTCAAAGAGGATTGTCCGTTATTTCATCCAAGGTGAACGACGACAATCCGCGTGTTGCTGTTTGGATGGGTGGTGGAGGCGAAGATTCAGTTCAGGTGGCTGTTTATCCAGACCTTGATACGTTCTCAAAAAATCTTACAAAGATCCGTGCACGTGATTATTCAGGCAGCCAAAAAGGCATTCTGAATATCTCATTGTCTTGCCGCGACACGAATCCAATGACTCTGCATATAGCTTTGAAAGGCCTCATCGCTGATAAGAAAGTTGGCTTTATCATGGATCGAACGCGTACTGCTCAGGTATGGAACCAGCCTGTGCACAAGTTTGAGATCGCAACTCTGCCGATCAAGAAAAATGACAAAGATGGTACCTTGAGTGCGCCTGGCGAGCCTGTTCCGGTATCCGAAATCGATGATTTGTTTCGCGACTATCGGGCAAAAGGTACGGCCTATTTGGTTCAGATGAAAGCCAAGCTTCACTATGGTGTTGAGAACGGGCCACGCTTAACCTACCGACCTGCTGATGAAGCTTCCGACGTTGACACGGTCGTCTACACGCTTGAGCTTGATGCGAAACAGAATCTGATTGGCGGTGAGTGGGGCCTTATACCGACAAGCGAGAATGCGAAAGATTCTTCGTTGGCCGCAGGACGGAGCGGCACAGCTCCGGACTTCCTTTGGTTGATTGATCAAAAGGACAAACCAAATAAGGGTAAGGTCGATTATGCCTTAATTGATAAGATTCATCGCTGTTCTTTGGAGACAAGCAACATTCAGAAGTATCCTTGGCCAGTAGGCGGGGTTACGCTGGATTACACTGTCTGCAATCTCGACTGAGAGCGCATCGACTGGATCGTTTCGTAAAAATGTGAGAAAAATGCGCCTCCAGAACTTCAGCATGGAGGCGCTTATGTTTTCTGTCCTGTTGCGTGTGGCTGGGATGGCCATCGCATCTGTTTCTGTTTCGGTGAGTGCGCTGGCCTTTGATTTTGGGGCCGCGGATGCGCTTTTTGCTCAACGCGAACAGGGCCCGACAAAAATTGCAGAGGCGCGCTCTGCCTATTCTACAGGCCTCACGAATCTCAATGGTGCCGAGAAAATCTACGCTGTCGAGCAGCTGGTTCGTCTAGATTATTACGAAGGGCTCCTGCTTGGCGATCAGGGTAACAAGGATGTACGCAAAGCTATTTATCAGCGCTGCATCGACACATTAGACACACATATTGCACCGGCCAAAATGGGCCCGACTCCGCAATTCTACTATTGGAAAGCAAGCTGCCTTGCGCTCTGGGGCAATGCCAACGGTGTATCAGCATCTTTGGGTCGCATCCCTGAGCTCCTTCGTCTCATCAACGACGGCCTCACCACAGATACACGCTATGAGGGGGGAGGCCTGAATCGGCTTGCATCTGCTGTCTATCTGAAGATTCCAGAAATCTTCGGAGGTGGCGTCGATAAATCATTCGAATTCAACAACCGGGCACTCTCCTCAGCTGCATTCCCCGGGTCGCAGGATCCCGCAACTAGCACGGGCAACTACTTCTTTAACGTCTACGATCAGCGTGCGCAGGCTTTAGCAAAGAAAGGTCGCAAGGCAGAAGCAGTCTCTGTTCTGAGTGAGGCTCTTGAGCGCATCGATGCGGGTGATCTCCCCATTGGTCGTGAACCTGAAACACGGCTGCACCGTCGCGATATAGAGGCAACTCTTAATTCTCTCCAACAACTCTGAATTGCGAAGGGCTGTGAACGCAGCCCTTTTTTTTGGCGCATAAAACCAATCATTTGCAAGGTAAGTCATGTTGATTAGACCTTTCACAGTTTTTTGTTTCGTGGGTCTTTTGTCATCCAGTCTGGCATTCGCCTATGAAGATTCCAAAGTTATGCCTGCGAAAATTCGGCGTCTTACTTTTCGGTTTGTGAATACAGATATTTCCGAAAAAACTGATGGTGGCACGAGTTCAGTTCCATTGAGCCGTCCGCTCAACAAAGCACTCACCTTCAACGATATTCTCAAAGGTGAGAAGGATCCTGTGCGGCATTCACTGACTTCTGGTTTTCTTGCAGCCGAAGGGTTCAACCCCTCAGATTCTGTTGGCCAGTTTGTGGCTGATGTAAAGACTCGTGTGCAGGTCTCTGCACCGATTTTTGCTCTGGGCCTGACCTCCTCAACAACGCTTGCGGTTGCAGTTCCGATATACAACATGCAGACGGCCGCTGAAGTTTCATTCCAGGCAAATGAAATGGGCCAGAAGTTCGTGAATAATCTGGCCTCCGACTTTAATAATCAGATTTCCTCAGCCCGCGATGCGGCGAGCAAATTGAATGATGCCGTCGCGCGTTTGAACACAAAACTCGTGGACAATGGCTATCGGCCCCTAGAAAGCTGGCAGGGTTCGGGTCTGGGTGATGCACAGCTGGTCATGAAGCATAAAACCTATGCTGAGGGTGCGCTCGCACTAGCCACGCAGGGTGTCATCACAGCACCCACGGGTCGAGTCGATGATCCCGACAATTTGCTCGATAAAGGCTTTGGTGATGGGCAATGGGATGTGGCACTGGGTGCCACTGCGGAACAGTCTGCACATGGCTTGTACGAAGGTCTCTCACTCACTCAATACGTGCGCTACACCTATCAAATGCCAGGCGAGAGAACTGTGCGTCTCGTAACCTCGTCCGAGACGATCGAAGTGCCCAAACAGAAGGTCAGCTTTGACCTAGGTGATCGCGTGGAAACCGGGGCAGCCGCATTGATTGCAAGACCCTCAGGTTGGGGAGCGGCAATCGGCTACAATTATACCCGTAAGGCACCTGATAAGTTCGATGTCCCTGTTGAGACACGCAGTGTAGTGGAGCGGGATACCCTTGAGATGCAGCATCAGGCGGAAGCCGAGTTGGTATTCTCGGGCGTTCCCGCATTCCGGAGAGGATCGATTCCAGTGCCGTTCGAGCTCAAGCTTGGCTACAAACACCAGCTTGCCAGCCGCAACATGCCTGTCACACATCTGGTGCAAATCGACACTGGCATCTTTTTCTGATGACCTGGAGAGAAGACATGAAGCGAACAAAGAGCTTTTTCCAACATGCAGTTAATTTAATGAGCGCCACTCTGCTGATCACAACTGCACTTGCGTGCTCTCCAGTGACGGCAACCAAACCTCAGCCAAAGAAACTTTCTCTCCCACAAACTCAATCAGGAACAGGTTTTGGTTTTTCCGGTGAAACTCCTACAGGGCTTTATCGCGGCGGGTTGTTGATTTGGTCTCCGGACGTCAAGGCCGAACAGATCCGTGCTCTCCTCAGTGAGACTCGTGAAACCAATGAGAAGTATGTTGCACTGAATCGTTATTTTACGAAGTTCATCGAAACAGAGGTTCAGCCGCTACGCACGGAAATAACGAGTAGGCAAAAGCAATATGAGCTCGCCAAGGCCGATTCTGATGCACGCCTCGCACCTCTGCAGATGCAAAAGGCGGCATCTTGGTTTGTCCAGGAGTCACAGGCAATCAAGTCGCAGTTTGTTGATTTCGATAAATTAAGAATGGATGGCCTTTTTGAGGCCTATTGTGAGGCAAAGATTCTCGATCTCGCAACACGTCCTTTTCTTAGTAAGGGTGAATTCCGCTCTCGCCCAACTCCCTCGGCGTTGTGTGAGTCGTATTATCGAGGACGTTATTTCACGGCTGAAAGCTGCGCTGACTCCCCAGAGGGTCGCAGTTATTATGAATGTATTTGGAATGATGGTGTCATGCGAACGCGTTTTGGCACGCGCATTCAGGTACGTGTGGCTAGTCGTAAAGCGGGTACCAAAGTCAGCGACCCATTAGCACTGCGCGACTTTGCTCAGTTTGAACTCATCAAAAAAGCTTTGGCTCTCGAAGATGTTCCATTTTGTACTGCATCCGAGGTGCGACGTGCGTTGATGTCCGGTGTGCGTTACCGTGTCCTTGCTTCTGGCGTCATTCTCGGTGGACTCACGTGCGGAGAGAACTCCCGCTTTGAAGTGAGTTATGGATCTGGTGAGTGGGATAAGGAATTGTCTGCATCTTCGGCAGCCTTTTTAATTGATGCTATCGAGGTTGGGCAGGGTGCCGCGACGCTTCCGGTATCGTTCCAGTGGATTGATCCTGTCGTGGCCACCGCGAACCGAGACCTGGCTGGGCGCGTTCAGGGGGTTGCGGCCAAGTTCGCTCTCTTCAATGCACCAGTGGCAAGTTGTGGTTTAGATTTCTCTTCACCAAATGATGTTTTCTTCAATGATGGCCGCTTGGCCCGCGGGCAATTTCTGCAAGGCCAGTGTAAGAGTGCACTCCCCCCGCTTTCGAGTCTTCCTGAGGTCATCATTGCCGATGAAGCCCTGGAAATGCAGCGTCAGGATTTGCTCAAACTTGAACGCGAGCTCACTTCACTCAAAGGCAACAGCTGTCCGGTTGCACCCTCATGCGAGGGCGTTGCTGCGGGACATGCTCGTTGCGATTTTCTCAATGCTCAGGTGAGGAAAGCAGCTGCAGCCGAGATTAAGGGTGTTGCTAGCGTTCTTGTCACAGATTTTGGCTTGTCCTTTGAACGTGTGAATTCATCGTCATCCACGGCAGTCATTTGGATGAATGGAGCTCCTGTCGGAGTCGGCTGTGTGGGGGAGGTCAAGCTCGGAAACTGTTCTGCTGCTTTTGCTCGTCCTGAATTTGCATCCGCCATGCCCGTTCAGGCAGAGGTCTCGACGGATAATGAGCTTTTGCTGAAGATGAAGATTGACGTGCGTCAGTTGGCTGCAGCGGGAGTACCCGAGAGCGTGGTGCGGCAATTTCTTGCTTTCAACGAATCGATTCTCGAGCTCAATGCGACCAGTAACCGGATGGATGGTGTTGTGCCTTATCTTTCAGGCAAGGCCTTTGTGCGTTTGGCAAACAGCGCCAATACAACAGCGCTTGCAGAGGGTAGTGTCTCCTACTTGATCGAGAACTCATTTGACAAAACTCTCGGTGAGTTCTGCTCCGCAAACTGATTTTAGTTTAAAAAAAAAGCCGTCGCAGAACATTCTGCGACGGCTTTTTTTTAGGTGGCAAGTTCAGGCCAGGCCCAGCTCCTTCTGGAGTTCACCGGAACGGTACATCTCGGTGACAATATCGCAGCCGCCAACAAATTCTCCATTGATGTAGATTTGTGGCGATGTCGGCCAGTTGTTGAGTGCCGATAAGGTTTTCCAGAGTTCAGGATCGGAATCCATATCCTCGGTTTTGAATGCAATATTGAGTTCATTGAATACGCGCACAACACGTGCAGAAAAGCCGCAGCGTGGTTGGTTGGGCGTACCACGCATGTATACAACAACCTTGTTACTCTTTACGTCGGTTTCGATTTTTTCTTTCCAAGTTGCGTTCATATTTTTCTCCTGAGGATCTTCAACTGAACATCATTTGTTTTGGTTTTTCCAACACCCATTCGTCGGGCGTATGGGTTTTCATTGTCAGGGCGTGGACTTCGCCGGTTGCGATCTCGGCCTGGAATAGGTCGAGAACGAGTCTGTGGCGGGCGAGTAGTTTCTTCCCTGAAAAGATGGGTGAGACGACAAGAACGGCATAATGGTCGTTGCCGCCGCTAAACTCATTCACCACGATTTCTGCATCGGGGATACCCTCAAGTATCCTTGCTTTGACTTGCTCTTTGTCCACAAAAACCCCCTGGCTATCCAGAGTTGATCCGTAGCAACCTGCGCCCTTGAAGGCAAGTGAAAGCAGGCTCTTGAGTTTTCAATCCCGAAATCCGATCCCCCTAGGGGAGGAAGCATGAGAATACTGAGATTCTGCGCTCAAGTATTGCTTCTCGCGCTGGCTTTTTTCGGGACTTTGTCCTGTAAAAACGTCACGCTGTCGTCACGCTCCTTGCAGGAAGAACTTCACAGTAGTCCGGAACCTTATGATATCTTGAAGTTATTTGAGATGCGGCAGGAAGTTCGACAGTGGGCTCCTCGCTGTGGTGTTAGCGCATCCAAAGAGAATTGTGACATCGGTGATGCAGCTCTTTTCAACGGGTTGCTGTGTCTTTCTGGCGAAGAGCTGAGCTGCGAGGCTGTGCGGCGGTCGCAGGGAGCCGACGGGCGCATGTGGAGGGCTGAATTTCGTGTGGCATCAGATGCAGTGAATAGTTTTTCACGTGACATGGCCATGGGGGTCTTGGCTTATCTGATTGCCACCCGGGATGTCGATCTTGCACGACGATGGATGACCTGGATAGAAGCCAACGGAGACCGGTTGTGTCGCGAGAGTAGCGATAACCGGTGTGAATTCACCCCGGGATTCTGGTCGTTGTTCCGAGAAGTATGGGAATATCTGGGATTGCCATTGAATCAGCAGATGCGGACTGCGGTTGTCAGCGACACGGTCATGGCTCTATTGCAGTCGCAATTTTCTCCTCCCGGTTTTGAGCTTCATCTCGCTGCTGTAAATCTTCTCGTCAGGCGCAGCATGCAGCAACGATCGACCACTCTTGATTCGCTCGCGCAGGCACTCGTTTCACGCCAGCCAGAAAATCCCTTTTTTGCGTATCTGAAACACGGATCCAGTGGCCGGGTTCTGCAGCAGACACTGCAGTGGTGTCCACGCACGCAACCCACAATGCGCGTTCAATGGAGCTTCGAACGCAATCAGGACGACAGCCCTTGGGAGCGTTCAATGGGCTGGGAATGCGTTATGCTCGCGAATTTTCTGATTCGCGATCTTAAAGGAGATACCTCAAATCGATAATTACGCTTTGCTCATCTTCACTGAAGTTGAAGGAGCACTCCTGGAATCCAGGTGCGCCAATTCTGAGCCCTGGATTGTTGGAAAAACCGAATCCCTCTAAAGGAATACCGAAGATTCCCAGATTCAAATTTTTATCGAAGTTTTCGTCGTGAAACAGGGCTACCGCATAAGTTCCCCACGGAAGGTCACTAAAGGTCACGCTTCCCGACTGCAGTTCGACAGCCTTCATGCAGAGCGTAGCTGTTGCGGTGCGAGCCTCAGTGGGGAAGCCTTGGGCGGTTGCAAACAGGCTGACACACACCTGGCCTTGTATGTTTCGCGGGCGATCGACGCGAATCTGGAGATCGCCCTTTTGTTCAACTGAATAGGGTGAGCTCGAAGGGAAGCGCTCTTGCGCAAGGGCCTCTCCCGAACACAGCGCTAGGGCGAGTGCGCTCAGCCCTGTGATCGGCGTCCATGTGGACATTTGATTTCCCTCCGCAGGAAGTTAGCTCGGGAATTTCTCCCCGAAACGTTCGCGCATCATGGAAAGTACTTGCTCAACAACATCTTCACTGCTGGGTTTGCAGTAGTAGTCACCGTCGGAAGCGTAGGGAGAGCGGCTTTCCAATGCACACAGGGTTCGCGGTGGCGCGTCGAGAAGTTCATATCCCTTCTGCACTTCGAGAACCTGCTGCAGCATATAAGCGGATGCGCCCCCTGGCACGTCTTCATCCAGGAACAGCACCATATTTGTTTTGTTCAATGATTTCGCAATTGAGCCGTGTGTATCGAAGGGCAGGAGAGTCTGCACATCGACAATTTCGGCCGAAACTCCGAATTGCGCCAGTTCAGCCGCGGCTTCCTGGGCGACACGGACGCAGGCTCCGTAAGTCACGATTGTGATGTCGTTTCCTTCTTGCACCACTTCGGGCACGCCTAAAGGCACACGGAACTCGGTGAGGTTGTCCGGCACCTTTTCTTTCAGACGGTACGCGTTGAGCACTTCAATCACGAGTGCCGGATTGTCGCCTGCAAAAAGTGTGTTGTACAGCCCAGCAGCCTGGGTCATGTTACGTGGCACACAGACATACAGCCCACGCACAGCATGCAGAATCATGCCGATTGGCGAACCTGTATGCCAAATGCCTTCGAGTCTGTGGCCCTTGGTGCGAATAATAACCGGAGCTTTTTGGCCGCCTGCTGTGCGGAAATGCAATGTCGCGAGGTCGTCGGACATGATTTGCAGGGCGTAGAGCAAGTAGTCGAGGTACTGGATATCGACGAGTGGTCGCAAGCCGCGCAGAGCGCAGCCGATTCCCTGACCCAGAATCGTGGCTTCACGGATCCCTGTGTCGGTGACCCTGAGGTCTCCATATTTTGCATTGAGACCTTCGAAGACGAGATTCACGTCGCCCAGCTTGCCGACATCTTCCCCAAGCGCAAAGAATCGAGGATTGGTTTTGAAGAAGTGATCGAAGAGTTTCAGCAGAACGACACGACCATCAACCGCTTCCGAACTTTCAGAATAGATAGGTGCAACGGGAGTTGAACTCAGCGGTGTTTCCGATGACTCGCTGTAAAGATGCGAGGCATAGCGGCGGCGGTTGGCTTCAAAATATTTTTCCGAGAAGGCACGCAGATCAGTGGCTGCCGGATGGGTTTCTCCCCGCAAAGCCACAATTGCTTTGCGCACATTGGAGTGAATCAGTTTCCGATTCAGGGTGACGCCGTTGCGGAGATCTGCTGCAAAGGTTGCAACTTGAGGTGAAGCACGCAGTGATGCGGAGGCAACAGCATCAAGCAGATTCTGTGCTTGCTGCTTTTCTTCACGCATCGGTGCGAGGTACATTTCCCACGCTTCTTTGCGAGCCTTCTCAACAAACGCGCGATCCTCATTTTCCATAGAATCGAGTTCGGCGTCGGTGACAATACGCTGCTCGATCATCCATCGACGCATACGTTTCAGGCAGTCGTGATCCTCTTCCCAAGCAAGGCGTTCCTTGCTCTTGTAACGTTCGTGGCTGCCGCTGGTTGAATGGCCTTGCGGCTGCGTGAGCTCGACAATGTGGAAAAGTGCAGGTGTATGTTCACGGCGGGTCTTTTCAACGCCCAGGTGATACGCCTCAACGAGCTTAGGGTAATCCCAACCGGCAACCACATGGAGATCGAAGCCTTTGGCTGAACCGCGTGATTGGAACCCTGCGAGAGCTTCGGAAATTGAACTTTTGATGGTCTGGTGATCCCGCGGTACTGAAATGCCATAGCCATCGTCCCAAACGGACATGACCAAGGGCACCTGCAGAACTCCAGCTGCATTGAGGGTCTCCCAGAAGATGCCTTCGCTGGTACTTGCGTCGCCAATCGTGCCAAAGGCGACCTCATTGCCTTGGCGCGAGAATCCCCCTCCGGCAGAAGTCAAAGCGGGTTCGTTGCGGTAGAGCTTTGAGGCATAGGCCAAGCCCAAGAGGCGCGACATTTGTCCCGCAGTCGGGGAGATGTCGGAGGACGACTGCTTTTTTTCAACAACGGGCAACCAATTGCCCTGGGCATCAAGCATGCGCGTGGCGAAGTGGCAGTTCATTTGGCGGCCGGCCGAGGCGGGCTCGTTTTCGACGATGGTGTCAGCGTAGAGCTGCGAGAAAAACTCTCTGATAGATAGGAGACCTGCGGCAAACATGAAGGTTTGGTCGCGATAGTAGCCGCTACGGATATCGCCTTCGCGGAAGGCCTTTGCCATGGCGAGTTGCGGTACTTCCTTGCCATCTCCGAAGATGCCAAATTTTGCTTTACCGGTCAGTACTTCCTTTCGGCCAGCCAGGCTTGCCAAGCGGCTTCGAAAACCCACACGGTAATCGGCGATGACCTCTTCTCGGGTTAGGCTGAGTTTTCCTTTCGCCAGAGAAATTGCGTCGGGTTTGGCAGCAACTTTTTCCATGCTCCGCTCCAAATAAAAATCCGGGGGTCTGTTTTTCACCCCCGGACCATATCAGAGTGGAGTGTGAATTCAACAACTCAGGGTGCCGTGGCCATTGACTCTTGAGCCAAACTCGATGCGTTGCGCGCAGGTTGAGCGCGGTTCTTGGCAAAGGCCTGGGCCCCGTAGGTCATGAATCGGCCAAGATATTCTTGAACGAGAAGCAGAGGATTGACCCGCTGCTTGTCGTGAGAGGCCACCCAGCTCACCGAACCCTCTGGGTTGATGAAGGCATCGACGTCGAAGGCATCAACGCTCTGTTCCTGATAGGCGTGGATCTGAACAATACGCACGCGCAAGCGGAATCCATCGTTTTGTACCACGAGCTTTTCTTTTCCACGCAGAAGCATGATGCCCGAGCGTGGAATACCGAGCTTGAAGATCCTGACTGCGAGTTCAGGGCGTTCTTGGATCACGAGGTCGTTGAAGTAGGTCACGTGGGCATGAAGAATGGCGGTCAATTCTTCCAGAAACAAACTGAATGATTGATTGAGGATTTCTGTGGGCTGATTTCCGGGAGCCGTTTTGCCGCATGCCAAACGTGCCATGTTTTGGATCCAGAGAAGCTCTGAATGTTTCATGATTTGCCGCCTCGTGAGTTTGCATCAGCTTAGCATGAAAAAGGATCAGAGGAGAAATTCTGCACCTAAAAAATATCTGAAGCTCGACTCCCGACCAGAATCGATGAGATTGCTGTATCGAGTTGAAGATAGAACGCTCGGAGTGAATGCAGAGCTCTCGTTTGTGTACAAGAGGGATGCCGATATATTCGTGTTTGATTGAATTCGATATGCAAGTGAATTCTTCCATTCAAAGCTGGAAGTCGAATACTCTGCAGAGATCTCTCGCGGTGTCCAATCATTTGTTTTTCGCCCAAGTGCGACAATTTCCGCAGCGCGCGAAGGTGCAATGTAGGATTGTCCATGACCACTCACGCTTCGGAAATGGGAGATCAGCATCAAGCCAGGAGAAAATATGATCCGAGGGGTCACGTTGATTTCAAGGAATGAGCCCTCATTCTCGAGAGCCTGAACCACGAGCGAGGAACCCAGTGCGAGAGAACTCCAGCTGCGGATCAGCGGAAAACCTGTTGGGTTCTGGAAACGAAAATTTTTGTTGCCGAGCCATTCAAGGTCAAGCGACCAGGCGCGGATGTCAGCAGCAGGCAGAGCCTCTGCAGAGAGAAGACGTTGCCATGAGAAAGCAGGTTGCATGACAAAGCGAGCCACCTTCAGCTGAGCGGAGGGTGCAAGATTTAGACGAGAGAAATTTTCACGAAAGGAATTCGCACCCAGCGTATAAGAGGTGCGAAAATGAGCTGAAAATCCATTGAAAGGGATCCAGTGTAGGCCGGAGCTGATCCCGGCATTCCAACCCGAATTGCGTCCTCCACGGGTATAAGTCGGAAAAATAGGGTCGCCCGGAGGTGCGTAGAATGTACCTGTTGAGTTGCCTGCAACCCCTGCGGCCGTGGCATCGATGCTGGCTTGCCAGTCCAATTGATCGCTGAATCCTTCAAATCCCATGACCGTGTTGCCTGAAATTACACCTTCACCACCCTGCAGTTTCAGAGTCCTGATCGCTTTTGAAGCTTCGGCGGATGAGAGTTTTTCGGATGCGTTATCGTATTCAGTCTGGGTTTTCGAGTTGAGTGGCACCTTTGAACCTGAAAGCCATCCTCCTTCGGCACCCAGATAACTCGAAGAACGGAACTGCCAGTCCATGGCTGTTGCACGGGAGCCTGCTGAACAGACAATGCAAAGGGCAACCAGCGACGTGGACTGAACTCTCTTTTGATTGAATTGCCTGAGCTTCCGAACGTTTCTCATTGCCATCCTTCAAAAACCTTGTGTTTTACGAGTCCCGTTCACGGGCGCTGATAAGCTTTTCAAACTCATTGAACGGTTGCAGGCGCGGTTGCAAACAAAGCTCCTGTGCCTTTTGCAGAGCGCTTTTCTCCCAGGCACAAAAACGTACTTTGGAGGGTAGAGCTGCGGCTGACTTAACGCCCAAATGTTTGAGCAAAAGTGTTACGGTGGCTTCTAGAACTTCTGCGGACTTGACACCAAAGCAGATGGGCCTGTTGTGCTCGAGCGCTTCCGCAATGGGTAGGGGAAAGGCGGATTCTGCAAGGGCTAGTTTGTAAACTTCGTGCACGTGGGTCTGCCATTGAGACCATGTTCGAGTCGCCCGGAATTCCTTTAGGATCCGCTCTGAGGCTGAGTTTGTTTTTGTCCAGAGGTGAAGGGGTGAACCGGGAAGCAGGTTGAGTTGCTCAAGCTTTGCGAGCGTCCACTGCAAGCCATTCAACCGAGGTTCATCACCTTTCACATCGAGCAAAGTCCACTGTATTGGCATTCCAAGGTTCTTCAGTTCCTTTACGGCGGTATCGGTCGTAACTCCTACGCCCAGAGCCGTGGCGCGCTGCGAATGCACGGAGTTCAGCTTTGCTTGGAGATGAGTCTTCCAAATGCGGATGAAGCTCTGAATAGCCGTGTTGCTTGTGAAGATATGTAGCTCACCCTCGGTACGGAAGGCGTTGGTGAGAGTCACTGGATCAAGGTTTGGATTGGCCTCAGCTGTGAGCACGAACCAATCGGTTTGAGGGTGCAAGTGGGAGTCTTCAAGTGCCACGCCACAGCGGATAGCCAGCATTTGTAATCTCCTGGATGAACAGCTCCGGCAGCAGCCGGGGTCACTCAAGTGACTCGGGGTTTCGCAATGCCATAAGTTTATCATACCCGGCACCCAAAAGTTGACCTTGGATTGAACGAGTCAGAGAACTACGGCGCATTTCAAGGAAAAGCTGTCCGTGTTGAGTGCTCCGGGCTTGGCGCTCCCAGTGCTCTAGATCTTGGGTTTCGAGACTCAAACTGAATTGGCTGCGCAGCCCGCGTGCTTCGGCCCAAGAGTTCAACAAAGAACCTTCATGATGAACGGCCAAGGCAGTGTGACAATTTCCGCCGGTCAACCACAGTACCGTACGTTCTAGTGCAGCGGACAAGGAGGAATTTGAGTGGTTTAAGGCGTTCAGGTAGCCATTCAGCTCTGCGTCTGAATCTCGACACTCAATGGCCACGATGCCCTGTGCAGGGGCGGGAATCGAGAGTTGAGTTGGCAGGGTAAACATGGACTCTTCGTTGTAGAGATTGAGACGGTCGATTCCAGCTCGAGCGAGCATAATGAAGGAAAATTCGTCGGCGGCGACGCGACCCAGGCGTGTGTCAACATTGCCTCGCAACACTTTTAGGTCAAGGCTCGGCGTGTTGAGTGTATGCCGCAAAAAGCCCTGTCGACGTGCACTGGTCGTTCCTACGGGGGGCAGATTTATCCAGTTCAGAGTTTTGAGTGTGTCGATAATTTTTGTTGTGGGAAGCTGAAATGGGGTCGGCCCGAGAGTCTTTTTCAATATGTTCATAAGCGCAGGTGAAAAAATCATAACATCGGCCGGATGCGCGCGAGGCAACACAGCCACAACGTGCAAGCCATGGGTCGTTTCCACCGGCAGATCTTTCATGCTGTGTACAGCTAAATCAGCTCGTCCGGCGAGGATCTCTTCTTGGACTTCTTTGACGAAGAGACCTTTTCCCGTTTTTAGGTGCGGCGGTAGGTTAGGATCATCGAGTGAGACCTCAGCAAGGGCTCCGCGCTGCATTTTGTCGCCCGAGGTCACAACCAGGTTGAGTTCGACCTGAAGCCCCTGCTTCTCAAGCAGATTCTTCACTGTATTGGCCTGCCACAGGGCGAGAGCGCTTTTTCGGGTTGCGATACGTACAACGCGTGCTGAGGCCATTTTTAGTCCTTTTCTTCATGAGAGAGCTTGAACAAAAGCTGGAGGACATCACCAACCGAGTTGGCTTCATTTTCAAGACGGAGGTCTGCCCGCGCCAGGAAGGCAGGGTTTGAGACGAGCTTTTTGGCAACGGCATCGGCTGTGATGCTGATTTGGCTTTCATCGAGTTGCGGATTTATTCGCAGGCTTTTGTTGATTTCACGAATGACAATCTGACGTACCCACGCATGGAACTTTCCGATGTTGACAAGATTTTCCCTTTGTCTGCGTTGGGAAGTGAACTCTGCGAGTTCTTCGATAATGATCTTCTCTGCAGCAGCGGCAGCGGATTTTCGAGCCTGGCGACTCGATTCCATGACCTTGTCGAGATCATCAATGTCGAAAACAAAGATGTTTTTGAGTTGCCCGAGTATCGGATCGACGTTTCGCGGGACACTGATATCAACGATCACAGCCGGGAGGCCTGACTTGCGCCGCGAGAGCACTTCGGAATGCTCCGAACGCAATACAAATTCCTGAGAGGAAGTCGCTGTAATGATAACATCGTAATTGTTGAGCTGTTTAAAGCCCTCTTCGAGCGTGATCGCATTGCAACTCGAAAGCTGTTCACAAAGTCGTTGGGCGTTTGCCACGGTTCGATTGGCAAAGGTAATCTGCGCTGCACCGCAGGATTGTAGATGCTGTGCGGTGATTCGTGCCATCTCGCCAGCGCCCAAAACCAGACATTTCTGGCGGCTCAAATCTTCAAACACCCGTTGAATGATTTCTACGGCAGCGTGCCCAATACTGATTGCATTCTTTCCTAAATCCGTTTCACTGCGCACTCGCTTTGCAACCTGGAACGTGCGGTTGAAGGCGGCGGTGGCTTCCTGTGTGCATAGTCCGCGGCTAACCGCCGAGTGGTATGCCTCTTTGAGTTGTCCAAGAATGTGCGGTTCACCGATGACGAGTGAATCAAGACTCGCAGCCACTCGGAAAAGCTGATGCAGGGCCTGATCGCCCGATTGCCAGCGGAGCCACGAGGATACGTTTGTAAGACTTGCCTTGCTGCGCAGAGAATCCGAGTTCGAGCTTGAGTGTCTCTTTAGCGTCCATTCTGCATAGGATGAAAAAACGGATTCGATATTCTCGGGAACAAGTTCGCCAAAGAGGCAGATATCAAAACGGTTGCAAGTGGAGATCACCACCAATTCGAAATTTTCTGTGCCCATGGTTGACGCAATGATGTCCTTCAGAGCATCGGGGCCTTGTGGGAGTGCGTAACCTTGGGCCCAAAGTTCTCTAACTTCAACAGGACAGCGAGTATAATGTGCGCCGCAGTAGATCATCGAAGTTTCGGCAGATTTACGCGATTCGGATGATTTGATTCTTGTCATCGGACAGCAACCTCGTGGAATTCCGATGCCAATGGCGTCGCAAAGAATTCATGGCGGCTCTCGAAGGGAGTGTTTCGGCCCAGCATCACCATCAGCTTCAGAGTCATGCACTCGAGGCTCATGTTGTGACCAGAGATAGCACCGTGGCGTGCAAATGCCCGACCGTTCTCGTAGCTCTGCAAATCAATGCTTCCGGTCTGGCACTGCGAGCCAATCACGAGTGGAATATTTTTCTGGGAAGCTGCCTCAGCGAGATTGAGCCAGCATTGATTGCTGAGTGGCAAATTACCAACCCCGAAGCCGCGGAGAAGAATGCCTTTGTAATGCTGCAGCAATGCATCTTTCAGTTCCGGGGCCAATGGAGCAGAGGGAACCACGTCAAGGACAAAAATATTTTCGCAGACGCGTGTGTCTACCGAAGGACGATGACGTCGAGCCACCGCAACAGGTGCTTTGATAAGATTCTGGTTGACGCTGAAATGCACACCGAAATGGCCCAGGGCAGGCATGTGCTGTGATGCGAACGCATGTAGGTGCTCACTGCTGCGTTTGGTAACGCTTGAGCCGCGATACACCACGCTGTCGAAGCAGACCATCACTTCAGGATAGCCCATGGTTGCCAATTCAACCGCATCGATGATGTTGGCGCGTGCATCAGTACGCAGTTCGGAGAGTGGACGTTGGGAGCCTGTCAGGACAACTGGCTTAGTGAGTCCGGCTAGAAAAAAGGACAGCGCTGATGCAGTGTAGGCCATTGTGTCTGTGCCGTGGATGATCACCACACCATCAAATTTTTCCCAAGCATCGTGAATGATCGTGGCGAGTCTGCTCCATAGTTTTGCGTCGACGTCTGAGGAATCGATATTGCTCACCAGCTCGAGCTCGATATCGGCTAATCTGCTGAGCTCAGGAACCTGCAAGTGGAGTGCATCGAGTGCATTTTTGTCTTGTGTGGTGGCCTGATGCTTTGGATCGAGAACCATGGCGAAGGTTCCGCCCGTATGCAGCACAAGAACTCGTGGTAGTTTTTTGTTCATTCTATTTTGCACCTTATTGACCGCGACCCGACAAGTTCCAGATTGTGCCAAACAAAGTCAGTGCAAGTAGTACAGAGCCCCAAATTGAAAGATGAGCACCCCGTTTTCCAGTCCAACCCCAGAAACCACGCCCAACCAGCGCAAGCAGATACCAACCCCAGACTGCAAAAGCCCACACAACCTTAAGAGGCGAGAGATGAGCGCGCATTTTAGCTTCGAGAATTAACATCACACCTGTCGCAAGACTTGTGCTGATAAGAAGAAATCCAATGAGAGAAACACGGCCAACAATGGAGTCGAGTGTCTGAAGGCTTGGCATGAACCGACGTTGTTCGAGAACATGCGATTTTAGTCGTCGATAATCCCAGATGTAGAGCAGCGAGGCCGAGAAAGCGACGAGACACAAAGCCTCGCCGGAGAGTGCAGTTACGATATGGAGAATCGACAAGCCCGGGAGCGTATGGATTTGTGCTGATGCACCCTCGGAAAGGAAAGGTGTGGCCACATTCAGGGCCCAGACGATGGCTCCTGTCAGGAAGCCGAGCGGTCTGAGTTCGAGTTTATCTCGCTCGAGCAGCACAGCAACGATGGCTATGAGTGTGGCAAGCCCAGACAGAACCATGGTGAGTATGGTTCCGACCGGGGAAGCAATGAGGAGAGTGAGGTGTGCGGCGCTCAGAACAAGTCCGCACAGGAAAAAGCTTCGGCCTGCGCGACGGCAGTACTCTGGCCATGCCTTTTCTTTGTTGCGTCCTTGGATGGATGCCGCATCAAGGATCATTGCAGCGCTGAAAAATATAACAAGTGCAATGCGCACAACAGCTTCTGCGTTTTGCATGTAGTCGATGACAATTAAAGCCTGCTGTGGGTCATTTTCCATGTTCCGATCCCCGTTCGACTCTTTTTGACGCCTTGCGAAATTAAAACAAACAAAAAATTAAACAAGCGATGTCCAGTAGTTGCTTGTGCCAAAAAACTCAATCTGCCAATTTGCCGGGCAGTTTCTGCTCATGCCCGGGCAAGCGTTGCCGATACCCCGTGTAACTGTTGGGAAATGGTTTCCCAGCAGTGGAAGTGGCTCAATTAGAGGAAAAGATGCCATGACGAATAGACCTTTACATTCTTTTCGAAGAGTTTTTCCACTTCTGACTTTGACCGGAGTTCTCGCAGTTGCCTGCGGTGCTTCGGTAAGCCAGATTGTGAAGAGTTTCTCGTTCAATCTGGAAGAACGCAAGGCTCAGCTGTTGACTGAATTCTCAACAGAAGTTGCGCTCAACATGGAGGTTGCTATCCCAATCCGCAATGTTGGTTGGGTGCGCCTGATTCCTGCCGATAGCCAGCATGGATTCCAGATTGCCACCGACCTCGATCTCGCGGCATTCATTGACCCAACATTGACCGTCGGGCGCACACGCACGCTTCCTAATGGTGTGTCCTTCCCCTCTTATGTGAGCACCGATCTCTACTCCGTGGAGCTCAACAAAGAGCAGAATTTCAACACACGTCTGTATTTAGGCACAAGTGCTGAGAAAAAATACGTCGGCGTTGGACTCGAACTCAAATTTGTTGATTCGCGCTTCCCAGAAGGACTTTCGATTTCGCAAAACCTTCAGGATGGTTCGAAACGCAACGTGGGTGTGGTTTCTTTCTATGGCCCCAAGATGAGCAACGGCAAGATTGTCGCCCCTGGCGGAATCTTTATTGCCTCCGACATCAACGCATTGCGTGGGCAATCCCAGGCTCAGGGCTTCACGGTGAGCACAGCTGGTGTGGACATGCAGTCGGTCAGGCTGACGCCCTACGACGGTTTCGACGTACAGGGTAACAATGCCCGAACCTACAAACGTCCAGATCAGCAATTCAGATTATTCAACCAGTTCAAGAGTGCAGGGCGTCAGGCTGGCTTAGTGGATTAAGCCTGATTCCAAGCACCAAACTTGCATCACCTCCGCTGCCGCGGTACCTACTAGGCAGCGGAGGTTTTTTCATGGCACAGGGTCAAGAACATTCGGAGCAAACCCCTCCCTCGGCGTCTGCAGAAACCATTTCTCAGTGTCTGAGAATGGTCATGGGCCTCTCTGCACATGATCTCTCACAGCCATCGAACCAAGCTGCATTGCGTGCATTGCGTGACACTATAAATTCACTTCTGAAGATGCAGACAGAGTCTGCTGAAACCAGGCGTGAGATGCCCGATTCAGATGATACGGATGCGCCCTTGCGCACATCCCGAATCTTCTCTTTCAAAGAAGAATCGATGGATGAAACTCCTGCTACAGATTCAACAGCGTCCGAAAACAGACTCTGGCGGAGTAGACGTAAGTCCACACAGGAAAAAGATGAAAAGCGAGCGCGTCTCGAAAAGCGCGAGGAGATTCTCCGCAACCTACGCAACGCAGTCTCGGAATTCAAAGCGGAAAAAACCGACGACCATCCGCTCTCGTCTCCTTCTAATAGAGCAAAGTCGGAAGAAAATCCGCTCGATAAATTTGAAATGCGGAGGCAGAGAGCTTCGTTTTGGCCTCAGGGAAGCAAAGAATGGGCGCGACAGCTTTTGGGTGTCGAACTCGGTATGGACGCCAGCGAGCGACGCCAATGCTATATCGATATGGTCAAGGCATGCCATCCAGATCACAATCAAAATATCGCACCCGACGCGATTCAGTTGGTCAACGCAGCGTGGGATATCCTTCGCTGACAGGAGTCTAAAATATGCAAGAACAGCATCGCCATGGCCCATCGTGTGGCTGCGTCAACGAAAAAGGCGAACCACTCTACGTGACAGCTCCGTCTGAAAGCACGGAAAGGGCTCTTGATTATTGCGAAAAAAACATGAGAAATTGGCTGACTGAATTGGAGACTTTGGTCAAAATACCAAGCGTCAGTTTGCAAGGATTCGATCCGAATGCCATGCAGCTCAGCGCTGAGGCCACTGCTGAATCTCTGCGTCGCGCTGGTCTTGAAAAGGTCGAGTTGTTGTCATTCGGTGATGTTCATCCTTATGTTTATGCTGAATGGCTTCACAAGCCCGACGCACCCACTCTGTTGCTTTATGCTCATCACGATGTTCAACCTCCGGGGCGCGATGAAAAATGGAATTCTGCGCCCTTCAATCCGACCATTTCGGGAGGGCGCCTCTATGGGCGTGGAGCAGCTGATGACAAAGCCGGAATTCTTGCACATGTGGCCGCCATTGCTGCATTCCTAAAAACTTCCGGTGAATTGCCCGTGAATGTGAAAATCCTGATTGAGGGCGAGGAAGAAACCGGTAGCCATCATCTTGCAGAATTCGTGCGACGCTACCGTCACACACTGAATGCAGACGCTATGATTCTCACCGACTGCGCAAATCTTGATTCCGGAGTTCCAAGCGTGACTACTGCGCTGCGCGGGCTTGTGGCTCTCGATGTTGAACTCGAAGCTCTGACACACCCTGTGCATTCTGGATTGTGGGGCGGCATTCTGCCTGATCCTGTTCTTGCATTGAGCAAGCTCCTGGCCACTCTCACTGATGCGCAGGGTCGTATTGCTGTTCCTGGTCTCTACGACGATGTTCGGCCGTTGTCGCAACAAGAACGCGCTGCGTTCGAATCACTCAAGATGGGTGAACTTGCGCGTCGCGCTACGGGCCTTTTGCCTGATTTACCATTCGTGGTGTCGGAGGCTGACTTCGCCTCGGCATTGTGGAGAGAACCTGCTCTGAGCGTAAACGCAATTCAAAGCGGGAGTCGTAAACTGGTAAGCAACGTGATTCAGGATGGGGCCTGGGCGCGCGTTTCTATTCGGATTGTTCCCGATATGAAGCCTGAAAAAGTTCTCGCGGCGCTTGAAAATCATTTGCGTCGACATGCGCCTGCTGGATTTAAATTGAATCTTGTTCCACAGGCTGCTGGGAACTGGTGGTGTGTGAATGATCTCAATGAACCCGCTTACCAGATTGCCGCACGCTCTCTCGAGAAGGGTTACGGGCGCACGACACAGTTCATTGGTTGTGGCGCCAGTATTCCATTCGTGCAGCCTCTTTCAGAAGAGTTAGGCGGAATTCCTGCAATTCTTGTTGGGGTCGAAGATCCCTATACGAACGCGCATTCGGAAAATGAAAGTTTGAGTTTGGATGATTTCCGCAAGACGTTGCTCGGGCAAATTCACATGCTAGCAGATTTCAGCAAGTACAGGCGTAACTGATTACGGAGTGTCGTTCAGGGCGAGTGAGTCTTGAACCATGGCATATCCGAAGTTGCCTTCGCGCCACACTTTCACCTTCCGAACCTTTCCAGATTTACCAGCAACCTTGCGCGTGAGTTTGTCTTTAGGGAACTTCCGCTGGGACTTCTCAGAAAGTTTAACGATCAGGAGTGTGGCAGGTTCATTAACTCTCTTGGCTTGAGCAGATGCATTGCGATTCATCTGGATGCTGACCGCAGGCTCGCCATCCCATGAAAAAAATCGACCTTCGCTAGGTTTGTACTCAGCCAGCACTTGCGCGGGCAGGTCGGCAACAAAAAAATCTTTGTCTGCGAAGAGCTCAAAGACGATATCGTTCATGGCTTTGGAATCGCCCTCGAGGTCGAAATCTGGCGGATAAACCTTCGGTCCAGGCAGTTGTGCAAGTTCTGCGATTGGGTCGAGTGGCTCATCAGCTGGGGGCTTCACGATCAGGAAGGTGAGAGAGGCTGCCACAACGGCGCTCAGGATCGACGATGTCAGGGGGGATGCGCGGCGTTGAGATGAACCTAAAGGCGCTGGCATGGCAGGTGTCTCAGTTTGGCTGACGAGCTCTCGCCAGCGCCCCTTTGCCTCAGGGGTCGGTGCCAGATTTTGAAAATGTTCAACCACCTGCTTTTTCCAGCCGGTTGCGGAGGATTGAGGGTGGTTGTTTTTCGAGTTCATGGCACTCAACTTTCTTTGTCTCTGTAAGAATAACGGTCGTGCCCAATCTTTTATTCCATCAGCTGAGTTTTTGCTTACTTCTTTAGCTTCGCCACGGTTCTGCTTAGGGTGCTCATTACGGTTCCTATTGGAATATCAAGGATTTGGGCGATTTCCTTGTAGCTGTAGTCCTCGGCAGCTAGATAAAGGATGCTTCTTTGTCGAGGGTTGAGCGTCTCGAATCGCTCGACCCAGCTGTCATCCAAGGCTTCCTTGAAAAAGGCCGACTCACGCTCCGCAAGGCTCTGGGGGGCGTCGCCAGAACCGTGGTTGTGGAATGAATGATCTTCGGAGTTGGCTATCGACTCTCGCTCGTCCCAATCCTCTAGAGCAACGTGGCTCAAGCGCCGGGAAGATTTCTGGCGCTCATCAAGAAAAGTGTTTTTTGTAATTTTTATCATCCAGTTGAGCAGATGCTTTTCAATGCTTGCCGCATCGGCTTTCTGCAAAAGCTCCAATGCCACTTGAGGATTTTCAATCTGGTAGTTGGTGCTGAAGAATGCCGGGAGGCCGCTCAACGCTTTGACGAGAGTCTGTTGGACAAGATCCTCAGCCTCGGGTGCATTTTGTACAAGACTGAATGCGAATCTATAGAGATTGTCCCAGGATTTTTCTGTGTGCGCGAGAAATACCGCACTCCAGGAATATGCTTGAGAGGTGTTCAATCTTTCGACTCCATGACGATTCCGCGGTCAGTCATCTGTACCGATGTTCCTCTGTAAAAGCCAGAGTTTCTGTAGGAATCGAGCAGATGCAAGAGAGCAACGCGGCCAAATGCAGCAAGCGGAATGGCAAGAATGACTCCGTAAACCCCGAACCAGTCGCCAAAGCACAACACGGAAATGATGATCATGAAAGGATGCAGCCCTGAGAACTGCCCCATGATTTTTGGGGTGAGAATGATCGCATCGAGAAGCTGAATGAGCGCAAAGGCAATCAGCACTCCGATAATCACAGGGGTGGGTGAGTTGTTCGCCAGGATAATGAGGAAAGAAAATGTACCGCCGACAACGATGTCGAGGTAGGGTATGATTCGGGCAATCCCGGTGAGCACGCCGATTGCAACTCCGCCAGGGAGTCCGGCCAGAGCAAAGCCCGAAGCGTAGAGTGTCGACAAAAGCGAAATAACCAGAAGCTGCCCACGCACAACTGCGCGCAATGTGCGGTCAACCTGCAATGCAAAAATACGCACATTGTGGCGCAGGTCAGGCGGAATAAGGTTGGCTGCTTTTTGCAAAAGCCTGCGAAAATCGCGCATCAGGAAAAATGCAAAAACAGGCGAGAGTACCAGTGCAAGCGCCCATCCAGCTACCATGCGTGTGTTGTCAATGATGCGCGAAAAGGAAAGTGACTGCAAAATGAGATCGGTAGAAAGTTCGTAGTTGTTGAGAAGAGTTTGGAGTTTGTCCAATTGGCGAGATGAGCCAGTGTATCCGGCCAGCGTCTTTTGCAGCGACGGTAAAACCGTTTGCTCGAGATGAAGTTTGGCACGTGGAAGGGATTTGATGACCTGCTCGAGTTGATAGGCCACGAGAGGAATCACATACCAAATGGCGATGCTCAGGGCTGTGATGATGAAGACAATCACCAAAGCGACAACGAATGTGCGGCGAAGTCCGCGGTTTTCAAGACGCTCAATCGTCGGATTGAAAAGCCACGCGAGAACCAATGCAAGCAGAAAGGGGCCAATCACGATTCTTAAAAATAACAAGCACGTGATTGCTACGAGGAGCAGAAACAGAGCAAAATAAAATGAACGTCGTGTGTTGTTGGAGATCATGAATTGTGGTCGAGCTCAGAGAGTTGTTCATCGACCTCACGAATCTCGCCGATGATTTCCTTCAATTCAGTTTCGCCAATGAGAGTGCGAACTTGTTCGGGGAGTCCGTCTTCATGCCATTCATAGAAGGCTCGACCAAGCTCTGCAAAGAGCTCTTTTCGGCGGTTGAGATGCTGCATTTTTGAAATTTGCTTTTTTGCCACTTCAACACCGCGTTTGACCTCCTGGCGGCCAATGCGCGCAACGTCGTTGATAGACTCCTGAAGTTTTTTAAGTTCATCGGGGATGGTTTTCATCGGTGCTCCTTGTCAGCCCATGAATTTTGCACTGCCGAGCAGGAAACTGCAATTGCGACAAATGGGATAAGCGCTATCGGCTGCATATGGGTCAATTTGTACAAAACCTGCGCCAGTAGCGATAAAATTGTCCAGAGGACGAACGTCTTTTGCAGAGTAGTCGCAATTGCAGAGGCTGAGAGTGGGTTGAGAGTGAGCAGTAATTCAGAGCGTCCGCCTGCGACCGAGTTTTCAGAATTCTGTTGCGTTAGATAAATCGCATATGCTGAAACCACAACAAGCGCATAGAGGAGATTGAGCTGAGTGGGCATGATCAAGTAAATGCAACCGCATAAACCGAGCAAACCAAGAGTCACGGTGAGCGCCCCTGGTGCGGCGCCTTTGCGATAAAGCTGCCAGGACAGAAGAGCGCCAAAGCAGCCCGCAACGGTACTCGACAGGAGAATCCCTTCAGACGAATAATGATAATGCAATGCCAACAAATAGGGTGGCAATGCTACAACGAGAAAGCCGAGGAACGTTTTCATGCTCCATGCGGGTAGGTGTCCCGGGCGCAGTCCCAGCCATTGGCACAACATGAGAGCCCAGGCATGTGTGTCTGTTAGACGTTGGTTATCTATTGCGGTGTTCGGTTTTCTCACGCTTTCACCTGCATATGCTCAGTCAACGGGTGGAGAATATAGCGGATACTTTCGTCCTGGGCACAATCTTACTGCCGCTCTGGGTTTACAGCAATCGCGTTGGTCGCTGGTTCTCCCGTCACTCGAGAAACCTTTGACGACTGAGCGCTACAATCTGCTGGCGCTCGTTTCCTATGGTTTTCATTTTCAGTTGTTTCAGCGCACGGGAATGGTTCTTGGAACAGGTTTGCAAGCCATTCTCGATCGTACTGATCATCGTGGCTATGAGCCGAGTTTCGGAGTTGTCCTGCCGACTATTTTAGGTGGATTTGCGCAGTCTTTGGGTGCGAATTCGCGACTACTTTTACTCGGAGAGTTGGGAGTCTCCTGGTACCCGTACTCAAAGTGGCGCGTTGAAGAAACAAAAGCTCTCTATGAAGGTGGGGTGCTCGATCAACTCGCCCTCACAGCGCAACTCGATTTTCGTTTGCAAAAGCGAAACGCCTTTTCTGTCATCGCTGGTTGGCGTCTTTCGGCAGATATGTTGATCGGTGAAAAGGTCGCTGTTGCGGGCGAGGGCAATGCTTTTCCCTCGATGCGGCATGAGGGCTGGTGCGTGGCTCTTGGGATTACCCGACAGGTCACAGAAACGCTGACGGGAGTGCAATCTGACGACTGACTCCCGTGACTATAGGATCTGCTGTGCTGGGCGCTCAGCTCAATGTTTCAGCGTAATTCTCAGTGCGCTGAGGTGTCCTCGACGAAAATTTTGATGATTTCGTACTCTTTTTCGCCACGCGGGAGGTTGACAGTGACGATCTCGCCGACCCGCTTGTTGATGAGCGATACAGCCAAGGGGCTCGACAAAGAAATCGCGTTGATTTTGAGGTCGGCTTCAAGGTCGCCTACAATTTTGTAGGTTTTTTCTTCGGGTTTGGCATTTTCCGACACGTCCTTGAGGCGTACCGATGAGCCAAAGACCACTTTGTCCAGAGTTCCGGGTTCAATTTGGATGACCTGGAGACGGGTGAGCTTGTCCTCGAGCTCCATGATCCGGCCTTCGATGAAGCTCTGGCGCTCGCGTGCTGAGTGGTACTCAGCGTTTTCAGAAAGGTCACCGAGGGCGCGAGCGTCGGCGATCTCTGAAATGATGCTGGGCCGGTCGACTGTTTTTAGACGTTTGAGTTCTTCCTTGATTTTCTCAAAGCCCGCAGGAGTGATCGGAATAGGCGTCGTCATGAGAATGCCCTTCATCTCTACATTCAACAAAAAATCGACCAGCTTTTAGAAAAAGCGGCCGACGCTAAGAAAACTCTCTCTCAAACAGGAACCTATCACGGCTTTTTCTGGCCATCAACGTATTTGAGTCTGAGGTCGTAGAGGAGGCCGTCGAGGATGTGCTGTTCTTCGGCAGTGAGGTTACCTTTTGTTTTTTCTTTGAGCATTGACAGCAGCTCAATGTTTTGGGCTGCCAATTCCAGGTTCCTTACGGTTGCGCCGGAGTCGGGCTCCGGAACGAGACCAAGCCCAACAAGTGCTGCGTTTCCGAGCGAAAGTGCGAGCAAGCTAAAAAGCGATGAAGAGTGTTCCACGTTTAGGCTCCTGGATTTGAATGCCGCTGGGCTCTGACAGCATTGGTTCATTGACATAGCTGAAGCGCACGCGGCCGACTCATTTTATTCTATAAATTGTTTGCTTTCTTTCAATACCGGAGCATGCGAGGTCGCACCGATGCCCTTTGCTTTGCAAGTCATGGATGGACAACTGCCGGGAGAGGTATTGCCGATTGTTGGTAACGAGATCACTCTCGGCCGCTCGTCGGGCTTGATTTTACTCGAGGACACTGAGGTTTCGGGGAAGCATTGCACGATTCAGATGTTGGCGGGTGATCTTTTTGTGGTCGACCACGGCAGCCGAAACGGCACACTCGTAAATGGCCAAAAGATCGACAGAGTGAAGGTTCGTGCGGGAGATCGCATTAAGGTTGGTTCTTCTGAGTTCCGTGTAGTCGACTGGCCTATGGCCGCTGACTTTTTGGATCCCATCCAGCTGATCGACAGCTGGTGCAGTAGCCTTACAGAGGGCGATGGTGATGTGTTCTCGCAGAACATTGCCGAGCTTGTCCAGAAAGAGTGGCAGCAGTGTATTGAAGATGTGCATCTCAAACTGACACTCGAATCTAAGGACGGTCGGGTCATGAATTACAGCGTCCCTGTCAAGGAGCTTGTTGTGGGGCGATCAGGTGTGGTTCCGTTGCTTGCTGAGGATGAGGAGGCATCAAGGAAGCATGCTCGATTCTTTGTGAGTGAAGATGGTCATGTGTGCATTGAAGATCTTAAGTCTGCGAATGGAACTTTTGTGAATGAAGAGAGGCTTGTAGGGAGTCGTTGGCTGTCTTCAGCGGATGTTGTTAGGCTCGGTAAAACCCGAATAAAGGTGAGTGCCGTTTTACCAGAATTCATCGACCCAATTTAAGAGAAAGAAGAGAATGCAAATTTTCGGCGGCGAGGTTCGGATTTTTTTTGCACTCCGCAGCTATGATTTGTAGATCAGAAAGCTGTTTTAAGAAAACGAGACCCTTGAGCTCTAGGTTCTGATTCTCGAGCGCCTTCACTCCTGAGCCGCCAACCACAACAGGACTGTGGGGTGTGACGAGTACAGAAAGTTTTTGGAGTGAGTGGATCATTGAAGTGATGTTCAGCGAAGATGCACAGCTCACCACAACCAAAGTTGGTTTTCTGCGCACGCAGTACTCCTCGACATCGACAATTGGAGTATTCGCTCCAAGATATGTGACTCTGAAACCCCAGTGCTTAAGGTAAAGAGCAACACGGAGCAGACCCAATTCATGTAGCTCATGGGGCAGTGTGGCACACACCACCAATGGTTGTTCTTTTTCTGAGGATGAGTTCTCGCCGTTGTTTAGATAAAAGAGACCCAGCAGCATGTGTTTGAGACGTGAGGTCAGTGCATGTTCTGCTGCGACCGTAATGGCCCCTTGATGCCAATGCTCACCGACCTCAACCATCAGGTCGAGTGCACTGTCGGCAAAAGACAAAGCACTTTCTGACAAAGCGTAGACCTGCTCCAGCGCCCGAATGGCAGCTTCGACATCATCGTTCTTGAGAGCATCCAAAATTGAATGAAATGGAACGGGGAGGCGCTTTTTCTCATGCGCAACCAATTCAACCGCGGGCTCAAACTTTTCTGGAGCACTCAAATCAAAAAATTCAGTGGCTTGCTTGAGGAGGTCTTCTCTGCCTTGATTGGCGATTTGCTTGAGGTCGTTCCCCTGGCCGCGCAGGTGCATCACAAACCAAAAGAGTTTGAGATCCTCCTGGGTGTAGAGACGATGACCGCCCGTTGTGCGTTCGGGAGAAAAAATGGAGTACCTGCGTTCCCATGCCCGCAGAGCTGAGGTCGAGACGCCCACTATTCCGGCGAGCTCCTGTATTGTCAGGTATCTTTTCTCTTCCTTCATATTGGGCCGCGCCAAGCTCCTTTATTCATGGATCGAAACTACATGCAGTGAAATTGAGGCAAAGATAAATTCGGCGAAAAGCCTGAGTTTAAACTACAGTGAATTGCGCTGTGTAGGGGCGGTTTGGCTCACCCTGTGGCAGTCGAGTGAGCTGATATTGTTCAAAGTTCAGGCGCGGGCTGCCAAAAGTTTAGACGATACGACCGGTCTCATGGAGTTTCTTGAGAAGATGATTGGCCTTTTTCGATGGCCGGACTTTTGCTGTGCCTCCCGCGGGGGCATGTGCCCAGTGGATCAGCCCGATACGGAGAGACAACATGAAACGCAATAAACTCATTTTACTCAGCGTCCTGGTTGCCAGTTTGGTGCCAGCCTGTGTTTCGAGCCGCCAGGAAGATCCCGACAACAATGTCCGGCCTATCGGGCAGGATGAATTGTATGGAGTGATATACGACGAGCGCGTCAACTACCCGTGGCTTTCGTCTCAGCATGATAAGGGAATCTATTCGAGCAACTCGCCCAATTCACCCTTTGGTCAAGATCCACTTGAATATTCGAATCTGAAGAAAAAGATTCAAAAGACGTCCAAAAAAAGAAAGTGACTGGGGGCTTGAGACAGCTCAGGCACTTTCAGACAACACGGCAGGTTCACTGAGCCCAGCGTCAGAACCGGTCTGTGGGCAAACAAGCAACTGATACTCCCATCTGATTGTCTCTCCATGGAAGGTCAGTCGCATGTCATTTAAAAGTTCTATTTGCGAAGTTGCGTCCGAGATGAGTTGATTCTTCGACCACACCGCCGAAATGCGAACCCCATCGGGTTTGCAGTCGAGAGCAAAGTAGACGTGGGTGTCGCAGGATTGCGACAGTTCCATGCTCGCATCCAAAAACTCAACAACATAGCTGGTCAATTCCTGGTCGCCCCGAGTCGCAGAATAGAGGGGAAAAGGAATTTGACCACGTTCAATTTTTAACCTCGGTCTTGGTCGAATTTCGGATCGACGCAGACACGATTCAATCTTTTTAATGAGCGGATGAAGCAATTTCTCTGTGTCTTCGGGCGATCTTGAGACGCAGAGTTTTGGCGCTGCCTGTGAGGAGGACGAGGGCAAATGCCTGCTCAGAAGACAATGGGATTTGAACGCTGAAAGATGATAAATGCTGCCGTAATTGAAGACTCCAGAGAGCGGGAATGAACGCTCAAAGGGCACGCCATCGTGCCAAAGATTTTCGGAACCATGATCAGAATCATTTGTGCCGGCACTGTTGTTCTGCTGGCCATCACGGGCAAAGAAAAAGGCGACAACGAGCATGTAGCAGACCACAGCTATCACGACTGTCGCCACGAAGCTGATTTCTGCAGAAATGATCTCATTTGAAAGGATAATGCTCACACGCGCCTCACACCTTCAATTCAAGTGTGCGTCAGGCATGAGCAATCTCCCAAACGGTTTTTGCAGCCTGACGTCTGAATTTTGTCGAGGTGCAGATTCTGGTCGACGGCCTCAGCCTGAGGTAATCTCAAGCTCTGGAGGGTGAAAATCGTGCCGCAGGCATTGGACTCATTGCCACCACCCGCCGTGGAATGGCGTCGCGAGAGCGACAAGGAACGCCAGGAGCGCCTCGAACGCTCTGGGGTCTTGAATCCCACTGAGAAGCCGTCGCAAATGAGCGGAGCAGCCTCACCCTCGGGCTCCGCGGCATCATCGTGGATGCCTGAAAAATTTACGGCAGAGGCCAAGGCTCAAAAATCAGCGGCGAAAAAGTTTTACACACTGTGGTGCGGTGTCGATGCTGCGCGTTGGGCTTCTCTCAAAACGCCGCGGGATACGCGAACGGTTGCCGATGGGTCGTTCGGACTCAATTTTGAGCTGACACATGCACAGTGGCGCATTTGGAATGCACAGCTTGGTTTTGGTCCAAAGGCTGTTTTCTATCACGGCGGCCAATATGCCAAACTCAACGAGCCTCCCTTTTCTGGAAACGGATATGCGCGCTTTTCTGCGGGCGAGGTCGGATTGCATGCAACCCTGACGCGGCGTGCTGAAGAGTCGCCGGGTGAATGGGCTGGGCTGTGGTCGTGGACATTTTACGCTCTGCCGGTGCGGTTCATTGAAGCTGAAACAACATCTTCTTCCAGCATGATTCCGCGTTCTGATACCTATAGCCGAACGTCTCTGAGTTTGCCTGGATTTGGATTGCAGACTGCGTTTGGATTCGACTGGAATTCGATTGTCAAAGCTGATGTTTTTGCAGGGGTTCAGGGTGCCTGGCCATGGCAGATCCGTTCAAGGTTCGGAGTTCAACTCTCCATGGCTTTAATTCACGATGATGCAACTCCAACCGGGCTCCAGGCACCATGAATCAGATGACGTTGCGCGTGCGGATGACAATGGTTTTGTGTTTTGTGTCGCTGCAAAGTGTTATGTGCACAAGTGTCAGCAAGAACGAACAAAAGGAGACCTTGGAGAGGATTTTGAAAGTCGAGGAAGTGCTTGCGCTCGAGCAATCGGAAGAGCCACAACCAGAAACCAACCTCAAGGCTATTCCGACCGTTGTGGCGGCAACACCAACAGCAGCACCCACGGCCGCTCCAACCGTTGTGGCAGCAACACCAAGCCCTGCTCCCGTTCTTGATCTCCCCTATGGGATCCGCACCAAACCAGCTCCGAATTTACAACAGCCAGCACGCATGGATCTGCCGCTCCCAAGGGGAGTTGCGCATGCCGACTTATTTCATTTCATTAACATCCATGCGGATGTGATTGCCACGTATCAGCCTTTGGTCGAGGAATCGAAAATATATGCACGTGTTTTCACGCCAGCCAGCCAGGCCTCAGTTGATGAGATTTCTGGATTGAAGGCGCGCGTGCGTGAAAATCTAGCCCGATCCCACTGGCTTTTTGTTTGGGGAGTTTTCCAGTCCTCTGCCGCATTGCTCAGTCAGAACCAGAATCTCTCCTTGATGGTGGACAGGCAGCAGGATTTCGTTGAGCGTATGAATGTGCTTGTTTTTCTCATGAATGAAATGCAGGCCGCAGGAATGAAGACAAATCACCGCGGATTTTTGCGAGAGTTTTACAAGCACGTGAACAATAAACACTTCAAACGGCCGATGCGCGACCGACCCAACAAGCCAGTAGGGCCACTCACTCCGACACAGTGAAGTTGGTTGAGAAGCAACATGCGCTCAGAATTGGTGGTGCGCTGTCATTTCTTAAATCTGAGCGTTCGCTTTAAAGGGATGGAAGCGGATTCTGGGTTGTATATTCGCCGAGCGGATTGAGTTCACGCCAATGGTTCTTTTTCAGATCTGTCATGACCACGCTATCGCCGTCGCGCCCGACCAGATGATTGGGTGAAAGCGGAACCTTGCCGCTCGGAGTGTCCAGAACATACTGCGGAATGGCGAAGCCTGTCGTATTGCCGCGCAGGCTGCGCATGAGGTCGAGGCCTTTTTCAATTGGGACACGCATATGCGCTGTCCCTTCAACCGTCTGCGCTTGGTAGAGGTAATATGGTCTTACACGCATGCGTACGAGCCCTTCGAACAACGATTTGAGACGTTCGGGTGTGTCGTTGACACCCGCCAACAGCACGCTTTGGTTGCCGACTGGGATTCCGCGACTCAAAAGTGTGTCGATGGCTGCGGAGGCCTCGGGAGTGAGTTCTTCAGGGCAGTTGAAGTGGGTATTGATCCAAAGGGGATGAAAGCGGGCCAGTAGGTCTGCCAGCTCTTCGGTGATCCGGTAAGGAAGTGTCACTGGCACGCGCGTGCCAATTCTCAAGATCTCGACGTGTGGAATAGCACGCAATCGAGAGAGGAGATTTTCGAGAGTGCCATCCTGAGCAATGAGCGGGTCGCCGCCGGTGATAAGCACATCTCGAATGTTTGGATTATTAGCGATGTACTCGATGCCTTGATCCACAATGCGCGGGTTGAAATGCAATCCCACTTCGTCGTCTCGCCGCTTGCGAAAACAATAGCGGCAATACACGGGACAAAGCTGCGCGACGCAGAATGCCACGCGATCTTTATACACGTGAACGACTTCCTTCACCGGAGAATTGCCGACTTCTTGCAGAGGATCAGCAATTCCGATTCTGTCCACGGTTTCTTCAAGCCGTGGAAGCGCTTGAAGACGCACAGGGCAAAATTCGTTCTCCAGATCCATGAGTGCAAGGTAATACGGCGTTATGCCAGCTTCGAACAAATCCTTCAGCGATGAAAACGCCTCCTGCTCGGATGAGGAGAGTTTGAGGACACGCTGTGCCTCCTCGGCTGATGTGACCTGGTTTTTCATTTGCCAACGCCAGTTGAGGAACTGCTCTTCGGTCGTGCCAAACAGGGATGCTCCACGGGCAGTCACGGATTCCCTGCGTGTGGCTGTTTGCCTGTGGAGCTGCGTGAGTGAACGGAATGGCATACTTCATCCCCTTGAAGACCAGGTGAGTGAGGGTCTATAACCTCTGAGCGTGGCTTACGGAAGGGTGTTCCGTGAGTCCTCGGGGGCACACGAGTCATTTAGCCCCCAACAGGTCGATGCAGGAGGCCGCCATGTCGTTGAAATCATCCAACCACCCTGAGTCCGGTGGCGTGGCTCTTGTTCTTGCAGGGTGCGGAGCCAAAGACGGTTCTGAAATCACCGAAGCTGTTTCCCTGCTTGTTGCGCTGAGCCAGCATGGGTACAAGGTGCAATGTTTTGCTCCAGATCGAAGCACTCATGATGTTATTAATCATCTCAACGGCCAACAGCACCAGACCATGCGCAACCAGCTTGAAGA
>JBILKM010000028.1:0-36941 GCA_044376695.1 Silvanigrellaceae bacterium
GCATCTGCAACCGTCACCGCACCTGAAACATCTCTGATTATGCTCATGCAGAGACGCTAACATGGTGTCCACGGGATGCGATGGGAATTTTTTAGCGAGCTGAGGGCCGTGAACCTGAACGCCACAAGGATTCGGCTATTTTCTGCTCGCTGCGGGAGAGCGTATTCCAAATCCTCAAGAGAAGATCGGGTCTTTGCAGGGCAGTTCTACGGATCTGCTCCCCACGCCTGTACTTGGCAATCTCTGCATGGTGTCCCGAAAGAAGCACCGGAGGAATCTGTTGCCCGGCAAATTCGACCGGGTGCGTATACTGAGGTGCTTCGAGAAGGCCGTCCTCAAAACTGTCCGAACGGGCACTCTGCTCGTTGCCGAGCACCCCGGGTACGAAGCGTGCCATGCAATCCATCATGCAAACTGCCGCAGCTTCGCCTCCTGAGAGGACAAAATCACCAATCGAGAACTCGTGGTGCGCGCGAGAGGAAACAAATCGATGGTCGAATCCTGCGTAGCGGCCACACAGAAAAACCACGTGGGACGAGCTCTCTGCAAAATGTCTCGCCCACTCGTTATTAAAGACCTTGCCACCAGGAGAAACGTGAATGACCACAGTGGCGGTTGTTTGAACGGAATCCAGTGCGCGCGAACAGACTTCAGGGAGTAGCACCATGCCATCTCCCCCGCCCACCGGATGTCCATCGACGGTGCGGCGCGTATCAAGCGTAAAATCGCGAGGGTTCACTGTATCAAAACTCAAGAGTTGCTGCTTCAGGCCACGTGAAAAAACGCCCTCTTCCAAGAGAGGATCAAAAAAACGAGGGAAAAGTGTGAAGGCTGTGAGGCGCAAACTCATGGCTGATCATTGTCCAGAAAAGCAGGTTCATCTTTCAAGGTGATGCTGCGACCGCTCTCATCCACAGCAACAACAAAGGCCTCAACGAAAGGAAAGAGAATCGTGTCTGCTGAGGCATTCACAGGTTGAATCTCAAGGTTCTCCTGAGCACCGAAATTATGGACAGCAACCACGTGTCCAAAGACTCCCTCGCGACCCTCAATGTTCACTTTACAACCCACCAGTTCTGCCACAAGGAACTCGTCTTTTTCGAGCTTAATTTCGCTGCGGGAGACAAAAAGATGAGTGTTGTAGAGAGCCTCACAGATCTCACGCGAGTTTACCGATTCGAGCTGTAAAGCTAATTTACCGCCGCTCACATAAGTGTTCTCAACTTTGACGCGCCTCTCCGGACTACTTTTGAGAAGCAGGTTTTTGTAGCCGGGCCAATTGACCTGATTATCTTCAGTCTTGAGAAAGAACGCGCCCCGGATTCCATGGGGGCGTCCGACCTGCCCGAGCCACAGCCAGCCTTCGGGAGTCTGAGGAGGAGGAGTTGCTCCGTGATTGCGCCGCCCCGAGTTTTTCTCGAGCTCTTGTGGATTCGGTTGTGATTTGTCAGTCTGCGAGCTGCTGCGCATGGGCACTCCTTAACGTTGGCTTCACCCATCCCAGTACTCGGATAAGCGTCCGACGGTGGATCTAGACTCGAGTCCTGCCTGACGCAAGCCGATTTAACACCCACTGCCTGCCCCTGAGCAAGAGGCTTAACCCATGAAATCCTTCGATTATGCCTTATTTCTGGTGTCGCAGGCGTTCAGTGAGCTGGGGGATCACCTTTGGAGCCTTGGCCTACGTAACTACCTGTTCGACAACAGCCCCTGGACTCCTGCCGCGGGTCTTGCTGCTGTTTTCCTACTTCAAGCTATTCCAGTGTTTTTCTTTGGACCTTGGCTCAGTGCAAGAATAGGTCATCGCTGGCGCACCATGGCACTTGTATCCGACCTGGCGCGCATGTTCATTACTCTCGCTTTCGCCTCATTTCTCTTCCTGAAACGTGACACTCTCGGCGCCAACACGCTCGTATTCGTGTTGCTCCTGACCCAGCTTCTACTCGAGTTCGGCTCCCTGATATTTCAAAATTGCCGAAATTGTCTGGTGCCGATTCTTTACCCCAACCCAAGTGACATCCCTCGCGCACACCTTTGGGCAAATGTAGCAAGCCTGAGTGCGGCTGGAATTGTCCCTTTGGTTTTTCTTGCTGTTCTTCCCCCGCAACAGAAAATTCAGGCAGAGTGGTTAATTTGGGCAGCTCTTTTAGATGCGGTGAGTTTTGGAATCAGCGCCGCCGCCTTGTTTGCCATGCGGCGTTCGCAGCGTTTGAAAGAAATTGAGAGAACCGAAAGTAACGCCCATGTAGAATCTGGTTTTTTTTCACAGTTCTTTTCGGGCCTGAGAATTGCACGAAAATATCCCGCAGTATTCCGCCTCCTGTTGTTTTCATTTTTCTACAATATTTGCCTGATGGGGCCATTTGAAATTGGTCATGTCACGTTCTTGCGGCGCGATCTTGGCTTGCCACCTGCCGCATTGGCCGTAAATCTTTTGCTCTTTTTGGGTGGAATTTTTTTGGGCACGTTTGCTGCGAACAAACTCTGGAAATCAGGCCAGGCTCTTCATTTTCAACGTTTCTCAAAGTCCGTTTTTTGGGATGGAATCACTTTCTTCCCAATCTGCTTGTTCGCCTTCTTGAAAGGGAAAATCCCTGATCCGGTTTTTCTAGGGTCTTTGTCATTTCTGTTCCTGTTTCACTATGCGATGGTGCCCTTTGTCAAAGTGAGTCGACTTGCGGGCATTCAAACCCAGGCGGACAAAAGCGAATGGAGCGCTCTGCTGGGCTTTCATGCCGTAGCTGTTGAGGGTGCCAGTGCAATCTCGGTGATTTTTGTCGCGCTTGTGCTTCCCGATGTTTCCGGAACGCTTCTTCTCGCGCTCGGAGGGACAGGAGCAGCACTCTGTGGTGTCCTGGGCTTGAGTGTTCTTTCACCTCAAACGTCGCCCAAAACTTGAATTTCAGGCCTGATATTTCTATATTTCTCGCGAAGCACGCACTGTGCTTCTGAACATCCTCAGGACACACATGTGAACCCTCAACCTGTGCTCTATATCGTGGCCACACCCATCGGAACACTCGCCGACATGTCGCCCAGGGCCCGCGACACACTCTCGCGTGTCGACTTCATCGCTTGTGAAGACACGCGCAGAACCAAAGAACTCTTGCAGGCATTGGCGATGCCACATGTGCCGCTGGTGAGCCTGCATGAGCACAATGAATCCGAAAAGGCGCAGCATCTTTTAGAACGCCTGCTCAAATCTGAAACCCGCACAGCTGCTCTTGTGAGTGATGCCGGAACACCGGCCATCAGCGACCCAGGCGCTCTCCTGGTCGACGCCTGCCATAATGCCGGCATTCGTATCGAAAATGTGCCGGGGCCCTCGAGCCTGGTGGCAGCGGTAGCTGCTGCCGGATTTCTTCAACCTCGGGTTTTATTTTCCGGGTTTCTTCCCCGCACCTCCAAAGATCAACTGGAAGAGTTTCGCCGATGGAGTGCCGTCGCACCCTGCATCGCGGTCTGTTTTGAAAGCCCGAACCGAATCAACAGCACCCTCAAAACGGCCGCTGGATTCTTTCCAGCAGAAACCCGAGTCTGCTTGTCTCGTGAAATTTCCAAAAAATTTGAAGAGCACCTGCGTCTACCGCTGCCCGACCTCCTGAACACTCTGGAGAATGGGCACCTGATTAAGGGTGAGTGCATCATCACTTTCGAAGTTCTTCCCAACGCAAGCACGGCCACAGCAGAGTTTAAAAAAGGTATAGATGACGCAGCTCTAGAAGCAGTCGATATGCTCGAAGAAAACCCAGCGCTTCACCTCAAAGAGTTGAGCCGCACTCTTGCCAATAAGTACGATCTTCACCCCAAGGATCTCTACAACGCCATCCTTGCGAGACGCAGAACATGAAAGCCAAACTTCAAGCTCTTGATTGGGCATCGCTGGAGCTTCTCCTCGATTCTTGGTTTGGCGCTGAACTCAACAGGCAAAGCAGCTTACCCTTCGATTCCTCACAGCACTCCTGGAACTCGGCCCTGCTCGCAGCCTCTTTGTTCAAGCGTGGTGCGTTTGAGCTGCGCTGTACCGAAAGCGGTGAAGTGCGCAGCCTCGCGGCACACGGCTTCAGCCCACAAATTCTCCGAACTGCGACCCCGACCCGGGTGTTCAACCGCATTGAAGACCTGACTGCAGCATCCTTTTTTTCTGATCCATGCACCTTTATTCTTTGTGACACAAACGTTCTCAAATGCCATCCCAAATTCGAACAATATCTGAAAGAAATGCGTGTTCCCTATCTGCAGATTGAGTGCACAGAGCTGAATAAATCTCTGCACACAGCTCGACATATTTTTGCGGCTATCCCGGAGGCCGTCACACGTCTAATTGTGGTGGGGGGTGGGCTCTGCTGCGACATGGGCGGGTTCGTCGGCGGACTGCGTGGTTGCGAGATTCATCTTGTCCCCACCACTCTGCTGGCCGCAGTCGATGCTGGTCTCGGGGGGAAGACAGGCGTAAATCACCCGCGTGCCGGCAAGAATCAGATTGGTCTGTTTGTTGCGCTCGAATCTGTTTCCGTGGTCACAGAGTTCCTGACCTCTTTGCGCCCTGCACAGGTGCATGAGGGAATCGGCGAAATTTTAAAACACGCATTCCTCGCAGGTACTTTTGATCGCTGGCAGCCTAAAATCGCCGCTCTCCAGACGCAGGCAGAGACATCGGTTGTGGATTGGAATGAATATCAAACTTTGCTTCAAGAAAATTTAGAATTCAAAAACCAGATCGTCAGCCACGATCCATTCGAAAAGAATATTCGCGCACTTCTCAATTATGGTCATACCATTGCTCACCTGATTGAAGCGCTGACCATCACATCTTTTCAGAAAAATGAAACACAAATCCATCTTAGCCATGGCTGTGCCGTAGCCTTGGGACAGCTTTTCTTTTTGCGTCTTGGGTGGGCTCGCACTGCCCCCGAAGGATATGCCGAAGCTTTGCTGGCACTTCTCAAGAAAGAAGGCATTGAGCTGCCACTCTACCCTTTACGTGATGTTGAAACCTCTGCCCGCAATTTACTTCTGCAGGATAAGAAGAACACACACGAAGCGAGCTCTGGCCTCGTGCGCTGTGTGACTCCCAATTACGGTTGCCTCGGTATAATACAATCAGGCCAAGCCAACGCACTTGCTGCGCTTGTCGCAGACAATACAACCCTGATCGACGTCGACAATCTTCTCATTCAGCTTCGAAACGCAGGGCTCTTTTCATGAATCTTTCAGCCAACCGCATCATGCTCCCCTTGCTAGACGATCGTCTGCAACTCGAATTCAGGGCTCAGGACAAACTCCTCCTGCTCCATTTCAATGACAACAAAACCCGAAATGCAATGGGATTGGAGACAGCCGCAGCACTTGCAGCGCTGAGTTCTGCCCTCTTCAACACCCAATCAACACATCCCGCCTCAACACTGTTAAAGTCTGCACAGTATGAGGTTCTATTGCTGAAATCTGGTATTTCTGGAGTCTTCCTCTCCGGCGGAGACCTCAAAGCGATCTCCGAGTTTAGCACTCAACAGGGAGAAGTCTTCACACAAAACATGCGCACGTTCACCGAATTCCTGCGTTCAGGTAAACTCATCACAATAGCCCAGCTTGCAGGAATCGCGGCCGGGGGCGGATGTGAAATTGCACTCGCCTGTGATTTGCGTATTGCCACAAGTGGTGCGGCTCGACTCGATCTCGTCCAGGCACGTTGGGGTGTGCCAGCTGGCTGGGGGATGATGTCCGACCTGCGTCGGCATGGCGTTTACGCATCAGAGCGACGCCGAAGCTTGGCTGTCGTCAGCCAGGAGAGCTGGAACTCCGAAAGTCTCGAAAAATTGGGACTCCTTGATGCCCGCTTCGATCACGAGCCAAACCCACAAGACGCTTCAGATAGATGGCTAAATGATTTTCTTTCTCGCCTGAATCTTTGCCCGGCTGCTCTGAAGCAGGCGCTGATGTGCGAGCGTCCGCTTGTGCCTCTTGCAGAACTTGAAGAATTCGACCAAAAATTATTCCGTCAGTTCTGGCTTGGCGAAATTCACAAGGCGCGCGTGGCCGATTTTCTCCATGCGCGAAAAACCTTAAAAAAGGGAAACGACACACCATGAAGGCACACCCGGTCAAATTCTCGGTCGCGGCACTCGTGCTCGCCTGCACAGCCCCCACAGGCTGCGGCGTAAAGTCTGCTCCCACACCAGTGCTGCCTTCTCCACCAGGCCCGCTCCAGCGGGAAGCCGAAAAACGCGCCCTTCAGAAGAAAGAAAAAGAGAAGGAAAAAGAGAAGTCCGCAGGCACGGAGAAATCTTCCAAATGAACAGTCCAACTCCCTGGCCCAAAACCCGATTTTTTGATGTTTTCCCAGAAACACAACATCCTATTGTCCAGGGCGGGATGATTTGGGTGAGCGGTGGCAAACTTGCTGCAGCTGTTTCAAATGCGGGAGGTCTAGGCCTTTTAGGAGCGGGTTCAATGAAACCCGACCTCTTGCAACACCATATTCGGAAGGCAAAATCGCTCACGCAAAAGCCCTTTGGTGTAAATGTCCCTCTTCTCTATAAAGAGACACAGCTTCAGCTCCAAACCGCTCTCGACGAAGGCGTGCGCATTTTCTTCACGAGCGCAGGCTCACCGAAAACGCACACAGCCTGGCTGAAAGGCAACGGAGCCACTGTCGTGCATGTAGCCTCAACCCCCGAGCTCGCGCTCAAGTGCCAAGATGCGGGCGTGGACGCTGTTGTACTCGAAGGTTTCGAGGCTGGTGGCCACAATGGCCGTGATGAGCTCACAACCCTTGTGCTTCTCCAACAGATTCGGGGTAAAATGAATATTCCTGTCATCATAGCAGGCGGAATAGGTTCAGGAGCAGCGATCGCAGCTGCTCTCGCTTTGGGTGCAGATGCAGTGCAAATCGGAACCATGTTCGCTGCTACGCAGGAGAGCTCAGCCCATCTCAACTTCAAAAAAGCCATGCTGGATGCAGGCAACACTGCCACCTTCCTGCGCCTGAAAAAACTCGTTCCGGTGCGCCTTTTGCACAATCCCTTCAGTGAAAATATCCGGCTCGCAGAAGACCAATGTGCGAATGCCGAACATCTGGGTCAGATCCTCGGAAAAGGCCGCGCAAAAGCCGGAATGCTTGAGGGCGACCTTGCCGAAGGTGAGCTCGAAATCGGACAAATCGTGTCAAATGTGCATTCCATCCCCACTTGCCAGGCCTTATTCGAAGAACTTCTTGCCGACTACAAACACGCCTGCAAGCGGATCTGCAAGGGTTAATAACTGCGGATTTTTTTGCCGCAGTTTTGTTTTTACCAAATTATTTATTTACAAAGTAATACATATTTTATGCCGCTTTCGAGGAACAATTTTCACCCCTCGAAAATTTTTTTTACCTATATTTTTCGGTTTGTTACGTTGCAGCTGACACAAACCCGCTAAAGACTTCCCACCGAACCCCGAACAGTGTGGTGAAAGTTCTGCAGCACGGAGCAAGAGGAAACATCCGGCTGCTGAGCTTGAGAGGGCAATCAGTTTTTAGAGGTTCAAGGAGGAATCGCTCATGGGTTTGCGCATCGCCAGCAATGTTCAAGCACTGACCGCTCAGAGGAATCTGAACGCCACTACGGAGGCCAACAACGCGAGCATGGAAAAACTCGCCTCGGGCTTCCGAATCAACAAGGCAGCAGATGACTCGGCAGGGCTTGCCATTTCCGAGAAATTAAAGGCTGACATCCGTGGCATCAATATGGCCCGTAGAAATGCCAGCGACGGTGTTTCGCTCATTCAAACCGCAGAGGGTGGTTTGAACGAAGTTGGAAACATTCTTGGTCGACTGCGCGAACTTGCGGTGCAGAGTTCCTCCGATACCATCGGTGATACAGAGCGCGGCTTCCTGAACAAAGAATTCTCGCAGCTCAAGAATGAAATCACACGTATCGCGAAGTCGACCGAATACAACGGAACGCTTCTGATTGGCGGTGAACTCGGCAATTCCGATGAGAACCTAGCAGCACGCAGCAACGGCTATCCACTCGAAATCCAAATTGGAAAGAACTACTTTGCAAGCGTGGACTCCAAAGACCAAGCAGCACCGGTCAACGTCTTGCGCATCGACCTTCAGGACATCAACTCCACCGTTGGTGAGAACGGCTTGAACCTAGGTGAAGCCCCCGAGGAGGGAGCGCAGGTCTCAAATAAGGAGTCGGCGCAGTCATCCATCGGTTTGATTGACAATGCTATCACCAAGATCTCGGGCTACCGCTCAACCCTCGGTGCGCTTCAAAACCGACTCAACTCAGCGATGTCGAACCTGTCGGTTCAATCTGAGAACGCCAATGCAGCCAACAGCCGCATCCGCGATACCGACTTCGCCGATGAGAGTGCCAAGCTGACTCAGACCAACATCCTCAAACAATCGGGAGTTGCGGTTCTCAGCCAGGCTAACCAAACTCCTCAGCTCGCGCTGAGACTGCTTGGCTAAATGCCTCTTTCATGACAAAAACTCTCCATGGAACATGACCCCTTGGTCTATGGAGAAGCATCCATGAACATTGCCCTCATAGGTGCTGGTGCAGCAGGCTCGGCCTGCGTCTCGGTCCTGCGTTCTCGCGGGGCCGACTTTTGCATTTTTGAAAAATCCCGCGGCCCAGGAGGTCGCTTGTCAACCCGACGGGTAAGTGGAGTATTGCCAGAAGGTGATCTGCACTACGACCACGGTGCACCCGTGTTCAGCTGGTCTGATAATCTTACCGACCAACTTTCATCTCACCTCAAAAAAGAGACTGTAAAAAAATTCTCTATTGATACGTGGGTGGCCTGTCCATCAATGCCGCAGCTTGTCAAAGATCTGCTGGGTGGATCCACGGTACGCGCACAGATAGAAATTGATGCGCTCGAAGGCTCAGCCGGAAATTGGTTTCTCAGAGAGAAGTCGAGAAATGATGGCTCTGAGGCTACAGTACATGGCCCCTTCACCGCTGTCGTCCTAACTGCACCAGCCCCGCAAACACGTGCGCTTCTCAGAAATGTAGAGTGCTCATGGAAAAACCGCCTCGAGGCCGTGTCTTACGATCCCTGTTGGGCCTTAATGGTCTCGTTGCCTCGAACAACGGCACCTATTCAAGTACCATCAGAAATTTTTTCAAGTGTTATATGCCAGAGCGACAAACCCGGACGCACACCTTCAAGCGATGTCCAAAGCTGGGTTGGGCATGCAAGTTCTGAATGGAGCAAGGCTCACCTCGAACACGATCAAAGCGCAGTTCAAGAGGCACTTCTGATTGAATTGAGGCGGGTTCTAGGTCTGTCGGAAATTAGACCTCTGCACGTAGCTGTGCACCGATGGCGCTATAGTACTGTGGCGAACGCATTGCATGTTACCGCATTGGCCGACACCCAACAGGGGCTCTTCTTCGCCAGCGATGCGTGTCTTGGAACCGGCGTTGCTGGAGCTGTCGAGAGCGGCCTCGCGATCGGTCGCATGGTGATGCAAAATTAAATCTGCGCATTCGGGGGTAACCATGAAACTCATCATGATTTCAGGCGACGGCCAGGGCGCCGGGCGTACTTTCCTGGCCCGCAAAATGACCGACAACCAATCTCAGATTTTTTCAATTGTGAACATCATCCGTGCGCAGCTGCAACGCAAATACCCACAGTATGATTGGTTCAACAAAGAGCCGCTCTACAAAAGTAAAACTATCGTCGGCAATTCAGGCAAAACAATTCTGCAACACCTCGATGAACTCGGCCGAGGTGAGAAGCAAAAAGATCCCCTAATTTGGGCAAAACAACTTGCAGACATCTTGATCTACGCGCGCGATAAAGAGGGTCATGAAACGGTCGTTCTCGATGACATCCGTTTTGTTGATGAATATGAATACATCAAAAAACGACTTCACACAGAGAACATTGTTCACTTCCATGTTTCGTTCGAAAAAGCGAAGCCTGAGCCTCTCTATGAAAACGAGAAGCTCAGGCTGCTTGCCGACTACATCGTCACGCGTCAGAAACAACTTTCCTGACGAATAGGCGTACAGTAGCGTTCAATCTGGCCAAAATCCAAGGCAAAGTCGACCTGGATTGCTTTGTCGTTGTAGTCGGTGTCAATGCTACCGCTAGTGCTGCTGCTGCCGCTCTTCAATCCAAAAATCGGAGAGTAGCCATGTCCACCAGAGCCGCCAACAGCTGTAACAGGGGCATTCACCTGAGTTGTGACATCGGAATCGCAGGGTTTATTAATTTGAATTGAGCCACCGCGGAGTATATCGGTCATTGAGGCGAAGGTCTGACCACCCACGGCCACACCACCATTGCCACTCGGACCGATGTTGGCACCCTGGATACACATCCAACGACCACCTCGACCGAGTTCATCCTGCATCTGATCGTAAACTTGTGGGCCATAGCTATCGTCAATCGCCGCGCCGAGGCCATCATAGGTTCTATCGTTGATTCGAATATTTCGGTTATTCCAAATGGCATTAACAGAAATTTTATCAACACACAGTGCATCCTGGCTGATTCCATTGATCGCACTGCCATCGGCAGAAACGGGGCCATTGACGCTGCCAATATCAGAGCTGATGTTGAACGGCCTCGCATCCTGTGAACTTGTATTCACGCAAATATTTTTGTTGTCGTTGCTGGCAATTGCAACGGCATCGCCACCCCGTCCACCAGGAGAACCATCAGCGAGTTTTTTGAAGCGATTCACAACCTTCGTGTTGGAAGCGAAATCGCTCACGCTATTTCCCCATGCCCAAAGTCCGCCCACGCCAAAGTGACCGTTCCAATACTTCGCATTCCCGCAGACTCTATGCCCATGGCAGAGGCGTCCTTCTTTCCACTCGAACACATTGATCGTGCTCGCTGATGGAATCTGATAGGATCCCTCATGACAGTTGAGAAACATGGTGATTTCACGGCCGGCCGTTTTACCACTGCTGTCCTGCATACGCAGAACGAGGTCTTTGCATTCGGCACGTGCGACATTCGAAGAAACAAAGACTGCCAAAAGACTCAGACCAATGAACATTGAGACAGGTTTCTTTTGCATCGTATCCTCCCTTTGGGTCGTTGTGGTCAGCACAATCTCAACGCAAAATAAACATTTTTTTCAGAGTTCTTGTTGCATTGAAGGGGATACTGGATGATTGACAACACCACAGTCAATTGTGTCCTCGAGAGTCTTTGCGATTTCTCATGATCAGGAGTTATTCATGTCGGCACCGATAAAGTCATTTGCTTGCGATAATCTGGAACTCGCACAATATGCGCACGATTGCTTTCATCCTGCAGACCCAATCCTCGAAGAAATCAGAATCCGCGCCGCTCAGGAAAAGCTTCCTAACATTCACGTTGGGCGGATGGATGGATTGCACCTTGAAATTCTTGTGCGTGCTTCTGGAGCGAAGAAAGCGGTCGAAATTGGTTCGCTAGCGGGATATTCCGGAGTGTGTATCGCGCGAGCCCTGCCTGCCGAGGGGCATCTGCATGCATTCGAGCTTCACGAAAAAAACGCCCGTGTGTGCGCAGAAAGTTTTCAACGTGCAGGTTGTTCCTCAAAAATCACCATCCACCAGGGCGTTGCACTCGAGAATCTGCAGCACATTGAAAATCAAGCACCGTTCGATCTCGTTTTCCTCGATGCCGACAAACACAACTACCCAGCCTATTTAGCCTGGGCAGAGAAGCACTTGCGAATCGGTGGAACGATCATTGCAGACAATACTTTTGCATGGGGTCTCATCCTTCAAAACACATTCGACACTGAATCACAGCGCAGAGATGCCGAGGGTGTGCGTCGCTTCAATTCAGAGGTGGCAAACAACCCGAAGTGGCGTGCAACCATCCTGCCGACGGGTGAGGGCCTCACCGTTGCTGTTAAAGTCGCAGAGTAAGCCTTTGTTTAATGGCAGCCCTATCCCCAGGCTGCCACATAAGACCCATCAGGGTCATACATTTCCTGCTGCTTTTCGATGTTAAAAACGCGCGACCCACGCGGATCGTTACCCACCCCCGCAAGGTATGCCCAATTGCCCCAATTGCTCGCTGGGTCGTAGTCGATCAGCAGCGATTCAAAACACCATGCACCATAAGTCCAAGGAATTTTGAGGTTGTGAATCATGAAACTGGCAACGTTCTGGCGACCGCGATTGCTCATGAATCCAGTTTGGACAAGTTCCCGCATGTTGGCATTAATGAACCGCTGTGATGTGGATGCCCTCAGTACCTGACTCAGCTGAGTCATGATCTCACCCTCATCTCTTCTCCTCGTGGAGGATTTTCCATGAATTCCTTGCGGCAGGAAAAACTTCACATCGTATTTCAAAAGCATGAGTCTGAAAAAATCACGCCACAAGAGTTCAACAATGACCCATTCGGTATTTTTGCTTGAGCCATATTGTTGCTCAAAAGCTTTGACCCTTGAAAAAATCCATGCCGGAGAAAGAGAACCATTAGCCAACCAGGCAGAAAAGAGAGTTGAGTCATAAAGCCCAAGCAGGCCATTGCGTGTCTCAAAATATTTCTCAATCGAATGCGTTGTAAAAATATAATCTTCAACGCGAGCTTTACCATGACGTTCTCCACCACAGAGAACTTTCATTTTATCGCGTGCCCCAGACGCGGCCCCCACCCCATCGAGAAGATCATTTTCCTCTGGAAAAATTTCTGCCCAAGAGTTTTCCGAAAAAAGCGATGGCAGAGTTTTCTGCACAGCACGGTGCGCTGGCATTTGTAGTGGCTGATGCTGATCTGCTTTTTTCAGAGATGAATTAGGATACTCTACGATTTGGCTGACCAGATTTTTCAACCCCAATTTCTCAACTTGCCTGCGATATTCTGAAAAAACATCTGGAGTTTCCCCAACAGCAAAGGGAAGTTGCTCAGGATTGATAAGAAATCCCGTCCAGGCACTGGTCACTTTTATACGTGCTGGATCGAGGCGCGCACAGGTGTAGGCCTCAACGCTACGTTCCTCGGGCGCACATTCACGCGAAAAATAAACAGAATCTATCTGCAACTCATCGGCCAACTGCGGTAGAACCAATTCCGGCTCACCCCAAAGTTCAAGCAGCTCAATCTGCAGAGTGCCCAGCTCCTCTCTCAATTGCTGAAGACTCTGGGATAAGAAACGGCGTCGATGCCACCCCATTCTGGGAATTGAAATAACCGTGCGGGCAAACTGCCTTGGATCGTGAATATAGACACACACAAGAGCATGATTTTCAGCAATCGCCTGCATCAGCAGAGAGTTGCAGGTCAGGCGTAAATCGTTCCGCATCCAATAAATAGCCCGTGCCATTGTCTGCTCTCCACTCGATAATTCGAGACATTTTCACACCTTCATGCTATCCTAACGCTGAGGAGAATTCTCATGAACATCAGGAAAATTGCCCGTATTGTTCCGGCCCAGGCCATCTCCGAAGGCGCTGGCGTGACCGTCCACCGTACCATCGGCACACAGGCATTGCGCAACCTCGACCCGTTTCTGATGCTCGACCACTTCGGCAGCGACAACCCAAACGAATATATCGCTGGTTTTCCGGATCACCCGCATCGCGGTTTCATAACATTTACCTATATGCTCGATGGTCACATGCTGCACAAAGACAGCATGGGCAACACAGGAGATCTCCGCGCAGGTGGAGCACAGTGGATGAAGGCAGCGAGCGGAGTCATTCACTCTGAAATGCCCCAACAATCACACGGCCTCATGCGCGGCTTTCAGCTCTGGATCAACCTTCCGGCAAAAGAGAAAATGTCGGAGCCCGAATATCAGGAATTCACTCCAGAAGCAGTTCCTGAGGTCTCCTTCGAAGGTGGCAAAGTTCGTGTCCTGAGCGGAAATTTTCAGGGCCAAAGCGGTGTCATCAGCGATCCCAATACAGAAGCCTTCTATCTCGATGTGACTCTGTCAGCTCAAAAGACATTTGCCTACCAAACACCCTCACAGCACTGCTGCTTTATCTATGTGTTTGATGGTTCTGCTGCAGTAGATGCACAGACTCTCCCGAGGCACAGCCTGGCTGTTTTTACCGCGGGTGAAACTCTACAAATTGATTCCGGCAGCTCCGGTGCTCGTTTCATTGTTGTTGGGGGCAAGCCCATAGGGGAACCGATTGTACAATATGGCCCCTTCGTCATGAACACGAGAGCGGAAATTGAACAGGCATTCTCCGACTACCAAACAGGACGCCTTGTCCGTTCAAAGGCTGCCATGACAGGACGTTGAACGCGCTTTTTTCCAAGATTGTATCGCGTCACGGGCTTAGGCTTTTTTCCAAACCTTGATCTGATCAATTTCAGCTGCAGCAGGAGCTCGCTTCTGCCAACCAGGTTTCAGTTCACGCTCAGCCTCAACCATCCACTCAGGCTGTCGGCGTCTGGTTCGCAGGAATTCGAGGCGCATGGCCGGCGTCATCTTTTGCCTCAGCCATGTCTCCCAATCATGCTCACCCAAAATGACAATTCCTCGATCATGACCATGAGCAAAAACCTGTGGGTCAGGATCGTCGGTCAGTAGGGTAAAGGTCGGAACGAATTCGCCTGTCTGCGGATTGAACCAATCATTCCAAAGTCCAGCGGCGAACAGAAGACTTTTATTCTTATCCGAAAAACGGACTATTTTTCCGGCACTCTCGCCAAAATAACACGACTCAACAGCGCCAGAGACGGGAACCAGACAAACCTGACCCCGGCTGAATGCAGAGCGAAAACTGGGTACGTGAGTGATCTCCTCAACAACGGGGTTTCCCTCGCGATCGAGAACAACCTCACTTTTTCCTGTTCGATGGTTCCGCTCACGCTTCGGACGCGACAGGCGAGCATTGTAAGTTTCAAATGGAAACGGCCAGCTTTTTGCCCAATCCGGACAGAGGGAAAAATACTTTTTATGGAGCTCTGCCACGCCTCGCGCGTCGGAGAGGATGACCGGTGCCTGTTCCTTTTTCAAAAAACCATGAACACGCAGCTGAAGCCCAGAGCTGTCGACTCCCTCGTTATCCCTCAAACTGCGGAAAAGATTTGTGAGTTCGCCCGGTTCAGTGCGAACGGTAATGATACTACACACAGAAAACCCATTATAATTAATTAGTTATACTCTCCGTCAAATCTTCATACTAATACAAATCGTGGTTTTTCCGAAACACCGCTTGGCCGAACAGGGGCATTCAACAGGGATGAGGCATGAAACTGTTGGCATTGGTCATCTCAGCACTCTTCATCTTCGCGGGCTGCACACAGTCGCCCGTGAAGAGCGACGTTGCTCAGGTGGTGCAAAGCAATCCAACTGACCTACGCATCAACAGTCTCGGAATCGTAAGAATCCGTTCAACCTACTCACTTGCATCCGGCAACTTCCGATCAACCTGTTCAGGCACTCTTCTTCATGGCGGCGACCAGTCTTTGCGCGAGTGTGTTGTACTTTCAGCTGCGCATTGTTTTAAAAATTTTCCTCGTGGCACAGAACACAATGTGGAATTCACCGACCCCAAGGGCAACGTGCAGAAGGTTTTTCCAGTCTCATCTGTGCAGATTCATCCTGCCTTTACGGCTTCAGATGCCAAGCTTTCCATGGCACACGCTGCGGTTGATGCTGCGCTTCTCAAATTTATGTGTGCCTTACCGGCTTCGATAAAATCCGCAAGAATTGCAGAATTTAGTCAGGTTCCGATGGGCAGCTCGCTGATAACGACCAAATTCGTTGAAGCACCAGAAGCCGACAGAGCAAACGAGGAAAAGGAAAAGGTCTCCGAGTCCCTGCTCTCAGCTTTACCTGTGACATCCGCTCGCCTGACACAATTGCAACTGCGCCTGCGCAGTGTCGATTTTCCCTCACCACCCGACACCGAAAAACAAGTGATGCCAGACTTTGTTGGGCCACTTTTGGCTACTCCGCTGCGCAAGACAAGCAACTTGCCCGGATTGCTCTCTCTCGAAGGGAAAGCCGGACAGGGTTCATGCGAGATCGACGCTGGTGCACCGGTACTTTTCGACAACGGTCGTGAACTCCTTCTCGTTGGGAGCACCACCGCAGGAACAGGCAATTGTGATGTTTCGCCTGCACGTGCAACACTGACCTCTTCTCTTGTGAAATGGATGGAGGAGGTTGTCGGGGAAGGCGTGATCTCAGTGGTGGATCGCGCCAATCACAGCGAGATTTCTCCCACGCCACCTCAAGCTGTGGCAGCGACAACGGCTATTCCAACATCTTCATTTCCCCCTCTTCCTACGCAGCCACCGTTGGACAAATCACTTGTAGGAATATCAACGGGTAAGACAATATCAACCGAAAAAATTGAACCACTCGAAACAGAAATGATTGAAAAAGTAATACCAAAAAGAGTGACAACAATTAAACCACCAGTATCCACACCAAAGGTGGCACTCAAAGCAAACGTGTTGCCGCCCAAGCCCACTGCAACAGCAACTCCCAAAGCATTTCTCCCACCTCTCCCCGACGAAGATCTGCCGGATTTCCGTGTGATCATTCCACCTCTTCCAGAGTCAGATGAGCCGGAAGAGAAGGTGGTGCGTGTCTGTAACGGACGTAAATGGGGAGTCAACGCTAAGACTCGTGTCTGGGGTACCGTCATCAAGCTGGTCGACAAAGACGCAAATCTCATTACAGATGATAAGCTGAAGTGTGAGCTGCCCAACGAGACCGAACTCTGTCTGGTCTCACACCCTGTATCCACAGGCACGGGTAGCTCGCGTGCCGAACTTCAGGAGGATGTGGATGTTGGTGGTTGTGAAAAATTCAAAGCAGGTGAAAGCATCTTCATCTATCTGCCAGACTTTATGCCGCGCTGATGTGATGTATGTCTGAAAGTTCATCACCTGTCTTGCGCATCGCAATTGCGGGTGCCTCTGGTTTTGTTGGAACCGACCTTGCGCGTCGGCTCTCTCATACCCACCAGATCATCGCACTGACCCGTTCGACACAGGCATCCGATACTCTGCCACAACACCGCAATCCCGGGGTCTATTGGGTCTGCTGTAATTTATTCTCGCTCAGAGAAACCGAAAACGCATTGGCAGGCTCAGATATTGCTTTTTTTCTCGTGCACAGCATGATGCCTAGCGCTCGCTTAACACAAGGCGACTACGACGACCTCGATCTCATGATTGCTGACAATTTCTCCCGCGCTGCAGCCACTGCGGAAATCAGGCGGATAATTTACCTGGGCGGAATTCAACCCGAAAACGGCTACGTCTCGCGCCATCTGCGCAGTAGACTCGAAGTTGAAGAGGTTCTGCGCAGCCGAGCTCCGGAATGTGTTGCCTTGCGCGCAGGCCTGATTCTCGGCCCAGGTGGTTCATCCTCCCTGATCCTTGTTCGCCTCATACAACGTTTGCCGGTGATGCTTTGTCCTCCGTGGACGAGCAAAAAAAGCTCACCGATTGCTTTGCGCGATACAGTGAATGCCCTGGTGGATTGCCTCAATTCCGAAAAGGTATCGCCGGGAGCATTCGACCTGCAGGGCCCTGAGCAAGTCAGTTATCTACAGCTCATGCGCCGTTCTGCTGATGAAATGAACCTGCGCAGATTTTTCATTAAAATTCCGATGTTTAGTGTGGGATTGTCGCGTCTTTGGGTGAGCCTGATCACTCGGCAAAGCCGCGAGCTTGTGGCACCCCTCATTCAGAGCCTTTTGGTTGACATGGTGCCTGGCCGCAGTGCACCTGTCTTTCCGCTCGAGCGCACTCCCCTGCCACTGATTCAGGCGCTGCATCAGGCAGAGATGCCGAAAGTTCGGCTCGAGATCTCAGGGCAAACAATGATTCCGAATATTGCTTCACCAAGTGCAGACACCGTTGTTTCCATTCAACGACTGCCGCTTCCTAGCGGATGGGACGCACTCGATGTCGCCAAAGAGTACACACAGTGGTTGCCAAGAATCATGAGGCCGTTCATTCGGCTTGATCTATCTTCCGATGGAACTCGGCTTCGTTTCAAGTTGATTGGTCTTCGAGCCCCCTTACTTGAATTGGAATTTATCGAATCACGGAGCGATGCGAGGCGCGCACTTTTCCTTGTGGTGGGCGGACTTCTACGTGCAGTCAATTCGCGACCCCTATCGCGTCTGGAGTTTCGGGTCTTCCCTGAACAGCGCCTCGTGCTTGCTGCTGTTCTCGACTTCTCTCCGGCTCTTCCCTGGCTCATTTATTTGGTCAGCCAGGCTCAGGCTCACCAGCTTATTATGCTTCTTTTCTCCAAACATCTCGGAAGATTGTCGCGAAAAATCTGACTCTTTAGATTTCCCTTGCCACACACCTCATCAGTCGTTAACCCTCGGGCTGGAAAGTGAGGTTCCCATGAAATTTCATCAGTTGCCGCTCTCCTCGCTCACAACATTCGCAGCTCGCATTCGTAATATTCTGCTTCTCGTGTGTGTTTTTGGTGCAGCAGCTTCGCCTGCAGCCAATGCAGCACTGCACGAACTCCAGAATGCTGACCTGGCCATCATTCTTCCTGCTCAGAAAGATTTACGTGTTGCAGCGTCAGATATTGCTGTCCCCTCGCGTGATTCATTCCTCCCTGTAGATCTTCTTCGTCAGGTCGAAGAATCTTTCAGGAACAGCTCTGTGGGCGACGCTGTCGCTGCAGAAAACTCATATGAAGACTGGACACTCGTGAGCGCCCGAGTTGTTCCTTGTGCTCCGCTGGGCGTCATTCCCGGCCCGGAAGCAAATGTTCTGTGCTGGCCAGAAGTGCGGCTCGTTTGGCAGCCTATTATCAAGGATTTCCGACGCTATGCAGCCATCCTTAAATGGTTCGCTGACGACCGTGCCATTCATGCTCTCTACGATGTTCATCCGAAGATTGCTCTGCAGGGCGAAAACGCGATCCGTGCCCAACAACTTTTACTCAAGGTTCGCTCTGCACTCCAGCGTAGTCCAACACAAGCGAGCAAGTTGCTTGCGGCAGAAGAACTTTCTGAATTCATCGTTGCGCGTGATACTGTAGCGCGTTCCCTCATGGAAAAGACTTTGGCATTGCGCTCAAAGAATATTTCCTCAAAGCAATACGAAAAGTTCACAGAACGCCCGGAATTCAACGAGCCACAGGAGGCGAAAGAATTCGTTGCCCGACTGAAAACATTTATTTCGGAAACCACATCACGCACGGCACTCAAGGAAATGACTAGCTTCTCCTTGCCAGAAGGGCGCGAGCCACCGCAATCGGATGAATGGGTTTTTCTGAAATACCTCCGCCAGAATGAAAAGATGGTGCAGGTCGACATCACGGTGGAGTCTGCCGTCGACGGGCGCGAACTCATCAACATGGGCAAAAACCCAAAAGCCTCGCAAATGCGCGACGATCCCGAACTGCACACCGCGCTCGAAACCATGCCAGCGGTCGACGCAGAAGAGCTGAAAAAGCGTGTGCTGCTCTCTCCCCAGGAACTCTCATCGAAGAGCAACATCATCAACGACCGCGCACTCAGCCTTGTTCCCAACACAACTTGCGGCTCGTGTCATAAGTTCAATCCGCTACGCTTCGACTTCCACAATTTGAGCTATCTTGAAGACCGGACTATCAGTGTGAGCCCACGAGTTCGATTCGACGTCGAGCGAGACCTTCAATGGTTGGAGCAAGCCAAACTGAAGTAGAGTCAAGTAATACTCGCGCGCGCTGCAGATTGTGCAGCGCGGAACTGCTTTAAAATGACGAAACCCCCGATGTACGAGGTTGTCCATCGGGGGCTTTGCTTATGAAAAAGATTCTTCCTGCACTCTGTGTTTTTCCGCTCCTGATTGCCTGCAAGCAGCCTGCACCAAATGCAGAAGAGCAAGCTCTGCTGTTCGAAGATTCGCTGACATCAGGTGCCCAAATAGGCTTACAACCGATGGAAGTGGCTTTGACTCTCGACGATGGACCTGCTCCCGAATCGCTTCCATTGGCCAAAAAATTGCGTGACCTAGAAGTCCCGGTTTCGTACTTTATGATTGGCATCAACATTCAAAGATATCCACAGGTCACCAAGGAAATCGCCGAACTTAAATTCACTTCGGGGCCCATGGCTGGAAAACACGCAACCATTATCTCTAACCACTCCTGGGATCACAAACGTAAAAAGAGCGAGATTGCTTGCATAGCCTGCGACGGAACCGAATATGCAAACATGGAAATTGCAAAGACAGACGCATTGATCCGTGGATACGTCTCTCAGGCCAACAAACCCTTCTTTTTTCGTGCTCCAGGCGGAAACTTCTTTCGACGAGACATGCCCGAGGAGGTCAAGAGCCTCGATGAAATCAACAAGGATCTAAGTAAGTACATCGGCCCATTCTTCTGGGATGTGAGTGGTGACGTCGAGAATGTTTGCCTCAAGGAAAATGCTGAAAAGTGTGGTGATTATTACATGGCGCAGATCCGTCGCAAAGGACGCTCACATGGAATCATCATTCTCGCTCATGACATTCATGAAAAGACACGCACGATGCTCTTGGGCGACGGAAAATATCCAGGGATCATTTCACAAATGAAGCGTGAGGGATTTAAATTCGTACATCTCGACAAATATCCTGCGGCACTGAGCAAATTTGGAAACGTTCCAAAAAACGAGTTCGGCGAGGTGGCATTCAAGGCAGATCAGGTCGCAGAAAAAACCTACAGCTTTAACGTGAAGGTCAAAGGAGCTGCGCGCATCGAAGTCTTCATTGACAGACTGCAACAGCCGCTGTTCACCGGATCCGGAAGCACAATTCAAAGCAAGCGCGCGATCACGAGCGGAGGTGAGCGCATATTTACCATCAAGGGCTTCGATGCGTCTAATAAGCAAATTGCCCAGGGAAGCCGCTCCATAGACCTTCCTTACTAAATTCTATTTTTTGTTGTCTCATCGTGATTTTGGAAAAGTCTGGCCACAGACCCAAATATCTGCTACATCCGGGCCACAATTCAATCCAAGGAGCGAAGTATGGCCCGTATTATTGTACCTGTTGCATTGGCTGGACTTTTTCTTGTGGCTTCGTGCGGCTCATCGGGTTCCGGCAACTCCGGCAAAACCCAGTGCACCCCGGCGAACGCTGGAAATCTACAGGGAATCCGGGTTCCAGGACGAGCTCCTGCACCTAATACAAACCCCATACCCAACGCTCCTGGCAACACTCCAGCAATGGATGCAGGCACACCAGGCGCCGAATGCGAGCCTGCGCAAGGCGGTAACCTCGGCAACGTTCCCACTGCTCCAAATGTTCCTGGCGCACCGAACACACCGAACTTTCCAACCAACCCCAATCAACCCGGCATGAACAACGGTGGCAACACTCGCACCCCTGCCATCGTAGGCAACGTCAATGGCCGTTGGGAATTGAACTCCGATTTCTGCGAAGATGGAACCCAATCGCCCGAAATGCAGCAGGTCTTTCAGATGCTCGTCAACGGCAACTTCAACCTCCAAATGGTGATTTCTGAAACATCAATCGAAGAATTCACTTGGTTCAAGGTTGAAATCGACCCAGGCAACAACGACTCAATGATGTGCACTCTGATGCGTAAATCGCCGATTACAAAATCGGCAAATGGTGTTCGCATCAGTCGTCCTGCAGCGAATTACGACGACGCAGGTGGTCTTACAACCTGCAACGCCAAGCCTGCAGTGGCTGAAACGATCGACAACGTAAAACTGATCGCTCAAGGTGGATCACTCGTGGTCGAGTTTCCCAATTCACGCCAGTGCAATGGTAAAGCTCGCCTGCAACTCTTCTCCGCCAAGAATTAATTCGCTCTAAATAAAAGGGAGAGTGTGATGGTTGAAATCGGAACTCCCTACACCGAAACTGCCAAGCGAGCACTGCTCCTTGGCAGTGGCGAGTTGGGCAAAGAGCTGGTCATCGAACTCAGCCGACTAGGCGTAGAGGTGATCGCATGCGACCGCTATGCTAACGCTCCGGCGATGCAGGTTGCACACCATTCACGGGTGTTCGACATGCTGGACGCCGCCGAGCTACGGAAAGTGGTTCTCGAGACAAAGCCACATCTGATTATTCCCGAGGTAGAAGCAATCTGCACCCCAGAGTTGCAGCTGCTCGAAAGCGAAGGCTGGAAGGTCGTGCCCACAGCTCGTGCCACTCGTCTCACTATGGATCGCGAGGGCATTCGTAGACTCGCCGCAGAAGAGCTTGGTTTACCGACAGCTCGTTACATTTTTGCTGACTCATTTGAAGAATTTTCGGTCGCCTGCAACACACTCGGCTTTCCCTGTGTTGCCAAACCCATCATGAGCTCAAGCGGCAAGGGGCAAAGCGTTGTCCGCTCTGCGTCGGCTATGCTCGAAGCGTGGTCTTATGCACAATCCGGTGGACGCGCTGGTGCCGGGCGAGTGATCGTTGAGGAATTCATTCCCTTCGAAAGTGAAATTACACTCCTCACAGTGCGGGCAGTGAATGGCACACATTTCTGTGCACCTATTGGGCATAGACAGGTTGATGGCGACTATGTCGAGAGTTGGCAACCGCACAGCATGAGCGCAACACAAAATAAAGAAGCCCAAGAGATCGGCGCCCGCATCACTGAGGCTCTCGGCGGTCTCGGACTCTTTGGTGTTGAACTTTTTCTTCTCAAAGACGGTCGGGTTCTTTTCAGTGAAGTCAGCCCACGTCCGCACGACACCGGGATGGTGACCCTCGGTACTCAGGCATGGAGTGAATTTGCACTTCATGCGCGTGCTATTCTGGGGCTTCCGCTCACCCAAATTAACTTGTTGAGCCCGGGAGCGAGTGTTGCCCTCAAAGCGCAAACCACTCTCGCCCAGCCAAAATATCGTGGGCTCGATCAAGCGCTCAGCCTTCCTCAGGTGGACGTAAGGATTTTCGGAAAGCCAAATGCAATCTGCGGTCGCCGCATGGGAGTTGTACTCGCTACGGCTTCAAAAACCCAGGAGGCTCTGCACACAGCGCTTGCGGCTGCGAAACTCATTGAGATCTTCGAGTAAAGAATGCTTTTGCTTCTGTCGCTCATCTTTGCAGCGATCCTGATAATTTCCATTTTCAAGCCGAGTCTGAATCCCGGGCTCCCAGCTCTTGCGCTTGCTTTTCTGCTAGCTCCACTGCTCCCAGAAAGCAGCGCAAGCTCGGTGGCACAGCTTTTTCCGACATCGTTGTTCCTCACTCTTTGGGGGGTGACGTTTTTCTTCTCACTGCTCAATTCAAGTGGTCTGATAGATCTTATTTTACAGCGCATTCTCACTCTCGTGCGACCTTTCCCGAGAATGTTACCTCTGGTTCTTTTCTCTTTGGTGGCTGCCCTAACCGCAGCTGGGCTGGGAAATATCGCGGCCATTGCACTTATGGCGCCCCTGGCCATTCCATTAGCGCGGGAGCTGCAGGTCTCAGCCTTTCTGATGACCGCATTGATTGTCGGCGCTGCGAATGCAGCATCCTTTTCCCCTCTCACTCTCCCCGGCATCTTCACAAACGATTTTATTCAAAAAAGCCCCACGCTCTCAGCGGCACTCGATCCTTCCTCTCTGCGGTGGTGGATTTTCTGGAGCGTTTTTACCTGCATTTCAGCAACAGCAGTTGTGAGTTTTCTTTTTATGGGTGGAAGAAAATGGCTCATCAGCATGCACACCAATGCGAACCCATCCAATCTAAATTCTCAGCTCAAACCAGAGCCGCTCACACAAGAACAAAAGAAAGTTGCGCACCTGGCTATGCTCTTTGCAGGTGTATTCGTTCTTGGATGTCTCTCCAATTTGCCGACGTTAAAGGACAGCATTCCTCATGACCTACTCAGAATCGCTAAACGCTTCGGAGACGTGGGCTTCATGGGCTGGTTGGGGAGCGCTGTGCTATTGATGCTCGGACTCGGTTCTCTCGAACGCAGTCTCAAAGGAATCCCCTGGGGAACGTTGTTGCTCGTATGTGGTATGAGCACCTATATCGAACTGCTGAGCCGCATCGGCCTACCGGAGACTATTTCCGCTCTGGTACAAAAGAATATTGATGCACCCTTGCTGCCTGCCGCCTTTGCTTCGAGTGCCGCACTTCTCTCTGCATTTTCAAGTTCCGTCGGAGTTGCACTGCCGGTCTTCATGCCTATTGTCGAGGCTGTGGCGAAAACACTTGAAGCCGGCCTGACTCAAGCTCTGATCATTTCGGTTGCCGTCGGTTCACACCTCGTGGACGCAAGTCCGCTCTCCACGCTCGGCGCATTGTGTCTCGCACAAATTAAAGATCCGGCAGAGCAGAACCGCGCCTACCGATCCCTGCTTATCTACAGTTTCTGCATGATTCCTGTGGCAGCCTTGTGGGCCTTTGTACTGCGGATCATGTTCTGAATGAAATTATTTGGAGGTGCCGAGGGGATTCGAACCCCTGTGAAAACGATTTGCAATCGTTTGCGTAGCCGCTCCGCCACAGCACCGTAGGAAGGGTGAAAGGCTTATAGCCATCGGGTTCACAAATTGCAAGAGAGCCCAGGCACCGACTCTCCATCAACTTAAAACCCCGAATTTGCAGGATACTCAGCTTTCCTCAGCGCTTTCCCGGGGGAGCGAAACAACCCTGAAACTCGTCCCAGAGTTCATCGAGCACCATGAAAATCTCGGGGTGCTTGGCTTTGTACTTCTCACGGGTTCGATCCATTGAGGTATTCGGCACGTCGAAGTGCGTATTTCCTCCCCGACGCTCGCGATCGAAGTAAAGCTGGGCCGAAAAGCGGTCGCAGATTTCAACAATTGTTCCCAGGAAATCTTCACCTGAGAGAGTCAATCCAAGCCGCGAGCAGATGTCCTCAATCACCTTCTCCTCGAGTTCTGCGTGCATCTTTCCAAGGTCTTTTTCGCGAACCTTAACTGGATACACCACGTCGCTGGCATAGGCTTCAGCCAGATCGTGCATTGCTGCAAGTCGGTAGAGCTCAATGCGCTCTTGGGGTCTCAAGCCCAATGCAGCAGCAAGGATACGCGCAAGAAACACAACCTGATAAGTGTGCTCACCGACGCTCTCAGGAAAAAGATAACTCCAACCTTTGTAGCGATAGTGTTCTTTGAGCTTTTCCATCATTCCCACGAAGGTCGCTGAATATTCCCCAATTCCCCCCTCAAGACGCGCGCGGGTCGCGTCGTCGAAAAGGCCATCGAGACAATCGATGGCTCTGCGCCAATCGATTTCAGCACTCGAAATGGTTGCTCGAGGTACATCCTTGCCCTCACCCAACTCTGCCTTAAGCACAGGATGAACTGTCGATAAACTCTCGCCGGCCAACACTTTGCGGCGCATTTGATGGTAGTGGGTACGATAGCGCTCTGCCTGGAAATATGAATTACCGAGTAGACATTCCTTCTCAATGAAAAGCATTGCAGCAAATGCATCCACCAGGCGATGGAGTCCGTAGAGCTCGGGCGATCGCGAGGTTTTGGTTCTGAAGCTATCTTCGGTTTCTTTGTACAAGCGACCGCGAACATCTTTGTACATTGCTGATGCTTCGGGGTGTCTCTGACGCAAATAAAAACTTGGATCACCAAGCAAAGCCTTGGGAAGTTCGGCGAATATCGCAAGTTCGATCAATTCGCACTCAGCATCCTTCGAAAGCCCGAGCTGGGGTGCGAGAGCGATGGAGAGCAGCACCTGTGTAAAACCATGCTCTGCAGCTGACTGCTTTTTCAGGCAGATGGCGTCGGAGAACAAAGGCAAAGAACAAATGATACGAAGTTTGCCAAGACGGCTGGGCAGCATTGCATCCACGGGAATCACTCCTCAAAGGTCAAATCTGTAGCCTTTTGTGTATTCGATATAGCGGTCGCAGGTTGCCAAAACACCGGCGAGTTCTTCGGGTCGTACTTCGCGCACCACTTTTGCAGGGGCACCCAATACAAGACTTCCTGGAGGAATCTGCATTCCCTGAGTCACCACTGCACCAGCCCCAACAATCGAGCCTCGCCCAACAACTGCACCATCCATCACAATCGCCTGCATCCCAATGAGACATTCATCTTCGATGACACAGCCGTGAATCATGGCTAGATGAGCAATACTGACGCGGTTTCCAATTGTGGTTGAATGTTTCTGAAAGGTGCAATGTATAACTGCACTATCTTGGATGTTGGTCGCCTCGCCGATGATGATCTTGTGAACGTCGCCGCGCACGACTGTGTTGAACCAGACGCTGCAGTTTTTGCCCATCTCGACGTCGCCAATTACCCGCGCGCCGTCGGCCAGAAAAACACTCTCATGCAATTTCGGAACAATGCCGTGATACGCGCAAATAGAAGATAACGGACTTCTTTGGGGAGATGATGACGACCGATTGTGCATCAAATTTTTGTCTCCAAAAACAAGCAGAGTGACCGATACAAAAGCCATGATTTTCGAGAAGCACCAAACAACCCTAGCACCCCTTCGCGCCAACGAAAACGTTGCGCTCGTATATGTGTTGCAAAAGTTATTCATCCGCGCAAGCGCGATGCTCTTGCTAGCACCGGGAGTCGGAGCGGCAGAAACCCTCAGAAAAAGCGCGCCCCTTTATGAAAATCCGTTCGACTTGAGTGCCGGCGGCGCCAGTCTGACACGAGCCACACAGGAAGGTGTGTTCTTCTCAAATCCAAGTCTGCCTGCCTTGGGTCGGGGCGTATTGCGATGGATTTACGGCCGCTCAGCGATCCACTTTGGCGCTGATGCTATCGATCTTGCACGCAGCAGCTATCAGAAAAAAAAGGCTGGAACACTTAAGGTTGATTCTTCATTTATTGAAAACATTTTGAAGACACCGATCCACATCGGCAACGATATCAGCCTGGGATTCATCACCGCCTATGGTGGAATTGGGATCTTTCAGACGCTGCGAGCAGACATCGAAGGACGCCAATATGGCAGCGTAGGCCTCCCTGAAGTGCGCACCAAAGCGGAAGGAGCTGCTGGTCTGGTTGCTTCCGCATCCATGCCTGTCGGCGATACTCTTGCTCTCGGGGCAAGTGTGAAACCCTCGTATTCGGGGGAAACATTCGAATCTATTGTGCTGTCCGACTTCTCGAGTGGCGGCAGCAAGCAGATGCTCACGGACATCAAGAAAAACACCAAATATGGCTTTGGCGTTTCGGTCAGCCTCGGAGCCACCGCCCAATTCAGGTCGCAGAGTTTTGATCTGCGCCTCGCCTCGACCGTTGATGATGTTGGGCAAACGAAATTCAGTGTTGCGGATGTGCCACCTTGGAAACAGACGATCAACGTGGGTATCGGCATCGTTCCGCACACCCGGAGCAATGCGCTCCACTGTGCGTATGACCTGCGCGACATTAGGGCTGCATACGGGGAGCATTGGACACGCCGCTCTCGTGCGGGCTGCAAGGCTCTTTTTAATTCTCGCCTGGGGCTCGCGGCTGGTTACTATCAAGGATGGCCGAGCTACGGAATCGTTCTCAATCTTACTGTCATGCGCCTCGAAGCCGGGAGTTACACGCGCGAATTTGGTGCGGAAGCTGGGACACGCGGACGCAGAGTATACTTTGTTGCCACGGGGTTTGAAATGCCATGAAGATTTCAAAAAGCACTCGCGTCAGAGACTTCAAATTCAAACTCAAACACTTCAAATTTTTACGGTCTATAAGCCTAGCCGCTTTGCTGGCCCTGACTTGGCCTGCGGTCACGTCGTGCGGAAGGAATATTGTGGCAAGCTACGCTCCTGCCAACGAGCAAGAAAAGGCTGAGCTCGCTATGGAGGCAGGGAATTTCACCGAGGCGGCTGATAGGCTGACAGCCCTCCTGACCGGTGAGCCTGACAATCACAACGCTAGAAGCCTTCTCGCATCGGCTTATGCAGCACAAGCAGGTATCAGCGCCCTTGGGCTCATCAAGAGCGCTGGGAGCTCCTCTTCCGCAAGCGGAAACTCGATGCAGCGATTCAATGCCATCCTTCCCGATGCAACAACAACCAACCTTGAGCGGATGAGCAAGGCCTGCGAGTCCATGGCCCTGATCCCCGTCGATGCTCGAACGAGCGAAATCAAGTTGCAGTACGGACTGTTCTTTTCGGCTTATGCCTTCTTACAGGTCAAATACTTCACAACCCAAGCCGAGGCGCTTGCTGCCCTCTCGGCCGACGATGCGGTGAAACTGATTCAGACTCTCGCTCAGGCTGCCGAAGCCGGTGGCAGCTCGCCGCTCAGCAAGGCTGCTTCAACATTCAGCAATTCGATAAGCTCCGCCCCTGGTGACAGCGTCACAAAGGTCAAAAACGTACTTGCGCCCCCAACACCTTGAACCCTCGCCCCCGCCGCGCTATAGGTTCTTCAGTTGTTTAAAAACAGTGCGGAAGGAACCCATGAGACTCTCCACCGAGCAGCTTCAACGTCTGTCTGAACGTGTCTTCAAAGTTTTAAAGGCTTCAGGCCACGTGGGATTCGACTACTCCATCGACGAAACTGTAGAAGACCGCGTTTTTGAATCCATCATGGACGTTCTTGAAGACGATGCCAAAACAGAGGATCGCCTTTCACGCGAAGCAGAGCGTCTCGTTCAACAGCAAAGTCACATCGCCAAAGCATCCGGAAAATCTGTGGATGATCTTGTCGATGAAGTGAAATCTCGTCTCGCCAAGGCCAAGCGCGTCACGCTCGGCGACGGCCCAGATCGTGCCGATACGCTGGCCGAAAAGGTCTTTAAAGCCATCTGGAACGTCGATGGCATCGATTTCTTCTCCGATGACAACAAAGTCCAGAATTGTATCGCTCGTGCCATTCATCGCTTCCGTCACGACGACGAGCGCATGATTGACACCGTTGAACGCCTCGCCGATCGCAAGACCAACGAAGAGCGTTACACGGCCCCCTGGTGCCTAGCCTACGACCGCTATCTCAGCGAAGTGAAACAGAAGCTCGCAGCTGTTCACAGCACATCTGTTGAAGCAAAAACCGCTAGCCCTCTCTGATATTTCTCTCGAAAGGTTTGAAGCATGGAGGTCACGTCCACTCCCCAAACACAGGAGTTCGTGCACCTCCATATTCATTCCGAATACTCCCTTCTCGACGGCAGCATTAAAGTAAAAAAACTCGTGAAAGAGCTCGTTGCACGGCAGGCAAAGGCCGCTGCTCTCACCGATCACGACGCCCTACATGGGGCGGTTGAGTTTTACCTCGAGTGCCAAAAAGAAAAGATCAACGGAATCATTGGCTACGAGGCAAATGTCCAACCGCTATTTCTGAGCGACAGCAAGCTTCCCTTTCATCTCGTGCTTCTTGCCGAAAATATTCAGGGATACGCCAACATCATCAAGCTCTGTTCGTTGGCTAACACCGCCGGCAAACACCGGATGGGCCCAGAATCGATCGTGGTGTCCTGGGATGAAATCAAAGCACACAGTGCGGGTATCATCTGTCTGACAAGCTGTCTGAAAGGCGAATTGCAGCAGTTGGTTCTGCGTGAAGACCCATCTCAAGCTGCACTCTTTCTGGATGAACTCAAAAACATTTTTGGTAGCAGTAGTGTTTTTGTAGAACTCATCAACAACGGTATCCCCGAACAGCTCGCTCTAATTCCAAAGCTTGTTGCACTGGCTGCGGAAAAAGACGTGGGTATCGTTGCTACGGGCGACGTCCATTACCTGAAGCCCACCGACCGCGATACACATCTTTCACTCCTCGCCATCAAGCACAAACTGCAAAAGAGCGAAGTGCAGGGATTCGATCCATCGATCTCCTTCCATCTTGCTTCGGCCGAGGACATGATTGCACGCTTCAAAGATTACCCTGAAGCAATTGCAAACACTGTTGCGATTGCACAGCGATGCAAAGTCAACATCGACACCAAAAGCATTTTCATGCCCGACTTCCGCCAGCGTCCGGAAGAAACCGCAGATGAATGTCTTGCGCGTTTGTCGCGGGAGATGCTCGAAGAGCGTAAACCAGCTGTCATTCAGTGGATGGGCGATGAGTTCTCCGAGGAGGCGTGGGCTTCCTACAAAGAACGCCTCGAGTACGAGCTTGCCGTCATCAATAAAATGAAATTTGCCGGCTATTTCTTGATCGTCCAGGACTTCATCAACTGGGCCAAAGAGCGTGGCATTCCGGTTGGCCCGGGGCGCGGTTCAGCAGCCGGAAGTCTGGTGACCTATGCGCTCCGGATCACCAACATCGACCCTATTCGTTTCAATCTGCTGTTTGAGCGCTTTCTAAATCCAGAACGTATCAGCATGCCGGATATCGATACCGACTTCTGCATGGACAGGCGTGGAGAAGTGCTCGACTACGTCTACAAGCGCTATGGTGCCCGCAACGTTTCACAAATTGTGACTTTCGGACGCATGATGGCGAAGAATGCATTGAAGAATCTTGCCCGTATCCTCGGCTGGAGCTTCAACGAAAGCAATGAATTTGCAAAATTAATCCCCGAGCAGCCCGGGATCACTCTCGAGCAGGCATACAAAGACGAAGAAAAACTCAGAGAACGCGTTGAAAATGACGATCGGGCAAAGAGCCTATGGAATGGTGCACTCGCGATCGAGGGTACGCTCAACTCACTCGGAATTCATGCTGCAGGCGTGATTATCTCCGACCGCGCACTCGATGAAAGCTGTCCTCAGCTCGAGTCCGAAGGACAAATGATCACCCAGTTTGAGCACAAGTTTGCGGAAAAAATCGGACTCATCAAGTTCGACTTCCTCGGCTTAAAAACCCTCACAGTGATCGAAAAAGCGGTTCAAGAAATCCGTAAAAAACACGAGCCAAATTTCAACATCGAAACCATCGACCTCGAAGATCCTAAAGTCTACGATATGGTCTCCACTGCGCACCTCACAGGAATTTTCCAGCTCGAGTCGAGCGGGATGCGCAAGCTGATTTCTGAACTCAGACCAACCTGCTTCTCGGATATCGTCGCTGTCGAAGCACTCTTTCGTCCAGGCCCCCTGGGCTCCGGAATGGTGGCCGACTTCGTCAATCGCAAGCACGGCAAAACTCCCGTGGAGTACCCTTTTCCTGAACTTGAACCCATCCTGGCGGACACCTATGGGGTCATTGTCTATCAGGAGCAGGTGCAAAAGATCGCCGCCGTGCTGGCCAACTACACGCTCGGCGAGGCCGACCTGCTGCGCCGCGCGATGGGTAAAAAAGACAAGGCCGAGATGGAGCGGCAGAAAGCCCGCTTCGTTGAGGGTGCGCAGAAGAACGGTCACAATCCTGTTCGTGTTTCCGAATTCTTCGACCTCATCGCAAAATTCGCTGAGTATGGTTTCAACAAAAGCCACTCAGCAGCATACGCGTACGTCACCTTCCAGACAGCTTTTCTGAAAACCTATTATCCAACTGAATTCATGGCAGCGATCATGTCGTGCGACCTCGATAACACCGACAAAATCGTCTCCTATGTACGTGACTGCAAACGACTTAACATCCAACTGTTGCCCCCGAGCGTAAACTCGGCCGAGTTCGAATTCACAATCCCAGCACCCATGACCATTCAGTTCGGGCTTGGTGCGATTAAAGGGCTCGGCCAGGGAATCATTGAGCTCATCACAACCGAACGCGCCCGTAATGGTACTTTCGAAACCGTTCCGGAATTCATTGCACGCCTCGATCCCCGAAAAATCAACAAAAAAGTTCTTGAAAGCCTGATCAAGGCTGGTGCCTTTGATGAAATCGCGACCAACCGAGCCGAACTTCTCGGCAACAGCGATGCGTGGCTGCGCTCAATTTCGAAAGAATCCGAGCGCCAAGACAGCGTTGGAGAAGGTATTTTCGACCTCTTCGCAGAGGTGCAGGAACCTATCCAAAAAAACACTCCGTCGGCACAGACAGCCGCACCCGAATTGCATTCACGGACATCCCAGAAGTCATCGAAACTCTCAACTCTATACAAGCCACGAAAATTCCATCCGATGGCTGTGCCAACCCGCACACTTCCAGAGAAAAATATCGTCCACAATCTTCTGGCCGGCGTCCAACTCAAGAAGGTTTCACCGTGGTCCTTGCTTGAACAGCTCAATCACGAAAAGTCCACACTTGGCTTCTACATGTGCGGACACCCCGCGGATCTCTTGGCTGATGATCTCAATGAAATTGCCCAGGCACCAATCAGTGATGCGATTTTATTTCTCGATTCCGACGACACACCGGATCACAAACGACGCACTTTGAAAATTGCCGGCATCATCACGATGGCTTTGGAAAAAATCACCAAAGAAGGAAAGAAATTTGGTGTGTATCGCCTCGAAGACGGAAGTGGTGAAATTGAGATTTCTGTATTTGCTAACCAGTATGCTGCTCTCGTCAACAAGCCGAAAGTGGGCGACGCAACCTGGATGGAATTGAAAATTCGTCGTGGCATTGAAGAGGGCAGCGTCAAAGGAATCTGTCAGACCTTAGGTCTTGTTTCGGAAAAAAGAGCTGAACTTGCGAAACAAATTCTGTTGGTCGCTGAGGAAAGTTTCATCCAGCGTAATGAAAACCTCGATGAACTTGCCCTCCTTCTGAAGCAGCACCGTGGGCAAACTCCTCTCGCACTGGATGTGAGCTGGAACACCGAAAATGTTCAACTGCGCGCCAATTTTCGGAAGTCTCCGGTGAATCCTTCCGATGCACTGATTTCCACGCTACTCAACAAATGGCCCGGTGAAATCCAAGTGCGTCGGATCTACCGGGCCCCAAGTTCAGGCATCTGAAAAAAATCACTCGGCGTGCTTGTCGGCACCCTTCGCTGTTTTCTTTCTAGCTGCAGTCGTTGTTTCTGCTTGTGCTGTTTCAGCAGATGCTGTCGTGCTTTCTGCGGCCAAGCGCTCCTTGGCATCGTCGATTAAGCGCAGCGCGATCGTGCTGCGAATCTTCTTTAGATCCTGGAGATTTTTGGGAGCAGTCGCCTGGAACAAATCATTCACGTAGCGCAGATGCGAAACCACATTGCGCGGCGTAGTGTTCATTTCCACGATCATCTTCACAACTTCTGCACGCACCGCCTCATCGACCGGCTCTTCCAACCCTGAGAAGAGTTTGGTGACAAGTCCGTTGACCACCTTCTCGAGTTCAGTGGTGGTGCGCTGTCCGAGTTTCTCGAGCGGCAGCTTCCCGAGCAGGGCCTTGCCTTCTTCCTCGGTCAGCGACAGTGCCCGCTCCATGGTCTTCTTGGCGAAATCAACAACTTGAGCTGGATTGAACATAAAAAACCCTCCTCGATATCAACTTGCGGATACACGCTACCGCAATCTGCCCGAGGCGCAAAACAGAATCCCGTGTCCGCTCTGACTGTCTGTGGGCAAAAAAAGACGGGCAGCCATCCCGGCTGACCCGTAACCTTAATTCCGACCCAAAAGAAGAAGCGTTTATTGCAGTTTTGCAAAAAAGCGGTCGGTTCTGAACGAAGGGAAGCGGCCCTCGCTCGTGTTGATTGAGTAGAACACTCGGACAGCTTTTCCATATATCTTGTCTACATCTACGTAGCCCCAATATCGACCATCATTGGAACAATCGCGGTTGTCACCCACAACAAGCAGTTTGCCGTCGGGAACCGACCATGTGCGGGTCTCAAGATTTGTGTTTCCACCGTTGACCGTCCGGAGGATATAATGCTCAGAAGCCTTGTCGCTGAATTTTTCAACGTAAAGGTTTTTGCCGTCGCCGTTGTTGCATGGGGTTTGATCGCCCATGTCTGCAAGGATTCCGCGATCCTCCTGGAGGACTTCTTTGACTCTCTCCGAATTGATCTGCAAAACGCCGTTGTCGAAGGTCACCGTGTCACCACCAAGCCCAACAACTCGTTTAACGAATGTGATGTGATCTTTCGGACTGTCGAACAGAACAATATCACCGCGCTTTGGCGCATCCCAGGAAACAATCTGGTAGCCCATAAAGGGCAACATCAATCCATAAGAGAGCTTGTTCACCAAAACGTGATCGCGGATTTTAATTGTCGGCAACATCGACCCCGTCGGGATGACGTACCAATTCACAATTGAAGATCTCAAAACCACCATAAAAGTAATGATGATGACAACGTCACGTATCCAAACAAACTGTTTCATTCAACGAAACACCTTTCGTTCACACCCAGCGCAAAGACTTTGTACGCAGGCCGTTCCAAAAATCACGGGCAGCCATGACCCGCTTGCCGGGAGCCTGCAGCTCCAGGATATTTAGCACACTTCCATCCCGACACACCAATTCCAATCCGTCAGCTTCCAGAAGAATTTCACTTCTTTGTGCTTTGATTTGAGGCGAAACTCGTGTTGTGATGACCTTCACCTCGAAAAGCTCATCACCATTGCCAACACTCAAACGCGTTCCGGGCCAGCCGGCAAAAGCCCTGACCTTGTTGTGCATCGCACGAGCGCCTTGCTCTGCAGGCTGCAAGAGCGATTCTTCTATCCTGATCTTGCGCGCCTTCGTTGCCTGATCATGTTGTTGTTCTTTCAAAACAATTCTGTCTGCAAAATAATCTGGCAGGATACGAATAAGTTCTTCTGCACCCAGGACAAAAAGTTTTGCCAGAAGCTCCGGAGCCTTGAGTGCATTATCAACCTTGAATCGCAATTGAGTAACGACGGGCCCCGCATCCATTGCACGCACGGTTTGAGCAACTGTGACCCCGGTCTCCTCGACACCATCCTCAAGGGCTCTCTGAACAGGCGCCGCACCACGGTACAAGGGCAGAAGGCTTGGATGAATGTTCAAAGTTCCGAAGCGCGGCAGTGCCAAAAAAGCTTCCGACAAAACCTGACCGTAAGCAGCCGTAACACACAGATCCGGATCCAGACTTTTAAGTTCGGCAATGAACTCTGGGGATTTTGCATCTTCGGGTGCCAACACTTGCAATCCCGAACGCAGCGCGCACTCATGGACAGGCGAAGGCACCAGAGCATTGCCACGCACAGCACGGGTCGGTGGCTGACTCACCACAGCCACAACCTCGAACAATGAATTGGGCACAAGCAGCTTTTCCAGAACCGGAACGACCACTGCGGGAGTTCCGAGAAAAACCACGCGCTTTTTTGGTAAAGTTGGTGTTGTTTCCATTGTCTGACAAACCTCAAGGCAAAAACTGGCGAGATGATTTGAGCCAGTTCAATTCAATTTTCAGTTCATTTTCAATCATGTTGAGGAGAAAATCTCGATTCCACACTTCGGGATGAGGAATGCGAAGAGCGCAGTCTGCGCTCTTGAAGCTCAATGTATTTTCTTTCTCAAATTCACATTCATTGTTCCGGGATTCCGACCAGAAAAGCAGATCTAGGTCAACGGCACGTGGCAGCCAACGGCGTGTCCGTTCGTGCCCGAAAAAGTCTTCAACAAAACAGATCTCACGATACAATGCGTCAGGGAGAAGATCGCTTGCAAACTCAAAAACGAAATTCAGATATTCTTCATGATCGTTTGTGTCGTAGCTTGCAGACTTCAAAGGAGCGGTTCGATGCCAAAGCGACTGCCGACCCACGTAACCGCACAAACTTAGCTTTTCCAATGCGCCGCGTGCATAAAACTCGCGGTCACCTAGGTTTCCTCCAAAGGCAATGAGATACACGTACTTGAACACTGCCAACATCTCTCCCTTGCTGCTTCACTAGCACCATCCGGAGACAAAAAAAATGGCTGCAATCCTTGAAATTGCAGCCACCGTTGTTCGGAACCAAAATACGGAACATTCAATTCTCAAATGCCATCGCGATCAGTCCACTAGCGTTTCGCGATAGCTCACTGTCACATGCGCTCCAGCAGAGGGAGGGGTCTTGAAAACCACCGCATGTACAGAGGCGTCGAAGGCATATTGAGAGGGTGCGAGGGTCATGCCATCGACCTTGACCTCAAGGCTTCCTGGGTATGGAACCTTGCCTCGTGGCAGATTTACACGAGTTGCGAGCTCCACCGTGTTTTGGCCGATGTTTGAGAGCACATTCGACCAATCAGACGCACAGATATTCTCAATGGCGCCCCCTGTGAGTTGTGCGGCCTTGATGTAGTTGGTGCCAGATTCCTCCGGTCCGTTACTCGTCAAGTTGCAGTCGATTGAGCCTTTGCTGCCACGCAGTCCGGTAATCGCGCTGACGCGGAAGTTACCGGCTCCCTTGACTGCCGAGCTGTCTGCCCAAGCCTTGAACTGATCGGCAGTGAATTTATGCGTTGTCACTGGAGCACCTTTAGAAGTGGTCATCAGCGCATAAGGTGCGATTCCAAATGCATCAAGGAAGGGTGACGAGCCGCCCTCACGACATAGATTCAGATCTTTCTTGCCGCTCGAGGTTGTGCTTGTGCGGCCATATCCATCTTCACACCACATTTGCACGCTGTCGTCTTCCTCGTCAGAGAGAACGACAACACTCAGTGAAGCATTTGGGCGAATGAATCCTTTATTTTCGCCACCAGCACCCAGAGCCTTTTCTACTGCGAGCTTTGCAGCCCAAAGACCATGCTCAAAGGCAGAGCCTTTTGTTCCGAGCATCGCCGTCCGTTGAAAGGCCTCCACGAAATCTGGCGTGTCGCGCAAAATCATCTGGCGGGTGTTCGGATCGGCCTGCAATGTACCTCGCAGCGGGCCGACAATTTTATTTCCAACCTTGCTGCCCGAAGGAATATATGAGGCGGATGGACACAGTGCATCGGGAACAGGATAACCAGTGCTTTCATCCACTTTGCAGACATCGAGACTTGTGATCCCAACTTGAAAATCGACCCGAGTTTCTTTCAGTTTCTGTGCAAAGGACTGAAATTTATTTTTCAGCTGACTCTGAGCCCAAGCCATGGAGCCACTGCTGTCGACCACCCACAGTATATCGACAAGTGCACGAGGTTGAGTGAGCTCAACATTGACCCAATTTCCCGCACGAGGCTGTGGAGGTTGTGTTGGCTGTGGCTGCTGTGGCTGCTGTGGCTGCTGTGGCTGCTGTGGCTGCTGTGGCTGCTGTGGCTGTTGCGGCTGTTGCGGCTGTTGCGGCTGTTGCGGCTGTTGCGGCTGTTGCGGCTGTTGCGGCTGTTGCGGCTGTTGCGGCTGTTGCGGCTGTTGCGGCTGTTGCGGCTGTTGCGGCTGTTGCG
>JBILKM010000057.1:0-12779 GCA_044376695.1 Silvanigrellaceae bacterium
AGCATTCACTCGCGTTTGGCAGTCGGTGAAAAATCCAAGGTTGAGCCGCTCCAGTATACTCAGCTACTGATACGCACTTGGATCGAGCAAAATCCCAGAGGCTCTGTGGATTCCGCTCACGCTGTATACCCACCTCCAGCAGTGCTCGACCACCGTCGATGCGTGACTCAAGATTTTCAATCACACGGCGAAAAGGGGTTCCACTGTTAATAACACCCAACTCAACAGGCCGAAGATCAAAATGCGCATCAAAATTAATAATAGGTAAGATGCCTGAACAAGCACGTGTATGGCCCCAGTAAGAGCCGAAACTAAAATCATGCCCGCCACCAATTACATGCACGCGCTTGGCTCCAAGATCGAGCAAACCATGAACAACATCCGCCAAGGCCGCATGAGTGTCCGCAATACTCGACTGCAAGACCAGATCACCACAATCCACCCAGCCGTCTCCTGCCCATGCACCTGACGCGGATTGCACATCATAGAGACGGTAGAATGCGTTGCGGAAGGCCTGTGGACCGCTACTGGCGCCTACAAAACCTTGATTGAGCTCCACCCCACGATCATCAGGAACACCTAGAAGAATGTGGTGGCCAGCAATTGAATTTGTCCAGGCCTCTGGATCTGCAGGAACGCTCTGCACGATACGTTTGCCGAGCATTTCTGCGCGCAAGAGGTTGGTATTGAATTGTGCAGACGACACGAGATGGGTGAACTGACGCGAAGATTTCACGATCGGATTTGCTCCACACGCTGACAGGCTTCAGAGAAGGCCAAAAGCAGTCAGCGGTGTCGACCGGAAATCCCGCTCGTCTTTAAGCGGGCTTTTTCGCGGGTGGTTTGCTTGCCGAGAGCCTCTGTTTGCCTAAATGTTTTTCGATTGTGCGGATAATACGCTGCCGCAAAGCCGGGTTTTCATCAAGAATAATCTGGATGAGTTCTAGGTCATCGTTGGTGCGGAATGCCCGTTTCTTACGAGGATCGTGATCAACCTTCGATTTTGCGCTATCCATGCCGCCCCCCTTTATTCCGAGAGATCGGCTCAGGCACGAGAAAACTTGCGCCTTCGCAATACACAGCCACAAATTTGACGTTATTTGAGTGCCTGCTGAATGTCGTTGATCAGATCCTGAGCGGTCTCAATTCCCACCGAGAAACGCAAGAGTCCGGAATCGATACCAATTTTTTTGCGGTGATCGGGTGGCACGCTGGCGTGCGTCATTGTTTCAGGGTGATTCACGAGCGACTCTACCCCACCCAGACTCTCAGCGAGACTGAAGACTTTAAGCCGACTCACAAAACGCTTCACATCATCGAAGCCTCCCTTGAGGCGCACACTCACCATGCCCGAGTAGCCGGACATCTGCGCACGCGCGAGCGCATGCTGAGGATGTGATTCGAGGCCGGGGAAGATGACCTCCGAAAATGCCACATGTCGGCTCAGTGCCTCAGCAACCTGACACGCATTCTCGTGATGGCGCTGCATGCGTAGAGCGAGTGTTTTGATGCTGCGCAACAGAATGAAACACTCCTGCGGAGCATTCACAGCCCCTCCAGCGAACTGGATGAAACGCAGTTGCTCGGCTAGAGCATCATCGTTTGTCATGAGAGCTCCGCCCACGAGATCGGAGTGACCACCAATGTATTTTGTCGTGCTGTGGAGAGAAATGTCGGCACCCATGGCAAGCGGCTGCTGAAAAACGGGCGAAGCAAAAGTGTTGTCGACAACGGTGAGGGCACCATGAGCCCGTGCAAGATCGGCAACCGCGCGAACATCCACAATACGTAGCAATGGATTGGTGGGAGTTTCGATCCAAACAAGACGTGTTTTGGCCTGAAACAAAGGCTTCAAATCGGCAGGCTGGCGCATGTCGACGAAATCAAAGTGAATGCCATATTTTGCAAACAACCGTCGGAACAAACGACCGGTGCCACCGTAAACATCATCGCAGACCAATACGTGATCACCGGGGTTTAGGAGCTGCGCAACAGCGTGGACAGCAGCGAGTCCGGAGGCAAACGAAATACCGTGTCGCGCAGTCTCGAGTGCAGCAAGAGCAGACTCCAAAGCCGTACGGGTAGGGTTACCACCACGGGAATAATCGTAGCCTTTGTGCTCTCCAGGAGCAGACTGAACATAAGTGGAGGTCTGGAAAATGGGAGTCATGATTGCTCCCGTCGTTGGCTCGGGTTCAACTCCTGCGTGCACACAAATTGTTTCAATTCCGTGTGTGCCCTGTGCTGTGCTGTTCTTCATGACCGGCAATCTCCATCTGCTTCAGAAGTACTGTTGCATTCCCACGACGATGTTGTGCTTTTTTTGCATATGCAGCAACCCGTGCGCGTAATCGGCGCGCACCCTCAGCCTCGCTATAGGACGAAACCCAATACGAACGCCAGTCCCTACACTCACCGCAGCAGAGGTAGGCCATTGGTTGAAATCCACACCCGCATTGCCAGAGTCGATAAATGCAACATTTTGAATGGCCAGCAACTGACTCAAATAACTGGCGTAGCGGTATTCTGAATTGACAAACCACATCACTCGTCCCGCGCGTTCACCATCCAAAAGTCCGCGTATGCCATCGAGACTCCCGACCCGAAAAAGATCAAGCAGCCCGCCAGACGACACCCAGCCGCCCTGGACTCTCAGGCCAACATTGTTCCTCTCACTCAAATTCTTAAACAACAGATTTTGAGTCATGATCTTCACCACAGGATCGGTGCTGCCGGGCGCGCGCATCGGAGCAAGCCAATCCAAAATCCATTCCGTGCGCAAACCCTGAAGCCTGAAATCGTCGAGGTTGAGCCCATTGTAGCGCAAAATGGATCTGAGCCCGAGCGTAGGCCCAGCCACAACTTTCAAATTGGGATAGTAAGAGGGTGCTACGAATTCTTTAGATTCCAAAGTACGCTGCATGGGCTCGAGTCCGAGGCCGACATCCCAGCGCCCGAAGCGCCTGAATCCTGTCATTGAGAAGCGGATAGTGCGCTGCCGTGGTTTATAAAAAACGTCATTCTCTGGATTCAAAAAGTAAGCAGGGCGAGTCACGTTTGCGAGCTCAAGAGAAAGCCTCCAGTCGCGCGTTCCGATGTGTGGATCGCGCCACCAGACCACAAACCCAGGAGAGCCCGCATACTGTTCGTATTGCGCGCCCGACTCAATCCCTGCACCCATCGCATTTATGTCGTAAAGTCCAAGGACAAAAAAACTCACCCCACCACCGGTGCCACCACGCAATACAGGTGTGAGCGTCCATTTTTCCTCAAGGACAAAATGCAGACGAATGCCTCTCTCCGAGATCTGCTCGTGGAAAAGCTGCACGCTCAAAAAGAAATTTGTGTTGCGCAGGCGCTGAGCAGCAGCCTCAACATCCGCAAGAGTCACCTCACAACCAGCCTCAAAGCCGATTTCGTCGCGCACGAATTCTTCCGAGGTGCGCTTTAAGCCCGTGAGTGTGAGCTCCTCCATGACAAACGTGCTGTCCTTCGTTGCTCTGCCCAGATTCAGAAACGTGCGCAGTGCAGGGCATTCGGGCTCCGGGAGAGATTGAGCCAACGCCGGTGCCTGCAAACCCAACGTGAAAAAAATAACAAAGCATAATATAAACTTATTCATGCCCTGACGTGAACCTCTCGCAGCCCTGCGCGTCTCAGCAGGAAATTGATCCGGTCAAAGACATTTTGCTGCTCGAGCTCGAGAACCAACGTCTGGGCCATCTCCGTCGGTGAGTAATTGTACTTCTTTGCTCGCTGAAAGAACGGGTAAACCACATCCGTGTTGAAAAGACTTTGTGCCAAGATTGCAAAAGAAAACGGCGCACACAACTCAAGTACACCGGTGTCAACAAAGCGGTGTAAAAGCGTATCGGAGGAATAGGGTACACGCCGATTGAAAATCTTGACCTGCCGCCGGCCACAAACGGATGTACATTCAACCCAGACCCACGTTGCCACCGGTGCATCCGGGCAGTTAGGGATTTTGCTAACAAAGGGGTATCCAACGCTTCCACAGTTAAACCAGATTTCAGGCTGAGCTGTATTGCGATGCATTCCCAAATAATGGCTGTGGCCATTGAAAAAAATTGTTTCGGATGAAATCACTTCATGATTCTCCGTAAACTCGAACGACATTTTATTTTGATGCGCAAAAAAGTCGGGGACGCGGGCATTGGTTTGACGACTGGCATGCACACCAGCGATATTCCACATTGAGGATTCCCAGTTCTCGCTCATCTTATCCTGAAAAGAATCGAGCTCTGTCCCCAATTGATTGACAGTCCAAGGAATAAACTTCCACAGCGGATGCCGGAATTTCTCAGCCTCTGGATTCTGTTTGTATTGAAAAAGATAATCCTCGTGGTTGCCTCGCAGGTGCACGCAAGAGAGTTCCTTGAGCATGCGCATAACAGCAGAAGGCTCGGCTCCACCATCGAAGCTGTCACCCAAACACACCCATGCAAAAGAATCTAACGAGCGTCGAGAGCGCATCTGCCGAACGTCTTCCAGCACTGCCTCGAGAGCCGTGGCGTTGCCATGAATGTCAGTGAGAATGGCAAACGCTGCCGATGCACCCGCCTCAGACATCTTCAAGCTCCGGGAAGAACGATCTCTGTTTCGGAAAAATCGAGCAACAGCAAATCGGAGAAAAGTTTGGAGAACGCTTCTTTCTGGGATCCTGGTTCGGCTGGAAATCCAGCAGCACGGAGAAGCTCGAGGGTCGGCCCATGCACAAGGAGATCGTCGGTTAGCGGAGCAATCACAGGCGCCCGACCGAGCGGAGACTCAGGTTTGCCCAAAAACTGTATACCGGTGTTATGTAACCAGTGCCGCGGCAATAGCACGTTTTCCGCTACAAAATCCGTGTATCCCTCTTCATAGAATCTCAGAAAAACTTCCTCATTCGGATGGTACATTTTGTCGCCGATAATCCAATGACCGATCGCTGCAAGATGAACGCGAATTTGATTGGTACGACCGGTTTGAGGAAGACAAGCAAATAGAGTGTAATCATCCCATTGCGCCAGACGCACAAAATGCGTGAGAGCGTCGAGACCCTCCTGCGGATTGTGCCAGAGCTTCAGCCGGATCTTCGAATTAATCGCACTACCAATCGGAAAATCGACACGAAATTGCTGAGGAACATCGCGCGTTCCACGAGTGACAGCAAGATACATCTTCTTGACCGATGCATCCCGGAAACTCAGCGAAAGATCTCTCCGCAAGGGCGTAGAGCGAGCGCAGACGAGCAAACCAGATGTTTCGCGGTCGATGCGATGCACAGGCGCGGCATCACCGAAACCCATCTTCTTTGTAATCTCGATAAAAGTATTTTTTCCATAGAGTCCAGCCGCATGCACAACCAGGTTTCCGGGCTTGCAAAAAACCGCGGCATCACCATCATCATGAACAACTTCCACATGAGTTGCCATGTCTGGCTCATATTCAGGTGGATGAAACAGCCAGACCTGATCTCCCTGCTTTAAAATATATGTGGATTTTATGTTGATAAGTGTGAATGGTGCAGCGTCAGTGGTGTGATTTTTAGGTGAATTCTGCTCAATCATCACCTCACCAATGTCAATTCGCTCTCGCCAAATATCACGCGTATGGAATTTGAACTTTTCCCCCAGGTGGCGATCAATCCGCAAACCCACACCGAGATGTTCAAGCCGACCACCAAGACGCCGAAAGTGCATAGCATCAAGAGCAACTCGCTGACTTCTGCGCTTGCTCAAACGGGCACGCAACATGCTCTGCAGCACCTTTTCAGGGAGACTTGTGTCTGCCTCGCCATCTTCGGCCATCAAACGAAAACGCGCATGGCTCTGGTGCGCAACGAAGTCGGACATGGCCTTGAGAACCAAATCCTGCTCAATCCTAAGAACCAGAGGAAATTGCTTCTCAAGCAGCTCGAAAAGAGATTCTGCACCACCTCCAGTGAGGATAACAGTTCGAACATCGTGCAGTTGCGCGAGGCTCGAAACAATTCCGAGAACCTGTAAAGTTAGACCGCGCAGCATAGACTGCTGAGTACTAAAAGGCGGCTCCTCACACTTTGGTGGAAGCGCACGAGGCAAAGAAACATGAGGAAGGCGTGCGGTCTTTTCGTGGAGCGCAGCAAGACCCAAGGCTGCGCCTGGAAGAATAAAGCTTTCCAAAAGACGGCCAGACGAACTGACAACCAAACCCGTAAGCGCTGTTCCAGAAGACAACACCGCAACTGCCGAAGCAGTTCCCCGCGCCTCACGCGCAGCAACCCACGCCTGCAGCGCGCGGTCGACACCCATTTGCTCGGGAGCATAGTCTGCAGACAAAGCACAAGCTTGAAGAATTTCGTCAGCCTGAAGTGGCTGCAATGCAATCTCACGCCCCGGAGAATGGGCAACCAGAAGCGATTCGATTGCCGCAACAACTTTTGCTGTCATTCCGGAGTGCGAGACAGCTGACCAAACCAATTCAACCTGCATACTTTTCCGGAGATGCTCAACTATCTCTCGCGCGAAATCGAGCTGTGCAAAAGCTCGTGCGTCCTGGAGAGTTTTCTTGTCGATAACGCTCCAAGCGGCGCAGCCCTGCCGAACACCTTCACCGGATTCACAACGCCAATGAATATGACTGTTTCCAAAATCTAGGCACAACCGTGCTGTAGCGCGCACCGAGGTCGAAGCACTTGCCGCCGTAGGCTCCTGCTCAAAACGTGGCAAGCCAACATCGCCTGCCATTACAGGCGCATCGAGTCCTTCCAACAACAGTCCACCTTCGAGCGAAATTCCGACAAAAGCCCCGCTGACTTCTCCCTTGTTGACTCTCATGTGCGTGCCACGCGGAAGTGAGCGCTCAAGCACTAACGACTGCAGCTGCCCAGGAGTGCGCTCCACACCAAGGTAGTCGAACAATTCACGTTCAATTTCCTCGGCGAGCAAAGTTTCAATTTGACGGGCCTGAACCGCCGAGAGTGCTTTTTCGGATATCCCCCAAAGATCAAGGAGACAGCCTGCATGATAAACGGCAGAAGGTGCCGAAAACGTATTCAGGCCTATCCCAACAGTTATGAACTGCAAAGCATCCCCGCGAAACGAGGACTCACACAGTACACCCGCAATTTTTCGGCCGCGCACTTGTGCGGATAACTGATTCGTATTTGGCCAAGCCCAGAGATCATTTGGCCACTTGATTCGGGGCTCATGTGTACTTCTGGCTGGAAATAATTTCGCAAAACCGATTTGATTCTCGAGTCTGCGCCGCACTGCTTCGATGGCATCTGAAAGAGCGCAGCCAACAGCAAGGCTCATCCAGGTCAGAGGAATTTTCAATGACGAGGAAGGAAAAACAAAAGTGCATGGGCCGAAGCAGCCGTGGGTTGTCACTGCAGCTGTCAGACTTGCGTGAGTCGCGTGGACGGTTTGCGCAGACTCATTGTTTTCTGGTTTGGATGTGCCTTGAACCCAGGAACTTCCTCCACGGCCACGGCCAGATGTCTGAAATCTCGACATCACCACAAACGGCTCGTTTATGCCGACCTGGGCTACACACTCGCGCGCCCAATCCATGGTTGAAGCTGTTTCATCCCTAAAAAAGGCTTTCATTTTGTTCCTACTGGATAGAGCTGCAGGCTCATATCAACCCAAGTTGCCTGGTGTATCAGAGCTCCAGAACTTAGGTAATTTACTCCGAGTTGCGCAACTGCAGCTATATTTTCCTCGTTTAAATTACCACTCACTTCCAATGCAACATCTCGTCCTGATTTTACTCGCAGTGCAACCGCGTCCTGGGTATCCTGCAATGAGAAGTTGTCGAGCATAATAACATCGGCACCGCCCTGCAGCGCATCTGCAAATTCACCCAAGTTGGAAACCTCGATTTCAATGCGGGTCAGAATGGGCGCATTTTCGCGAGCTCTACCCAAAGCCTGGGCGACTCCACCAAAACTGCGGAGGTGATTTTCCTTCAACATAAGACCGGTATCGAGCGCGTGACGATGGTTCCGTGCCCCTCCAGTGCGGGTGGCGTATTTTTCATAGATCCGCAAGCCCGGCGTCGTTTTGCGAGTTTCAAGAAGCTGTGGTGCAGCAATATTCCGGCTGGCTGCGGCCTTATCGACCAGCAGTTTCATATGCCGGGCTTTATGCGCGATACCGCTGAGACGTGCACCCAAATTCAGGGCTACGCGTTCACCCAACAGAAGAGCTGCAGCATCGCCTTCGCCGGAGAGAATGATATCACCTCGCCGGACAGTGGCACCCTCGGTGAAAGCTGAAGACAAGTGACAGGGAACATGCCCATGCGTTCTGTGAAAGATTGCCGCCATGAGATAGAGTCCACAGAGGGTGAACTCCTGCTTGGCAACAATTTCGACGCGCATGCGGGTGCCCAGTGCGGATTGGGTATAGACACTGGGATCTCCACCGCCAAAATCTTCCTCCAGCCAAGCATCCACGTCGCGCAAAAAACGGCTTGGTGCAATTCCAAGAGAACTGAGGATCTGGCGCTCCACAAAGGTGTTCGTGAGGTCAAAATCAGAGCTTTTTTGGTGTTTCAAAGTCGTGCCCCTTGGTCTGCTTCTGGACAATCCGGGCGCGGTGTCTATTGTGACAAACTGACAAAGGGCGCGCCCCTGGCCCCAGCGGAGAAACTCAACCATGGCTCTACCACACCCCTCCCTGATTGACAGCCTCGAGCTGGAGGTTGAGCGGGGAACATTCACGTCTTGGGCCTGCGCAAACCGGGAAGGCAACTGGTGTGCCCTTTATGCGGACGAGGCCTGCCCTCCCGATTGGCTCTTGGATCACGACAGCACAGCGGAAGGTTCCCTTCCAAAAAGGCCATGGTTTCCTGCATTCGACCTGGCGAGTCTCACCAAACCCCTACTTGCAAATCTCTGGCTCAGGCTCGCACTAAACGCTGACCCTCTCATCTTCGCAGGAACACCGCTGGCAAGCCTGATTGAGCCGCGTTCAGATGAAGGACGGGAACTCAAGAGCTGGGCTGAGCAACGCCCCGCGCTCACTCTGGGGCACCTGTTGAGCCACCGCAGTGGACTGCCGGCCTGGTGCTGGTTCGGAAGAGCGCTCTGGAATTTCTCGGAGCGAGACGGAAAATCACGAACCACCGGACGCATAGGCGATTTAACGCGCGATGAAGATGGATCACTCGCACGAGCAGCCCAGCTCAATCTGACCCGCTCAATTCTCGCACAGGCACCACGTGAACCATCGGAACACACGATCTATTCGGATTTGAACTACTATCTCTTGGCGCGGGTGATAGAGAACCTTGGCCTCGGCTCGTTCCGCGGTTGGGCTCATTGCATCGACACTCTCAACCAAAAACTCAAAACCGAATTCTGGCACGCGTCACTCGACCCAGAGCGCAGCGCAAGTGCAATTCCATTCTTTCCTTATTTGAATTCACAGGTCGTTGCCCACATCTACGAACACCGTAAGCTCGACAACCATGCAGGCTTCTTTGGAAGCGTACATGACACCAATGCCAATATTCTCGCCAGTGAATTCAAAGCAGCACACCGCGTTGCTCCTTTGGTCTCATCCCATGCAGGCCTCTTTGGGAGCGTTTTGGATGTCCGAAGTGCTATTGCCGAACTTCATATCAGCCAACAGCAAATGCTGTCCGGTTCACATCGATTCTCCTCCCAATCTGGTCGATTCTCGTGGGGTCTCGATACACCCTCGAGTTCAAATTCAACCGCTGGTATTAAATCCTGGCCCCCCGCGCGCGAGAACATGTTTTTTGGACATCTCGGGTATTCAGGAACATCGATGTGGTTTGCCGAAGACGGCCAATTCCACATACTTCTGACCAATCGCACAGCACAACGCAGCACGATCGGCACACAAAGCGTGCCGCGGCTTCTTTTCTTTTTGGCAGATTCAGCTGAGACACCTGAATGCTGGATCTCAACTTCGCACCCACGCTCTGCATCTGCAGCCATTGAAAACAAGCATTGGCAATCCATCTCCTGGCAGGAGGCGTGCACTCTCTGTTTCGAGAACTTTAGGCTTGCAACACGCTATTGGAACCGCAATATCCTGCGCTCGCTGCCTGATCTAACCATCATCCGCCGCGGCACCGGACAAAACTTATGGTCCCACTGAAGACGTGCTACTGTCCGCGCGCGGCGTGAACCAAGACAACGAGGTCGTCGGAAACATGAAATCGGAAAAGCCCTTCTACAAGAAATCTCGATTCATCATTATTGCAGCCGCTCTGCTTGTCGTTGCAGGCGGTTACGCTTTTTCGCGCTACAACCAATCACTAAAATTCGACACCCAGCAGAACAAACGCACCGTCAAGGTTGTGCGTCGCGACGTGCGCCGCGATCTTCTGCTGACAGGCAAGGTTCTTCCAGCGAGTTCGATTGCTGTCTATTCTCCGGTCTCCGGCCAACTCCGCCAGGTTCTGGTCCAGGAAGGGCAATCTGTGCGCGAAAACCAGGTGCTTTTTGCTGTGCTGCAGGACTCCTCCGGACAAAAGGAGCTCGAATCTCGTCAGGCTGAGGTGCAGCGTACTCGTCTTGAAATGCAGGCAGCCGAGGAGAATCTCGATCGCAGAAAAAATGTCAGAGACCTTTTCTCACAATCTGAAAATGAAAAGGCCGAGAACGATTATTATCGAGCTAAGCTTGCACACGAGACTGCTCGCCAACAGCTCTCGCTGCTTGAAGAGGCGTTGGGACTTGGAGCTGAGAAGGCAACCAACAAGAAAAAATCGCGGGATGGTCGGCTGGCAATGATATTCGTCAAAGCACCGAGGCAGGGTGTAGTGACGTTCCTAAACAAAGCTGTCGGCGAGAGCGTGATGGCCACTGCAGAGAGTGCCGAGGCTACCGGACGCGAAGTATTGATCATTTCCGATACAGAAAAAATGATGGTGCGCTCGCGCATTCTTGAAGCTGACCTTGGCGTTGTGAAAAACGGACAGGCAGTACGTATCAAACTCGATGCTTTTCCAAAAAAGCACTACGACGGAATTGTGAGCCGTATAAGTCAGCAAGGCGTAGAAGACAAAACTGGCGGGTTCACCTACTTCGTTACTGATATACTCATACAAAACCCCGACCGCGATGTCCGCGCCCAGATGAATGCGAGCATTGAGCTTATCGTAGCTGAAAACAAGAATGTGCTTGCACTCCCGGCAAATGCTGTCGCAACTCTAAATGGCAACTCTGTTGTTGAAAGGCCGCGGAGCTCGCGTTCAGAACCACCCCGTTTCGAAAAAGTTAAAACTGGACTGGTCACTGATCTGTGGGTTGAACTTGCCGGCGAAGAACTCAAGGAAGGCGATCCTGTGCTCGAAATCGACTTCGCGAAGCTCGATCTCAAACGCTTGGCCGAAGGCAAACTCGGCGAAAAAACCACACCCCAGAATCAGCGTGCAGAAAATCCACGTTAAGTGAGGTACCGTGCCCATGCCACGTCCGCTGCTCTATGAGCTGAATGATGTGAGCTACACGTATCAAGCTCTGAAGGCACCTCCCTACACAGCCTTGCAGCGCATTAACCTGCGCATCGAAAAAGGCGAGTTCGTCGCGATTGTAGGAGCGAGCGGTTCGGGCAAATCGACACTGATGCACCTCCTTGGTCTAATGTCTGATCCCGGAGCGGGAACATTGAGCCTTTCCGGTGAGCTCTCGACTCGTCTGAGCCCCAATGAGAAATCTGAGCGCAGAAACCGATCAATTGGCTTCCTATTCCAGCAGTTCTTCTTACTCCCCCAGCTCACCGTTCTAGAAAACATTCTGCTACCCGTCGAATATGCACAATCAGACATAACCCCTGAACAATGGGTTGAACGCGCTCAGGCGCTGATGCAACAATTTGGTCTTGCAGAACATTCAGCCAAACGACCCTCTCAACTCTCAGGTGGCCAATCGCAACGCGTTGCGCTCTGTCGAGCGCTGATCATGGAACCCGACGTGCTGATGTGTGATGAACCTACCGGTGCACTCGACAGTGCCACAGCCTCCGAGGTTCTCAGCACACTCGTGTCTCTCAATCAACTGGGCCACACGATTGTCGTCATCACTCACGATCCTGAGGTTGCAACTCGAGCAACTCGCATAATACAGATAGCTGATGGTGCGATAATTTCTGACCGAGATAATCGCCCCAGATCAAATCTTTCGAGTACAAAAATCCAAAACGATTCGTCTTACCTCGAAGGATCCCGCAAGGGAAGCTTTCTGAATATCCATGCCTTCCTCATGAGAAGCCTGCGTTTATTCTTCATCCCAACACTTCAGGCGCTGAAATCGCAGCGCTTGCGCACATTGTTGACCATGACCGGTCTGCTGCTCGGCGTGGCCAGTGTATTCATCATGCTCACTCTGACGGGAAAAGTGCAGGATGTTTTTCGTGAATTTTTCGAGACACAAGGCTCACGTAAGTCCTTTATAAGCTTTGACTGGCGACAGGCCGAGCGCACTGGCGCTCCGCGTTGGCAAGGACTTCACGTCACTGAGGATCTCCCACGCATCAATCAGCAGCTTGTCAAATATGGACGACTCGATCCGACGGTTGATGCCGAAGGGTGCGCAATCCTCTCTCCCGAGGGAAATTTTCAAGGAAGCCTCACAGGAATTAATTCCCTGCGCGAGGTGAAAGAAAATGCATTGAGCATTGCTTCGGGGCGCATGCCTTTGCCCCATGAATTCGATGCAGTTCCTGCGCCACGCATCGCTCTCCTCGGAAGTGATGCCGTGGACAAACTCTTTCCCAAAACTGCACGCAATACCGCTGCTGGCCCCAATCTAATCA
>JBILKM010000105.1:0-4349 GCA_044376695.1 Silvanigrellaceae bacterium
CATGCGCATCCAATATGGAGGCAGCGTGACCCTTCAGAATGTTGAAGAACTCATGGGTATGCCGGACATCGATGGTGCACTGGTGGGTGGAGCAAGTCTCAAGGCCGACGATTTTGCCCAGCTTGTGGCAAAAGGAGCGCGCATTGCGTGAAGCCTATTGAGCGGCACTGCGACATTCAATTTCTAGTCTGTGTCAATGAACGCCCCGGCAGCAATCCGCTTCCCAGTTGCGGTGCTGAACGGGGCAACGCTTTTTTCAATTTTTTCCGATCTGCTGCTGTCTCGTGGGGGGCGCGGCATGGTCTGCAGGTCTGGGTCAACCGCAGCCTGTGTCAAGGTTTTTGCGATAAAGATGGCGTGAGTGTTGCTGCGTTTCCGCAACAAAAACGATGGAATGCTGTTACTGAAGCTGACGTCCCCGAAATTCTGCGTATCATAGAGGAAAACCTCTAAAGAGCGCAGGTGCCCATGAAATTTAACCGCACAGTGAGACTGCGCTTTATTGGCGCATGGGCTTTATCTCTTCTTTTGTTCCTCTCTGTTGTGAATCTCCAAGCTTGCAAACCGCCGACCACGCAGGAGGCTTCCACCGCTGCCGTTCCTGCCTGCACAGTATGGCCCAGTCATTTCATGATGACCAAAGGCAATATTCCCGTTTTTCAGAGTGTTGAAGATCTTGAGGACAATCGTGGTGCTCAGTACGTGGGCAAGGGCACTCCTGTTATTCGTGAATTGACCATTCTGAATGAAGATAAAGACGCACGCCTGATGAAAATCGTTGTGCGTGGCGGAACGCTGGCAGGTGAAAAACGCTGGTGGACCCTCTCGACCAACCTTGAATCGCGCACCAAGGCCGTGTGTCCGCCCAACACGCCGCGCAAGTGCAGCGAAAATGCCGTGCATTTCTGTGATGGAGGAGGCTGCCGTTGTCTTGATGCGGGTGCCGCTCCCGATGATGAAATCGGCAACATGGTGATTGAGGGTGTGGCGACGCTGGGTATTGGTCCGGTTGTTTTTGCATCGCGCACAATCATCAGCAGCTTGGGCGCCATTCGCCTTGTTGGCGGAACTGTAAAATCTGTTCCCACGGTTTTCGCGAACGGTTCAATAAATCTGACCCGCCACGTGGCCAGTCCGCAGACATTGCTCAAGGCTGAAGAGTTCATTGCTGGGCAGTTCTCGCACAGCTACCAGTTCGCTCGTTCCATGCTCAACAACCCAACGTACAAGAACCTTGATATGATCGAGGTCGCTGCAATTAATCACTATACGCGCATCGGGTATGGGGAAATCAATGCGGCACTGCGTGCGGCGGATCCTGCAAAACTCGCACGTCTTCAACCAGTGATCGAGGCTGCGAGTTCGGGGCTCAGTAAAATGGTGGCACAGTCTTTTGTTGGCACTGTGTATCGCGGAGTGAGTCTCAAGCCCGACGTTTCGGCGCTTTACAAAGTAGGAAGCCGTGTGACGGAGCGAGCCTTCACGAGCACGACCCGCAATGCGGCTGAGAAGTTTTCTGGCAATACTGTATTTGTGATTACGAGCAAAACCGGAAAGATGATCGAAGAACTTTCTCAATTTAAAGGGGAAGCTGAAGTCCTCTTTGCGCCAGGAACGGTCTTCAAGGTCGTGTCACGTGCTGTTGAAGGCAAAGTGACAAAAATCTTCATGGAACAAATCTCGCCCTGAGCCGTTGGTCTACTGGCCAATATCTCTGCCGATTCATTGACGCGTCAGAGTCATGCTCTCTGAACAGCTCTAGCTTGGGAGTACACTAAGGTCTCAGGTTCGCACCTCGTTCGAGGAAAATTGAGATGTGACCGGAGTGGATAGTTCAATCATGTGGTGAGGAGTGGCTCATGCAAAAGAGATATGTTCTGATTTTGGGTTTGGCTTCGACGGTCGCGATTATGTCTTGTGGCAAGAAAAAAAGCAGCTCAGCTGAAGCTATCAGTGATGCAATCAATAATGCCCTTGCGATTGGTTATCCCGATGGACTGAGCATTCCAACATTTCCACAAACCACGACGACCAGCTCACTTGCTCTCGAAGGTGAACTGAACCTGGACGAAAACAACACTAAAGGGCAGACATTGGCGCAGAAGCGCGATGATGCGAAACAGATTCTCGAAGGCAATGTGGACGACTGCTTTGCCAACATGAAAAAGCGTATCAAGATTCAAAGGCAGAGTGGTGAAGGCTGTTATCAGTTTGATCAGGACATGATTTACGGCGCCAGAGGCAATGATACTCCCAAGGGAACAAAAAACGGCAAAAGCACGAAGCCTGGTTCCGAAGAAGTCTGCATGGTCTCTTATGCTCGCGAAGAGATGAAGCAGATTGAAGAGATCATTGATCAGCAACTCGACCGCGCTCAGGCCATGGCTTGTCTCGCCAAAAAGAATGGCAAGACCTTGCCAGCAGCGGCAGGTGAAGAGCTCGATCTGACCTCAGATATGCAGGCAAAACGTCCGAACGATGCCAATGCACCTTCTTTTACATCCGTGAAGCTTAAGCGCCTCGCAGACAACGAAGGTAAGCCTGTTTTTGAAACCCGCGTTGTCTCTTCACGCGGCAGTGCCTCTGAAGAATTGACCATCGTTCACCGCCCTAATTCGACCAGCGATAACGTCAGCTACAATGGCGTGATCTCCATCAAGCGTTCGGGTGAAGCGAACGACGGTGGAAAAAATATGTTGCTGAGTATTGAATACGCACGTGCGGATGAAGGCGGTGCGAAAAAGATTCGTGCATCTGTACGTCGCGCAATGCTCGCAACGAGCTACACTGAAGTTTTCGACGCAGCAGGACTCGTGAACTTCAACACCGTACCTGAAAATCCGTCTGGTCAATCCAACGATCATATTTCTGCGAGTTCACTCGTTGAATTCGATGTCAATCAGGCCGATGGTACGGGTAGCTTGAGCTTCTGGAAAAACCCAGGTGGCAACTTCACAGAGGCTGCGCGTGGATTTGTTTTCAAGGTTGAAAAAGGCGACAGCAATTTGGTTAAGGGCTGTGCAATTACGGGCGCTGCGCGTGACCTCAGTATCCGTAAGGCGATCAAGAACGGCACAGCGATCAAGCCAGATGGTTGGTATCACCCCTTCTTCAACATCGAAGGTGCAGGCAGTGTCAGTAATAGTGGTGACTACAACTACGCTCGCGGCTCTGACAAATGGGCAAAACCGAATATCTCCGGCCAGCTTGCCACCGACTTTGTTGAAAAGCAGATGGGCGCAGGCGTGAGCCGCCAGTGCTTTAAACAAGATGCAAATGGCAACTATGTGATCGACGGCTCTGCGAATTTGGGCGACGCGGGTTATGAAATTATTGAAACCACGAACACGGCCAAGTTTATTGCACCGCCAGACGTTGCTGCAATCAAGGGCAAGCGCCTCAAGAATTGAGTCGCCAACAAGCATTTTTTAATGTTCGAGCCGCCCCAACGGGCGGCTTTTTGTTTGCCCTCAACCCTCCGGAAGCCGTGTATAAAATTTCCATTTACACTACTTTTACATGAATTTGAGGAAACTCTGGCCGAACTCAGAGATAAAGAGATTCGGGTCAATTGATTTTAACAAAAATGAGGTTCCTCTTATGAAGCTGAGATCGTCGTGGCAGCAATCGGAGTTCTCCTGGCGCAATGTGTTGTGGATTGGCGCAGTGCATCTTATCGCTTTGGTGGGTGCGATTCCGTATTTCACTTGGACAGGTTTTGCCGCGTTTATTCTGTTTTATTACGTGACCGGAATGATCGGCATCACATTCGGATTTCACCGATTGTTGGCTCACCACGGTTTTCATGCACCACGCTGGCTTGAGAACTTCGCCGCATTGTGTGGAACACTGGCTTGCCAGGGAGGTCCCATCAACTGGGTTGGCACGCACCGGGTTCACCATGCCTATTCTGATACCCCGCGCGATCCGCACGACGTGACAAAAGGTTTCTGGCATTCCCACTTCGGGTGGCTCGTGAACCTGCGCTGCGACCTGGCTCATTTCGAAGAGTATAGGCACTACGCGCCCGATCTCGCCAAGCGTCCGTTTTTTGTGTTCCTTGAAAACCACATGATTCATCTTCAGGTTGTGCTTGGCTTGTCCCTGTTTGCTCTCGGTGGAACGGTGTTCGCGGCAACGCCAACTGGTTTCGACTACCACATGGCTTTGAGCCTCACCATTTGGGGCATCTTTGTCCGCATGATCACGATGTACCACATTACTTGGTGTGTGAATTCGGTTGCACACATGTTCGGTGACAATGCCAACCATATTGGTGACCACTCCAAAAACAACGCCATCATTGGTGTGCTTGCTTTTGGTGAGGGTTGGCACAACAACCATCATGC
>JBILKM010000106.1:0-4346 GCA_044376695.1 Silvanigrellaceae bacterium
GCGGTGATAAAATCATCGAAATTAATGGCAAGAAGATGAGTGCTTTGCACGACGTTGAACAGGCATTAGCAATTGGCCCTGCCTCGCTTGTTGTTGAACGCATGGAAAAGCCTGATGAACTTCTATTTCGGGCGAGTGGCAAAGAAAAACTTATTGTTCCTGTGCAAACTCTGACCCTCAAAACCAGCTCAGCGATGACTGCAGAAGAATGGGCTCAGACAGTCCGCTCGACCGACATGACGATCAAAAGTTTCGAAGCTTTGAACAAAGGTGACCGAAAAATTCCTGCACTTGATGCTTGGAAAAGCTGTGGTCTGAAGCCCGGTGACACAATTTTTGCATGGAATGGCTATCCGAAATTGCAGGGGCCCGTTGATGTCAGTTTTAATTTTCAAAAGCTGGTGCGCCCCGAAAATTCAGGCGCTGTTCCCGTGCAGTGGCAAGTGGTTAATCTGAGCGACAACCAAATGCGTTCACTGGATTGCAACATTCCACGTCGGCTTGTTCTCGATTCTCTGGGTCGAAATCAGTGGACAGTGGAGTTGCCCGTGACGTTCGTCTCACGTGGGGTGGGGGTAGACCCTGTCATCATTCGCAGCGAAAGCCTTCTTGACGCCCTCAAAGACGGCGCACAAGCAACCTGGCAGCAGGCCACAACCCTCCTGACGGGATTGAAGAAACTCTTTTCTGGCGATGTTCCGCTCTCTAACCTCGGTGGCCCAATTGCAATTGCCCGGGTTGCCGGTGATGCAGCCGAAGGCGGACTGCTTTTGTTTGTTTTGACCATCTCATGGATGAGTCTCAACATAGGCCTGTTCAATCTTCTTCCTCTTCCTGCGCTCGACGGAGGCCATCTCATCCTCCAGGCCGTTGAGGCCGCCTACGGCAAACCACTTCCGCTGGGAGTGCAATTAGCCGTGCAGCGTTTGGGTGTAGCTCTAATTTTGGGATTGATAGTGCTGGTGTTCTTTAATGACATCCTCCGTCTGTTCCGATCCTGAGGGGTTTATGTACGCGGCATTGCTCTGCACTCATAAACGAGGTGTTGGTTTGGCAGTCATGCCAGCGCCGCAGCGCAACGAGGAATTTGAAGGATGCGCTGCATCTCTTTTTCAATTTGCGCAGGAACAGCCGCAGCAAGTGCAGCTCTCGAGCACGCTTTCTACTTCTCGGATATTTGTTTCAGGCAGCTTCTGTTTTGCCACATGCGATGGCTTAACGGCCGAAAATCTTGCGCAGCTCTATAGGCATGTTCTCGAGATTCTTGACCTTGAAGATTCTGCTGTCAGCACGATTGCCGTGGCCGTTGGTCCTGGTTCATTTACCGGATTGCGTTTGGGGTGTGCATTTGCCAACGGGCTTCATTTCGGTCGCAAGAGACACTTGTGGGCTGTCGTTGGAATCCCTGCGGATCAAATTGAAAGCGGGAGCGAAGAACTTCCGACCCAACCCGAATCGTTTTGGGGAATTCCTTCGAGAGATTTGGATGACCCTTTTGCAACTCAAGTGAGCTTTGGCGATTTGTATGCGCATCTCAGATTATGGCAGCGTGGCTCTGCTCGCCTTGTGGATGTGCTCGAGCCACACTATGGTCGTGAGCCGACACCGGTCTTGAAACTTAAACAACAGGAAGGAAACTCATCGTCATGACAGGAGGAGTGACACCTGTGGCACATGTTCACGAACTCTCACCACGCCGACGTGGCATGAAAGCGAGCATTTATCTGCTCCCCAACATGATCACGGCCGCATCGTTGTTCTTCGGCTTTATGAGCATGAAATTTGCTCTGGAAGGACGCCTTCCCAACGCCAACCCCGAATCTTTTCTCTACGCAGCCTATGCTATTCTCGCAGCGGCAGTCTGCGATGGACTCGATGGCAGCATTGCACGCCTCACCCGCACTCAAAGTGCCTTTGGCGTTCAACTCGATTCGCTCTGCGATGTAGTATCGTTCGGGATCGTTCCTGCGTTTGTCATATATAATTATGCATTGCACACGTCCTCTCGGATTGGTTTTGCAGCTTGCTTTATATATGCGCTGTGCGGAGCACTGCGCCTCGCACGATTCAATGTGCAGAGTTCTGTAGGCAAGGCCGGCGGCAATTTTACGGGGATTCCCATCCCGATGGCAGCTATGCCTTTGTGTGCGTTTATTATGTCGCAGTATGAATTCGCCGGATGGACACTCGAAAACAGTTACAGCCCTTGGGCTGTGAGTTTGGCCCAGACCTTTCTGCAGCCTGATTTTAAGAACCTGTTTCTCATCTGTCTGATGTTTGCTCTCGCATTTGGTATGATCAGCACTTTTGAGTACGTCAGTACAAAAAACCTAAAACTTCCGCGCAAGCGCCCCTTTAGGTTTCTCTCCATTTTGTTGATGTTCACTGTGCTTCTCTTCACGCTCGAATTCACGGTCACTCTCTCGCTGTTGCTCATTCTTTATTGTCTCCATGGGCCGGTGATGTGGTTGTTTTTCAAACGTGACCGCACAGCCGAAGAAGAAGAATTGTTTGTTGCCGGCGACGCCGAAGACGATGAAGAGGAAACGCATATATGAGACCTTTGACCCTCGGTATTGTTGGAGCCACTGGTGTTGTCGGGCAAACAGCTCTGGATATTCTGGGTGATGGCAGCCTTGAACTGCAGGTAAAAGAAGTGAGAGCTTTTGCTTCCTCTGCCTCTGTAGGCAAGAGGCTCAGTTGGGGGAGCCGGCCGGTTACAGTTGAGGCCACCGAGCTCGATTCGCTCTTGCAGTGCGATGCAGTTTTGTTTGCATCTGAAGCTGAAATCTCGAAGCGATTTATTCCTGAACTAACGGCACGAGGAGTGCTGTGTGTGGATAAATCATCTGCCTTCCGCGAAGACACGGCAGTTCCGTTGGTTGTGCCTGAAGTGAATGGCAAGCTTTTAAAATCTGCTGAACTCAAAAAAAGGCCATTGGTCGCTAACCCAAATTGTTGCACAACTCCTCTGGTGATGGTTCTCGATGTTCTGCGTCGTGAATTCGGGCTGAAGCGTGTGATCGTTTCGACCTATCAGAGTGTCTCAGGAGCCGGAAAGCCCGGACTTGAGGTTCTTGAAGAGGAAGCGCGGCAGTTTTTCACGGCACAGGATCTTTCGGTTAAGGCTTCAAGAGCTTTTCCCAAATCCATTGCATTCAACGTGATGCCTTTTGTTGCTAAGATTCTGCCCAATGGTGACACCGACGAAGAGCAGAAGATTATCTTTGAAACGCGCAAGATTCTCGACCTACCAGAGCTCCCGGTGGAAGCGACCAGCGTCCGGGTGCCGACTTTCGTGGGTCACGCCGAATCGGTCACGGTGGAAACCGAGAAGCCTGTTGATCTGTCAAAGCTCGAAACTTTGATTGCATCATCAAAGGGCATGATGTGTATCCCTAACGTCAACCCAGGAACCTCCTCGGCTGGCACCGACTCCGAAGACACGCCAGATGTCGCTTTCTTTCCTACGCCGCGTGAGAGTCAGGGGCGTGATGAGGTGCTGGTAGGACGTCTCCGGACAGCCAAGGTTTTTGCGCATGGCGTGTCACTTTGGCTCGTCTCTGATAACCTTCGTAAGGGAGCTGCACTAAACGCACTTCAGGTTGTTGAGGCCTGTGCCAAAGAAGGTTTCTTCAACTGAGTGCCTGAAAAGAGGCATCACAGCTCCCACCAGAACCGCGCAAGTTTTGTCTGAGGAGATGTGTCAATGGCATCCTGTCGACGCCGATTGTTTTATGCCGGGTGTGTTTTTGCTGTTGTTGCTGTGGCCTGTGGCCGCAATGATAACATCCCGGCGCAGTTCTCTTCCGTGAGCGAATCCGATGTTCTCGAGTTGGCTTCGGATCCGAGTGTCCTGACAGACGTGAGTATGACCGACAAAACCGGGCAGACCACAATCGTAACGCCGTCGTATCTGCCCAAGTCTGGCCAGACTGCGCGCGACCTTCAGATTATTTTTTACCCTCGTCTTACGGTTAAAAACCCAAGATTTGTTTACGATCGCTCTAAATGGGTGGTTGCTGTAGGCAACAACGTTCAATTCCTAACTGCTGCGGACATCATTGAGATAAAAGAAGATGGCAATTTTAGCAGTGGTGAGGTGCGCGAGGGGCAAATCAAAATGACCGTGCGTCTGACCGCGCAAGGACAATGGCCCGATAAGATCACCAACGATGCAGCGCTGACGACGATTGATGGCCGCAAAGCCCTCAAGCTCCAACCGTATTACAGTCTTGATGGTGCTGTGGCCCCGGGGAATTCGGGTACCATGCAGGGCCTCTCGGCCGCTTATATGAAAGATGATGTGGGCGCGATTGTTGCTCCTGCCACCATAAACTCCTCGG
>JBILKM010000029.1:0-36391 GCA_044376695.1 Silvanigrellaceae bacterium
TAAAGGAGGTGTGCTCGCTGACCGGTTTGTGCACAAACCTCCAGTGCAAAACTACCTTCATCTAAAAATCCGGTTCTGTTCAGAAGTCCCGTCATGGTGTCTATTTTAGCCCTCTGCTCAGCCAATTTCTCTCGGTTGAAGGTTGCAATCGAGATACCACCCACGAGGAAAAGGCCCAGAAATGAAATTGCAATAGCTTTGTTGAGAGACGAACGGCTGTTCTGACTCGCAATAGATTCCACTCGCCCCAGCGGCACGTAGGCTTCAATGGCTCCCATGAGTTCACCCAGCTTGAAGCTTTTGCCTGGCTCGACGCCGATTTCAACACGCCGTGTAATAACATCAGCACGTTGTTCAAATGCATTGTGACATGAAACACATCCGCTCGAAACAGCAGGGTCAGCAGTGAGGAAACGCAATACTCTCTCGCCATTGACGTCGTCGATGCGCCACACAGGAACAAATTTACTGTTCATGCCTGGAATGGATAGTTGCTGTTTCTCGAGCTCCGCAAAAGCCCAACGCTGAAAATCGTCGGACAGCCCGCTGCTTGGGTTGATGTTCCACTTGGATATTGACCGGTACTTATACAGCCCCCAATTTTTCTCGTTCACCTCATGCGCCATCAACTGCAGGAACTGAGCCGGAATAGGAGCGGCCCCAAGTGTACTTTCGTAGCTATGGGTGACAGGCACACCCTCGCGGCTCAGTTTGTCGACGACATTCCGCGCATACACTGCACGGGCAGCAATCGCTTGCTCGGTGACGACCTTCGCAACGCGAACGGCCTCGGCCTCAATAATCGATTGCTGCGCAGAAACGACACCAAGATAGCTAGACAGCACAAGAACCGCTACAACTCCAACGAAGGTCAAACACAAAAACACCATTTGCTTTCGCTTGCGCTCAAACTTCGCTAACAAAATCTGCCGCGGCATACTTCAAAACCTCGAAACATGAATTGTCGGGGATTCGGACGAAATAAGAGGAAGCTTGAGAGAAACAACTCAAAATACGTCCAAACCTCAGTAAGTCTTAATAATTCAGAGATTAAGGCTTAGGTTTTGCGCTTTTTCGCCTTGAGTTGAAGAGCAGCCATCGTCAGGCCACCATCTGAGCCATCTACAAAATGAAAATGCTTTTTATCGCTCGAAGAATCGAGATGACACACAACCAGGGCCGAGTCGGCCTGCTGCACACCGAAAAAAAGAGAGCCTTGCGCCTCGTGTTCTTCGAGTGCATCAACAAACCGTTGGTACTCATCTATCTTGAGATCAGCGATAAGATAGAGTGAGCCATTGAATTTGATCCAATCTGACTGCACGAGGAGATCATTCATGTATGAGCTGGGCAGACCAGTTATGGTGTTTTGAATATTGAAACGAAATACAAAAGTTGTCAGAATATTTTCCTTGAGAGCTTCCCAAGAGTGGATAACCTTCTTCATCCATCCGTCGCCTGTTGATTTTAGGCCAGCCTCAATACGCCAGGTCTTCGGAAGCCAGGAACGACGTGTATTGCTTTTTTGCAACGGGCGAAATCTCTCTAAATCACCATCCTGAGCAAGAACAAAAAACAAGTTTTTAAACAGCTCATCACAATCGCAGAGCGACAGACGCGGCTCGATTATAAAGCTATAAATACTTCCCCTGAGGGCCTTAAATGGAAGAAGACGACACGAAAGACCAGCAACATTAATCTTTGAAAAGTTTAAGAAGGATGACATTTCATCAGAGTGGTTGTCGCGTTCTTTTATCAATTTATCTGCTAGAGAAACCCCGTCACCTTGAAGAAAGTAGATTTTCTCCTCTGCCCCACACTCCTGAGTGCGCACGAAGACGTCTGTGTTCTGCGCACGCAGCTCCGACACCAAAACCTCACCGACACGAACACTGAGCTTGAATTGCACTCGGGCCATGGTTTGAACAGCCTCAAGGACATCCTTGAGTTTCGCAAGATATTCTGTTGGCACGAGAAATGTTGCACCATCGCCACCAAATACATAAGGGATCACGCCTGCGGGGAAGTTATTGCGGACTGCTGCAATGCATGCGGCCCCAACCATGTTGACCAAACGCTGATCGCCACGTTGAATCGCTGCTGTCGAACCGCGCACATCGGCGATCACCACATAAGAGCTATCGAGCGCTGCTGTGGCCACAGTCAATTCCGAAATCCTGTCAACAAACATATCCCCTGTCCCCGGTGAATCGATTGATCCAAGGCCAATCATTCAGGCCTGAGGGTCGGCCGAAATGCCAAGAAACTTGAAGACGTACCGCCTCCTACAACAACGGAATAGGGCCTACGGCTCAATCTGTTTTTCTAAAAAAATCAGCAAAATAAACCTTGAAAATCAAATATTTTTTCAAAAAACCGATGGTATAATTATGTCTTTTGGAGAAATTTTATGACTCATTTTCAATCCAGTTTCTTTTTTTCCGCCGCTCTCATGGCATTGAGTTTTGGATGTTCCGCTTCGCAGTCGAGCTTTTCAGCCGGACAAAATGCGTCTGGTTCGGGCCAGAGAAAAAATGCACAGGCTGAAAGCGTTAAAACATCGCAATCGAAATCATCGCCCGCACAAGAACAGACTCAACCAACCCCCGTTGCGAAACAAGCCGAAACGGTCACAGCCAAATCCCAGGAGTGCTGGTTTGCCGTAAGCGGAACCTACGTGGGACTGGGCGACTACTCCGACACCTTTCCAAAGCCATCCTCCGGAAAGCCTATTGCCACGGGTGAGAAATTCGACACTGTGGGAGGAGTCTTTCTCGCTGCGCGTGCTGAACCTTACGTGTATAAGCAGGGAGCTGGCGAAATCGACGGAGCTGTCGACTACACCTTCGATGGAATCGTTGTTCCACCCGGCATGTCGGTAGAAATTAGAGCATCTGCCAACGAAGCACCGCTCTACAAAGGCCAAGGCCCTCTGATTGCGATTGCAGGGAGCAACTCGGGCAGCGGCTATGGCTCTCCATTCACCTACAAAGCGAAATTTGATGCGGGTGAGTTGAAACACTGGCCGCAATGGATGCAGGACTACCTGAGCACAAGCGCAGGAAAGGTCGAAATCATCCCCACCCATCCGGCACGCTGGGTTAAAGTTTCAGTTGTCGAAGGTGGACGCTGCGCGCTCTAAAGCCTGCCCGGCACTCGGTCATGAGTATTTCAACGAGCAAGCTGTACGCCCCAGACCACGCGGGTTGAGGCTGAAAGCAAATTGAACAAAAGTGCTTTGCGCTGCGCTGCACCGTCGCGGAGAACGGCAAGAATTTTTGCCTGATTTGGATCCGTTCTCTGCATTTCGACGATTGCGCTCTCAGGAATGGATTCAAAAGTTCCATCGAGCGTGTGCGCATGAAATTCATTGACGAGAAGATCGGAATTGATGGTGTCATAGTTCATGGAGAGAAAACTTCTAGCTGCAAGACGAACAGCCGGAGAAACACTATTCCAATACGAATAGGCAGCGGCTCGATACCCAGGTTCCTGAAAGAATTGTCCATGGGAAATCTCGTGGCTGAGTACCCGCTTCAATTTCGAGGGGTCAGAGACGTCGAAACTAATGACAGCGTAACCTTCAGGCGATTGTGAAGCGAATTGTGACATTACTTTTTCAGCGAACACAACTTCACCGTTGCTCAGACAAGAGAGGTCACCACAAAGGCGTTTGGCAGCAACGAAAAATTCCTCCAAATTCGCCTGGCTCAGATCGTGTCCTTGGCTTCCCTGATAACCACTTTCCGAAATGGATTGACTCACAACCTGGCGGCTGATCGGAACGCCAATAGATGGACGACTTTCGGTATAGATAGCAGCCCTGTTGAGGGGAACGTGCTGCGCACGCTTGTTGCTACCAATACAAAGGTAAAGCCCGTTGATCTCTGCCGCCTGCATGCAGACAAGAGTACTTTTGGGCGGTGGAGTGCTTACGAGCTTATCAATAAACAAGTTGAGCTGATCCGCTAGGCGTACCCGCGCCTGTGGCAGGAGATAGGTGATTTGCTCCGATTCGAAGACCTTCTGTCCGTTGCTTTCGCCGTTGCCAAATCGTTTTGAAGCCGTGGATGAACCTCGGCTTGAGCCACATCCAACAAGAGACACAGCTAAAAAAGAAACCGCGGCGCCTTTGAGAAGTGAAATCATCGATTCTCCAGTCTTAGCCCGGAAGGATTGGAGCAAGAACGGCTTGCGCTTCGCTCCACGCATGAGGGTTATCGACCTTTTGTGAGAACGAATTCAGTTTTCGCGTAAAACCTAAAATATCTCTATTCTTGGAGTGATGTGTTCGTGCCGCCGCAAAAAACTTTCGAATCGAGAATCGAGCACAACAAAAAGAGGCGCTCCCTTGAGAGCGCCTCTACTCAAAAAACATGAGCACTTACAGGGTGATTCAGCCAGCAAAGTTCTTAGCTACGAAATCCCAGTTCACAAGATTCCAGAACGCGGCGACGTAATCGGGGCGGCGGTTACGGAAATCAATGTAGTAAGCGTGTTCCCAGACGTCGCAGGTCAACAATGGCTTGAGGCCCTGTTTCATCGGATTGCCGGCAGCACCCTCTTGGGTGATGACGAGCTTGCCGGATTTGTCTTTCGCCAAGAAAGACCAACCGGATCCGAACACGCCGATGGTTTTAGCTGTGAACTCTTCCTTAAATTTGTCGAACGAACCCCAAGTGGATTCAATCGCCTTGAGGAGCTCGCCTGTGGGCTTGCCGCCGCCGTTGGGCTTCAGGCAATTCCAGTAGAAGGTGTGGTTCCAGATTTGAGCTGCCTGGTTGTAGATGGCGCCGTCGGCCGAAAGCACAATTTCCTCGAGAGTGGCATGCTCGAATTTTGTGCCAGGCACGAGTTCGTTGAGCTTTGTGACATAAGCATTGTGGTGCTTACCATGATGAAATTCGAGTGTTTCCTTGGAAATATGCGGAGCAAGGGCGTCGGTCGCGTAGGGGAGCGGTGGAAGTGTGAAAGCCACGGTGGATCTCCTTTAGATATTTGCTGGCAGCCGGAAAGCCTGCTGTTGCAAGCACCAAAAGGTAACTGGAATGAAATCACGGTGCAAGCGACCCTCCTGGCGTTGACCAGGATGCTGTCAGTTTGCCATACTCGCGCTTCAAACTGCGTGAGAACGCCCACGTAGCGTGCACTAGATGCTTAATTGGAGAGCAAATGAAAAGCCGCGAGGTCCGCCAGAAATTCATCGAGTTTTTCAAACAGAAGAACCATACCTTTGTTCCAAGCAGCTCCACCATTCCCGTGGGCGATAAAACCATCCTCTTCACCATTGCAGGGATGGCTCAATTTAAAGACGCCCTCACAGGCGTGGAAAAACGCCCTTATGTGCGTGCAACCAACTCGCAGAAGTGCATCCGTATTGGCGACCTCGATGATGTGGGCAAGGACGGACGCCACTGCACCATGTTTGAAATGCTCGGCAGCTGGTCGTTTGGCGATTACTACAAAAACGACGCAATCGCTTGGGCCTACGAGCTTGTGAAAGATGTCTACAAGCTCCCCATGGATAAACTCTGGGTGAGCGTGCACGACTCCGACAACGAAGCAGCCGAAATCTGGAACAAGACCGGCATGCCCAAAGAGCGCATCGTGCGCCTCGGCGACAAAGACAACTTCTGGACCATGGGGCCAACGGGTCCCTGCGGCCCTTGTACGGAACTTTATCTCGACCAAGGTGCTGAGCTCGGTAAGTGTGATGTGAAGGGCTTCGACTGCAAGGCTGGACCAGGATGCGATTGCGATCGCTACCTTGAATTCTGGAACCTTGTGTTCATGCAATATGACAAAAAAGAAGACGGAACACTTGAAGAGTTGCCCTTCAAGAGCGTCGACACCGGTTCTGGTCTCGAGCGCGTCACTGCACTTCTGCAAGGCAAACCCTCTGCATTTGAAATTGATTCCTTCGAGGGCATACGTGCGGCTATTCTCAAACGCGCACAAATCCCAGAAGCGCGCACAGCCCATGAGAAAGAAAGCCTCAATGTGGTGTGCGACCACATCCGTACGCTGAGCTTTACTTTGGCCGATGGAGCGAACTTCAGCGCTGAAGGAAGAGGATATGTTCTACGTCGTGTGTTGCGCCGTGCCGTGCGTCATGCACACCGGTTGAATCCAACGCTGCCAAAAAGCCAATCCTTCCTGGCGGACATCGTGCCTGCTGTGGTGGAAGAGTTCGGTGAATTCTTTCCAGAAGTGCAACAACAACAAAAACGTGTTCAAGAACTCATCCGCAACGAGGAAGCACGTTTTGTTGCAACTCTCGAAAGCGGCTTGTCCAAGTTCCAGTCATTCGTCAATGAGGCGCGTGCACAGGGGCGCAATATGCTCATGGGAGAAGATGTGTTCGTGCTGCACGATACATTCGGCTTCCCCTCCGACCTCACCCGCGTGCTGTGTGAAGAGTCAGGCCTGAAGGCTGATCTCGATGGTTTTGTGCGCTGCATGCAGGCGCAGAAAGAAAAGAGCCGCGCCGAGGCTAAGTTCTATAAGTTCGACCAGGATGATTCCCCTTGGGTTGAGCTCAATGACTTGCCACAATCGGTAATCAAGACTTTTGCTGGCTACAACTTCAACACTGCAAATGCGCGTGTGGGCGACCGCGCCGCGTACGAAACAACTTTGCCCAGTAATAAAATTGCGCGCGTGCGCCAGCTCAAGAACAAGTACTTTGAACTCTGGCTTGCACAAACGCCATTCTACCCTGAAGGCGGTGGTCAGGTTTCGGATACAGGCTGGGTGCGGGCGAAGCTTCCCGATGGCAGCGAAGCGGAATTTGAAGTGGTGGATGTTCGTAAATCTGCCGCAGCCATTGTGCATCTGCTGCGCCACGGCGAGTGGAGCACAGAGGATGCGGAGCTCTTACCGCAATCAACTTTGAAGCAGCTTTTTAGCTCACCCATCACGGCATTTGTGGATATGAAGAACCGCGCGGCAACGATGCGCAACCACACCGCAACACACCTACTGCACAAGGCACTGCAGGTTGTTCTTGGTGAAGGCGTTCGTCAGGCAGGTTCTTACGTGGGTCCCGATGGTCTACGTTTCGATTTCTCACACCCCACCGGCATGACCCGCGAACAAATTGCACGCGTCGAAGAGCTGGTGAACGAAGAAATCCTGAAGAACACAGCAGTCAAAACCCACGAGAACGTGAAACTCGACGATGCCAAAAAAATGGGTGCGATGGCCATCTTCGACGAAAAATATGAAGACGCCGTGCGTGTTCTCGAGGTTCCCGGATTTTCTATGGAGCTGTGCGGTGGAACTCACGTACCCGCAACCGGTTCAATTGGCCTGTTCCGGATTACGTCGGAAGGTTCGGTGACGAGTGGTGTGCGCCGCGTGGAGGCTGTTACGGGTGCAGGCGTTCTGGAGCTTCTGGCTGGCCTGAAGCAAAATCTGGGAACAGCTGCCGAGCTGCTCAAATGCTCAGAGGCCGATGTCCTCGATAAAGTCCGCACACTGCGTGATGGCTTGAAGGAAACCGAACGCCAGCTCAGCACGGTACAATCGCGCCTTGCCAACAGTGTGGTAGAGCAGCTCGTAAACAAAGCTGTCCCGCTCGCCGCCAACGTGCGTTTGGTTGCTGCGCAAGTGGATATCTCAAATGCACAGGAGCTTGAGCTCTATGCTGACCGCATCAAGGAAAAGGGCATTGAAGTGGTGGTTGTAGGTGCAGCGCTTGAGGGCAAAGCCATGCTGCTCTCTGCGGTTAAGCCCGACGTGACCAAAGCTCACAAAAACCTCACGGCCGGCAACATCATCAAACAGCTCTCTGAGAAGGTCGATGGTAAGGGCGGTGGCCGTCCTGATTTCGCACGCGGCGGCGGAAGCTCACCCGAGAAACTCCCCGCTGCACTCAGCGCCGCGGGCGAACTTCTGCGGACGATGGTCTAAGTGTGGCCCTTGGCCAGCGTGTCAAAGGGGACAAAACCGTACGATGCTGAATCGTAGGCCAGCAGTTCGCCACGCTTGATGTCGAAGTACCAACCATGAAGGTGAAGGGTTCCCTCCTTCACCTTTTTCTCTATCTCCGGGAAGGTGAACAGATTGCCGAGGGAATTGATGATGCCGACCTTCTCATAGAATTCGTCGCGCAATTCCGGCTCGAGTTCTTCGGCCTGACTTTCCAGGCTCGCAAATTTTTCGCTCAGATGACGCAACCAAACGCTCAAATCCTCGAGATGCTGTCCTTGGGGGCCAATCACTTGGTTGCGGCGCGCACCTTGTATGCCACCACATCCCGAGTGCCCACAGACAATAAAATGCTGAACCTCGAGCACCTCAATAGCGAATTGCAATGCCGCGCGTACCCCCCAGGCTGTCTCGCTCGTGCGTTCGGGGATCAGATTTGCGACATTGCGCAAAACGAACATGTCACCTGGTTTGGTATCGGTAATCACAGCTGGATCAACCCGAGAATCGGAGCAAGAGATGATCGCAACGCGGGGTTTTTGGCCGTGCACCGCGAGCTTTCGGTAAAAATCGCCCGACTCGGCTAGGAATTCGGCACGAAAGCGTAAGTAGCCCTGTGCAATGCGTTGAATGGTTTTATCCACGCAGTGAGCCTTCCCCCTGAATATTCTTGTGTCTGAGTGAAATCATCTCGGTGAGTCTAGGATCATCGGCACAAAACCACAAATTAAATCTGTACAAAAAGAAAGCAAAATAAGAATTTTCGGAACATTCCATCGGATCATGGAAGCACAACCCGACTCAGGCCAGGTGAAACTTGTTGGACTTTAATTTGCACACCGATGCGCTCAGCCATGTCGCCCACGTGCGAAATAACTCCCACCTTGCGCCCCTGTGACTGCAGTGCATCGAGTGCATCAAGAGCCACTTTCAGAGTTTCGGCATCCAGGCTGCCAAATCCCTCATCAATAAAAAGCGACTCCACGGGAATCTGCTCGGAGGAAAGTGATGCAAGACCCATCGCTAGAGCAAGCGAAAGCAAGAACGATTCTCCCCCGGAGAGTGAATAGACCGAGCGCAACTCACCCCCGAAATGGAGATCCTCTACCAAAATCCCCTGCCCCTGCGGAGGGATTCGAAACTGGTAGCGCCGCGCTATCGATGTCAGATGATGGTTTGCGTGTGCGAATAAAACCTCGAGAGTTAAACGGTGAGCCTCTCTGCGGAATTTATCGCCATTGGCAGATCCTATCATCTTTGACAGTCGCTCCCACTGCAGAAGCTCACTTTCCACTCCCGAAATTTTCCGCAGCAAATCTGCACGGCGCTTTCGTGCAGAGGCATCCGCTGACATTTGCGCGTGTGCTTGAACTTCACGCTTTTGAAGAAGGCGGAGTTCTTCTTGTAATAAAGAGGAATACTCAGCTTCGGTGCGCTCTCCTAAAGGAAAATCAAGCCGCTGTGCATCCAAAATCACACGCGTGCGTTCTTGATTATAAGTTTTCTCGACATCGTGGATGCTCTGACGCGTTTCATTTAAACCGCCCTGCAGCCCGGCCACTACGATCTGTTGTTGTTGGTACTCATTTTCTGCTGCTGCCCACATTGCTTCACTCTGGAGAATGCGCTGATTGAGCCTTTCGCTGAACTGGGCGATACTCGCTCCACCCAAAAGTTGTCGAAAATCTTTTTCCAGTTGGTTGATTTCGATCTGCAGAGATTCACGATGAGCGCGCTGCAAGAAACAAGACTGCTCGGCCTCAGCAAGGAGTTGGAGTTGCGCCTCAAGCTTTGGGGCGAGTCCAAGTAAGGAAGATTCAACTTCAACAAGCTGTTCGCTTCTGCTGCGCCAGGCATCAACGTCGCGTTGAATGCGCGCGCGATAAGCACTAGGATTATTCTCCCAGCCCACGATTTTTCCAAGATGTGAAAGGTTTGCAAGCTGTTCTTTGACCTGCCGCTGCGCGTCGCTCTGTTGGAGAGTCAAGCCCTTGATGCGCTCATCCAGAGTCGCGTGCTGCGCTGAGAGTTGGGCTTTTCGCGCCTGCATTTCCATGCGCTGCTGCTCAATCGATGCGTATTCGCGCTGCAAATTTTGGAGCCTTTGGCTGTTCTGTTGCGCGAGTTTAAGAGCCGAGCGCGCCTCCTCTAAGAGCTTTTCCACTTTGCCTTTCTCTCGCAGTTGCAGAGAAACCTCATCATCCCGCCATGGCCAAGAAAATCCTTGTTCCCCCGCAGCCGCTCTATACTCTGCATCTGCATGCCGCAGCTCAGCCAAAAGTTTTTCGCTGTTGCTTGCCTCTGTCTGAGCACGCGTCATTTCCACTTCGGCGGCCTGCGCTTCTCGGGTTTTGCTATTCAGCTGCGTTTCAAGCTCAATACACCTGAGTCGTGCATCCTGAACAGCGGCATCGAGAGCCTCAGCCACCGCGTGAAGAGCGAGTGGATGCTCTGTTGCACCACACAGTGGGCAGGGGTCGCCTTGTACCAATTGCGATCGCAAGAGATTCAAATTTCCAGCAACCCGGATCTCCTGCTTTTCTCTGTGTTGCTGGGCCAGCTGCAATTGCTCGCGCAGGATTGCAGCCTGGGCTCTCAGAGCCACCAAACTCTCTCGAGCAGACTCAGTTCGCTTCAATTGCTCGGCTCTGTGACTCTCGCAAGTCTGCTGGCGTTCAGAATTGATGCGCACAGCATCTGCCAAATTCAAAAAACGCATGAGCCTTTGCTTTTCTGATTCAAAGTCATCGACTCTTTGAACCAGTAAAGAGAGATCTCCCTTATCCTGCAGATGCTGTGCAAGAGATTCAATTGTTGCCTGCCTCTCGGCTTGAGCAACTGAGAGTGCCTGAATTTCTCGTGCGAGTGCCTCTGCGCTCTGGAGATTTGCAGTGAACAGCTTTTGATCAGAGGCGATTGCGACATTGTATTCTTGTGCCGCGGCGTACCGCTGTTCCGCAGTTTTTAATACATTTTCGTTGGCGGCCCAATTCTCCGCCCAAAGCCTCAGTGGCTCGTTTTCCTGTTGCCACAGGACGATCACATTTTTCTTATTTTGAGCCGCAAGCTGCTGCTGCTCAAAAACAAGACGCTCGGCTTGCAGCTCAGCCAAACGACCTTCCTTGAGGCGAAGGGCTTCGTTGAGTGGCAAAAGTTGTGCACGCAAAGCCGACAATTGACCATCCAGCCCTTGTGCCTGCGCAAGTGTATTTTGTGCTTCTTTTTGGGCTTTCCGCGCATCTTCCAATGCCGCGCCTCGTTCAACCAACGTCGTCTGGAGCACACCGCTGCGCTGCATTGCAGCCTGCAACTGAAGCTCCTGCGCCGTGATAGTTCTTTGCTTATCTTCTCTTTCATTGGTTAAATTAATGAGGTTCTGGACGCTCCTCTCAATGTCAACCAGCGCGGCACTTCGTGCTTCATCTGCAACCACCTGATGTTGAAGAGCCTCGAGAGCTGCATCATCGAGAACCTGCTCAGTCTGCAGACTGAGGCGCAGTTGATTCAATTCAGCCTGCTTTGCAGAACAATTTTGAAAGACCTTGATTCCAACCTTTGAAAAGATTTCATTGCCCGTGAGCTTCTCAAGGATAGCTGCACGCTCGTTATCATTTGCCTTTAAAAAACTTGTAAATTCATTCTGCGCCAGCAGCACTGAGCGGGTGAATTCGCTGAAGGTGAGCCCAACAGCTCGCACCACATGCGCAAGAACTTCCGAGGAGCGGGTATCCGCTAGCAAACGCTTTTCGGTCAGATTATGAACCGATGTTTTTGGTGTTTGGAGTGCGCCCTCTGGCGAATTTCGGGCACGGTTCACGCTCCAGCGTGCCCGATAGTGCTGGCGATCAGCCCCCTCAAAATCCACTTCCACAAATCCGGTTCCAGCCCCGCGCCGGAGCAAATTGCGTGCATCACCAACACCCAGACTTTCATTTTGGACATCAGGCACCTTAACCTGATTCGATGGGGCTGATTCGAGTCTGGGAGTTGTGTGGTAGAGCGCCAGACAAAGAGCATCGAGCAACGTGCTTTTGCCGGCTCCTGTGGGACCACTGATGGCAAAGAGACCCGCACCTGCCAGGGGTTCTTGGGTGAAATCAATTTCAAAACGGCTTTGCAACGAGGCTATGTTTTCACCGCGGATGGCCAAAATCTTCATGACTCAACTCCAGCGTTTACGTCGCGCACAACCTCGGCAAACAACCGACTCAGCTCCTCTGCCGGAGCAGTGCCGTACTCGCGCTCATGGATTTTTGTGAAAACGAGAAAAGGATCGATAGTCCTCAGATTTTCAAGCCCCATAAGAGGTTCCTGAATGGGGTTTGCAGAAGCTTGCGCACTGCGGGAAACCAAAATCCGCCCCAAACGAACGGGAATGTTCTTCAGTGCATCCTCGATCCGCGCACGCATCTCAGGTGTGGGGCCATCGATATACACCGGCACTTCGAGAAACGGACGCTGCTCATGTTCGCACTGGGCTAAATTTAAAGCACGTAACGCCTGAACAACAACATCCAGATTTCCAGGTTCCTTTGGACAACGGAGCAACTCGACACTGCGCGGAACCGGGACAGACTGAATGGAGGCATCCCCTGATGGAGGAAGATCAACCAAGATCACTTGGTGTGGATAATTGATCTCAGAGAAGGACATGGGCAACGGGCTTCCGCTGTAGCGCACATGTTTCAGGCCACCCACTTCCTGCGCCAAATGCAAATGCCCCAGAGCAAAATAAGAGAGCTTGCTAGCGAGGGAGCCGAGAGCAACAGCCTCCTCTCCTCCAATGACAAGTTTTCTTTCCGACTCCTCTGAAACTTGCCCCCCACTGGCATGCATATGCCCGAGAGCGACGAGTGGAACACCAGAACCAAATTTAAGACGAGCTTGCTCGATCGCCTGTTCATAGGCGCGCACCACAGCAACAGGATAGGAGGGTGACTCGCCCTGCCAGTAGAGATCCGCCGCGCGCAAATAGGGAAGAGCCACGCAAACCGCGGTGGGAATAGAAGTTCCCGAGGGACACAACGGAATAAGAAAGTTTTCTGCCGCAACCAATCCTTGAGGTGTGCTCGTCACTCGCCCCACAACATGTGTCGAAAACGTTTCAAAAAGGCCTGCAGGGGTTTCAAAGCGTGCGGGTGAATCGTGATTCCCCGCCGCTGCTATGATGACGAGGTCTTTCGCTCGTGTTTTTACCTCACGCACGAAATCATAAAATAATCTCTGCGCGGCCGCGGATGGATTGGATGTGTCATAGAGGTCGCCGGCTATGAGCAATACATCGACTTTGTGTTCGATGATCGTGGCTTTCAGCCACTTCAAGAACTGAGCATGCTCGAAGGAACGATCGTGCCGGTAAAACTCCTGGCCTAGATGCCAATCTGAAGTGTGCAGCAAGCGCATGTCGGACTCCCCGAGGTGTCAAAAACAGTCTTTTTTAAAACTCCGCCAGACTACACAGCCCAGGCTTTCTGGTAAATTGAAACCGCTACAGCGGTGTCATACACTGACACCCAAAGATTGCATTAGAAAAAGGCTGGAAGATGATGAGCACAAATCAAACTCCCTCAGAGCAACTTAAAGGGCGTATATGCCTTGTCACTGGTGCCAACTCCGGCATCGGCAAGGAAACTGCACTTGGTCTGGCACGCCGTGGCGCCACAGTCCTGCTGGTGTGCCGTGACAGATCGAAAGGTGAGGTTGCTGTCTCGGAAATCAAAAAAGCATCGGGCAACAGAGCCGTCAGTTTGTTCACTGCAGACCTCACGCAGATGGGCGAAATGCGCACTCTTCATGCTGATATACGCGAGAAATATGGCCACATCCATGTGCTCGTGAACAACGCCGGAGCAATTTTTGGCGAGAGAAAGACCACGGACGAGGGCCTAGAGCTCACCTTTGCCACAAACCACCTGAACTACTTTATAATGAGCCATCTCTTCCTTGAGTTGCTCAAAAAGGGCGCTCAGGAAAGCCATCAGCCCTCTCGTATTGTTAACGTAGCCTCTGAGGCTCATCGTCAGGTGCGCACTGAAACGGTGGATTGGCAGTGTGAAAACTCAGATTACAAACCTATGTATGTTTATGGTTTGAGCAAACTCGCAAATATTCTCTTCACTCGCGAACTTGCCTTGCGTCTTAACCCTTCAGAAATCGCAACCAACTGCCTCCATCCGGGAGTGGTGCGCACGGGTTTCGGGACTCAAAACGACTGGGGTTTCCTCGGAGTTCTCTTTAACGCTGCGCGCCCCCTTTTCCTGACCCCAGAGAAAGGTGCACGAACCTCAGTTTTTTTGGCCGTCGATACCGAGGGCTCAAAAACACATGGTGGTTATTTCAAGAACTGTAAGGCCGCGAAGCCTTCTGCTTTGGCTCACAGTGAGAAAATGGCAAAGAGCCTCTGGGAAACGAGTGTTCGCCTCACTGGCCTTGGTGGATGAGCCAATCAGCGGTTGCGCAGTTTTTCCAAGACTCGCTGCGGCAAAACACTTTCAAGAAACCCCGCGTGCACACGCCAGTTTTCGGGGCCATAGCCACCTGCCATCACGTAAGCCTGGGGGATGTTTTTCTCCGTGAGCCAATCGTGAACCAGGCGTGTGCGCTCGATGCACTGCTCAAGAGTTAGTTTTAGAGGTGTTGCACTTTTCAGGACATCGTTCTCATAGGGATCGCTGCCATCGACCACCAAGGCGAGATCGGGCACACGGCCCTGCCCCAAAACTTCGAGGTGACGCAGTCCATTGCGCAACAATTCTAGATAAGTCGACTCTGCACCCTCCGGCACTGGAATATCAACCGTGCTGGGCCAATAGGGACGCTTCAAATTCCCCGCGGCATCGAGCGGAGAATCTTCATCGAGAGGCCAGCCCTGTGCCATATGTATGCTGAGAGTGAGAATATCCGGGTCACCCTGAGTGATTTCTGCAGTGCCGTCGCCTTTATGAGCGTCGAGATCAATAATCCAGACGGTTTTGATTTTGTTGCGGGCCTGAAGATCACGAACAGCAATAAGGAGATCGTTCACAAGACAGAAGCCGCGACCACCCGCGCGCATGGCATGATGGGCTCCACCCCCGAGAAAATAACAGAAACCCTTGAGCAGTGCGGCTTCGCACGCCAACAGTGTACCTCCTGCATGAGCAAGGCGCTTTTCAACCAACTCGTGCATTGGGCGATTGTGTTCGCTTGGCTTATATCGTTCGTTGAATTTGCCGTCGGAGTCGATGAATTCGAACACCTGCCCCATGACCTGAAGGGGATTCTCTGAGAGTAACGCATCAACGTAGTGTGCTTCATGCACCCTCAGAAGCTGTTCGCGATTAAAGGGTTTGGGATCAGCTGTTTGCAGCCAAAAATCTTTATGCGGCGCAAGCTCAGGGTGCTGTGCAACAGAGGCAAGCGTGCGCGTGTAGCGATCTGCCAGAAGCGGAATCTGGATTCCGTAGTCCTGCAGCGGAGCATTGGAGTTTTCAATGGAGAGTATCACTATCTGCATCCTTTCGAATCGGGCGTGAGACACTCCGTATTTGCTCTATTCCGCTTCGTCTGTCCACTCCACACAGCCCTTCGCCTGAAGCGCTTTATTCACTCCATCGAGCAAAACCTGGGAGGCGTCGCGGTGTACTGAAAGGTCTGTCCAGTACTTCAACTTTGGATTTTCGTAGTCGGCTGCGTCGACAAAATACCCAAGCCAATCCTGTCCCATGCCTAACCACACAGGAGTTCTGCCGGCGAGACTTGCGTCCGGAATTCTCTTGAGGAGTTTCGGGAACAGCTCACCCGGCAAAGACGTAAAGACGAGGCCACCAAGGCTTAAGCTCGACACCCGCGACTGAATTTGACGCGAGCGGATCCGCGTTTCCACCACGCGCAAGTTGCTCGCAAGCTTAAAAAGCGCGTTGTCGACCGGAAAATTCACAACCACATGACACATTGCAAACGATTCCACTGAAGACTGAGAAATATTGCGCTGCGAGGCATTCCAGACATCGTGCGCGAGTCGCCAGCCAACAGTTGAAACGCGCTTGTAATTGTCTTTCACATCTGGGTCGCGATCACCTTGAGGAAAAAGATCCTCAACGAGCCCTGTGTCATCCTCGGCTGGTATCAGGGGATAAACCTTTCCTATAGCACCGTTAAAATACAGATGTGGAACCGGAGCAAAATTCTGCATTTGCTTGCGGAAGGCACCAATAAAATCTGCAGAGAGAGTATTATTTTCCATGCCCAGCACGGTCGGATGAGCCGACCATTGGGTTAGGGTTCCGAGCATGCGTCCATCGTCGGCAGCATGAAATGCCAAATTCACAAATTGGTCGTGAACAGAATCGGACGTGGTCGAATCGTTCGCATGACGCCCCGTGCGCTGCGAGATTTTAGCCTCGGTACGCAAAGCAAAAGCATCACGAACGGCCTGCTCGATACCCGTTTCGAGCTGCTCGGAATAACGTGAATCGCGCCCCGAGCGTGGAAGAGAGCCCCACAGCCCAAGTGTATCGGGAGAGTGATGCGTATGACTTGCTGCAACAATCAAATGAATATCTGCATTCACGGTCTCGCGAAGTTTCTGTTCAATACGACTGATCTGCTTACTCGAGAGTCCAACTGCGTCGACGCTCACCAACGCAGCAATTTCCCCGTGTTCTGATTCCATGACAACGGCAGATGCATACAAAGGATCATGAATACCTTCGCCATTTTTGCGCGGAGTCGAAAGAAAGAACGTCCCATATCCACCCATAGCGACCGGCAAGCGCGTTGAGATATCAACCTGTGCCAATCCCACTTTAAATGAATTTGCATGCGCCAGCGCAGGCGAGAATGAAGCCATTGAAACAAAACCGAGGAGCACGCCGAGGCAACCGGCCTTTCTGGAAACTTGCAGGCAATCAGGTATGCTCTTGGTCATCTTCAATTTCAGGGAGAACACCATATGTTCGGCTCCAGCGTGAAATGGCCTTTTAGGCAAATGCTTCGCCGTCCGTTGAAAAGCAACATCAGCCGCGCAGCACTCGTTGCTATAATACTGGCAAGCTGCAATGAAGCGCAAAATGCATACGCCAACCCGACAACATTCTCTGCGGGTTTTGCCAAAGAAAATATCAACCCAAACATCGACGATCCAAAGCGCCCTATCTGGATTGCCGGATTCGGCCAAAAGCGCCAGGCAAAATCAATTCACGACGCACTCTGGTCGCGTGCTATAGCACTGAGTGATGGTAACAAAAAAGGCGTGATTGTCGCACTCGATGCTATTGGCTTTATGCACAATGATATTCTTGATATCCGCAACAAGGTTCAGAAGCAGCTCGGCCTCGACTTTGTAATAGTGTCATCGACCCACAACCATGAAGCACCCGACCTCATCGGAATCTGGGGACCTAGCCTCCTCAAAACCGGAGTCGACTCTCGCTACCTTGCGCTGGTCAAGGATCAGTCCGTCAAAGCTATTCAGGCCGCGGTGGCATCCCTCGAACCGGTGCAAATTCACCGTATGGAGCTGCCCAATGTTGGCGCAGATGTACTGGTGGACACCCGTATGCCACAGGTCTTCGATTCCCATGTCCGTTCGCTGCGGTTCGTGAGTCGGAGCACCCAACAGAATCTCGGAACTTTGTTGACTTGGTCCAACCATCCGGAGGTTCTTTGGAACGCCAACACGGCTATCACTTCCGATTTTGTCCATTATTTGCGTGAAGGCATTGAAAGCGGAATCCGCTATGGTGACAACATCCTCAAGCCTGGCCTGGGTGGAACAGCGGTATTCATCAATGGAGCTGTGGGTGGACTCATGACCACTCTCGACACAACTCCCGTGGTCGACCAAATCCTCAATGAAACTCTTCTCACACCCAGTTTTGAGAAAGCACGTGCAGTTGGTTATCGGGTTGCTGAGGCTGTTCTCGATGGTGTTGCCTCGGGCAGCGAAACTCAAATCACCGATTCCACCTTTGCATGGTCATCCAAGTCTCTCCTTTTGCCAGTTGACAACTTGAAGTTCCGAGCTGCCGCGATGCTGCGGGTGATTCGGCGACAATTTGAAACAGGATTCAGGACGCGGAGCGAAGTGGGTTTGTTGCAGCTCGGAGATACCTGGATTGGCACGATACCAGGGGAACTTTATCCCGAAATCGCCAACGGTGGCATCGAAGCCCCAGCGGGCAACGACTTTAAACTCACTGAACCAGTTGAGGTTCCCGCACTCCGATCGGTGATGAAGGGACAAATGAACATGCTTCTTGGTCTGACCAACGACCAAATCGGTTACATCATTCCGCGCAGCCAATGGGATGAAAAAGAACCCTACACCTATAATGATAAACCCTACGGTGAAGAAAACTCTCTCGGCCCGAAAACAGCGCCTCTTGTTCATCAAGCCCTGATTCAGCTTTTTGAAGATGCTCAATAAAAAAATCTGTCAAACTCTTAAGGAAAAGACTTATGCAGCATTATCTCAACCTACGCAGCGCGCTCATGGCCGCAGCAGCCCTCACGGGCTGCACCACGACTCAACCTCGTTCAATGCCCTCTCTAAACTCGGCACCAAATGCATCAACACAAGGTTTACCTGCAGTTTCTGCTGTAGCTCAAGCCGTTGCCACACAATCAAAACCCAAAGTTCTTGTGCACAGTTTCAAAAATCTCCCGGTTGTCGGCACCGCTTATTTTCCGAAGCGGTTCAGCTATGGCCAAGGCGGCTGGAGTGGTGCAAGCCGGGTGCAGGTGCGTCCAGGGGTCTTTGTCCAAGATGAACTCTGGACTGTGAACGACCGCGGTCTGAATCTCTATCTCGAAGCCAAAGACTCTCGCGACAATCTCAAATTTTCGGATGGAGACCGCTATTTTCCTGTCCCCCACTTCAACCAAACACTTTTCCGGATAAAGCTCTCGCCGACGGGCGAAGGACAAGTGCTGGAACAAATGAGCTTGCGAGCACAGGGCGCCCCAACCGACGGAATGCCATCTTCGCTTCCCGAACTCGCCACCGGAGAAAAACCCTTTGAGATGAAATCCCCTCAGGGTCCCTTCGCTCGATTACCCAATTCGCCGCGTGGTTTCGATTTCGAAGGTGTTGCACAAACCTTCAACCAAGATGGCCAACGCGAATTCTGGCTAGTAGAAGAATACGGCCCATCGATTCTGCGCGCAGATGCGCAGGGAAACATCACCAGACGTTGGAGTCCCTCCAAAAATCATTCTGCTGTTCCAACATCGTTGCCCTGGGTGATCCGCCAGCGCAAGGACAACCGGGGCTTTGAAGGACTGACTGTTGCTGGCAACTTTGTACTCGCAGCGCTCCAATCTCCCCTCGATCCCAAAGCAGGACCTACGGGAGAGAAAGGACATGGAAATCAGAACACTCCAATCCACCGAATCATACGCATTGAAAGAACCACCGGCCTGGTAGAGCAATTTGCCTACGTACACAGCGAAAACGCCATAAAGGCCGGGAGCCCACACAAGGACGTGAAAATTGGCGATCTAGCAGCGCTCGACGACACAGGCCTGCGTTTTCTGGTTCTTGAACATTCCAACGCGCGCAAAAATATTGCTCTCTATGAAGCACGCATCACGCCACAAACAACTCGTCTTCTCGACAGCAACGCCCATGAGGCCGGAAAAACACCTTACACTCCTGTGGAAACACGCCTGGTTGCCGACCTAGCCCCTTTGCTCGCAGGGCTGGAGCTGCCTGAGAAGGCAGAGGGTGTCATGCTGCTTAATGAAAAGACGGTGGCGCTCGTGTTTGACAACGACCACTGCATTGAACCCCTCTTAGCTGGAAAAGCTGCACCAAAAGAGTGCGAAAACCTCATTGTCACGATCGGATTTGCTGAGCCCCTTTTCCGCTGAATCGCCCTGCAACTCGGCAATCAGGAGCAGTGACAAAAACCACAACCTCTGTTAAGCAGCGGTGTCTGCAAAGAGGTTGTCAATGAAAAAGGTCACTGTGTATTCCACGCGCGCATGCCCGTACTGCGTTGCTGCCAAAACCCTCCTGACCAACCTGCAGGTCGGCTTCGAGGAAGTCTTCCTCGACCAACAACCCGAGCTGTGGAGCAAGCTCAGCGCAGAAAATAACGGTTGGCGCACAGTGCCCATGATCTTTGTGGGCAATGAATTTCTGGGTGGCTACACCGACATCCGTGCACTCCACGAAGCCGGACAACTGCTCCCAAAAATCTACTCACCGGTCTGAAATGAGGGGGTCGTTCGTGCTCCGTTCAGGCCTGCCGACATTCACTGCGCTCATCATGTCCCTTTTGGCAGCAGCGCTCCTGGCCACAACAGGATGCGTATATCGCTTTGGCAACAGTGAGCGAACATTCTCGACCCAGCCGCGCACTCTTTACATAGCACCTGTCACCGACAGCACATCACGCGCAGCGCAATCAGCGCGCCTGACTGCAGCCCTGAAGCGTCTCCTTGCCCAGGACAGACTGTTCATTCTGACCGACAAAAGCACCGCGCGCTGGGGCGTTGAGGTTCAAATCACCTCAGCCGGCCGCGCCATCACACGCGTGGAAAAATGCGATCAGGGAAATGAGATCCTCGCTAGCGGGGCTGTGCCGTGTTCCCAAATAAAAGAAAACGGGAAGCTTCCCGATGTTTCTGCAGAAGAGGAAATCGCTCAGATTTCGGTACGCGCGCGTGGGCTTGATCTCGAGAGCGGCGCGATTCTTTTTCAGGCGAATTTCCCAAACATCACAACCGGACCTTACCCAATTGTGGGCGATGGTTCGGTGCGCTCATCACTGAGCAACAAACAAGGCCTACACCCGCTGCGCTACCACGAGAACACGGAAAATGCCGCCGAGTCGCTGGCCCAGATCGCAGCACAGCGCATCTATGAACAACTCGTAGCTCTTCCTCCACCTGCACCCTCATATTGAAATCTCAGGAGCACTCATGTTTGTTGAACGTGTAAAAAACAAAGAAACACAGTTAAAAACGGTTGCGCGCGCTGTGCGTTGTCTGGGGATGGACGCTGTTCTCAAAGCCAAATCAGGACACGTAGGATTGCCATTGGGTGGAGCCGACGTCGGCACGTTCCTTTATTTCGCTGCGATGAATCATTCTCCGCAGAACCCAAAATGGCTCAACCGCGATCGATTCGTGCTCTCTGCAGGGCATGGTTCGATGCTGCAGTATGCTCTGCTGCATCTCTCTGGCTACGATGTGAGCCTTGCAGATATCCAAAACTTTCGGCAATGGGGCAGCAAAACTCCCGGTCATCCCGAGTTCGGCCACACCGAAGGAATTGAGGTAACCACGGGACCTTTGGGCCAAGGGATCGCAAACGCTGTCGGTATGGCACTCGCTGAAAGTATGATGGCTGCGCGCATCAACAGCGGTGCTCAGAAGCCTGTGGATCACAGCACGTATGTCCTCTTGGGCGACGGCTGTCTCATGGAAGGTATCTCAAGCGAGGCCTGCAGTCTTGCTGGTCACCTCAAACTCGACAAACTCATTGCGTTCTACGATGCAAACAACATCACGATCGATGGCACCATAGACATCACCTTCACAGAAAACGTTGCGAAGCGCTTCGAAGCCTTTGGTTGGCGTGTATTAAACGCAGATTCACACAGCTTCACCTCGCTTGCTGCAGCTCTCGACACAGCACGCAGCGAAAATTCAAACGCTCCAAAGCCCACCCTGGTGGTCTGCACGGGAGTAGCTGGAAAAGGGTCTCCCAAATGGGAGGGCAAACCTAAAATCCACGGCAACCCAATGACAGCCGAAGATGTTATTGAGGCTAAAAAGCATCTGGGCCTTACAAATCTTGAGCCGTTCGCGGTTGAACCCGAGGCCTACAAAGCGGCTGCCGACTGTCTTGCGGCGTTCGCGCTGCCAAACTTCGAAACTTGGAACAAGCAGACAGAGAACATCCTCGCGGACTGGCGCACCTCAAACCCAGCGGCGCTGGAACGATGGAATGCGCATACCAACCCGGTCTATAACGTTGATGCCGCCGACGAACTCTGGGACGCACTCGGAACAAAAATGGCAACACGCGTTGCGAGTGGAAAAGCACTCACACGCCTCGCCGAATTCAACCCAACACTCGTGGGTGGAAGTGCCGATCTCGCGGGGAGCAACAACACGACCCTACCCAACACCTCGTTTGTGCAACCGGGCGAATATGCCGGCCGCAACATTCATTTTGGCGTGCGTGAACATGCCATGGCGGCGATTGCCAATGGCCTTGCTCTGCACGGTGGTTTCCGGCCGTATTGTGCGACTTTTGCCGTCTTCTCCGACTACATGCGTCCGAGCATTCGTCTTGCCGCGCTCATGAAGATTCCCACCGTTTTTGTACTTACCCACGACAGCTATGCTGTTGGCGAAGACGGCCCTACACATCAGCCCGTGGAGCATGCAGCCAGCCTGCGCTGCATTCCTAATCTTGAGGTTCTCCGCCCCGCAGATGCTCGCGAAACATTGATGGCCTGGGAGCTCGCATTGAGCCACCAGAATGCACCCACCGCGCTTCTGCTCACTCGTCAGGATCTTCCCTGCCTCGACGATCATCTTAAGCAACCGCGTTCTCCACAAACCGTGGCCGAGGGCATTCGCACGGGTGCTTATCTGCTGAAAGATTTCGACTCTCCAACCCATGCGCAGAAATTGATTCTTGTTGCATCTGGTTCTGAAGTTGCAGCCACCTTGAAAGCTGCATTGTGGCTTCAGGAGCAGAAATTCGAGACACTCGCGGGTGAAGGTGTTCAGCTCAATGTGCGTGTTGTCAGCTGTCCGGCCCCGCAAAAACTCGCCTGCGATCCGATTGCTCTCGCACGCCTGGTTCCGGAAGGAATTCCTGCAGTGGCTGTTGAAGCGGGCTCGCCACAGGGCTGGGCGGAAATCGTCGGAAGAAGCGGGGCAGTGCTTGCCATGCGTGACTTCGGAGCCTCGGCACCTGCCGACGTTCTGACACAAAAGTTTGGATTCACTGCTGAGAGTATTTCTGAGCGCTGCCTGAACCACTTGCATCTTCGCCCCCGCGCGCTCTGACGCCCGGTGTAAAATCTTTGCACACCTTCTCTAGAGCCGACTCCTGCCATTTTTTGGGGTTGGCTCGTGTACGTCTGGCATGACCTTTGCTCACCAGCCCAATGTACTCCGCTCACGGGAGTCGGCTGCTGGAGGGACACCTCATGTTTGACCCCAAAATCTCTGCTCATCGCTTCTTTTTAATGTTGAGCATTGTTGCAATTGCAGCCTGTGACCTTCCACGTGTGCAAACGTTCGAGAAACGCATGGGAGGTGCGAATCCGGGTGGCGGAGGAGGCGGCGGACAAGCTGCGGATCAATCGAAGAGGGAAACCGAAAACGCGCCCAGCGCAGACAACTCGCCACATTGGATCCAAATCATCCCCAGCAATGACACGATTTTCAAAACCGATCCGGTGGACTCAGGGGCTCTCCTTAAAAACGAAAAATGTGTGCTGCACCGTGGAACACGCCATTCTCTTGCCGCCGAACCTGAGTGGATTGGTGCGCATGTGAAAATCAAACTGAAGCAACCCATGGTGGGATGCCCCTTTACAGTTGGTTATGTTTTTGCAGCGCACATAGGTTCATCGCTCGATCCTGCTCCGACTCCTTCTGGAAAAAAATTCCAAACAGTGACAACGCTCTACACCACCGAAAATACGCCGATTGAAGGTGGCCCGAAAGATCGCTGCGGACGCAAGTTAAACACACTCGACGATTATATGAACTGGAAAGCAAACGAGGTCAGTGTTGCAATGGACAGACTCGCATTGCCCTACGGAACGCTCATTCGCATTCCAGAAATCGAAAAGCGGCTCAAGGTCGCTGAACCTATCCCATTTAAGGTTGTTGATACCGGCAGCGCTTTCATCGGTCAGGGGTCAACTCGAATGGACATCTGTGTGGGCCACAACCAGGAAACGATCTTCTCATCCAAATACGTATGGATGAGCCATGGTAGCTTCGAATTCGAAGTCATCAGCATGGGTAAATCCTTCGATTGCTACTAATACCCAGCACCAAATCGTGCACCATATCACTCAAAATACTCATTTAATTTCAGTTGGTTAAATAAAAATCAGCCAGCAGTTTGTCGCCGACTCTGTATATTCTCTAGATTTTGCCGATACGCTTAGTACAGAGCGAAGGCGGAACGCAGAGATGGGCGAAAAACGCGTACAGGAAAACATTCTAAAAGAGATCGTCGAGACGATAGACGTCTTCTCTTTTTTGTCTGTTCAAGAACTCCTGCAACACATCTATGAAGAACTCAAAGAGCAGTTGCCGCGTTATTCCTATCGTGCATTTTCTCGAGATCTTGGATTCGGTGAGACCAATTACCTACATCTCATCTGTAGCCAGAAACGTCCGCTTTCGCTCAGAAGCGCGCAGCAGGTTGTAAACCATCTTGGCTTACACGCTGAGCGGCGCACATGGTTTCTCTCACTTGTTGCGCACAATGGTGCTCGTGACGTGGCAAAGCGCACCGAGGGAATCAACAAGGCCTTTGAAGTGCGGCAAAAGACAATCCAGAATGATCTGACCCGCGATGAAATGGAATTTTTTGGAAAATGGTATCATCCTGTCGTGCGCGAGATGGTTGGGCGTGCCGACTTCAAACCCGAACCTCGCTGGATTGCCGCACAGCTACGCCCGAGAATCACCGCCGATCAGGCCAAACAGAGCCTCGATCTCCTTGTGCGGCTTGGATATATTGAATGTTCAGATGATAACAGCTGGCGACTCACCCATTCACATATCCGTGTCCCAGAGGGAGCCAATCACCTCTCTATCCACAAATATCACCAGGAAATGTTAAGCCTGAGTGAATTGAGTCTGACCGAAGTGGACAAGAATGAACGCGACCTGAGTGCACTGACTGTCATGCTCAGTGCGCACCAGATTGCTGAGGTCAAACAATTGCTGCGCGAGACACGCCGAAAAATCGTTGAGATCAGCGAACAAGCATCATCAGAAAACAACATTTTCCAGCTTAATATGCAACTCTTTCCTGTGACAGGACGGCCAAAATGAAAACGTCTAAAGCACTCAAACTCAGCAGAGTCTTTGCCCTGCTCGCAGGATGGAACGTGTGTCTGTTTACTGGATGCGCATTTGAAGTGGAGAATCCTGACAACCCATCTCCGATTTCCCCAAGACGGGGTACCACTTCCGACAGAAGCGGTGCTGGCGACTCGGCAAACTCGCCCTCAAAAGGAACTGCTGCAGGTAGTCAGCCGGCTGCAAATATTCCTCTTCCCACAGTGAATTGCAATGTCAGCATTTCGCGCGGAGCAGCCAACAGCTCTGGCAAAGAAGGCGCTGTGATTGAACTTACAGAGGCGAGTGCAAGCGATGGTTCCACGTTATTGTTGCGCACACTCAGCACATCGAGCTTCGTAGAAGTGAAAGATATCGTTTTCAGCACGGGTGTTTTTTCTGCAGGAAGCTACATTTTCGAATACCACAAACCAAGTGGGATGACTTGTTTTGTGCGCCTCAACATTGATTCGGGCGACATTGAGCAGAAGCTCAGAATCAGCATCACTGCGGGACTTCCGCAGTGAAAGGATATCTCATATGACCGTGACCCTAAAACGGCGCTCTCAGCATGCACACATTCTGTTGTGTCGCACCTGTGGCGACACCTGTGTTTCTGCAAAGGAATCGCATTCCCACAGTGCTGAGGAGCACCCCACAAAAAAATTACGCATTGCTCTGGAGAACGCTCTCCTCAATGGTCAAAGCCAGAAATGGCAAGTGCGTGTCGTGGAAAGCAGCTGTCTTGACGTTTGCCCTGTGGGTGAAATCAGCGTGCGACTTGTGGGGGCTGAATCGGCCGATGCCAAGGTATTGACCTGGACAGTGTCACCAGAAACAGATGTGGAAGAACTGCTTGAGACCTTGAAAAATTATTTACCTCGGCTAGCCTAATAATAAAATGCACGCGACAACATTCAGCCGAGACCAGCGCTCATGCAGCCCTTGCCGGACAACACATTTGAGTTTTTAAAGCTGGTATCGGCTGCTGCCCTAGCGAATCCATTCGGCTCTGAACGCGACCGTTTGGATACACGAATCGCCAAACAACTCACCCGAAAACATGCGCCCGAACAGATCCCCGAGGCGATTGCACAGGAAACAGAAAGAATCTTGAGGGATGTGCTCGCGGGCACTGACCTTAAGAATTTGAACGCCGATGCGGACGTCCAGGAGACCATCCGCGATGCTGCGCTTTTTTCCATCTTTCATCGCTATGTCGGCGAATTGGATAAGCACATTGCAACCCAAAATGAGGCTCCGGGAAAAAACCTTCCTCTAAGCTGTGCACCACAGATGATGGCAGACCTCACCCGATTTCTTTCTGCTTCCGAGGCTGCACAACTGATTGGCCTTTTCTTCCAGATGCGTCGTGCTTATTTTTTCATCTCGCGCAACGTGGGGGGGTCATCGCAACCCACCCGACTCCTACGCGAACGGCTTTGGAGAAGCTTATTCAGCCACGATCTTCGCCTCTATCTGAGAACCCTACACACGCGGATGGAATCTTTTTCAGTGCTTCTCCTTGGCGAAACAGGTGTGGGAAAAAGCCAGGCAGCCTCGGCATTAGGGCGCAGTGCGTTCATCCCATTTGATCCAAAATCTATGCTATTTGTCGCAAGCTTTCTCGATATTCACCTCGCTGCAAATATTTCTGAATATCCAGAAACTTTAGTGGAGAGTGAATTATTTGGGCACCGCAAAGGCTCGTTCACTGGTGCACTCGACAATTACGCAGGACTTCTCGGCGAAACTCATCCCAACGGTATGCTCTTCCTCGACGAAATTGGTGAACTTTCGCTTCCGGTGCAGGTCAAACTCCTCCGCGTTCTGCAGGAGCGCTTCTATACACCTGTAGGGAGCCATGAGCAGCGTCGCTTTTCTGGACGCCTGATCTCAGCAACCAACGCAAACATCTTCGAAAAGATAAGCCGCAGTCAATTCCGAGCCGATCTGTTTTATCGCCTTGCCTCAGATGTCATTGAATTACCTACGCTGCGAGAGCGCTTCAAGGCTGAACCCAACGAGAAATTGGTTCTCACTGAGCGCATTCTCGGCCGTCTTCTGGGCACAAGCAGTTCACTCCATGCTGAACAAATCCTAGATACTGTGATGAACATGGTACCCGAAGATCATCCGTGGCCTGGAAACCTGCGCGAATTTGAGCAATGCATCCGCTCTGCTCTGCTGCATGGCACGCAGTCGAAAAGCTCCGCTTTTGAAGGTCTAAAGACACCGCCCGCTCGAACGCAGACAGATCTTCCTGAAGCGTGGTCCTCTGTGCGCTGGACCGCCGATGAAATGTTGGCCGCGTATACCCGGACGGCCTATGAAAAGTGGGGCTCTTTCGAAAAGGTAGCACAGCGGTTGGAGATGGACTGGCGAACGGTCAAGAAATGGGTGGGCCTACCAAAAATGTAGTTTGATACCGTCTAAATTTGAACCTCAGAAAAAATATCTTTTACTAAGAATTCATAATCGTTCATTTATTTATTTGGCATAGGGAATGCATAGAGCAGAACAGAACAACCGAGGAGGGTTTCCCATGACAGTACGCTTCATCAACAACCTGGTCGCTTTTTCCGTAGTTTCTCTTCTCACCGTTGGCCAGGCTTTCGCCGGCCCCTCACGTTCCGTTGCGAGCAATGAAAAGGGACGCACTCTCGTAGCTCAGGTCGAGGACGAGCAAGATGAGCCCGCACCCGAGAGCAAGGCAAGAAGAAAACAGAAGCAGGCAAACCGGACGACAGGAGCCAGCACAAACGAAAACTACTGGTACGCCCGCATTCAGCAACTTCCTTTGCTCGGTCTTGCTGCAGTGTCGGACAATGGTGTGCTGGATGTTGAACTCATGAAAGTAGTCAACCGGAATTTTCATGTAGGCCCTACGGCGGTTTATCACTTTGGCAAACAGAACGACACCAAGATGCAATCATTTAACCTCGGCGTGCGCGCAGACCTGATTCTATCCGAAATGGGGAACCTGACCGACATCTATCTTTCAACAGCGCTTATGTTCGGACGCTTTGAATCGAACACAACCAAATACACGGGCGAAACCCGAGAGCTGCAGTGTGAGTTCTCTGCAAAGGGCAACCATCGTGTCGGTGCAATAGCCGCTGGTAAAATCTGGACTCTTTCGGACTCCCTCCACGTGACAACGGGCTTGGGCATCGTAAAGACCAAAACCACAGGTGCAATCGATAAAAGCGAAAAAGGAACCTGCGAGCGCTCGATTACTGAATCCGATGGAACAACTCTGCCCTGGTTTGATTTCGGTGTTGGCTTCCGTCTCTAAGCCGCAGTCACAGCAAAACGCATTTCGCAACATTCAGACCGCCGGGCAAAACACTGCCCGGCTTTTTTTGATTCATTTTTTTCCAGGACAGATTTCCCCGAGGCCAGGGCATCATCAACACACGCGAGGCAGAGTGTCTCCCCGGGGGAGATGCTCATGGGCCAGGGGATGTCTTCAAGAAACAAAAGATCGCAGAGCCAGGAGCCATTGCTCGAAGCTATCGCTATAAGCAAAGCATATAAAACAGAATCATCTACGGTTATGGCACTCAAGAAAATTGATTTTACTCTCTACTCAGGGGAGCTCGTGGTTGTGCTCGGCCCTTCGGGCAGTGGCAAGTCGACGCTACTCAACATACTTGGAACACTTGACAGACCATCAAGTGGAGAGGTTCTTTTTAATAAGCAAGAACTCTTCACACGCAGCGATGAAGAACTCGCACTTTTTCGGCGCCAGAATGTCGGACTCGTTTTTCAATTCTACAATCTCATCCCAACTCTGACCGCATTGGAAAATGTCGAGCTGATGGCGAGCCTCTCAGCAACAGCTATGACTCCTGAAGAGGCTCTGCAGCGCCTCCAACTTTGGGAGAGAAGAAATCATTTTCCGGGAGAGCTCTCGGGCGGCGAACAGCAGCGTGTGGCCATAGCAAGGGCGATCGTGAAGAAACCCGCCCTGCTTCTGTGCGATGAACCAACAGGAGCACTCGACGTTGAAACAGGCATCTTGGTGCTGGAAGCCATTGAAAAGGTGCATCATGACCTGGGTGTCAGCGTCATTCTCATTACCCACAACGAAACCATCGCACACCTCTCCGACCGAACAGTACGCATGTCAGGCGGCAACATAGCTTCGGTTGTGCCTAACTCGGAACATCGATTGGCTCGGGAACTCAAATGGTGAGCAGCAGCACATTGATCTTGAGAAAAATCCTCCGCGATCTTCTGAGACTCGCAGGACCTGCAGCTGTGCTTTCGCTTGTCACGGCGGTCGGCATTGCATCGCTTGTGATGTCGCGTAGCGGCTACCTTAGCTTACAGCAATCTAAAGAGGAGAGTTACCGCAAGTTAAATTTCGCGGATTTGAGCATACCGCTTGTGCGTATACCGCGCAGTGCGATGACGATCCTCGAGAATCATCCGAACATCCAACTCGCAGAGTGCCGCGTGAGCGACAATGGCCAGGTTCTGATTCCAAAGGAAAATCAGGTCATCCACGCACGTTTTCATTCGCTTGAACGCTCCAATAAATCAATTAATGCAACAAAACTAATGGAAGGGCAGTTTCCTCGCTTGCAGGCCCTGAACGACGCATTGGTCAGCGATGCATTCGCTCAGGCATGGAAAATTAGTCCAGGCGAGCAAGTTCACGTTTTACTCAGAGGACGAAAATTAAGGCTACGCATCGCAGGAATTGTTCGCTCACCAGAGTATGTATACCAAGCCGGATCTGCGACAAGTATTCCAGAGGATCGCCTCTTTTCGGTGTGGTGGCTGCATCCGCAACTTTTATCCAACCTCAGCCAAATGCAATCGAGTTGCAATGAAGTTTTGCTGATTCTCAAAAATCCGAACACCGAAAAAGATTTCGAAAATTTTCTTGAGCAAAAACTGAAGCCATTTGGATACACATTTTTCGTTCCGCGAAAACGGCAAATATCTAATTATTTTATAGAAAGTGAACTCCAGCAACTCCGCGGCATGGCCATCTTTATTCCTCTCATCTTTCTCTCCATCACCCTATTTCTTTTAAACATAACTATGGCAAGGGTGATCCTCACTCAACGAGAAAGCCTAGGAACTCTGTGCGCGTTCGGATTCACAAGGGTTGCGCTGATTGTGCAGACCGTTGTCTTCGGCGTGTTGTGTCTTGTCCCCGGGTTGCTGCTTGGGCTTCTTGCTGGACATTGGCTCTCGAAAGAGATTTTTCGCATCTACCTTCTTTTTTATCGTTTTCCGGAGGCTCATTTTCAATTCGACATACAATCGACCATTTTGAGTGCGCTGCTTTGCCTCGCAACAGGTGTGGCGGGAAGCATTTTTGCATTGGGGCATCTTCTCCGCAAAACACCGGCAGAAATCCTGCACCCTCGCCCTCCAGAGCAAACCCGGAGACTCCCCTTCGAAAACTCCAGATTCTTTCAAAAATTAGATTTGGGCACCCGCATGAGTTTGCGCAACCTTATGCGGCGTCCCTTCCAGACTTTAGTGACCACTGCGGGTTTGTCGATTTCATTGGCTTTACTTCTTTTCGCTCAGTTTCAACGCACGGCAATCACAAGGCTGATTGAACAGGAATTCGAGGAAACACAAAAACAAACTCACACAATAAATCTCACACGCAGCCTCCCCCACTCGGTGTTGCCATCGTTGCGCCACCACCTACCAAGTGGTCTTCTCGAGGGGCATACGCAACTCCCCGTGGTTTTGCAGTTCAAAGGTGCGACCCGCGAACTCGAGTTGGTTCTGACACACCAAGAGCAAATTCTTCGCAGCGAAAGACTCCCTGAACAGAACCTGAGATCTACAACAGGCGTAAAAATATCCAAATCACTCGCCGATGCGCTAGATATTAAGCAAGGCGACTGGATTAAAATCACCACACGCGAGGTATTTCCGCAGCAAATTATGCTCCAGGTCACAGACTTCAACGAAAATCTGATGGGCTATACCGCACAGATGACCCGCAACGATTTCCAGGAACTGACCAAGCAAACGACCTACTTTAACCTGATTCTATATCGAGGAACCACACGCACTGAACTGAACTCAGAAGATTTAATCAGCCGTTTCCCTCAAATATCCTCGGTGCTGAGCAAATCCTTTGCGAAAAAAACCTTCGCCAAAACAGTTTCCGAAAATATCGGTACCTTCCAGTTCTATATGATCATCTTTTCACTCATCATCGCCCTGGGAGTTCTCTACAATAATTCGAGAATTCAATTTGCAGAGCGGCTCGCTGAACTTTCCTTATTGCGCGCGGTTGGATTCTCAGTACGGGAAATCTCGAGTCTTTTTTGGAAAGACTATTTGATTCTCGTATTCATCAGCATCGCTCCCGGACTTTGGCTGGGACGCATACTTGTGCGCTGGATCATTCGCTCAATGGAAACTGAAATGTTCCGTATTCCAATTTTCTTTTCAAAAGAAATGGACATTGCGGCCGTATTGTATCTTTTTCTCGGCGTACTGTGTGCCATATTGTTCATTCAGCCCTCTCTCCGCAAGATCCCGTTCATCGTTGCACTGAAAGAAAGGGAGTGAGACGCACCAATGAAAAATCGGGTGAGGTTAAAAAAGTTTGCCTCCGTAGTTGCGATCATAATCCTGGCAGGCGTGATTTATTTCTACATGTCGCGACCTGAAACAATCTCAGCCGAACTCGTTGTAGTTCGTCGTGGCGACCTCGTGGTCGAAGTCTCCGACACCGGGCAAACTCGATTTCGCAACGTCAACACAGTTCTTTCACCACAAACAGGCTGGCTCACGCAGTTGCACGCCCACACGGGCGAGCAGGTCACTCAAGGCAAATCACCCCTCGCAACACTGACCGCTGCTCAGTCTCCCCTGATCGATAGTCGCTCACGCGCCTCACTCAAGGCTCAGGCTGAGGCCGCTCGGGCACAAGAACAACAAGCTAAAGAACAACTGACACGGGTTCAAGGAAACCTGCAGGCGAGCCAAAGTGCATTGCAGCGTGCTGAACGCGTGCTCGCAGCGGGTGGCGTTAGTCTTCAGGAGGTTGAATCACTCCGCGCAAGAACCGCTGAATTGAGAGCTGAGGTACGCAGCGCTCGAGCTCTGCTTGACGCACTCAAACACACTTCTGAAGCAGCGTTATGGTCGTTTCAAAAAATCGTCACCCACTCCAACCCTGAGTCACTTCTACTCAAAGCATCTTCATCGGGCGTGATCAGTTGGGTGTATAGCGACAAGCCCCGCTTTGTGGCGATGGGTGAGCCCCTGTTCGATATTGCTCGCCCAGGCGAACTCTATTTTGAAATCGAACTCTTGGCGCGCGACAGCCTGGCCTTGCAAACAGGACAAGAGGTGCGCTTCAGCGAAATAGCCACGGCTGGGAAGGTGAGCTCAATTTCACCAACCGCCCAACCCAAAATCTCTCCACTGGGCATCAGCGAGCAACGAGTGCGAGTGCGCATCGATTTCAATCAGGCATTGCCGAATTCATGGCCAGCAGGGCTCGAGCTTGAAGCGCACATCGAAATTCAAAGGAGCCGCAACACCTTAATCCTCCCACTCACGTCGATCTGGGTCGAAAATGGCGAAAGCTTCGTTTTCATCGCAGAGAATCGAAAAATACTGCGTCGCACCGTACGGACCGGGGCTCAATCAAATCAGGAGATCGAGATCCTCTCTGGCCTCTCGGGCACAGAGCAAGTCGTCCGATTTCCGAGCAGCGCGATGCGCGAGGGTCAGAGCCTCTCAACTCGCATTTGAGCCAGGGTGCGGCTGATTGGTAATCTTAGAGATCACTTTCATGCAGAACAAAGTGAGCTCGGGTGTGCGATCACTGGTCATCAGCAAGGTTCCCAACCTGTGAGCCATCACCGCTGCAAGCTCCTCAACAGGAATATGCTTGTCGAGCACCGCCTTGCGGATAAGCTCATCAAACTCCTGTGAGATCCACCAGACCTTAATACTCTCGGAGGTCATTGTTTCTTTTTTCTTATTCACACGAGGCTTAAGTCCAGCACGGGAAGGAGTGGCTGCGTTGGACGACTGCTCCTTCTTATCTGAGCTTTTAGCCACTTTAGACTTCGAGGAGGAGGAGGAGTTGGTCTTGCCCGAAGAGGCCAACTTTTTCTTGCTGAACGAAAGGACTTCACCCATGGCAAACCTCACAACGGTGCTTTAAGGGGTTGTCAAACCGAACTCCGCTGTCCAAGCCTACCACAAACCCGATGGTTTCTTCGACTCGAGCCAGGCGCGCGCTGCCTGCTTGACGGACGGATCATCGGCCTCTTTCTCAAGAGTCTTGAAGAGTTCTTCAACTTCCTGTTTAGACACATTTCTTTCACGGGCCCAGCGGGTTCCCAAGGACAACCAGGCCTCCTGTTCCTTTTTGGCCCCCTGCGCTTGCAGCCAGGGCCAAAGGAGATGTTTGTCTCGAGCTAGGCTGGGCTTGCTCTGCGCAACACTGAGCGCGTCCTGCGCGACACTGTTCTCACAGACGGGCGAACTGCCGGAATTGGCCTTAAGAAGACCGAGCCAGCGTTCCGTTGGAATGGCTACAACGAAAACATCCCATTCACGTCCGCTCAACGAAGATGTCTCCAGCAAAAAGCGGTCGCAGAGCTCTTTGCGTTTGAGTGTTTGGTCGGGTTGCCGCAGAACCTCCGCTCTCATACTTCTGCGCAGCAGACGCTTGTTCTTCTCTGGCTGCTCCAAATCCCATTGCATGACTCGAACTGCTGCCAGATATTTCCAAAATTTCTCATCATCGATCGACTGTGATTGCCTTGTTTCCATGGTGCGCACAAGCGACCAAAGATCCTCTTCACCGCCCCGTCGTAGAGCGAGAAAAAGTGCGTCGGCTCGTTTATCTGAGGGGGCAATGGTCATCTCCACTGCAAGACGTGCAACACGACGATCGGCAGTTTCTGCGGAGCGTTCTCTGCTGCGCCCGCCCTTTTCTTTCTTGTTTTCGGTATTTTTGATGAGTTCGGGCGAAAGTTTCTCAAGCACTGAACGGCTTGCAAATAAAGCAGAACACTTGAGAAGCCTGTCTTGCTCCTCCGAGGTCCACTTCAAAAGCGGAAGAAATCGTCCCCCATTCTTTTTCAAGATGGCTATTTTCTTCTCGTTTGCAGCAAAAAATTTGAGCGCATCTCCACACTGTTTGAAAGCCAGCGCGTAAGGCCCAAGGGCACTCTGCAGAGAGAGTTTGCGATCTTCAAGAAAACGCAGATATTTACTCTGCGGATACTTTTTGGAAAACTCATCGAGAAGCTCGAGCTGAACAGCTGCATCATCAGGCAAGCTCTTGAGTGTATTCTGAGCCATTTTCCCTGCATCATCAACCAAACCGTTGAGATGGCAGGCGCGCACCTGCTCTTGTTCAGCCTCATCCATCGATCCAAATTTCTCTTTGAGAGCCTGATATTCCAGGTAACGCGCTCGCGCTCCAGTTTGTGGCGCTGTAATACAGAACAAACGCCGACGTGCAATTAAACCGGCTGGATGTTTTTCTTGATGCCTATTGAGATGTTCATAGAGTGGCACAGCTTTTTCTGTACCCTCGGTCAGGTGAGCAATTTCAGCCAATCGCAGCCGCGCCCAAGGGCCGTAAAGTTTGTCTCCCGCTGAAAGGAGAAACTTTGAAAAAGCCTGCTGAGCAATTGTCAGTTCACCCGACCAGAAAGCATTCTCAGCACCGACCAAAAGAAAATAGGGATTCTGTTGATACCACTCTGCATCTGCAAACACCTCTGAAAATGCATGCAGACGCCGAGCGTAGTTCGGGTAGCCCAAATCGGAATAAACATTACCCGCCTGGGCAAAGCCAATCACCTTGAACGCAGCAACATCCGATTGAAGAATGACTTTCGACGATTCCCTGAGCGCCATCAGCGGATCTTCCGCGATGAACTGTGCATTGATTCTCAACATCTGCATGATGCTTTTGAGCTGGTCTGCAGTGCGGGGCCACATCATAATCGGGTGGGTACTTTTCACACCTGGAGGTGTAGTAAAATTTAATTCTGCACTTTTCTTTGCAATAAAACGCTTATCGAGACGTGAATAAACCTCTTCAAACTTTTGGCTAGCATCAAATACGCGCGTCCAATTCTTGGACTTCGCCCCGAGTGCAGCAACATTGAAGATCGCAGGCAGTGAAAGTGTGCGGACAAAACGAATCATGTCCATGGAGCGCAACGCTAACTTGGGCGGCGCCAAACGCGGCGGATAGATCGCCTCATCAGAAAACACCGCGGGCTCAGCTAAGGCTGCGCTGAAAAGATGATCATCAACGCTATTGTCGATATTTGTGACGTAGGTGGTGAGTTCAGTACCACCAAGAGCATCCCAAAACGCCCCCTGTGCCGGACCATACCGTTCCAAAGGCATCTTCAATTCGGTAGCGGCCTGCAAATCGAGAAATCCGGAAAGAATAGCAACCGTCGAACGTTCAAGCGTTCCACGTGGGAGAGTTTTTTTGTCTGTCTGAAGCTTGTTGCGCAGTGCAATGGCTTCCTGAGTTCGCCCTAAAGTCCAAAGACGGATCATTTCATTCAAGGCGCGCACGAAAGGTGAATCACCATTGATGTACGGCACCTCACGCAGACGTAACATAGGCACTTCAATGAGCAGCTCGGGGCGATTGTAGTTGCGTGTCGGACCAAGTGTGAGTGCCTTTTCCCCCTGCTTTTCGACACTCCACCACACGGGCGGCGTCAGCGCAGGTTCACGCATTGTCATCACTGCTGGAAAACCAAAATTGTCGCCTATTCTTTTGCGCAAGGACTCGTCGGCAAACTCGGGCAATTGCTTCAAGCCTGGAACATCGTCAGCCTTAAGCAACGAAAGACGGAGCCATTCTCGACCGAGAAGGTCTTCGGAAGCAGAGCGTTTTTTGATATTGAGGTCTTCAGGGCGAGGAGCCTGGGTTGGCTCTGGAGTCGGCTCCGGTGTTGGCTCTGGCTCTTTTTTATCGGCTGCGAGCGCAACAAGAGTGACCGTCGCAGCGAGTGAAAATGCTGCGAGGCCACTCTTCCATCGAATCACTGTTTGCGTGCGCGGCGTGATGCCCACGTTGTTAACCCATCACATTGGTTCTTAGCTGCGGTCACTCCCCAGCTGATGAGAGTTCCAACATCGCGAGCTGCGACATCCTTCACTCTCAACTTCCAGGCTCCACCGAGTTTGTCTACTCGCGAGTTTACCCGAATCGTCTCGTGAATGCCTGTGTCAGAACGGCCATCATTCTTGCTGGTACGGCGTCCCTTAAGCGAGTTCACATCCGGATAAACCTTGAGTTCTTTGCCCTCGGGAGAAACCAAGGTGATGCGGAGATCACGCACATAGGGATGATCGACGTCGAGACGCACATCCAGTGAACTTGCAGAGCCCTGATCCTGGCTCTCGAGAACAGATTCAATTCCCT
>JBILKM010000030.1:0-36146 GCA_044376695.1 Silvanigrellaceae bacterium
GTGAGAACCTCGACCGCCAAGCCGTTGCATGCGAGTTTGTAGCCAATCCACTCAGCAACAACCTTCGTGTTGGTAAAAATAATTGCGCACTCTGGTTGTGCGGCACGAATGTGGCCCATGAGTGTGAGGAATTTCTCTTCCGCCGTGACGGCATATGCGACCTGAGTGATCTTCTCAGGTGTGATGCGCACAGGGTCGGTTTCAATATACTCTGGATTTTCCAGGTATTCGAAGGCGAGTTCCTTTACCTTTTCGCTGCCCGTGGCGCTGAAAAGGAGCTTCTGCACACGTTCAGCCGGCAAATGGCGCAAGACGTACTCAACGTCATCAATGAATCCCATGTCGAACATGCGATCGCATTCGTCGATGATGAGGAGTTGGAGCGAGTCGAGTTCGAGTTTCTTGCTGCGGTGGAGATCGAGTAGACGGCCTGGTGTGGCAACCACGAGGTCTACTTCCTGGTTCAGCTCGCTCACATTGCGCTCAACATCAACGCCGCCGAAGACCGCCATGCTCTTGAGTTTCAGGTGCGAGAAGAGCCGCTTAGCATCTTGTGATACCTGGTCAGCAAGTTCGCGTGTGGGCACAATCACAAGCGCGTGGGGGCGGTTGGGTTGGAGCTGGCGATCGGTTTGGCTCAGCAGTTTGTGAGCCGCAGTGAGCAGGTAGACAGCAGTTTTGCCGGTTCCTGTCTGGGCGAAGCCAGCCACGTCTTTGCCATCGAGAGTGTGCGGCAGGCAGAGCGCCTGGACGCGAGTTGGTTTTTCAAATTTTTGTTTGCGGATAGCCTCGAGGATCTGGTCACTGAAACCGAGATAGCTGAACGTGATGTCCTGCACGTCAACTTCGGGCTCTGCTTTAGCTGGAGTTGGCTGTGGTGCAGCGGCTTCCGGTTCATGTCCAGCGACAATGACCTGTGAGTTGCTAAATTCAGGTGGAAGGCTCGCATCATACTCGGCCTGCGCCAGATCGGCTGGCTCTTCTTGGTCGAGAGCTGGAAGGATGCTGACCTCAGGGATATCGGTTTCGGACGTTGTATTCTCGAAAAGTTCTGGTGTCTTGGGGGTAAGGCGCGCTGCCTTCACTTTCTTAACCGGTTCTTGCTTGCTCACCTTCTTCGTTTCGGTCTCTTTCGTTCTCTTGGGAGCAGCCTTTTTTGCCGGGGCCGACTTTTCCAAAGGGCTGGAAGCAGCTTTGCTTGTTTGTACCTTTTTCACTGTAGCTTTCTTTTCTGTTGCTTCCCCAGCCGATTTGGCGCGGGTGGCAGATGTGCTTGAAGCTGATTTGGACCCGGCGGCTCTGGTTCCGCGTGGAGCTTCTGTATTCTTTGCTTTGGATGGTTTGGAACTGCTGGAGCGAACCATTCTGCTAATCTCGCTTGTGAATCTGAGGATCAAAAGGACAAAGCGCCCGTGCCGGGTTTAAAAGGCATAAGGCGAAACGCCACAAAGGTAAAGGGAAAACTCTTTTGGCCAGAAACCAAAGAGGGGCGCTGTGCTTGAGTCGCTCGGGGCTTTGTGTCATAGCTCGTCGATCGAGTCTTTTTTCCGAAGTTTCGGGGGTTGCATCGTATGCTCGTCGGTCTCCTTACCGCGCTGCTTGTGTTCGTGAGCATCGTTCTCATTGTCTTGATTGTTGCTCTGCAGCATGGAAACGAAGGTGGAATTGGTTCAGCCTTTGGTGGCGGGAATTCAGCTGGATTTTTCGGTGCTTCGGGCGGTGTTGCACTCATTGTGCGTGCTACTTGGATTTTCGGGGCAGCTTTCTTCGGCCTCTCAACCGCCCTGGCCTGGGTGAAGACCCACGAGAAATTCGGTGTCACCCGTGAGCTCGATACTGCTCTGTCGGTGACTCCTACCCCGACCGCAGCTGCCTCGGCGACACCAGAAGCCGCTGTTTCGCCAGCGGCTGCCCCGGCTCAAGCCCCAGAAGCACAAAGCTCCCCTGCAGCTGATGCTGCTGCCCCTGTTGCAACACCCGCGCAGGCCCCAGGAGCTCCTGCTCCAGCCGCTTCGCCCGCTCAGTAATCTTCGCTCAGCCGCTCGGAACGGCGAATGCCATGGGCGTTTGCCGTTTCAAGCAAGAATAGGCGCGGCCGAGCGTAGCTTCAAAATCCTCTCGACCGACATGTTTTTTTGGCGATTGCCGTGCTCAAGCAGAACGATGAACTCTGCTTCGGGGTCGATGAGCTCAATCAGTTTCTGGAGTGTTCGGAGCTGAGCGGTGCTCAGTGAGATGAGATCCATTTGTTCCCGCGAAATCTTTACGAATCCGGCCTCAGAAGCGCTGCGTCTGATTTTCGATTCGTCACCGCCCTGCATTGCCTCACTTAAGCTTGCAGTGAAATGTTGTGGAAAGCTTTCTTTCAGATCGTAAAGCGCTGAAACGTGCCACCACTCTTCCGCGGGTTTCCAGAAACCGTCTGGGAGAATCCAGCCGCTGAGTTCTTTGAGTTTAATGACCCCATCCATATGTTGCCAATTCACGGGGAACGAGGGCCCAACCTTTGAGCAGGTCATCATGTTCCTGTTCGAGAAACGAAGGCTGGATATCGCACAAGCCGTTGAGAAGTCCCCATGCACTCAACGCGGCCATACATGCAGCAAATAGCTCGACGTGCTCACTGAGTTCAACAAAAAGATCTTCCATGAAGGTTGGAGAGCGCATGGCCACTCTCTGCATTTCGAGCCTTTTCAGCAGTCCTGCGCGGGAAACACGCCCAGAATCGGGTTGTCTGAGTTCGGCAACATGGTTGAGACGGTAACCTGTGTGCAGTGCCCAGCCTGTTGCTGCGAGCCAGGGGTGTGTTTCGACAACAATAGCATTCGGAAAATTGTGTAAAAGGCGTCGTGAGAGATGGTGCGCGCGGGCTGACAGGGGAGCTCGGTTGCTCGAAAGGCTATTTTCCAGATCAACCGAGCCAGCAAAGCTTGAATTTTCGTAGCGTCTGCGCGCGTATGTTTCAAAAAACCTCTCGGTGTGCGGATAGGGCATCCTGGGGCGCTTTTCCTCGGATTGTTTGTCTTCATTCCAGAGCCGCATCATTCCCTGCACGGCCGGCTCTGGGCAATGCGGAACACCTGGACACATTCGTGCACAAGATGTGCAGGTCGGGAACGTGATCGGAGCATCGAGACAGAAGATATCAGCTCCGCCATGATCGGAAATTGTCTGGAGCAGATGAGTGTCGGCGTCAGCGTGCGGTGCAGGACCCAGCTCGGTTGAGAAAGTTTCCCAGAACAGCGGTGAATTAGATTTTTGAGTGGAATCGTTTTCGAAGTGAACGCCTGGGGCACTGGAGTTCATTTCTCCGAGAGACCGTTTGATCCTTTCACATAGGTTTTGGTGCAGTAGGGGATCTGAGAGTCCTGATTGGATTTCTTTGAGAACGCAGCGGGCTCTCACAAGGGTTGTTTTGTGAGTTGAAACTCCACCAACATGGATACCCATGATCTGCACCGAGGCAGTGGCTCTTCTACGTGAGGCCTCGCTCATGGGTACCCCTGTTTGATTCAACGCTGGCGCAGCACGATGAGCTGATTGCGTCCGTTGCGTTCGATGAGGAAAAGAAGGTCGCGTGGGTTGTCTTTTGAGACTTTCAATGCAGCTTCAATATCTTTGATGCTCTTGACTGGTTTGCGGTTAATTTCAGTGATGACATCTCCGCGTCGTAGGCCCGCAAATGCAGCATAGCTTTCATCAGCTACTGCCGAAACGAGAACACCTTGTTGGGCGCGGATTCCGAGTTGCTTGCGCAATTCGCCGTTGAGATTTTTCAACGCGAGTCCGAATTCACCTGCAACACCGGCGCTTGAGTCGGCATCATCTTGCGCATCGACGCGCGCAACTTCGGGACTAAATTGACCTACTTTTACTCTTATTTCGAGTTTCTTTCCGTCGCGCAGGATTCCCAATCTGACCTCGGTACCTGGCTTCGTGAATGCGAGTCGTGTGCGCAGCTGGGCAAAACTTGTAATAGCTGAGCCGTTCAGTGTTTGAATCACATCGTACGGCTTGAGTTCTGCTTTCTCGGCGGGGCTGCCTTTTACTACACCGACAATCATCGTGCCCTGACTATCTTCGGTGAGTTTCAGCTCTTTCAGGACATCAGGACTCAGCTCGGCGAAGTCGCGGCCGTCGATTCCGAGAAAACCACGCGTGACACGGCCTTCATTGATGAGCATTTCAGCTGCGAGGCGTGCCATGTTGGAGGGAACAGCAAAGCCAATTCCCGCCGAGCTGCCTGTAGGCGAACTGATGGCAGTATTGATGCCGATGACCTTACCGTCGATGTTCAACAGTGGGCCACCGGAGTTCCCGGGGTTGATGGCAGCATCAGTTTGAATGAAGTCTTCGATGGCTCCCCCGCCCAGCACTCCACCGCGTCCAAGAGCACTCACGACACCCACCGTGAGGGTCTGAGGCAATGAGAAAGGAGCGCCCAATGCGACGACCCACTCACCCACTTCAACAACGTCGGAATCAGCCAGACTGAGCTGGCGTAACGAGCCAGCAGAGAAATTTTCGAGCTTCAAGACAGCAACATCGACCGATGGCTCACTGCCAATCAACTTAGCCTTGAATTTACGGTCATCGAAGGTCTGCACCGTGATGTCGGATGCGTCTTGTACCACGTGGTTATTTGTCATCACGTAGCCTGTTTTGAGATCAACGATAAATCCTGAACCCGCTCCCTCCTGGATGCCACGTTCACGTCCTCCACCTCCGGGTGGAAAGAATGGAAAAAAGAAATCATCGGGGAAAGGAAAACCTCCGCGTCCTCGTGAGGGCATTTCGCGTTTGGTTTTAATGAAGACCAATGCCGGGCGGCTTTGCCGTGCAAGATTCACAAAAACCTTAGAGAAGGTTTTGAGAGCGCGGATTTCAGTTTCCGTGCTGTGCGCAACAGCAGGGGTATCGGGGAATCTGTATCCCTTTGAGCCGAATGCGACCACGGAGTTTTTGACGTTATCGAGCTGCTCCGGAGCGAACATCAGGACTCCTCCTGAAATAACTCCGAAGATTGCACTCAAGGCGAGTGCGGCCCAAAAAACACGCTTGGTACCCGATTTAACAAAATCAACGAAATTGGATTTCATAGATGCACCCGTGTGAACAAAATGTTTCACTTTTGCAAAGCGCCCTTCAGCTGAAACCACTTGCATCGGAAGAGGCTGAAGGGCGCCGAAATCACAATATAAGCGAGGACTCGGGCTTGCCAAGCCCCCCCGGCCTGCCTGCCTCAGTGTTAAGAATCAGAGGGCCTCAAAAATACCTGCTGCACCCATACCTGTGCCAATGCACATGGTGATCATGCCGTACTTCAGTTTCCGGCGCTTCAACCCGTGTGCGAGCGTTGCCATCCGGATCGCACCAGTTGCACCCAGGGGATGTCCCAAAGCAATGGCACCACCGAGAGGATTGACCTTTGCTGGGTCGAGGTTCAGGTCGTTCAACACAGCAAGACTTTGTGCCGCAAACGCTTCATTAAGCTCAATCCAATCGAGTTGATCTTGGCTCATGCCTGCCATCTTAAGTGCGCGCGGAATCGCTTCCTTTGGACCAATTCCCATGATGTCAGGTGGCACTCCTGCAATCGCATAGGAGACAAAGCGAGCCATGGGTGTCGCGTTGTAGCGTTTGAGAGCCTCCTCGCTCATCAGCAGGACGGCGGCTGCACCATCGGACATCTGTGAGCTGTTGCCCGCAGTCACGCTGCCTTTTGCAGAAAATACAGGTTTGAGTTTACCGAGTGATTCGAGTGATGAGTCGGCGCGCGGCCCTTCGTCGCGGGTGAATTTGGTCTGAGTATTCTTGATGTGCATGGTGCTTGCATCGAAGCTGCTATCGAGAACATCGACGGGCACAATCTCCTGGTTGAATTCACCGTTCTGCCATGCAGCTACGGCACGCCGATGGCTTTCAAGTGCAAATGCATCTTGAGCTTCGCGAGAAATCTTCCACTGCTGAGCGACACGCTCTGCTGTGATTCCCATGCCATAGGCGATTCCAAGATTTTCGTTGCTCTCAAAGACTTTTGGGTTCATCACAACTTTGTGTCCCATCATTGGGATCAAGCTCATGCTTTCTGTGCCGGCTGCGATCATCACATCGGCTTCACCCAAACGGATTCTGTCGGCAGCATAGGCAATGGCCTGCAGCCCTGAAGAGCAGAAGCGATTCACAGTGATACCTGGAACGGTGTTTGGCAACCCAGCAAGGAGCAAGCCAATGCGGGCAATGTTCATCCCCTGCTCAGCTTCGGGCATTGCACATCCGACCACCACATCGCCAATGTCGTTCGCGTTGAAATTCGGAATGCCATCAATCACAGATTTGAGGACATGGGCCAGAAGGTCATCCGGGCGAGCATTGCGCAGCACACCGCGTGGAGCTTTGCCAACGGGAGTGCGCACAGCTGAAACAATATAGGCATCGCGTGTTTTGATTGTCATGTTGTTCATCCTTCCGTAGATGCGCGCCATCAGTTGCGCAGAGGTTTGCCGTTTTTGAGCATGTAATCGATACGTGCGAGCGTTTTTTCTGTCTTGAGTAGTTCAACGAACAGGCTGCGCTCAAGTTCGAGCAGCCAGTCTTCACTGACTGTTGTGCCGCCATCGACGTGACCTCCACACAAGACTGTGGCTGTTCGCTCTGCAATGGCTGCGTCGTGTTCGCTGATGAATCCACCTTCGAGCATGTTGGCAATGATCATTTTGAGCGTGGCAATTCCGCCTTTGCCTGTGACCTGAATTTCGCGCGGACGAATGGGTGGACGGTATCCGGATTCTGCGAGAGCACGTGCCTGCTGCTTGGCAATATAGAGGAGCTCATTGGGGTTAAATACGACCATGTCTGTTGGGCGCAGGAGTCCAAGCTCGCGCGCGTGTTCACCGCTGCGTGAGACCTGAGCCATTGCAATGGTCTCGAATGCCTGCTTCACAAAGTGAAACACGTTTCCACCGCGAGCTGATTGTGAGGCGCGTATGGCGAGTTCTTTGCAGCCACCGCCTGCGGGAATAAGACCCACTCCTGCTTCCACGAGGCCCATGTAGGTTTCCAATGCGACAACGGCACGAGTGGAGTGCATAACAAATTCGCACCCACCTCCAAGTGCAAGCCCGCTCACAGCGGCCACAGTTGGAACCATGGAGTACTTCAGAGCCTGTGAGGCATCCTGGAAACGCTTGACCATGGCCTCTGCTGAGGAGAAATCTTTTCTCGACAGCATTTCGCTGACCTGAGCAAGGTTGGCACCAGCACTGAAAGGTGGCTCGGTCTGCCAAACGACAAGACCACGCAGGTGTGTCTCAGCATAAGCAACACCTTGGATCACACCCTCGAGAACTTCCTGGCCAATAGCGTGCATCTTGCTCTTAAACGACATGATGCCGATATCATCTCCAGTGCTCCACACTCGAACACCATCATTTTCCCAGAGGGTTTTTCCGTACTCTACGCTCTCACCAATAAGTCTTTCTGGGAAAAGCTGACGTGCATGCAGCGCTGTTTTCGGCCGCGGGGCGACAGCCTTTTGTGCTGGCGACCAAGAGCCTTCATTGCTGTGCACAGCTGTGCGGGAAGGATCGGTCGACCATGCTGGCAGTGGTGCTTTTGCAAGAGTTAGCCCGGCTGCGATGTCCTCTTGGATCCATTTGCCGACCTGCTGCCAGCCCGAGATCTGCCAAGTTTCGAAAGGTCCCGCAGCCCAGCCGAAGCCCCAGCGTACCGCGAAATCGAGATCGCGCAGGTTGTGACAAATGCTTTCTGCCTGCACGGCACAGTAGTGGAATAAATCGCGGAAAATGGCCCATAGGAATTGAGCCTGAGGATGTTTGCATTCACGCAGTTTTGCCATGCGCTCGGCTGGGTTTTTGACCTTTAGAACGCTTTCGACCTCGGGAGCAACAGTGCCTGCAGAGGCACGGTAATCACCCTTCTGAGGATCAAAAACCATGATGTCTTTGCCTACTTTTTTGTAGACGCCAGCACCTGTCTTCTGTCCGTGAGCGCCTTTTTCAATGAGCGTTTTGAGCCAATCTGGGAGCGTGAAAATTGCACGCCAGGGATCGTCGGGAAGAGTGTCGGACATGGTTTTGACCACGTGAGCGAATGTGTCGAGACCAACCACATCTGCAGTTCTGTAGGTTGCACTCTTCGCTCGTCCAATGCCAGGGCCTGTGAGTGCATCGACTTCATCACAGCCCAACTTGAATTTTTCAGCATGATGGAGGGTTGCAAGCATCGAGAAAACACCGATGCGGTTGGCAATGAAGTTGGGAGTATCTTTGGCTCTGACAACGCTCTTACCGAGCGTTGTTGTGAGAAATGACTCGAGATTGTCCATTGCAGCTGCAGTAGTCTGTGGACCCGGAATGATTTCAACCAAGGCCATGTAGCGCGGTGGGTTGAAAAAATGCACGCCACAGAAATTGTTTTTAAGATGAGTGGGTAGATTTTCACTCAGTGCTTTCAAGCTCAACCCTGATGTGTTGGTTGCGAAGATAGCCTGAGAGGAAATATGTGGACCCACTTTCTTATAGAGGTCGGCCTTCCAATCCATACGCTCAGAGATGGCCTCAATGATGAGGTCGCAGTCTTTTAGTTTTGCGAGATCGGTTTCATAGTTCGCAACAGCGATGTCGGCCGATTTCGACTTGATTGAAAACGGGGTGGGCTCGAGCTTTTGCATGCCTGCAATGGCTTTCAGAGCAATGCCGTTTTTATCGCCTTCTTTTGCAGGAAGGTCGAATAAAATGACCTCGACATTCGCATTCGCGAGATGCGCAGCAATTTGCGCACCCATCACGCCTGCACCCAAGACTGCAACTTTTCGAAAGAGAAATGGCTGTTCCATTGAAGCCCTCACAATGTGGTGGTTGAACCCCCACAAGTCTATCGGGACTTCGTCAAGGTAACAATGCAGTTAGTTTTTGAGAAAATTTACAAGTTCGTCGATTTTGTGGCTTTCTCTTGTGGTTATCCTTCCACCTGCAACAAAAGCGTGACCACCGCCGCCAAAATGAGTTGCAAAGTAATTGCCGAGGTGCTTCTCGCCAATCTTGGGTTTGTTCCAAGGATTGATGCCACACGAGATCGATGAAATTCCAGATTTATGTGGCTGAATGTGAATCGCGTAAAGGATTTCGGGGTACAGAAGATATGGAACAAATCTTCCCATTCCTGGAAATTTCTCGTCTTCAGACCAGTTCATAAAATTGCTCAGCGCAACTTTCTCGCTCACCAAGGTCTTTTTTGCATAAACCTGCTTTTGCTTCAGAACCAAATCTTGCTCGTGCTCAATCAGAGCTTGGTAAATCGGATCGGAATTCATCAGATCCTCAATGCGAGGAGAGCGGATGAGCTGTTGAACCAGGTTGCGGTACAATGCGGTGCGATCTATCGAAGGGTGCGAACAACTGAAGAGGGTCTGCAGTTTGACAGCCTTGGTGCTGAAGTCGTGTGCTGACTCTGCATCCGCAAAAAGTGCTGCGTCGATGATTTCGGCTTGGTCGATGAGTTCTTCGTACTCTTCAATCAGCTGATGCGTGATGCCGAGAGTTTTGTGATGTTTTCGCATCAAGCCAGGCGTGCTTGTGGCACTCACATCCCAGAGGCTGCGCACGTGAGTCAGGTACTGCTGGCAGTTTTCGGGTGTGAGGAATGGAACGCCTGCCCCTGTCGGGTGATGGTCTATCCAGTAGCATCCTAGTGGGTTCTCAAGTGGATTTGTCGATTCACCTGCAAGCGAGAAGAACTTCTCCGTGAGGAACGATGGATGAAGTGAAAAATCGAGGATCGCGCACGGATATTTGATTTCCGTGAGCGTCCAGTCTTGTTGGTCGGGGCCGTGATTGACTGGATAAACGCTGATATCGAGATTTGGATTACCCGAAACAATTCGAAGATGGCGGGCGAAGATAGCGGATGCAATGCCGCCATCGGCATCAGCGTGAGAGTATATGTTGTAGAGTTGGCTATGCATGTGGGCTCCGTTCCAGGATTCGCCCTTCGAGCATGCGGTCAGGCAAAGCTCTGCAGGACGAACATGTACAACCCTAGCGCACCCATGAACAAAGGGCTCAGGATGTTCGTCAAAAGAAGGACAAGCATCACAATGCTTATAATATTGGCGTGTTGGATTAGAGATTGGCCCCACTGGTAGCGGATGTTGTTGAGCAGAAGTCTCCAGCCACTTGAGCTTGGAAAGGGCAGAAGATTGAGCAGACCAATGACAATGTTCGACTTCGCTATGGCGAGCAGCAGGCGTGGCACGGGATCTTCACCAAACATCATTGTCTCGACACGGTAGCCAAGGCTTACCGCAATCAAACCGCACAGGAGAGCGAGTCCGAAGTTGGTGAGTGGGCCTGCCAGCTCCGCAATGTTGATGTCCCGGCGAATCTTCCTGAAGTAGCGCGTATCGATGGTGAGTGGTTTTGCCCAACCGAGAAGAAAGGGAATTCCAGAAAACAAAAAGACTGCAGGCAGAATAATTGTTCCGAGAAGATCGATGTGTGGAATCGGGTTGACCGTTGCGCGCGACTCCGTTTCGGAGGAGCGGTCGCCGAGTTTTCTCGAAGTAATTGCATAAGCTGCTTCACGCATGGTGATGGCAACCAGGAATCCACAGTAGGTCAGGATAGCGTCTTCGATTCTCATGTTCGTGCTTGACATTGTTTTTTGTTCCGTTTGCGGATGAAGAAAACGACGAGGGCTGCAGCGACAACGACCGCAAGCAGCGAAAGGGTGGCGACCTGGCCACGTTTTACCCACTGCATGAGCCATTCCCGGTTTTCCGCCCCGAGGTATCCGAGGTAGACCCAAATCGGGACACTAATGAGTGCAGCAAGACCATCCAGGGCGATGAACTGTGCAAAACTGACTTTACGGGTTGCGCCAGCAGTCAGAAAGATCGGGGTGCGGAGTCCGGGCATAAAGCGGGCAGCAAAGACCACCCAATTCCCATAACGCGAGAATTTTTCTTGGACTCGCTGGAATCTCTCGGGAGTCAGAAATTTTTTGACCATGGGTCGTTCAAAAACTTTTCGGCCTAGGAACCAGCCGGCGGTGAAAACGATGGCATCGCCCATCAGCACACCCGCCATGCCGACCGCAAACATGACGTGGACGTTCGTGTAGTGAAGGCCGGAAATAATACCGCCGGCCACGAGCGTAATGTCCTCAGGGATCGGCAAGCCGAAGCCACAGGCCAGCAATACGCCGAATACGGCCAGATAGCCGTAATCAATAAAAAAGGGGATCAGCTGGCTCAGCGGTTCCATGGCTCACCTGGAGTGTTGCAGTCGAGTGGACTGCGAACTTCGTGAAATTCGTCAGGGAGGTACTTACTCCCGCCACCCACCCAAGGCAAATCGACAAGAGGATGTTGACAGGTTTGGAACCCCGATTATGTTCCTGCGCAAGCCCGGCCTTGAGGTAAGAAGGTCGAGAAAAGCTAGTGATTCTATAGTTTCTGAGACGTCGGAACGACCCGTAGCGGAGGACAAAAGCAATGGGAAAGATCATCGGGATTGACCTTGGTACCACCAACTCGGTTGTAGCAGTGATGGAAAACGGAACACCTAAGGTGATTCCGAATCACGAGGGTGACCGGACAACCCCTTCCGTTGTGGGCTATACCCGTGACGGCGAATTCATCGTTGGCCGTGCGGCGCGCAACCAGGCCGTAACTAACCCCAAAAACACCGTTTATTCAGCCAAGCGCTTTATCGGTATGCACTTTACCGAGCGCAAAGATGAAGCTTCCCGTATGCCTTATACTGTCAAGCAAGGCAGCGGCGACAAAGTCCTCATCGAAATCGGCGGAAAAGACATGGCTCCGCCCGAAATTTCTGCAAAGGTTCTCACCAAGCTCAAGGAATCTGCTGAGGCATATTTGGGTCAAACCGTGACCCAGGCTGTGATCACTGTTCCTGCTTACTTCAACGACTCGCAGCGTCAGGCGACCAAGGATGCCGGACGTATTGCAGGTCTCGAAGTGCTGCGCATCATCAACGAGCCTACGGCAGCTGCTTTGGCTTATGGCATGGACAAAAAGCACAACCAGAAAATCGCTGTGTATGACTTCGGTGGCGGTACCTTCGACGTCTCTATTCTTGAAGTGGGCGACAACGTCGTAGAAGTGTTGGCCACAAATGGCGACACGCACCTTGGCGGTGACAACATCGACGAGTGCCTCATTGAGTTCTTGGTGGCTGAGTTCAAAAAGCAAACCAGCATGGATGTGTCCAAGGATCCGATGGCCATGCAGCGTCTGCGTGAAGCAGCAGAGAAAGCAAAGATCGAGCTTTCCTCGACAACCAAAGCAGACATCAACTTGCCCTACCTTACCGCTGACGCCACAGGTCCAAAGCACCTTGCGTTGTCGCTGAGCCGTCCGCAGTTCGAACAAATGGTTGACCGCATCATCGAGAAGACAATTGAGCCTTGCCGCGCTGCTCTGCGTGATGCTGGTTTGTCGGTCGAGCAAATCGATGAAGTGGTGATGGTGGGTGGTTCAACCCGTATTCCTTTGGTTGGCGAGAAAGTGAAAGCATTCTTCCGCAAGGAGCCCAACCGCTCTGTGAATCCGGATGAAGTTGTTGCAGTTGGTGCGGCTGTGCAGGCTGGTGTTCTCGGTGGAGAAGTCAAAGACGTGCTTCTTCTCGACGTCACACCGCTTAGCCTTGGTATCGAAACTCTTGGAGGAGTGTTCACCAAGTTGGTTGAGCGCAACAGCACGATTCCAAAACGTGCAAGCCAGATCTTCTCGACTGCAGCAGACAACCAAACAAGTGTTGAAATTGCAGTCTATCAAGGTGAGCGTGAAATGGCGCGCGATAACCGCCTCCTGGGTCGATTCAGCCTGAGCGAAATTCCGCCAGCACCACGCGGAGTGCCACAGGTCGAGGTCACTTTCGACATCGACGCCAATGGTATCTTGAACGTGTCTGCAAAAGATCTCGGGACAGGAAAAGAGCAGAAGATTACGGTGACGAGCTCGTCAGGTCTTTCGGAATCAGAAATCAAGCGCATGGTCGATGATGCGCAGGTACATGCTTCGCAGGACAAGGAGCGTCGTGAAACCGTTGATGCACGCAACAAACTCGACGGTCTGTGTTTCCAGGTCGAAAAGACTCTGAAGGACAACGATGCGAAGATTCCGGCCGACATGAAATCCGGAGTTCAGGCTGAACTCGAAGCTGCGCGTAAAGTTCTTGAGACACAGTCGGAGAGCAAAGAAGCCCTTGAAGCTGCAGCGCAGGCTCTTGAGCAGAAGGCATATAAGCTGGCCGAGGAGATGTACAAAACGACGTCTGCTCAGGGACCAGATGCAGGTCCAGGAGCAGCAGGCTCCCAGGGTTCGGCTCCCAAGAAAGATGGTGTGGTCGACGCTGAATTTGAGTCAAATTAACCGGTTCAGTCTTTGACTCATCTCGATCTGGCGTTTGCGCCGGGTCGAGTGCAATGTGGAACCTGTTTTTAAAAGTCGCGCAAGAGGCGCGACTTTTTTTTTACGGTGAATTTTGCGGTTGACACCCTCAAGAACCTGCGAGTAATGTTTTGGCCAGCAGCTCAAAAACATCAGTCACAGTGCGCTCAGGGGACGCGATATGCGTAAAGCCAGCGAGAATCAGCGATTTCCGCAATCTGCGGTTTTGTTTAAGTTTTGCTTGCGAGTGCTTGAAGTGCGCAAGTCGGACGCCAAAGTCCATGACCAGGATGTTGGAAACATTCTGGACTACAACCCCAGTGACACAAGTCATTGGAAGCGCGGAAAGAAGGCTGTTCGGAGCATCTTTGCACTCGAGGCCCTCTCACGCGAACTTGATGTGGACATTGAACTTATCGAAGATATTGCGAGTGGAGCAATCGATTTCGACGAAGCTTGGTTCGACTTCACCGAATCTGAAGAAGAGTCGCGCCAAAGTCGTGTTCAGGGCGGGGTTTCGTTCTCCAAGAGCCGGCGCGACCGTCAGATCGTGATGGAAGACATTGCCAACACTTTGAATAGCCGTGCAGGTGTAAATTCGGTGCCGGTGTTTTTGCCAGAGCTCATGACATCACTGCCTTTTATTCAACTTGTGCAGGCTGATGTCACCGATCGCCTGGCGCGCTCGAACCGAATCAAGCCAGGCCAGTACGTCATCCGTTACCGCAAGGGCGATCTGACCTCCCACATCCGCTGCGCGATTTCTCGTGAAGTTGCAAGGATCATTCTGCTTTCAGAAAGAGAGCAGTTCATGCTTCCTCCTCGCAGCGAGGAATCACTGCCCACAGAGATCGTCGACCTGGCCAATGCACTCTTGGTTCCTTCGGATCTCCTAAAGGCAGAACTCACCAAGGTGCCCGCGCGTGCCAATATGGTTCAGTATCTTGCGAACCTGTTCTGGGTGCCGAAGGTTGTTATTCGCAGTCGGCTTGTAACTCTGCTTATGCGTGATGCATCTGAGGGCGTTTTCAACTCGCCTGCCGTGACTCTCCCCCCCAAGCGGCCGACTCCTGGTCTGACCAACGCGGCCTTGCTGTCGGAAGACGACTACCCAGCCGGTGGCCGTGGACAGACCGGTGGTGATGACTCCCTGGTCTGATTGACCCGACCTCCTTTTGATTCTGAAAAAGTCGACTCCCTGAGTCGGCTTTTTTGTTGCCTTTCTGCCCTAAAAGTGGATAAACACTACTCGAATTCCGCGATACAGCCCTTTGCTGAACAAGAGAGGAACCGAAGGTGCACATCAGAACATCCTTCAGTGTCATTGACGCACTGCTCAACAATCAACATGCAAGCTGTTCTCCGCGTCGTGGATCGGATGATGATGATGATTCTGATTTCGATGACGATGATTTTTCAGATGATGAAGAAGATGAGGATGAAGAGGGCGGCGGTGCTGCAAGTGCCGGTATTGCCATTGACCCTGAAAGTGCAAAGCCTAAAACACTCACTCGAAAAGAAGCGATAGAAATTCTTCAGTCGACGCGTGATTTCTCGGGTGTGGACTTGCGTAAGGCAAACCTGACCAAGCTCGATTTCTCGAACTGCACCTTTGCTGGCGCTAATCTTTCGTATGTGAACTTCAAAGATTCCAACCTCGAAGGCTGCGATTTTTCAGAATCAAGCTTGTGGAACGCGAATCTTGAGGGAGCCAACCTGACCCGCGCGAACCTCGAAGATGCCGATCTCGATTACACCAAGTTGCGCGGTGCAGTGCTCTATCGTGCGAATATCCGCCGTGCCCAGCTCCCCACCGATTTGATTCCGCGCGACGAAATTTTGCGTTCGGTGAACGAGGGAACAAAAATCAGCCGTTGACAGTTTTGTCTGTCACAAAAAAGCCCGCCTCGTGGCGGGCTTTTTTATTTCAATTCGAAAACGCAGGACTGGCGGGTGAGCCTTATGCCAGGAGTGAACCTTCTTTCATTTCTTCGCTCACAAAGACGGGCAGAACCTTACCATTCTGGCCTTCGGCTGAAAGCAGCATTCCTTCGGACATTCCGAACTTCATTTTGCGCGGTGCAAGATTCGATGCGACGAGAACCTTGCGATTCACAAGCTCCTCAGGAGTTATCCATTCACGGATCCCTGAGAAAATTTGGCGCATCCCCAAATCACCTAGTGATACACGCAGACGAAGAAGTTTGGTGGAGCCCTCAACAATCTCCGCATTGATGACCGTACCAACCCGGATCTGCACTTTGGCAAAGTCGTCGATTGAGATTTCAGTGGTTGTGGTTGTTGGAGAATTCGCAGGGGTGTTTTCTAGCGCTTTTGTATTCATGGGGCTGGCTGCTTTTCCTGAAACTTTTGTAGATGCATTTGCGTTCGATTGAGATGAGGTCGAGGCTGCTGCAATGACCTCGATGCGCTGAAAAAGGCGCGGTATGCTTTGCAGTTTGTAGCCTTTGCGGATGTCATAAAAGGCACCAGCCTTCTTAAAAGCAAGCTGCATCTGGGTTGTGTCCTCACCCAGCGACTGCAGGAGTTCCTGCATCCGTTCAGGGAAAAATGCCGCAGCAAGATATCCGACTGTCCTCAGAACAGCAGTGCTGTGTGCGAGAACATTTGCGAGCCGTGCACGTGATTGGTCGTCGGAGTTCTTGCCAAGCTCCCATGGTTTTTGGCTCGCGATATACTTGTCGGCGCGGGCAATGAGTTCCCAGGTTTGTTGTAGTGCGTCGGCGAGCCGAAATTCTTCAAAGGCAGCTTCCACGATTGCCGGCAGTGCAGCCGCCTGTTCAGCCAGAAGACGCTCATCGTTGCTCTGTTGCTCGATGTGAAACGCAGGAATAACACCCTCGAAATATTTTTCGATCATGGTGAGTGTGCGTGAGGCAAGGTTGCCAATGCCATTGGCAAGATCTGCGTTGAAGCGTTCTGTGATGGTCTTGATTGTGAGGTCGACGTCTTCACCAGGGTTGGCAAGTCGAAAAGCCGTATTGACGAAAGCATCTCGACCCAGAGGGAGGAGATCCGCCGGGGCAATGACATTGCCGAGGCTCTTGGACATTTTGTGGCCGCCGGAGAGAAGCCAACCTGTCACACACAGGCGAGGAATTTTCAGTCCAAGAGAGAGGAGAATCGCGGGCCAGAACAGACCATGGAATTTAAGAATGTCACGACCAATCACGTGCGTGGCGGAGTCCCACAGAGGACTCGTACGTGCCGCCGCAATGCCGCCAATACCTGTGACGTAGTTTGGAAGTGCGTCGAACCACACATATGCAACATGGTTTTTATCAAATGGCAGCTCGATACCCCACTGCGTGCGCGTCTTGGGCCGAGATATGCTTAGGTCACCCTCAAATGACTCGGCCATTGCTGCGAGTTCATTGATGTAGCGTCGTTGGGTGACGAGTTCGCCGCTGCGAATGAGCTCGATGATTTGGGGGAGATATTTCTGCACTCGGAAGTAGTAGTTGCCCTCGCGCCTCAATTCCGTGGGACGTTTGTGGACAAGGCAATGGTTTTTCTCGTCCATCTCTTTGCCAGTGAGGAATGCCTCGCAATCAACACAGTAATGCCCTTCGTGCTCGCCGAAGTAGATATCACCATTGTCAAAACACTTTTGCAGAATTTCGGTGACGTTTTTCTTGTGCTCAGCACTCGTGGTGCGCATGAAGATGTCATACGAAAATGCAAACTGTGCAAAAATATCTTTCCACTTGAGCGCGAGTTCATCGACCAACTGCTGAGGGGCCTTTCCAGCAGACTTTGCCTTCTCTTCGATCTTTTCCCCGTGTTCGTCCATGCCTGTTAGAGTCCGGGTGGTCATGCCGCGGTGTTGGTAATGACGCTCGAGGATGTTCATCAGTGCAGTGGAGTAGAGGTGACCAGCATGCGGCTCACCGGAAGCATAATAAATTGGGGTCGTGAGATAGCGGTGCGTGTTGTTCATGGCTCACCTCAAAGAGGCTTCTGCTTGAGTGTTGCCCAGAAGCCGCCTGCGGAAGAAATGGAATTTTTTACAGCGAGATAATCTTGGGCGCTGGTGGAGAGATCTAGGTAGCGTCGTGCAGCAGGAACTGGTTTTGTGCCGAAATCGATGCGCGGTGGCAGACCTGCAAATGCTCGGTTTTCAGCGAGCGCGCGTACCTTTTCGCGGTAGAAGCCAAAGAGTGTTTCAGTCTCTTCGCGCAGGGCCCAGTCGGGGAGTGCAAGAAGGGTTTTCTCGAGTGATTGAGCCAGTAGTAGCGCTGTGCTGAGTTGAACTTGCACAGGGACTGCACTGCGCTCGAATTCGCCGGCCAACCACTCTTCTGAAATCTGCATCGCTGTTTGCAAAATCCGGATTCCACATTTGGCATCGATGTCTCGCGCTACGGCGCAAGTAAATGGGCGATCCGCAACAATTGAAGGATGGTCGTACTGGAGTTGCGACCAGTTGAGCCGCTCTACAAGAAGCGAGGCTTCTGAGGTTTCTTTAATACGCCAGGCAACGTCGATTTCTGAGCGCACGGTGCGCAAGCCTGCGTATACGGAGTCTTCCATGTAGACCCACTCAACATTTGCTCCGGTGATATCTTCTGGTGGAAAAGGTTGGGCATTGGGTGTTGATGGCGCTTGGCAAAGATACAGGCCAGCACGCTGCTGCGGGAACATTGTATTGCGCAGATTTTGGCCTGAGTTCGTGCTGAGTTCATTTTTACTGACCGTGAGAGTTGCAAGGCTCAGCCTGTGCGAACTCAACAGGCCGTCGTCGGATTCAATCAGGTGAAGTGAATCAGGGCGGCTTGAAGGTAGAACTGCGACTACGGAATTGAAACGGGTGCGTTGAAAGCTCTTGTGGCGGGAATTCAAGCACACAAGTTTCGAGGAGAAGGCGCGCTGCTGAAATCGCTCGTCACGTGATGCACGCCAAAGGAGACAATGGCCAGCCTTTTCGTCGCCCAGGAGTTCCAGAGCTTGCATATTGAGGCGTCCCATAGGGATGCATGTTGGTGAGGCGCTTGCAGGGCTCGATGCACCCAAAGCAGTGGGACTTGCTGTGGCGATTTTACGCGGCAGCTGCTTGGGGATAGCGTTCTCTTGAAGCAAAGTTTGTAGTGGTGCGCTGCAGCGAAAATGTGCCGGAGCACTTATGGCTTCCGCCTGATTCTTTGAAGTTGTTTTTTTGAGGCAATTCAACCCACCATTCTCAACAAGGGCGCTGGCAGAGTCGAAGAATTTATTCCAGGTTGCTGAGAAAATATCCGCCGACCAAGGATTTTGGAGTGCGAGCGCGCGCAAGCCTTGGCGAGTTGAGAGTGGCTTGTTCAGCTCACGTGCTGGCGGAATGGGTTGCAGACTTTTGAGTTCAAGCCATTCGGCGGTGTTGGTTTCTGCAAGAATTGGAGGAACACGGGGATTGAGTTCGCCCACAAGAAAAGCAACGGGTGCAAAGTTTTCAAAAAATAAATGAGGTGGAACGGCATGTGGCTTGCGGAATGGAAAGAGTCGTCCGAGCTGCCGCGGCAACCCTTCCTCAAGCAGGTTTGTCAGTTCACGCTTCGATAGGTTGAGGTCTGTTGAACGCTTCCTGAACACATTCTCGAGTGCGGTGGCAATTTTGAGTGCTTCAGAATCGGGAGATGGTTTGCCCCAGCGTAGTGCGGGAGCGAACTCCGAAGGTGCTTTTGCCTTTTCTGATTCGGAATGAGTGATCTCGGCGAGGGCAGAGCCAACGAAAAAGACCGGGAGCACAACCAGATTCAAAAACAGGCTTCGGAGATACATAGGCGGAGTTTCTCGGAAGAAGTGAAAGTCAGAGAGGCGCTTTGCCTCTCAGTCTTTGTAACGCTTCGCCTGGCGTTCGATGTTTTCGGAGAGGCCGGGGATTTTTTCCATTTCATGGATGCCAACAACACCAGCAGCGATCTCGCGCAATGCTGTTACAGCTTCCTTATTCTTACATTCCACGAGAGGATCGCTGCCCTTTTGAAGCTGGCGCATACGGCGAGCTGCGAGCATGACCACTGCGAAACGGTTCGGGATTCTGTCGAGACAGTCCTGGATGGAAATTCTTGCCATGTCTCAAGTACCTCTTAGAAAATTGCACCAAGAAGAGCCTTCTAACCAAGCATGTGGGCCACGTCAACCGGCCTCTGCCAATTTGGAGATGCCCGATAGTCTGGGGTTTTCTCGCGGGGCTTGTGACGCTGTGTCCATTCATTCCCCTGGCGGGAAGAGCTACACTCATTCATGCGTGGTTTGGGGGTATAGCATGTCTGATTTCAGCTGGTTGGGTGCATCTGCCGGGCACAGGAGGGTTCTTCTCCTGCTCGCGATTCAGATTTTGATTCAAATTTACGCACCTGATGCCCAAGCTGCCGCGGCGACTCGGACGGCGGAGCTCTCACCCTCAGAGACGCTCAGGATTGGGTTTGATACCCGTCCGCGCTCGGTCGATCCGCGCTTTGTGGCCACCGATGCTAACAGCCAGTACCTCGAGCCCCTGTTGTACCTCCCTCTGGTTGGTTTCTCTGAGGCTGGTGAACCCCAGGAGATCGTTGCCGAGAAAATTCAGTTCACAGATCCACTCACGTTGGTCGTAAAGATTCGCGAGGGCATCCGGTTTGCACAGGGGCGGGCCATTGATGTCGAGGATGTGGTCGCAATGTACAAGTTTGTTTGCTTTGGAGCTCCCGATTTGCCCTCAAGCCCACGGCGGGGAACTTTTGATCGTGTTAAGAGTATCGAGAAAGTGGGGCCAAACGAATTGCGATTCTCGCTTTCTGAGCCTGATGCTTCGCTCATTTCAAACCTGACCATTGGCATCCTTCCCAAAGAGGCACTGGCAAGAAAACCAGACGACCTTTTGGGCCAGGGCTATGAATCAGGGCCATTTATTCTCAAGACCGCTGCAGATGATGAATGGCTTATTCAGCGCAATAGCAAATACACGGGCGCACCCTTCGGCGGCACAATGCCGATGGTCGAGAACATTGTTTTTAAGATTCTGACTGACAACAATACTCGCTATGCGGCGCTGTTGAAGGGTGAGATTGACCTCATCCAAAACAGCCTCGATGCCGATAAAGTGGTTGATTTTAAAAATCGCCGCTCGGGTGATTTTGAGGTGCAGCTGAAAACAGCAGATTCAACTGCATTTCTCGCCTTCAATTTCAAAAATAAATTATTTCAGGATGTGCGGGTGCGGCGTGCCATCGCATTGGCCATAAACCGTTCTGAGATCTTGAAATTTACGCTTCAAGGTTTGGGGCAGGAGGCTAATTCGATGTTTCCGCCTGGCAATGCCCTGCACTTTGAAGACAAGAATAGTCCAGATTTCAACCTGCGTGAGGCCGCGCTTCTTCTCGATGTTGCGGGTTTAAAGGATCCAGACGGAGCTGATGGGCCGAAGCATCGCGCTACTTTTAATATTAAAGTGCCACTGAACCGGGAGCGGATTGCAGTGGCAAAAGCGATTGCAGGCCAGCTGAAGAAAGTGGGTCTCAAAGTGAAGGTTGAAGTGCTTGAGTTCAACACTTTCATGAAGCACCTCAACAACGGCAATGTGCAGGCGTGGATTGCACCCTGGACAGGTTACAAAGACGGCGATCATCTTCATTTTGTATTCCACTCGAAGCGCACACCACCCCTGGGTGCGAATCGAGGGTTTTATGGCAACCCAAAACTCGACGAGCTCCTCGATAAGGCGAAGTCAGAGTCTTCTCCTGAGCAGCGCAAGCGGCTTTACCAGGAGGCCCAGGCTGTCATTGCAAAGGAACTCCCGTACGTTTTTCTGTGGCATCGCGTGGGTCATGCGGTGCACTCGCGACGGGTTTCTGGTTTCAGGATCTTTCCCGATGGACGCTATACTTCCCTGACACAGGTGCAGGTGAGGTGAATTCATGTCGCGCGGAATTCTGATTTTCTTGGCGCGGTTGATGTTCGTTATATTTGCCGTTGTAACACTGGTTTTTCTTTTGCAACGATTGCTTCCCGGAAATCCTGCTGATGCCGTTTTGGGTGCAGATGCACCCTGGTCCGACAAGGCGCGCTGGCTTGAAGCGTATGGACTCAACCGTCCTCTTCACGAACAATATTTAAGTTATTTGCACGGTCTGGTGCGCGGAGAATTTGGGGTGCGCTGGATCGATGGCAAGCCTGCTGCCCCACTCATTGCACAGCGCTTTTTGGAAACTCTTCGATTGGCAGTGTGTGCGTTGGCTGTATCTATCTCAAGCGCATTGTTTTTCGGAATGATTGGTGCACTTAAGGCAGGGACTCGAACTGATCGCTTACTGGCGGTTGTGTCTTTACTTTTTGTCTCTGCACCAACCTTTATCACTGGGACAGCATTGTTGTGGATTTTTTCTGTTTGGCTCGATCTCTTGCCACTCACCGGGAGCAAAGGATGGGATTCGCTCATATTACCATCGTTCGTTTTGGGGATCACACTTGCTGCAGTGACAGGCCGGATGCTGCGCACTTCTTTGATAGAGACTTTGTCGCAAGACTTCATCCGGACTGCGTATAGCAAAGGATTGTCGCGGCTGCGTGTTTTTGGAATACATGCGTTGCGCAATGCTCTCTTGCCCACAACCACACTGCTTGGTCTCCAGATGGGAAGTTTATTGGGTGGTGCAATCATTACCGAACAGGTGTTTACCTGGCCAGGTTTGGGCTCACTCATGATGGAGGCCGTATCACAGCGCGACTACAATTTGGTTTCAGGCTGTGTCGTTGTGCTTTCTGTAGTTCAGGTGTGTTCAGCGGCACTCGTGGATTTCTTGCATCGGTTGATCGATCCACGCGTGGTGAGTTCATGAGTCTTCTCCCGAAATTAAAATCGGCGCTGATGCGCGACAAGGTCACCAAGTTAAGCCTTTTCGTGCTTGTGTTTTGGTGTGGAGTAGCTTTGCTTTCCTATTTTTTGCCGACGCTCATGCAGCTCGAGATTGATTTGCCGAGCACGCGATTGCCGCCGCGCTGGAGCTTTTCGGATGCATCGGGTTGGTTCGGTTATGACTCGGTGGGAACAAGTGTTTTTTTTCAGGTACTGAGTGGTGCACGTGTCTCGTTGTTGGTTGGTCTTTGCACGGTTGCTTTAAGTTTTGTGATCGGTATTCCGTTGGGGGCTCTGGCTGGTGCGCGCCCTGGACTTCTGGATGTAATCATTTCTCGTTTTATGGATATTCTGCTGTCGTTTCCGCCCCTGGTGCTTCCCATTGCGATTACAGCTTTTTTGGGGGGTGGCTTTTTCACTGTTGTTGCCGCACTTGCTGTTGGTGGTTGGATTGGTTCAGCGAAGCTGGTGCGTTCGGAATTTCGGGCGTTAGACAGACGTGAGTTTGTGGAGGCGGCTCGAGCCTTGGGCGCCACTCCTGCTCGGGTCATGTTTGTTCATATGTTGCCTCATGCGGCACCTGCGCTTCTTGTGCATGCGTCGTTCAGCCTAGCCGGAGTGATTCTTGCAGAAGCTGGCCTGAGTTTTCTGGGTCTCGGATTGGGAGATGATCAGCCTTCCTGGGGGGCTGCTCTGAGTGAGGCGCGCGCCTACTTGCTTGAATCACCGCATCTCGCTATTTTCCCGTCGCTAGCTCTTTTGAGTCTGGTCTTGGCTTTGAATTTCCTGGCTGAATCTCTGCGAGCAAGCCTCGATCCCAAGTCCGGGTCTGTTTGAAAGTGTTTTTTCTTCCGTTCTTCAAAAACGAAGGTGAGGTTCACAGTGAGTGCAAATGAAGTGTTGGTGCCCGTTTCAGTCGGTGAATTGCTCGATAAAATCACCATCCTTCAAATCAAGAGTGAGCGTATCGATGACCAAAACAAGCAGGTTAATATCCGCAAAGAGCTCTCAGCGCTTCTGGAAACATGCCGCAAAAACTCCATCGATGTAACTCATGCGTTGGTGCGTGAACTCAAAGCTGTGAACGAAGAGTTGTGGGTCATTGAAGATGACATCCGTGACAAAGAACGTGCAAAAACCTTCGACCCAGAGTTCATTGCGCTTGCTCGCGCAGTTTACGTCACCAACGACAAGCGCTTTCAACTCAAGTCACAAATCAATAAAGCGATGGGCTCTGCCTACGCAGAAGAGAAGAGCTACAAGCCATATTGATTCGGTGGGCTATTTTACGCGTTGCCATTCTCTCAATTGAACGTCACCAGAATGCTTAATGAGCATAATTCCGCGCTCGTCTACCTTTATGAATGTTTCTCTAGGTAATAGCCATGAGCGGCATTTAATTCCGTTGCTGTCACGCATGGTTTCAATGGGACGAGAGACCGAGTAACTGTAGCTACCGTCACCGTTTTCTTTCAGTACGACATTCGCCGTGGTCGCTGATATTACGTATTTTTTCGTTTCGTTGTTCAAGCAGGCCGAGATATCTGAAACGCTATCCTTGGTGATGCGCATAAAGATGTCAATCGTTCCTGATTCATCTTCGCTTGTAATGGTTTCGGTTAAGTTCCACAGCCCGTAGGGTTCAGAGCCTTTGCCAGGCGTACTGTACCGACGCAGAATTTCACTCATATAGGGCTTGCCGCTCGAGTTGCTTGCATTTTGATTCGAGCCACTCAGTGGGTTGAGAGGGTTGCCCGAGCCTCCCGAGACTTTTGTCTCAGCACAGCCGACAGTGGCCAAAATAATCACGACACTGCAGATGGATTTCATGAATCCCTCCCGTGGTTAATTCGGGAGCAATCGGAAGTTCGGCGGACGAGCTTGAGGCAACACATCAAGCCCGAGCGCAAGGCTCAATAACTCGGGCCTTTTATCTATTTCCCCTGATTGACCAGAATTTCCTCTTTTGAAAGCGCGGTGATTCTGCTGATTCCCGAGAACAGGTACCAGAACACCAATCCCGTGAAAATCAAAACGGGCAAGGCGATGACAGGAAAGCTCATCGCAGTCATCTGCCCCAGCTCTGCATTGAATTCGGGGGTTCCGGTGGGGCTCTTAAGTAGATAGCGTGCCAGCCCAAAATTGAGAACAGCACTGAGGAAAAACGAAACAGCAAAAAGAAGAGTGGAACGCTGGATGAGCGTATCAAATTCCTTTTGGCGACCCGTTTGATCGAGCTGTTCCCGGATGCGCCCCATGTTGATGACGCTTTCATTGAGCAGCAGATTTTGAATGAGGGGGATTTTGGTTTTGGTGGAGATGAGCACTGCCAACCCGAGTGCAAACGGAAAAGCAGCCTCTTTGACCGCAAACCAGAAAACATCGAGAGCAAGAAATCCGAGTCCTCCGGTGAGGCCTACATTGAGCAGGCCGAAGCCTGAGAAGAAGTTTGCTTTGCGGCTGCGGATGAATTCCCAAAGTCCAAACGAAAGGGGAAACGCCAACGCAACCCAGAACGCGAGAGTTGGGCCGAGACGCTCGGGTGTGCTGAACTTGGTGAGAATGACCGATGGGACAAGAACGTTCAGCGCAATGTTGATGAGCATGTTCGAGTTTTGGTTTTGGGGTTCTTGCGTAGGTTTGGCAGGCGAGGATGGGTTCATTCGGTTGAGTTCCTTTTTGCGTTGGGCTGGGGATATCCATGCGCAGGTTCACCCAAAGCGCAGCGTTTTCGATACTCACATCGGCCACCACTGGCTGTCAATCTAAAGTCAACAAGGTCAATTTGTGTTCAGAGACGAACGTTGATTGTGGTCTCCCTTGCGTTCGCGTAAGATTTTCTCAGTTTGATGTGCTGAGCAATCTTGAGGGAGATTTCGATGGTCAAGGCATGGCTTGAACACTCTTATTGGCGTTTTACCATCGTCCTCATTCTTGGTTTTGCCAGTGGTCTGCCTCTCGCACTCACGGGTGCTTCACTTCAGGCCTGGCTCGCAACCGATAATGTGGACATCGCCACCATCGGTTTCTTCTCTCTCGTCGGCCTTCCGTACACGTTTAAGTTTCTTTGGGCGCCCCTCATGGATCGCTTTGAGCCTCCGTTTTTTAAGAGGAGGCAAGGTTGGTTAGTACTCACTCAACTCGGCACTGCAGCTGCATTGGCTCTCCTTTCAACTCTGAAACCATCAGAAAACACGCATGTGTTTTCTTTGGTAGCACTCTCCATTGCGGTGCTTTCGGCATCTCAGGATATCGTTGTTGATGCCTACCGTACCGATGTTCTCGAACACCAGGAGCGTGGTTTTGCTTCTGCAATCTATGTGTTCGGCTATCGTGTTGCGATGATCCTTTCCGGTGGGATTGCCTTAATCTGGGCTGATCCTGTGAAGGGCAACGGCATGACCTGGTCGGATATTTATCTGGTCATGGCCGGGATCATGACGACCATCGCCGTGCTTTCCTTCTTGCTTCTGCCTCCCGTTAAATATCAGCCGACTGGAAAAAAATCGGATGCAAAGTCTGATCTTGTTGGATTCCTGGCTGTGGTTGCTGCTGTTGTGGTTGGTTATCAATTCACCACGCGGCTTGCGAATCCCTGGAGCGCTCAGCTTTTGGGTAATCTTTTTCCTGCCTCTCCTGAGGCACCCAACACACATTTGAAGGCCTGGTCAGATTTGCTTGGCTTGTTCATGGGGTTGTTCTTTACGCTGCCGCTGGCTTGGTTCACTTCAGTCAAGGTCAAGTACGAAACTCTCAACATTGCCCTTCGCAATTATTTCTCAATCAAAAGTGCGGTTAGCATCCTGGTCTTCATCGTGCTCTATAAATTGGGCGATGCTTTCGCAGGTTCACTCCTCACTCCGTTTTTACTCAAAGGTGTTGGATTCGCACAGGCAGAGATCGGCGTGGTCAACAAGATTATTGGAATCTGGTTGACCATTCTGGGTGCGTTGGTAGGTGGCGGATTGATGATCAAGCTTGGGCTTTACCGATCGCTTCTGCTCTTCGGGATCTTGCAATTGCTTTCGAATATGGGTTTCTGGCTTGTGGCGACCTTGGGCAAGGGTGCGTGGGGTGAATTTCAACTGCCAGCGTTCGACCTGATTCTCGTTTCGTTGAAAGAGGCAACACAGGTCGATGGTCTCTTGGTTTTTGCGGTGGGTGTAGAAAATATCACCTCGGGAATGGGAACTGCTGCGTTTGTGGCGCTGCTCATGTCTCTGTGCAACCAAAAGTTCACAGCAACTCAATACGCTCTGCTCTCGGCATTTTCGGCTGTCGGCCGTGTTTGGGTTGGACCGCTTGCGGGCGCGGCGGCAACCAGCATCGGCTGGCCTACATTCTTTATCGTTTCAACGGTGATGGCGATTCCCGGCTTGTTGATGCTCGTGAAGCTTAAACCGATCGTGCATGAGCTTGAGGCGCCTCAGGGAGCACTTTTGGCAGATGACTGAGATAAAAACGACTCATCCGCTCCGTTGAATCGAATCCCAAGGAACGTCACATCATCGGCTAATTTACAACCACTCCAGAGCGTCTGCAGATCAGACTCCAATTCATTCATCTGAACCTGCAGGGGGCGGTGAACCCCGAGAATGCTTCTGAGCCTTCGGAAATTGATCACCTCGCCTTTGAGGCTCTCATTTTCTGTCAGGCCATCTGTGTAGAGAAGCAAGGTATCACCCGCACCCATCTGAAACTCATGAACCCCAAAACTGTGTTTACCTGAACCCAGCAAAGAACCACCGCCCGGAATCTTTTCACACACCACACGCTCACCCTCGCGGCGCGCCAAAATGGGCCACGTGTGTCCTGCATTGAGCGCGCAAGCTTCACCTGTCTGCAGGTCTATACTGAGAAAACACATCGTCATCAGACGTCCAGTGCGTCCTGCTGTTGATAACAGAATAGAATCCAGAGTCTCTGCAGCCAATTGAAGCTGCTGCACCGGGGTCGCCAGATGTGACAACTGACGAGATCTTGTCTCCGAAGAGTAAACCGCACCGCACACGACGCCAGTTAAAACAGCCGATGTGATTCCATGGCCCGTGATGTCGCCGATATAGAAGGTGATTCGCTTTTGTTCCTCTTGATAGACGTATCCATACCAGTCGCCACCCGCTGTGTCCGCAGGCTGAAAAAATGCGCGGTATTCAATCCCAGGTATCGTTTGCGGCAAGGGCAGCAACTGTTCTTGAACAACGCGTGCAGCCTCGAGCTCTCCTTCTAGCTTTGCCTTTTCCATCAGCTGTACCTGAGTTCTCTCCTTCTCCTTTTGCAAAATCACGATGCGATAGCCCAACGCGGTCGCCATGCAGACGACCTCCCAAACAGATGAAAAGATCATCGCATAGAGTATTTTATCTGAGACGGGATAAAATCCCTGAGTGGCACCAACAAAAATCATCGCGATGATAATCGGCAATCCCCACGCCGCAAGAAAAATATAAGCCGGTGCATATCGCCGGAGTACTGCTGAACGCCATGCGATTGTGAATATGACGAATTGAAACAAGCCAGAGAGAACATTGAAGACAAGTGCAATGTAGAAATTCGGGCCCATAAAAAATGGCAAAATCGAAAGTACAGAAGAAATATATGCCGAGTAGGTGAGAATCTTTTTTTCAACAACTGCGTCCGTATTCTTCAGCAAAAAACCGCGTGCAAACAGGGCGGTCAGGCCAATCCATCCTGCAGCAGCCGCATACCAAATATCCTGTGCCAGAATCGGCGTGTAGGGAAAAATATAGGAAAGTAGTCCAGCACATCCAGGAATAACTACAATATTAATGGCGATACTGGCGAGCACGTAGTAAAGATAGACACGATCGCGTGTCACGAAAAAGATAAAAAGGTTATAAAGCAGGATAAAGGCGATACCACCAAACCCAAGAAGCTGCAGTGCCCATTCGCGATACTTGATATCTTGGGCAATGGCAGTTGTACTCAGATGAGGAACAAGTCCGAGCCACTGTGATGATTCTGTCAGGATGTAGAAGATCTGCTTTTCCCGAAAGTCCAGTTTCACTGGCAACCAGAAATCGCGAAAGGCAATGGGACGCGATATAAAAGGCTCGTCAATTCCTGTTTGAACGATCTCCTCGAGGCGCCCTTGGTGCTCACGGTAAAGACGTAGGTTTTTGAGATGCGGATTGCCGAGACGGAGAATCCAATCGGTTTCCGAGCTGAGATTAGTTATTTCAAAGCGAGCGACAAGCTGACCACGGTCGTAGCCAAAATTGGGCAGACGTTCACGTGCAGAGACAAACTCCAACTCGCCTAGCTTTGCCAGTGTCAGATGCTCAAAGTGGTTGCCATAAGACACATGGCTAAAAGCAAAGTCACTGACGCTCCGATCGGGAAGCACATTATCGAGTGTGAGCGCAGGAAATGCATTGCCGTGTGTGGGCTGAATGAACAGCGCGAACACAACAAAGAGCAACCATCGCCACTGCGAAAACGCTTTGAACATTAAAAACGCCCCGACAGAGTGCGTTCCGCACTCCACATCTATGTCTAAGATTTTAGCTCAACCGGGCCAATACAGCGGGTGAATTGCTTCCCTGTTCGAATTTTGAAAAGGGAACTCCACACAGCAGATTGCTTTTTAAAAAGCGGCGATATTAGGGTTAAATTTAGTAAGTATTTTGAGGAATCAAAAATCAGCATTGATAGGCGCGCCGAAGATTTCCAGCCATTGGGTATGGCGTGATCTCATTTGTTGCGCTTGTGCATACAGATATTGAAGGGGATTCTGAGAAGCGGTGAAATTAGGTTGGGCACTGCTTGTAACTGGAGCCTCCGACAGGATTTGAACCTGCGACCCTCGCATTACGAATGCGATGCTCTACCAGCTGAGCTACAGAGGCGAGGAGTGAGGCAAAGAAGTGGTGGCGCCTCCCAGAATCGAACTGGGGACACGTAGATTTTCAATCTACTGCTCTACCGACTGAGCTAAAGCGCCAACGTGCTGAGGGGTCTAATATAGGCACGATTGGCATGTCAAGCTGGCTCAGGTCTTTTGTCCTCAATCGCATACATCGTAGCGCGCAGCAGGCTTCTTTCTTTCCGGAATCATGGAAGAAACCTGAATCGCTAGGCCTTCTACAACGACGCGTTGTCGCGCGAGTTCGCCGATGCGGCCACTCAGCGGACAGAACGATAAAATGCTCTGGCGACGAGCGTTTTCGCTGGGGAGGGCAAGTATCGAGAACAACACAGCTGCGGAGGCCTGAGGGCCGCTGCGGACACTCGCCTCGAACAGGCAGGCAGCACGCTGGGAACTGAGTGCTCGATTGCGAGTCTCTTCGAGGTTCGTGAGCAGGAACGTCGGGTCGATGCTTTGCGCTGGGCTGAAAGCCCCTCCTGCGGGAATCGGAGGAGGGAGGCAGAGCCAGGCTTTCAGGGCGGAATGGAAAATTCCTGGCGCATTTTTCTGAAGGACGGCGGGTGTCTCGCGAACTGTCCGGATACTGCTTGGCCAATGCGATGTTTGGCGCAAGGATGCCGGCATTTGTTCGTCGCTGAGGGCTGTGTTGAGCCTACGAGTATCAAGCGTCAATCCGAGATGAAATTGCCGGGAGAGATTCAAGGCACCCGCGGCGATAACCACGAACAGCGGCAGTGTCAGGGCCATTTCTGCAAGCGCAAAGCCACTTTGTTGTGATCTTATTTTGCTTTTGGGAGGGCTGTTTGGTGGTTCAGAACTCAATGGCGACACTCCAATGAGGCTCAAATGCAAGTGCAAAAGGAAGTGGTCGGGCAGAGCCAGATGCGCGAGTGCTTGCAGGTGAAGGGCAGGGAAGTTGAAATGTCTTGCGTGTGTGTCTGCAGAGACTCGGGTGAACAATTCCGACACGCGCCTTCCAAGAAGGTGAGGTCTTGCTCTGAAGTGCTCTGGGAATCTCAGGTGGCTGACGTTCCAGAATTTGCTTTACCTCGAAGAGCATGAATCCTCCCTTTTGCGAGACTGTGTGGTTCAGGAGGGTTCGGAGTGAGAGGTGTTTTTGTTGATGAGAACCCGATGCCTGAGCTCTGACCTTGAGGTGGCAATCGTTGGGGAGAGAGGAAATACGGTTGCACTCTGCGGATGCACTACGGTCTGGTGTTTTTCCGAGGCAACCCAGGCTGCACATGCTTTGCAGGAGATTAAGGTGAACGACTGTACCTGGTGTTGCGAATTTCAAGCTCGATTTGTGCCGGAGCTGCAGGCTTGAGAGCTCATCCAATCGGCGTAGGATCGGAAATATAGCAAGATCGATTTTTCGAAATAGATCGTATTTTTCTGGAATTGGAAGCCTCTGCTCCCACAGGGGTGTTGTGGCTGCGAGATTGAATCCCCAGGATATTAAGAGTTCCAGAGTCTCTAAGAGCTCTTTTGCATGGTCTGCGATGAGAAGATTGTTGTTCGCCAGCGCGTTGAAGTGGACAGCCTCAGTGAAGAGTGTCTGCACGTGGCTATGCAGAACTGATTCCCCAGCCACATTTTCTTGGGATGAGGCGTGCGTCAAACGAGTTAGGCCGATTAAGAGTGCCGCGAGCAGTGCAACCAGCAGTGCCATGAGAGGAAGAATGGAACCCATCTGCTGGTTCCGGCTTTTGTGCACTTCGGCGCACGGTTTATTTTTCGGACCGAGGAAGCTGTTCATGTCGATAGACTCCGTAGTGGAAGACGTGGACATTCATGGGCACGACCCGCGTTGCCGAGAGCTTGAGTGCGATGCCGCGCCCAGTAGCGTGACTCCTTTCGCTTTCCGGGAGGTATTCGCCAACGCATGAGCGACCATCGCGAGTGATCCGCAGCAGAGGTTCCAGCCAGCTCCGCACACAAAGAGTGACCTGGGCCTGCACGGGTTGAAGAGGTTCGATGCGCGAGGGGCCTAAGACAGAGACCCTTACGCTTAAAAGTGAACGGAACGAGCTAACTTCTGCTTGAGAAGACCACTGCCACTCCAGGACAGGTACCTGACTCAACCGATTGAAATGCGTTTTGAGATCGCGCTCTATAGAATTCTCTTGACCGACGGAAGGTCGAAAAGTGTCCTTTTCAATATGAGCAAGTGATGAAAGTGCTGCCTTTGCAAGGTGCTGCAGCAGGAGAACCTCGGCAGCGCGATGGAATGAGTACAAACGTATACACTCGTGCGAGGCAAAGATTACAGGCACAGATGCACTTGCAACCAGTACGAACTCACCGACAGACATACCACCTCCGCAAGGGTGGTTCAGACGCTGGTCTGGGCTCCGGCAAGGGAGACTGCATGCGCTGCATGGGGATCGGAGAGCATCGCATAGGATCGAGCTCTGACTCGCCTCTCCTGCGGGAGTCTGTTGGTGCCTTTGACCCGGCGGTTCGGGAGACACTCGGTGAAGCTGCCAATTCAGGAATGCGTGTTGCCTCGAATTGAGGATTGCCTGTTGCATGGATCTTTGGACCAAGCTCCGTGCGAGACTCAGGTGACGTGGGCACGTATGAGGAGGCTGACCCCGAGCTCCCAGAAAAATCAGGATTCACCGGACAGAGGACAATCGTTACCACCACCAAAGAGGTCAGTATGAGAGTTTTGCAATTTCGAAAAATAAACGGCAGCTTGATACCGACGTAACATGTGTGTTTTGAGATTCTGAAGTATTGGTTCGCAGGATAAAACTTTTGAGAGCCTTTAGTGGTTATTTTCACCCACTGTCCATCGGACTCGACACACTCACCCGATTCGAGAGAGCAGGGAAGGTCTGCAATCCTTTTGTATGGGCGCTGAATAAAAAGTCTATTTGTATCAACTTTAGGTCTCTTCAAGAGAACTCCATTTTCTCGATCGTTTTTTAAAACTTTTGAATCCGATATTTTCAGTCGAGCCAATGAGGCTCAGTGCTGGTCTCTTTGTTCCTGATCTCGGATTCCAAAGTGGGAGGTTCTGGGACAACGAGATCGCTTTTCAGGGTAATCCAGAGTTCAGCATCCTCGCCCGAAAGTTCCCTTGACTTAAAAAGTTCTCCGAGAATCGGGATATGTCCCAAGATAGGAATCTTCATCGTGGACTTTCCGTTCGCTTTTTGGCTAATGCGTGTCAGCAGTAAGAGTTCATTAACCTGGCTACTCACCTCTGTGTTTAGAACACTCGAGCTTAGGGCAGAGATCGCGTTTTGTGTTGGATCGGATTGTGGGTGAGTAATTTTCAGCTCTATGCGTTGAACAATTTTGTTCGGGCTGACCACACGCGGCTGAAGAACCACAGAGATTCCATAGTTTTGTGAAAAAAACTTTTGGTGCTGTCCCCCGCTTTGAAAAAGCAGCTCACCGCCAGAAAGGATTTCCCCGCGACTACCGCTTGCTACAACGATCGCTGGCTGTGCAATCTGTTGGATGATCCCACGCTGTGTGTGCGCCTTTAAAAGAAGCTCTGGCAAAGAAAAATTCAGAACCGGACCACCTCGCAATTTTGCCGAAATGTTTGGAGTAGACACTTTTGTCAGAGCAGACTCAGGGTATGATGTTGCGGGTGCAGAAGTCGAAACCCCCAAAGCCGACAGGCCTGTTTGACTGATGCGGTAAAAGGAGAGCTGGCTTTGTACCAAAGGCAGACTTCCCTTCTCCACGTCGATCTTAAAACTCGCGCGCGGGCAAACCGACTGTGCAATTCTTTCCAGTAGCTTCAATTGATCTTCTGAGGTGACGAACCCTGAGAAAATGACGCCACTCAGACTAAAATCGAGCATCACATTGTTGATGCCGAGTGAGTTGAGATGGCTTCTCAGAAATAGCAGGAGCGACCTCCCCGCAGCATCTGTGACTGTATAGCGCGGTAAGCACTCTTCGCGCTCGAGGCAAATTTCAAGAATTCCACGCATCTGAGCTTCGTTCTGAGCTGTTCCGAACAGTGCGACGCGTCCGTTGTCGACGGTCACCTCGAGACCACTGCGTCGTTGCAGCTCGCGTGCAGTTCGCATGAGAGAGGCAGACGAGAGTGTTGCGAGCGTAGCTGGTAATGATGCGGTCAAACCGACCTGGAAAGCCCAGCTCCTGGAGCTACCATCGGGAAAGTGTGCAACCAAAGCTGAGGTTCCAGAGCGCAGTGCGGTGATAAGGATGCGGTTTGATGTTCCGACTCGTTGGACATCGATGACATCCGAATGAGAGATATCAAGATTTTTTGGAGGGCCTTTGAGATCGACCTCTTTGCTCTCACCGACTTGAATTTTAACTTGAACAGATTTCTCGTTTGCAAATCCCAGAGATACGAAAAGGACAGAGAGTATGATGAGAAATAAATATAAAAAATATCTGACAGGATACTTCATTTTATAAGTTCGGATTCTATTTATGGTTCTTGGAGTATTGCTGTAGTCGAAATCGGGCGTGCACTCCCCATAAGGGGTTGCGATTTCTGCAGGGAGCTCTGCAATCCATCCTGATGCAGCGGCGCAGAACGCGATCGAATTTGGTTCAAGAATTTTTGGTTTTTCCTGTGCAATAAAACTTTCTGATAGTTGAACCAGAAAAATACTATCCTGTAGGCCGAAAGAGTGCAGAAGACAGGGGGGACGGTATAAAATTGCATTGTATTTGCTTGACCATTTGCAGCAGTGAATTCCCTGCAGACGCTCTCGGATACTCTCCGGAAAATGGAGATGGAATATACGGTCATCGTTTGGAAAAATTTTATTGAACTTCGATTGCATTTGTGTCCTCGGCTGAGCGCAAATGAATAGAAGGATCTGCATAGTTCCGAAAGATGATTCTGTTCATTGACCAGATTCCGATCGAATTGAATAAAAATTATTCGGCTGTTTGCATGGCCAATGGATCTTCGAAATTGCACGGGTATGTGTTTTTTAGGAGGTTCTAATGTTGCGTATGAAGAATCAAAAAGGTCAGAGTCTCACAGAATATGCGATTCTCTTGAGTGTTGTCGCGGTTGCATCCATCACAGTGACTGCATTGTTCGGAGCTACTTTAAAATCAAAAATTGCATCTTTGGGTGCGGCTATCTCTGGAAAATCAGCAAGCGAGATTTCTACCCTTGAGAAGCAGTCGCAGGGGCAGGCTGATGATGCGGGTAAGGCAGCTCGTGAAGTCGATGGCATGCAAGTGAGTGAGCGGGAGGTTTCGCCGGAGTCCAAACGTGGAACACGCTGAATTCACCATTTCGGATCAGCATCGCAAGCCTTTGTGCATTCCATTGTCGGATGTGGCGGAGGGGAAGTGGCTTTCAGTGGGTGCCTCAAAACTGTGCGACATTTTCTGCGATTTCATTGCTCCCGATGAAAATGTCCAGGTGTCCAGATTTGCAGATTTTATTGGACTGCGGGTCGGTCAAAGTGTCACATTCGGATTTAAATTGGTGCTCTGCAAGGTCAGAGCTAGGAATCTCTGTGTGCGTATCGTGCGTGATGAGCCTGCTTGTGCTCGGGAGTATGTGCTCGGATTTCAAGCGTTCTTTGGGCATGTCTTTCAGGATCCTGGTTATGACAGTTTGAAGGAGAAAGTGCTCTCCCACTTCGATTCACGTTGGCTTGCTCCTCCAGTTGAACTCGCTCGATTAGCCGATTTGGCTACCAGAGTGTCGGCAATTTTTGATGGGGACGTTCAGGGTTGTGCCGAAAAGTCCCTTGCTCTTTTTGCGGATGTCTTCCTCGAAGGGCCTTTGAGTTCGCTGTTGTCTGATCCTCAGATCTCCGAGGTTGTCTCGAATGGCGATGACCTTCTTTGGGTCGAGAGACATGGAACCTGGAGTGCGTGCTCGCTTCCCTTTTGTTCTTGGGATGCCTTCGAGCGTTGGTTGCTCTATCAGAGTTCACAAGCACACGCCGAGTTGTACACTGTGAATCACTTTTCTGATTTTGTTCTGCGGTGTGGTGCACGGGTTCATGTCTCTTTTCCGCCCATCGCACGTTCCCGTGCTTATGTAACTATCCGCAGTCATAAAGCAGCTTTAGGTGGCCTAGCAGAGCAAGATTTCGTCCTCAAAGAGAAGGAAGATTTGAGGCGTCTGCTTCATGCTTTCGACATGCGAAAGAACATTCTCATCGTTGGTCCAACCGGCTCCGGAAAAACCACGCTCCTGAGATTTCTATTGGAACAGAGCAAAGGTTCTGAACGTATTTTGGTGCTTGAGGATACACCCGAGCTCAGGATCTCAAGGCCTCATGTGGTCTATCTCCAGACCTCAGAACGAGGCGTGGAACAGGCACCTTCTGTGGATCTTTCCGCACTTGTCCGCGAGTCTTTGCGTATGCGGCCCGACCGTATTGTTGTGGGAGAATGTCGTGGTGCTGAAGCTTTCGCTCTTTTGCAGGCGCTCCATACCGGGCACCGCGGAACGTTGTGTACCTTGCATGCATCCTCTGTCGAGGATGCAATTGACAGATTCCAGACACTTGTTCTGCAGGGCCATCCTTCCCTGGGAAATGAAGTCGTTCGGCGCATGATCTTTTCATGCATTGATGTAGTCGTTTCTTTGTGTCGCGATTCTGATGGCTCTCGGGGTTTGAGTGAGGTGCGTGAGCTCACCGGAGGTTTGCGATCATGTTGAGCTTATTTTCTATCCCACGTAAGCCGGATTGGATGAGTGTGGAAAATGCCATAGCGGAGGTTGGTTTCCGCACCGCATGTGGGGAGCCTCGTTTAAAGTCTGTTACCCGTGCTTTTGAGAAAATTCCAAATTCTGGTTTTTCGCTTTTGGCAAACGCTCTTTTTTTCCAGACCGTTCCATTTGGAAACGTATTAAATCGTTTTCTTATAACCATAACCGATCCCCAAATTCGTGTCCTTTGCGCAGCACTTTTTCCCTTGCTTCTTCGGCAGAAAGACGGTCGTTGTCATCTTCGTTCCGTAGAGGATGCACTGAGTGAGTTTGGGGCTGCATCCCGTTGGATGAG
>JBILKM010000107.1:0-4266 GCA_044376695.1 Silvanigrellaceae bacterium
AGAAGTTGTTGTTGAGACGCTTGTTGATTTTGTTGTTGAGGTAGATACGCCCAATGTTCTCCCGCTCGGCGACAGCCGCACGGTTGCATCAGAGAGAATGATCTTTCAATACGTGCTTGAATTGGATGAACTCGGTCGTATTGTTGGTGGAAGTTGGATTTCAGAAGAGCGGCCTGATTTTCTCTGGGTTCAGGAGCGTGCGGATTTCCGTGGCTACTACGGCAGCATTGAATCTATCTACGAAAGCTCTGTACGCGGGGTTTCGAGCGATCCTGTTCCTGTCGTGACGGCAACGCCGGTTGCTACACCCTCTCCGGTGAGCACTCCGTTGCCTGCAACATCGCAGCCGATTGCTCCTGTTCTGACTCAGCCTATCCCTGTTCCGACTGCTCCACCCGTTCCATCGCCAGGCCCAGTTCCCTCACTTCCGCCTGTTCCGGGAGATGCACCAGTCCTTCCGGGAGGCGTGACTCCAACTCAGCCAGGCTTGCCGCTGTTTGCTGCGACCAATTGTCCGGTAGGCACTTTGCTTATGGAGCGTGGCTTTCGTTTCTGCAGTGATGGAGTCAGGGCTTTTGCTCCTGTCACGGCTGCCATGCACTCGGCTTGCGCAACGAGAGGTGCTTTTGGATGTCACGAGCCATTGTGGAGTAATGAACTCTACATTGCGCTGCGCGGAACCGAAGTGTGTCCTCTCGGTTCAGTCTGGAACCCGGACGTGCATGGATGTGTAGAAGACAATCTGGTGCTTGGACCTTTTGATCCACAATTTACAAATGAATGTCTGGCAAAAGGTTTTGGAAATATCTGCCTCACCATGAAGATTGACCTTGTCTATTACAATCTGGTGATGTTGCGTCAGTGAAATTGTCGTTCGCCCTATAAGGTAACAAGCGGCTTCCTGTCGGCTTGTTACCTTTTTGTTGCTCGTCAACTTGAGCATTGCTTTCTGTGCACATAAGCTCGACCTGTGGACCTGAACTGGAAGTCAACTCGAAAGTGAGGTTGGGCCATGGGAATTCGAACAGAAGTTGTCTCTCCACGTGGAATGGTGACCAGTGAGCAGAGGGTTTCCGGTTTTCCTGGACTTGTCGTCACGACAGTTGTGTTCACATTCGATGGTTCCAAGCTGCGCATTCTGTGCGTGCGTGACAACGACGAGATTGAGCATTTTCATCTTCCGAGTTTGCCTTTTAGCCAAGACGATGAACTCAAAGCTGTGGCTCGTCAGGTGATACGTTCACGATTGCCGCTAGAACTGAATCAGATGTTTCAAGTTGGTGCATTCGAGAAGAGCGAAAGCCGACTGGGTGAGAAGGCTAAACAAATTGAGATCTGCTTTTTCACGGCGGCCTCGCCAAATGACTTAGAGTTTGTGGCCACTAGCGGCCTTGACCAGTACCGTTTTTTGGAATTCCACGACCAAATGAGTCAGCTCGATGAGCATTCTCGAGCTCTCGCAGATGCGGCATTGGCAGAGTTGAGGCGAAAGGCACGCTTCGATACTGTTGCGTTTGACTTTCTTGCGCATGAATTTTCGTTGAGTGAATTGCAGAGAGTGTTCGAGGCTATACTCAACCGGCCGATGGATGTGCGTAACTTTCGCAAGAAGATTGAGGCGCTCGATATCCTGGTTGAGTCGCCGCACAGACCGCGTGGCATGGCCTATCGGCCGCCCCGTATGTACTCGTTTGATGCGGGGCGTTTCCGCCACCGGCAGTCCCTTGAGGGCGAAGTGCGGTTTTTTTGATCGCGATCCAGAGCTGGCCTGTAATTTGATGCAGCCATAGTCATTTGCACTGGATATGTTTAAACTCTCGCCCGAAAGGGGAGAGTTATGGCTGCTGTCTCTCGTGAGCGCTCATTGGCTGTCGCTGAAAATGTGGCTCGCCGCTTTGATTCTTTTACAGGCAAATTTCCGCATCTGAACTATGAGGCGGCGAGCCAGTATAAGTTCGACCCTTCTGACCCAATCGCTCAGATCGCAGCGCCTGTCCTGGACTCTGGGCGATTGCAGGAGAGCGAACTTCGTTTGCTTGCGTTTGTGCGCGATCTCAACCGCGAAATGTTCAAGACCATCGATCCCGAGGGTGAGTGGAATATCAAGTCCTGGAGCAAACCGCTCGATGGTGGCCAGGCGCAGGGCGGTGGAGTCATGAGCGTTGTGCGTGGCCCTGTGCTCGAAAAATCAGCTGTGAACATGAGCGTGGTTTGGGGCCCCTCCTATCCGTCCATTGAGCGAGAATACTCGGGCAAGCCTTATCTTGCTGCTGGGGTCTCGCTTATCTCTCATACCTTTAATCCCGAAGCTCCGATTGCCCACATGAACGTTCGTATCCTTAAGGTGGGTGAGGGCGAGGGAAGTCTGTTTTGGATGGGCGGCGGTGGCGATCTCACGCCCATGGAGCGTTACCAGGAAGACACCTCTTTCTTTCATGATGCATTCAAAAATGCGTGCGATACGCATCGATTGGGCGATTATCCCCGGTTTAAGGCGTGGTGCGATGAATATTTTTTCATTCCCCACCGCGGTGAAACCCGCGGCGTCGGAGGGGTGTTCTTCGACTACCTCAACGTTGAGCGTCCCGATGACCTCGGCCTACTGCTTAATGTTGGACAAGCCCTTGCACATTCATATGGTGAGATTCTGAAGCGTCGCGTCGGCACGCCATTTTCTGAACAATTGAAGGATAAGCAATTGCATTGGCGCGGCCGTTATGCAGAATTCAATTTGGTACATGATAGAGGAACGCGATTCGGATTGATGTCCGGTGGCAACATCGAGGCTATTTTTGCGTCTCTGCCCCCAGTCGTAAAGTGGTGAGGACTTTCCAAGCATGGTTGAATTCGGGTTTTATGCTCTCGTGTTGTCTCTGTGCCTGTCCCTGTACGCAACGGTCATGGGCGGACTCTCTTTTTTTAGGCCACATAGGGGAATTATTTATAGCAGCCGTAATGCACTGATAGCCGTGAATCTGTGCGTTAGCATTGCGTCGGCAATTCTTTGGATGTCGTTGCTCACGAACGATTTTTCTGTGAGTTATGTGTTTCGCAACTCGGCTGCAGACATGCCTCCGTTGTATCTCATCACATCATTTTGGAGTTCGTTGGAAGGGAGCCATTTGCTCTGGACTCTCATCATGTCGATTGTGGTGTCGCTCTCTCTGCTCACCATGCGCGAAAAAAATGAACCACTCCTTCCTGGCTTGCTGGTCTGTTATGGGTTCAGTCTGACATTTATGACCCTGCTGCTGGTTTGGGCATCCGCTCCACTTACACGGCTTTTTCCGCTCCAAGATCTCGGACAAGGGATGAATGCCTTGTTGCAGAATCCCTATATGGCCGCTCACCCACCGAGTTTGTTCGCAGGTTATTGTTCCCTCATTGTTCCCTTTGGTTATTCAGTTGCTGCGCTTCTGCGGGGCTCCTTCACGTCCGACTGGCTAGTGTCGGTACGTCGTTGGACACTCGCAGGTTGGGCGATTCTCTCAGTGGGAATCTTTTTGGGTGGCAAATGGGCATACGTGGAATTGGGCTGGGCAGGTTATTGGGCGTGGGATCCGGTTGAGAATAGCTCGTTCATGCCCTGGTTAGCTGCCACTGCTTTGTTGCACACTTTGTTGATTCTGGACAAAACCAATCGATTGCCTCGTCTTGCCTGCGTTTTGGCTGGATTAGGATTCATCCTCACGTTCCTCGGAACGTTCATCACCCGTTCAGGTGTTATTAGCAGTGTCCATTCGTTTGCTGAGAGTAACATCGGCCCCGCGTATCTCATTTACATCGTCGTTTGGACAACCATTCTGCTCGTGCTCGTTGGCCTGCGGGGGCATCTTCTTCAAGGTGCCGCACAAGCTCAGACCTGGGTGGTCTCCAAGGAGAGTGCGCTCCTCTTTACAAATTTCTTTTTGCTCTTCCTTCTTGCGCTTGTGTGCATCGGTACACTCCTGCCACTCATTGTCGAGGCTGTGCGTGGTGTGAAGATCTCCATTCAGCAGCCATTCTTCAATGCATTTGCACCTTGGATTGGTGTCGGCTTGGTGGCTCTTCTCGGAGTCGGCAATCTTATGCGCTGGCGTAACGGCAAAATCGAAGATCCGGTTTCTGGATTGTTGTTTCCAGCCCTCTGGGCAACCGTTCTGACGGCAGTTCTGGCCTGGCACAAACAATTCGATGTGCGGTCGACCGTTGGTTTTTGGTTGGTGCTCTGGACGGCACTGGTCATGGTGATGGATCTTGTCTTCAAGCTACGTGCACTGCGTTGGA
>JBILKM010000108.1:0-4223 GCA_044376695.1 Silvanigrellaceae bacterium
ACGACTTTCACTTTCAGAGAACCTACCTTGCTGTTGGCAAGGCTTCCGCTCCCGATATTCAAATTTTTGCTTGTGCTGAAGCTTGCTGTCATCGGTAGGCCAGCAACACGTTGGTTGTAGTAAAGAATTTCTCCTGAACTATTCTTTCCCACATCTGTGTGAGCCTCAAGTCGAATGTATCCGGTTTCGTTCTGTTCGTAGCCCAGTGTCGAGAGTCGTTCCAGTGGCCTCACAGCACCCATGAGAGCATTGATCTCAGGCGCGGATGTACCGAGTCTGCGGATCAGATTTTCGCGTTTGAACTCAAAAGAAAATTTACCCGTATTGGTGTCGAAGACTAAATCTGTAATGGGTTGTCTCTGACCGTTGCGGTCTATCCAATTGAAAGTAAATTGCGACTGCTTGAAAAGCTGAGGACTGTTTTCGGGCGGAACGAGAGAACCCTCTACAAGAAAACTTCCTCGCAGAGGGATTTCGCGTGTTCGGTTGCCACAAGAGCAGAGGAAGGCCAGAGTCAGAGCTCCTAGTGCGGACTTCCCTGTCCGAATCAGGAGTGATCTCATTTTAAGGCAACCGGTTTTGCGAGCGTGTCGTAGCCGAAGTAGACATCGTAACTGCGACAACCGCCGCTAGGGCACATCGAGCCAAAGAACTTACCCTTGAAGAGAACAAGGTTGCGAGCAAGCTTGTCGTTGTGGTGGATACGCTCGTCTGCGTGTGTGTCTTCATAGCTTACGCCGATGCCGGTTATGCCGAGAGCTTGCAGTGGCTTGAGCTCTCCCTTCTGAGTGATGGCATCTCCGTTCGCATCAACCCAAACCAAAAGCTTGCTGTAAATCTTATCTTTCTTGTCGATGACTCCGTCGTTGTTATAGTCGTGCTGAGCAAGAGCCAGATATCCGTTGCTGGCTTTGCCACCATTTTTCAGAAGTGTTGCGTCGCCGAAAAGTTCACGGCCTGAATCAATCTTGCCATTGTTGTTCAAGTCGAGCGCTAGCAGTCCGGAGCCGTTTTCGATCCAGCCCACCTTGCTCTTTTTGCCTGAGCCCTCGAGGTCAAACATGGCTTTGCTGAGTTGCGGTGCAACCGTGGAAATGCTGCCCTTGCCGGTCAGGTCGAGAACAATTGGGCTCGTGTACCATTGCACACCTTGGTAACCATAGTTGTAATACGAACTCCAATTTGTGGAATAAGACACTCCGCTCGTATTTGTGCTGCTCGAGGTGTATCGATTTACGTTGTGTGTGCCGCCGTTCATGCTGTGCAGGCAGGTTGGTGCATTCTGGCCACCTTGTTTGTCGGGCGTTGTGTCATCAATCATCGCTGTGATTTTTGCGGTTTCAGTGAAGCCTGCTTGACCATTTGTTTTCGCAAGGAACATCGATGCCGGAATTTCGTAAACCAGGCCATTGGCCGTATCGGCCACACGGAAATCCTCCGCGTTCACGATAATATTGCGTCCTGATTCAATGTCTTCGATCTTCCACTTCACCGCGTTGCCAAAGATGCGCAGACCAATCATGGTTTTGCGGTCGGCCGGGAAGGGGGCGCCTGCAGGACGCCGCAAAATTGCCTGAGCTGTGGCATCAAGTGGGCTCAACCAAGGCGCGCGTAGCACACCCACAAAGCCCTCATTCATTGTTGTATCTACGCTGGTGGAGGTCGTTGAGGTCACCGTGCGTTGAACACTCGTGTTGGTGCTGCTCGTATATCCGAGGAACTGCCAGCTCGAACCGCCGCGCCACCACGACCAATATTTACTGCCATCCCAATAACGGCCGCGGGTGTTGAGCCAGTGAACCTGGCCGTATGTGGCAAAGTTGGTCGTTTCGTTAATTGTTTGAGTGTGCGTGTTCGTATTGGTGTTGGTGGTGGTCGTAATTGTTTTCGTGGTGCGGCATTGGCCATTGTCACCCATGTTACCGTTGCCTGTGCTCACACCCGAGTCGCAACGCTGTAGAGGTTGTGCCTCGTTGGCGTAGTTGAAGAAGTGTGAGGTTGCCTTGCAGCCCTTCGGCAAGAAGAGTGCTGGGTCAGCTTTGGTGAGTTCGGCCGCCTCGAGTTTCGCAACTTCTGCCTTGGCTTTGTCGACCAAATCCGTGTAACCAAGCCGGGCTGCCATCGCAGCAATCATACCAAAGTTCATACCGACGGCATTGCCGATCTTGCCAACTTTTCCTTCCAGATCCTTGACCTTGTTCTGCACCGTTTCGAATTGGTTGATTTTCTCACGCAGGCTGTTGAGCTGCGAAGTGATGGTTGCACTTTCCTTATTCGCGGTTTCGGCCACGCCAGAGAGGTGCCGGTAGTTACTTTCCACAGCTTGAATCTGCCCATTCACTTGAATCAGCTCTCGGAATACCTGAGCAGCGCCCACTGTGAATGCCGACTGCGAGGAGTCGCCGGAACGCACAAAATTCATAGCTTTCTGGATGTCATTGCTGAACGCTGGTTTGAGATAATCTGCAGCTCTATTTTCGATCGCCTCTGCGGGCTCTCTGAGTGCAGCATAGGCTACATCAAGACGCCGGTCGTCGATCACTTTTTTCAGAGTAAGGCGGTCGGCGAGGTTCTTGCGCAGGCGAGCGCTCATATCGCTGCTGCCAAAAAGCACGTCTTTTGCCCAGTCGTTGACGGCGTTGCGGCATTTGAGTTCGGGGCGCGTCGCTTCGTCGTAGGCGCTGCCGATACTCAAGCTTGGAACAGCAGAAACGGCGAGTGCAGATTGAAAGCTCTGACCATCGGTGAGGGCTTTTTGTCCCAAGAAAATCTTGTCGAATTCTGGATCTCCAGAGCGCGGTGCGGAGAGCATCATTTGAACATAGTTGCGCGCTAAATGTGCCCAGAACTCTTTGCCGCCGATGCTCGCAAAAAGGTGGCCCACCATGCCCTCGTACGAGCTGTCAGAGATTTTGGATTCATAACCAATGATAGCATCGCTACAGACATTGGGCTTGATCACTTTTTCAATGAAGCTCTTGTTCATTGCATGTAGGTCGGCCACTTTTTGGTCATCACCGGAGACCTCTGCGTAGTCGATTGAAAGCAAGAATTCGCTCTCAATCATACCGAAGACCTTTTGCAGGTCATTGACCTTGCTAGATGCTATTTCATGCCAAGGAACTCCCAAATTCACGCTGCCACTCTGTGCATTGGTTCTCGCAATCGCCTGCACAAATTCTTCTGACTTCTTGGCTGCAGTATCTCGCACAATCGCATTCGATGAGGAAGATAGTCCCTTGTGAATCAGGCGGCCAAGCTCCATCAGGAGAGCATCGCGCTTCTGTTTGGATTCTGCGAGCTGAGATGCCGTTGCGGTGAACTGTTTCTGAGTATCAATGCCCAGACCCTGCATAACAGCGGTGGCATCGGCTCGAACCTTGGCCAGATCCTCTTCCATTTGATTCTTGAGACTCGAGAGCATACTTTGAGTCCTTTCGTCGAGCTTCTTCAGATCTGCGCTCACTCCAGCAATCGCCTGCTCATTGGCCATCGACATGTTCAATGCCTGAGAGGCCACTGCACTCACGCGCTCGACCTCCTGTTGAAGACTCTTCAGATCGTTGGCAATCAACATTCTCTCTTTTTGCTCTGCCGCAATGGCTTTGTTGAGTTCTGCAGTGGCATCTTTACGCGCAGATCGTATGTCGTCGTTCAGTTCGCTGTCGCGGCGCTCCAGTTCAACTATCTTTACTGCAAGAGAGTCGCGTGTTTCTCGCGCAAAATATTCTGTGTTTGTGAGCTTGGTATTGAGCCTGCCGATACTTTCCTCAAGTTTAGATTGATTGAATGCCTGGCTCACGAGCAGCTCTCTGCGCACGTCGCGCGCTGCTTTCTTGGTTTCTTCGGAAAGTTCTTTGACCTTGTCTTTGTATTCGTTCACATGCGTCACAAATTCCCCACGCAGCGAAGAGACATCGGCTTTCACCGCTTCTATCTTGGAATTGAGCGCGGTTCTCGTTTGACGGAGCTTTTGGTCGAGACGTTCATCGTTCTCGTCCACTTTTTTGTCGAGGATGTTGAGCGAATTGGAAAGGCCGTTGACCACATTAGTGAGCATCACTAGGTCAACCGATTTTGCATAGGTGGCCTCAAGATGTTCACGCATTGCCTGCAGTTCTTCTGACCGGCGGCGTGCCTCAGCATTAATTTTGGCGTTCACCTGTTCACGTAATGCGTTGTCGCCTGCAACCATGGCTTCAACAAGTTTGAGGTTGCTCGAG
>JBILKM010000006.1:0-89462 GCA_044376695.1 Silvanigrellaceae bacterium
AGGGTTTTCGATTTCACCGCCCTCAGCAGAGATGCCCCACATATTGTCGTCGTAGCTGTAGGGAGAGTCGACGGTTTGCTTGACCGGGATGTTGTTTTTGCGCGCGTATTCGAGCTCCTCATCGCGACCCATTCCCCACTCACGCACCGGAGCAATGATTTTCATTTCCGGAGCAAGAGTGAGAATGCTTCCCTCGAGCCGCACCTGGTCGTTGCCTTTGCCAGTGCAACCATGTGCGATGCAGTCGCACCCTTCAGCGCGTGCAACATCAACAGCAAGCTTTGCCAGAAGCGGACGCCCGAGTGGCGTGGCGAGGTGGTAGTCGCCCTGGTAACGCGCATTAGCCTTGATTCCTTTTGCGAGATACTCATATGCAAACTCGTTTTTGGCATCGAGAACAACAGCTTTCACTGCGCCCAAACGCAATGCCTTCTGGCGAATTTCCTCGAGGTTGTCTGCTTGCTGACCAATATCAATGGTGAGCGCGATGACTTCCGCCTGATATTCATCCTGAATCCATTTGAGCATCACGCTTGTGTCGAGGCCGCCTGAATAAAGCAACACAACCTTGCGAATTTCACCCTTGCGACCCTCGTAGGACGACACTTTCATGTATGAACTCATGCGCAAAAACCTCCCCGCACAGTGACGAAATCAGGCCAAAAAAAAACCCGCTCAACGCGGGTTTTCAAAAACAATCGTGGAGGTCGGCAGTCATTCCTGCCTCGAGTTTCAGATCGCTCAATCCAGCGAACGACATACACCAACCCCGCGATGAAAAATGTTCATAATGGGGTAAGGGGTCTCGAAAGGAATGTCAAGATGCCTTCTTAATCTCGGCCTGAGAGTCGGATGCTGGAGATGCATTTGCATCGACCTGAGGCTCGCTCTTCGCAGCAGGAGGCGGCACTGAGGTGGAAGGCGGATCGCTCGCGGGGAATTGAGCTTTGATTTCGAGAATTTCATCCAAATTATCGAAGAAAATCTCAACGATTTGAGGGTCAAAATGCGTGCCGCTGCAATTTCTCAGCTCGTCGAACACTTTATCGATAGGCCACGATTCCTTGTAGACGCGCCGTGAACAGAGTGCATCAAATACATCAGCCAACGCAACAACGCGCCCCTCTGCAGGAATGTCTTCACCCTTCAGACCGCGCGGATAACCGGAGCCATCCCATTTTTCGTGGTGAGTGTACGCGATCACTGCCCCCATTGTGAGGAAAGGAGAGTCTGCACCCCTCAGGACTTCGTAACCCTTAACAGTATGGAGCTTCATAATCTCAAATTCTTCGGGCGTGAGTCGACCTGGTTTCTTCAAGACTGCGTCCGGAGTGGATATCTTACCTACATCGTGAAGCATGGATGCCAGACGCATCACGTCGCATGAGGAGTCATCAAATCCCAGCTCGCGGTACAAAAGGACACTATACCGGCTCATGCGCTCAATATGACCACCAGTGTCGGTGTCATGATATTCAGATGCCTTCACGAACTTCTTTACGGTCTCGATGCGAGATTTTTTCAGGTCTTCTGCCATGCGCATATTACGCAAAACCACACCGCACTGGCTCGACAAGGCCTTAAGATAGGATTCTACGCGCTGTGGAAAAGGTGTCACATCGCCGGTGAAATTCTCTCCGGTGAGATGGTTGATGAGTTGCAAAACACCAAGAACGTTTCCGCGTGAATCACACATCGGGATCACAAGCATCGAGCGGCTGCGGTAGTTGGTCATCACGTCGTAAGACGGATTGAAAGAAAAGGGAGATTCCGGAGGAAGATTATATACGTCCGGTATGTTCAATGGCTTCTTCGATGTTGCTACGAATCCCGCAGCTGTCTTTAAGTCAATTGGGATCGTGTAGTTCTTGAGTGGCGCCCTCACTCCTCGAGACTCAAGAACACGATTGCGGGTCAGGCGGAAGCGCAATAACCCTTCATCAGCCTCGTACACTGTACAGCCTTCGCAGTTGCCCATGGTCATGGCGGTTTCCGCCATCATGCTCAGCAGTTCATCGGAATCTGCCACTTCACCCAGCGCGAGGCCCGAAGTCACCAGCAGGTTGAGGTAATCGATTGAATCCTCAACGTCCTGATTTACCAGATTTTGCTTTTTCAAAGCCATCGGTGTCCTCTGATGTCCCCAGTGATGACAATAGGCCTCAACAGCCTGTTGCCCGGGATATTCCTCATTTGAAGGTTTATCGGAGACTCCGTGGGCAACTTTAGACAACCCGCGCAAGCAAGAGAGAAAGCCTGACGCCGGCAACCCTCATTGAGGATGGGTCCTTTACCTCAGGGGCTTGTCATTTTTGGGGATTACGGACTATGAGAGGGGCGTTTCGCAAAAGTATGACTCTCACCCGAAATTGCCCCCTACTCGTGAGGTGACCCTATGATTGCGCGTTACAGCCGCCCGGACATGTCCCAACTGTGGTCAGAGGAGGCAAAATACGCCTCGTGGTCACGCGTCGAACGAGCTCACCTGGAAGGTCTGGTTGATCGCCGCGGTCTCAACCCATCCGTTCTCACCGCATTCGACAACGCTATCCGAACCACCAACAGCACCGACTACGCGCGGCGTGAGCAGGAAACTGGACACGACGTCATCGCCTATGTGGCCGAGGTCGGAGCAGCGATGGGCGACTTTGGACGCTGGCTCCACCAAGGGCTAACCAGCTCCGATGTCCTCGACACTGCGCTGAGCCTGCGTGTGCGTGAGTCGCTCGAAATACTCTCACGGCCGCTTGCACAACTTCGCCTCGAGCTTGCCAAGAAAGCATTCGCTCATGTGCACACTCCAATCATGGGTCGAACCCACGGAATTCATGCTGAGCCTCTTTCCTTTGGACAGGTGCTCGCCGGTCATTTCGAAGAATTCCAACGCGCACATCTGGCTTTGCTCGAAGCTCAAAAGGTCTGCAACACAGGTAAGCTCTCAGGAGCCGTGGGGCAGTACTCACAGCTTACCCCGGATTACGAAGCGCATGTGCTCAGCAAATTGGGATTGCGCACAGAACCCATTGCAACCCAAGTCATCCCGCGCGATCGCATTCTTGTGGCAGCTCATGCCTGCGAAAACCTTGCCAATGCGATCGACCGATTTGCAACCAACATGAGACATTGGGCACGCACCGAATTGCAAGAGGTTCTCGAGCCTTTCGGTACCAAGCAGAAGGGCAGCTCAGCTATGCCCCACAAGAAAAACCCTGTCCTAGCAGAGAATCTCTGTGGTCTGGCGCGCACAGTGCGCGGTTACGTAGGCATGTTGGCGCAGAACACGAGCCTCTGGCACGAGCGTGATATTTCGCACAGCAGCGTTGAGCGTATTGCACTGCCCGATCTGTTCGTGACTCTCGACTTCATGACCGCACGATGCGCGCAGCTTATCGAACAAATGGTCGTTCAACCTGAGGTCATGAAACGCAATCTCGATCGTCTCGGCGGATTGTGGGCCAGCCAGAGTGTGCTGACCCAACTCACTAACGCCGGTATGAACCGCACCGAGGCCTACGAACTCGTGCAAAAAATAGCTCTCCCGCTGAGCTCACAAGCTGCCCGTGAAACTCTGCCTGCAGAAGCTTTCCTGCACGCTCTTGAGAGCCACAAGGCAGTCATCGAATTGCTCGGCCGTGAGTCTCTGAAAGGCCTTTTCAGTCTCGAACGCTTCCTGGCCCATGCGCCGGCACGGTTCCTGCAGGTTTTTGGAACCACTCCTGATGAAGTCTCGCGCACACATGCAGGTCAGGTGCACTCGGGCACGATCCCCGCCCTGCAGACGACCTATAAAGTTACTGTGGCGCTGCACACAGACGTCCTTGATACCGAGGCGAAGACTATTGAAGAGCACATGGCGAGCCAGGGCTTAAATGCACGCCTCAAACGCTCGAAGGTATTCACTGTCAGCCTGCCAAAGCCAGATGAAAAAGATGCTTTGTTACGTTATGTCTCGTCTGTGCTCCGCAATGAGGTGATGGAATCCATTGAGGTGGAGGTCATTCAATGACCAAGAAAACTGCTGCCATTCTGCAATTCCCCGGAACAAACTGTGACCACGACACATTGCGATGGTTGTCGAGAAACCTTGAGCTCGACGTCCTGCTCGTGCGTTCACGCGAGGACGTTGAACAACTGCCCCCCGGCGACACCACCGTGATCGTGTTGCCCGGGGGGTTTTCATTTGGCGACTATCTCCGCGCAGGCGCACTTGCTGCACGCTCGCCCCTCATGGATTGGGTGCGCGTGCAGGCGAGTCTGGGCGTTGCAGTGCTCGGTATCTGCAACGGCTTTCAGATTCTATGCGAATCGGGATTGCTGCCTGGGGCTCTCGCACCTAACATCATTCGCCAGCATGTCCATGAATTTGTGACCATCCACGTTGAACACCAGGTGACCTCACCTTGGAGTCCAACCATGGTAGAGAGTGGACGCTTGTTGAATTTGCCAATCTCTTGCGGAATGGGAAATTTCGTCGCGCCGCGCAAAAACGATGCCTACAATATTTTGTTTCGGTACACGCACAACTTACTGGGCAGTCACGAAAACATCGCGGGCATATCCAACCCCGAGGGCAATATCGTTGGGATGATGCCACACCCTGAGCGCGCGAGTGATCCGCTTCTCGGTGCAACAGACGGGCTATATCTGCTCGATGCACTCGCGCGGCACCTCGGAATTGTGGTGCGAGCCGGTAGCCCGCTCGCTCTCTGGCGTTCCATGCACAAAGAAAAAACACTTTGAACCAAGACTCCAAGGAACCAACGTCCATGACAGTTGCTACTGAATCCGCTGAAGACAAAAAATGGCGTGAGCTGGCCCAGGGCTTCGGACTCTCGGCCGAAGAATTTGCCCGACTGAAGGATTGTCTGAAACGTGCGCCCTCTCTGGAAGAGATTGCTGTTGCTGGTGCGCTCTGGAGCGAACACTGCTCATACAAATCTTCACGCGTACACTTGGCTCGGTTTCACACTCAAGAAAGCTGGGTTCTCCAAGGGCCAGGCGAAAATGCAGGCATTGTTGAGATCGCACCCGGAGTGGGCCTCGCCTTTAAAATGGAAAGCCACAATCACCCAAGCTACATTGAACCCTATCAGGGTGCAGCTACAGGTGTCGGTGGAATTCTGCGGGATGTGTTTTGTATGGGAGCGCGCCCTGTCGCCAACCTCAATTGCCTGCGCTACGGCGAAGGCGAGTACAATGCCCACCTACTTAAACACACGGTGCGTGGCATAGGCGATTACGGCAACTCTGTAGGCGTACCTACTGTTGGGGGGCAAACTCGCTTTCATCAGGGTTACAGTAAGAACATCTTGGTCAACGCATTTACCGCTGGTCTGGTGAAATCCGACGCTATCTTCCGCGGCAAACTCCAGAATGAAAACACGCCCACAGGGCAACAGGAACCCAGCGGCCTAATCCCCGGAACAACTTTGAATCCAGATAAGCGCAAAGAGCTCTTTCCGGAAGGTGCCAACCTGTTGCTGTACTTCGGCAGTGCGACCGGACGCGATGGTGTACACGGTGCGACAATGAGCTCGGATACCTTTGACGACTCCGCGGCAACACTCAAACCCACAGTCCAAGTGGGTGACCCTTTTGCCGAGAAAAAGCTTCTTGAAGTGACCCTTGAGCTTCTCGACAAGAAATTATGTGTTGGTCTGCAGGACATGGGTGCTGCCGGACTCACGTCCAGCGGTGTGGAGATGGCAGGGCGATCAGGATGCGGAGTTGCACTCGATTTGAATCTGATCCCGGCACGCACTGCACGATTGAAACCCTACGAATATCTGCTCTCGGAATCTCAGGAACGAATGCTTTGTGCAGTCACACCTGAAAACGCAGGTCCAGTTCTTGAACTTTGCAAGAAACATCAGGTGGCGGCGGCAATCATCGGTTCCGTGAACAACACGGGCGAGTTTGTCTGCATTCACAACGACGTCGTGGCGTGTGCTTTGCCGGTTGATGTCCTCACCGAGAATGCGCCCAAGTACTCCTGGCCGCTTCAAGAGCGGAGTGAGTATTTGAAGAACCACGCAAAAATTGAGAACCGCAGTCAGCCGCCATCGGAAGCGGCCACCTCCTCGTCTATGCAGCGTGCAAAGCCTGCGTTACAGCTGTGCTTACCAGAATCCACGCGACAGTCGCTTGCACAAGTTTTTGAGTCCAAACAAACCACACTGGCGATGGCCTGGAAGAAAATCTTACCACTGATGCACGAATGGCTCAGCCTGCCAGCACAATCATCCAAAGAGCCACTGACACGACATTATTGTTCGACTGTGCAGGGCAATACACTCGCCGGTTGCCAAACTCCCCGCACATCGGCAGCAGCTGTGGTGCGGCTGGATGATGCCTACAGCGCGCTCGACATGAAACAAGATCCACTCGCAGATACGGTGCCTGCTATTGCCCTGGTGGCCGGATGCCAAGAGCGCTGGATTGAACTTGATCCGCTCAACGGTTCTGCGCAAAGCACCCTCATGTTGGCTAGACGCATTGCTGCGAGCGGCGCGCGCCCGCTGGCCATGACCGACTGCCTCAACTTCGGCAGTCCGCGTCAGCCTGCTGTTATGAGGCAGATCTCAGACGCGATTGATGGCATCAACTCTGTGGCCAAAACCATGCACATCCCGATTGTGAGCGGCAACGTCAGTCTCAACAACCAAACTGGGCAAACCCCCATCCCACCCACCCCCATGGTGGGTATGGTCGGTGTGATCGAAAAATCCACGGACATGGTCGAAGACAAACACGAACTGAACTCCAAGCTCTACTGGCTCCGTGCCAGAAACATGTCCAAGCATACGGGCTTTGAGTACTCCGAGTGGGCATGGAATATCTTCAAGGCCAATGCAGGTCCGGTGCCCGAGGTTGATTTTGTGCACGAGCAAAATCTCTGGCGCGCTCTCACTGAATTGCGTTCGGCACAGCTTTTGTCAGCGTGCTCTTGTGTGGGTGTGGGCGGGCTGTTGAACACGGTTCTCTCTCAGGCAGCTCGCCGCGGTGTGAGCATCTCATGGAGCGCTGCAGCACAGGCTTTGAGCCTGCAGGAACTCTGCGCAGAGGGTCAGGCCGGTGTGATTGTTAGCCTCAAGAATTCATCGCAACCCGATCAGCGATTTACCGCCTGTCTCGAGAAGCACGGACTCGAGGCTATCGAGCTGGGGTATCTGGCGGCAACCACTCAGCTCTCAACGGATGAACAAAGCGCATGGAATCAGATCCATGCTGCTTACCACGACTCTCTTAAACCCTTTTTCGAGTGAACAGATCATGTGTGGAATTTTTGCGCTGACCCATCATCGAGAAGCTGCCCACATGGCATTTCTCGGCCTGTTCGCACTCCAGCACCGTGGCCAGGAAAGTGCGGGATTGTCGACCCTGCACAAAGGCCAGATCACTGTTCACCGCGATGTTGGTCTCGTTGCTGATATTTTTAGCCCAGAGGTTCTGGCACGACTGCCGGGAACGGCAGCGCTGGGACATGTCCGCTATAGCACCGCGGGCGGTGATGCCCGTGCAAACATTCAACCGCTCGCAGCCCGCGTCAATGGCCAACATGTAGCGCTCGCGCACAACGGTAATCTGGTAAATGCACCTGAGCTGCGTGAAGACCTCGAACGACGCGGCGCAATTTTCCAGGGAACTGCTGATACCGAAATTATTCTGCACCTACTCGCTCAAGCTCCTGGCGCTGATATGGGAGCGAAACTCAAGCACATCAGTGGATTGCTTGAAGGTGCGTTCACCTTGGTTCTAATGACCCAAACCCACATCTATGCGTGTGTCGACGCCCTGGGCTACCGCCCACTTTCGCTTGGAAAGTTTACCCGCGAGCCTCAGTCATTCCTTGGTGAGGCTCCCGACTGCTGGGTTATCGCAAGCGAAACCTGTTCTTTTGAACTCGTGAACGCACGTTTCGAGCGCGATATTCTTCCGGGCGAATTGATTGAAATTGAACTCGCAACCGGCAAATACAGCACGCATGCCCTTCCTCAAGTGCGCTCTCTCTCACAATCTGAGCCACGCCGCTGCGTCTTCGAACACATCTATTTCGCGCGCCCTGATTCTCACCTGTGGGGACAGTCCACCTTTTTGTTTCGAGAAACTCTGGGAGAAAAACTCGCAGCACAGGCCCCGGTCGAAGCTGATCTGGTCATCCCGATTCCCGACTCCGGTGTGCCTATGGCGATGGGTTTTGCCCGTGCTGCGAAAATTCCTTACGCGGTCGGCCTCATCCGTAATCATTATGTTGGCCGCACCTTTATCGAGCCAACCCAAACCATCCGCAATTTCCGTTTGCGCCTGAAGCTCAGCCCATTGCGACATGTGATTGAGGGCAAACGCCTCGTGGTGGTGGACGACAGTATCGTTCGTGGAACAACTTCGCGGCGCATTGTCGAATTGCTTCGTGAGGCGGGTGCAAAAGAAGTGCACATGAGGATTGGTTCACCACCTGTGAAGTTTCCTTGCTTCTACGGCATCGACACTCCCAAGCGGCGCGAACTGCTCGCTCAACAGATGTCTTTGAGCGAAATGCGCGAAGAGCTGCAGGTGGATTCTCTTGCGTATCTGTCGATCGACACCCTGCACCAGATGGCACCGCAGAAACAAAGAACGAATGAGGGTGGTAGTGGATTCTGCGATTCTTGCTTCAGCGGCTGTTACGCAGACAACTTTGCACAGCGACGCCTGCGTGAAGAACCTAGCGCATTGGTGGGAGGTTAATTCAAATGAGCTCTGAAATAAGACCTTCATCAGATGCGACCAAAACTTCCACCGCACCACTCGTGGGAGTGGTCATGGGCAGTGCATCCGATTACGAAACGATGAGCGCTACTTTGGCTGTGCTGAATGAATGCGGTGTTGCTTATGAGTGCACCGTGGTCAGTGCGCACCGCACTCCAGAGCGTTTGTTTCAATATGCCCGCACCGCGGCATCGCGAGGACTCAAAGTTATCGTTGCGGGAGCTGGCGGAGCTGCGCATCTTCCAGGCATGATTGCGAGCCTCACCTCACTTCCTGTGTTGGGAGTTCCGGTGCAATCCAAAGCACTCCAAGGCCTCGACAGTCTGCTCTCGATTGTTCAAATGCCAGGTGGTGTTCCGACGGCTACCTTTGCTATCGGAACGGCAGGTGCGCGCAATGCGGGTTTGTTTGCATTGCAGATTCTCGCACTGAGCTCCGAGCCTATTGCTCGCTGGGTGGAGCAACACAAAAAGGCGATCGAGCGCGACGCCCTCGAACAGGCCACACAGGTGGAAACCCAATGCGGTCGGCCCTTTCGCTGGGAGCAATAAGGCGATGTGCAGCTCGGGAAAAAAACCAAAAACAATCGGAATTCTCGGAGCCGGACAACTGGGCCTCATGCTCTCACACGCGCTCAGCGCCCTCGGTGCGGAAGTGCTTATCCTTGAGCCACAGAAAAACGCACCCGCTGCCGTTCAAACACCATTTGTGACCGAGGCCCCTTTCGATGACGTTGTTGCGTTGCAGAGTTTTTTCGAACGTTGCGACCGCGTGACTTACGAATTCGAGCACATCCCAACTGCTGCTCTGCGTGAGGTTCTCCAGAAACCAGAATACGCTGAAAAACTCTGGCCGTCGGTCAACATTCTCGAATACGCGCAGAACCGGATTTCTGAAAAAAGGGCACTGGCTTTAACCGGTGCACCACTTGCTCAATGGCGGGAGATCCAATCACTCGCTGATTTTGAACAAGAGAAAGAGATTTGGTTGAATGCCCGAAGAGCTGCCATTCTGAAAACAGCCCTGGGCGGCTACGATGGCAAAGGGCAGTGGCGACTCTCAAGCGAAAGCGATTGGTCGAGCATCCTCGCTCATCTTCGCCAGCAAAAACATCTTTTCCCAATGGTTCTAGAAGAACAGTGTCAGCTAAAAACAGAGATCAGCGTGATTGTTGGCCGGCATCCCGTTCTTGGTAGCTGTGTCTTTCCGGTGTTTGAAAATATTCATCACCAAGGCATTCTTGACACAACTCTTCTCCCAGCTCGCGTGCAGCCCGAACTCGCTGAAGAGGCAAAGAGTATAGCACTGAGAATAGCCCAACAATGGGACGTTCGCGGGTTGTTGTGCGTGGAATTTTTTGTTGTCGATGCGGGCCCAACTCCAAAAATCTTGGTGAATGAGGTTGCACCACGCCCACACAATTCAGGCCATATCACCCGCCGGGCTATGACCCGCAGCCAGTTCGATATCCTTGCGCAAATTTTACTCGATTTACCCATAAGCAGCGAACAATTGATGCCCGCAACCTCATGGGCCATGTGGAATACATTGGGTGACCTTTGGCTCAGTTCAAATCCAGGCCAGATTGAGCAGATTGCTATTTCCTGGCCTCAACAACTTTTAAACCAGGCGGGAGTCTGCGAAGCATTTTTATATGGAAAAAAAGAAGCAAGGGCTGGGCGAAAAATGGGACACGTCATCGTGAACTCCACCAATTCAACCCAGAGCCTGAAAACCATTGCTTCACTGCGCTCCACTTTCATTTCTGAACCGCGAGGCTGATCAACATGAATTTGAAGACAACTTCAGAAGCAGGGAATCGCATCTTGTGCCTCGGCGTGGACCCGATGCCTAAATCCGGACTCCTAAAAGACTGGCTCGACTGCTACGAAAATCACGTCGAGCTGTTCGAGCTTCTTGAAACCAAACCTGAATGGGTGAAAGTAAATCTTGCGTTTTTCATCCGCTGGGGTCGCCTTGGCATGGACAAACTTGAACATGCCTGCGAGCTTCTGTCACAACACAGCAAGGTTCTGCTTGATGGCAAGTTTGGTGAGATTGGCAACAGCCTCAACCAATACCTGGAATTTGCCTTCGACCATCTGCGCGTCGACGGCATCACGGTCAACCCTTTCATGGGCGAGCATATCATCGGCTCTTCATTGCAGAAGGCTCTCAGCATGCGGGGCGAAACAGCGCGTGTGTTCGTGCTCGGCGCCACCAGTGAGTATCCGCAGAACAAACTCGCAGCGTTCGGGCATTCTTATTCTGAAATTGCAGAAGCCTGCACAGAGACCCATCTTGCACTCGACCCCAGTGGCGCTCTCGCACCACACCTCGGGCTCGTGGTCGGAGCCAACCGGGCTGATGCCCTCGCTCACCCCATCTTCAAGAAAAACACATCGCCCCTGTTGATGCCGGGGGTCGGCGCACAGGGCGTCACACTCGCACAGGCCACAACCCTCACCCGTGAGCTCGCTCAGGACATCATTTTTCCTGTGAGTCGTAGCATCTGTGAGGGTGGAAACATCAGGCCTATGGAGATGAAGCAACGCTTCGAATCCATGCAGGCAGAACTCGATTCATTGACCTCTCAAGCGCGGAGACCTTCATGACCTTGTCCTCGTTTGCAGTCCAATTCGGAAAAGTTCGCATCAACACCTCCATCAATGCAACACAACGTATCCTCACCTCCACACACCGTGTTTCGGCATTCGATTGCGTTTTGCCTCTTGAGGTCGAAGACAAAGGACAAATCCTACAGGCAATGTCGGCGTTCTTCTTCACGAACACGCGCGACATCGTGCCAAACCACTTTCTGGGCTGTCTCGATGCACAAACAATGCTGGTGAAATCAGGTCGGGTTCTGCCGCTTGAGGTCATTGCGCGTGGCACCCTGACAGGGAGTCTTTGGCGCAGCTACAACAGCGGTGGTTCCGAGGAACTCAAGAAAAAGTGGGGGCTGGTTCTGCCTGAAGGATTGAAGCAGCACCATCGGTTCTCTACACCTTTGGTGACCTTCACAACGAAAGCAGCCCATGGTCATGATGAACTCGTGACCCCGCAACAGGCTGTGGAACACGTTCATCGGTGGCTGATACAATCAGACATTTACCCGGCCGCAGCGGCCGAATCACGCGCACAAGAACTACTCGATTCGGTCACAGCAACGGCCCAAAAACTCTTTCTGCGCGGGCAGGAGCTCTGCTCCGCTGCAGAACTCCTCCTCATGGACACCAAGTACGAGTTTGCACTCGACGCAGATAACCAACTCATGCTCGTCGATGAAATTCACACACCCGATGCCTCGCGCTTTGTTGACCTCAAGGCATTTGAGCAAGGTCGTGTCGAACACTTCTCAAAAGAATGGCTCCGCGAGGAAATCCAATCAGCACTTTCGGCGCGCGATCCTCAATCTCTGCAGCAAGATCAAGATCGCCCCTTTGTGCTGAACTCAATTTGGAACAACACCTCTTTTACGTCACGCTTGGCAAGCGGAACAGCCGAACGCTACCGGCAGCTTTTTGATCGCCTTTTCCCGCAAATGAAGCCTTGGGATCTGGTTGCGCCGCATCTGCTTCCCTGGCCCGTCGATCCGGTTCAAATCCGCCGCTGCGAAGCTCAACAGCGGCTTCCTGCGCGGGTTCTAGTGGTCGGCAATGGTGGGCGCGATTACACTTTGGCCCAACTCCTCGAGCGTCAACCTGAAGTGGATGTGGTTTATTGCTGGCCGGGTCGCGAGAGTTGGAATGGCGACAAAAAACTGAGCCTCGGCTCGCTCAGCGCCACCGACCTTGTGCAGTGGTGCCGAAAAGAGAACGTCGGTTGGGCGGTCTTTGGCCCGGAGATGCCGATTGCCCAAGGCATTGCGGAAAAACTCCGCGACGCAGGTGTTGCTTGCCTAGCCCCTGATCTTGAAGGTGTCAGACTCGAAGTTTCAAAAATTCACACCAAGAAAATTCTAAACAAAGCTCAATGTCCGACACCAGAGTCTTGGATCATTGGGTGGGAAGAACTGAAGCAGTGCGCTCAATCTCTTTCAAAAACACCTCATTCTGAAATACTGAAACAATACCCCTATGTTTTGAAATATGAATCACTCGCCTCGGGCAAAGGCGTTTGCCTCGTGATGAATGAAGGCGAACTCAAGTCAGCCATTGCGCACTTTGAATTGAACCTGCCGAGCTGGCTACGGGAGATTGCAGAGCTTCCGGTGAAAACCTACACCCGCGAAAGCGGAGAGGCCCAATTTCTGGTCGAAAGGCTTTTGCCCGGCAAGGAAATCTCAGCGATCGCTTTGTGCCACGGCGAAGACTATGTCTTGCTGCCCTTCGCTCAAGATTTTAAACGCCGCAACAACCAACAAACCGGTGCGAACACCGGCGGCATGGGTGCAGTGTGTCCGGTCTCATTGCCCACCTCACTTGAAAAACAAATCCATGGAATTTTCAGAAACACCCTCAAAGAACTCAAGAACGCCGGCACACATTACCGCGGCTTTCTCTTTGCCGGGCTCATGCTTGATGCTCAGGGGAATGCGCAAGTTCTGGAATACAACTGCCGTATGGGTGACCCAGAATCACAGGTCATTCTTCCTGGTCTTGGACGGGATCTCGTGGTGGGCATGTGGTTGACCGCGAAAAACGAACCCTGGGCTGCGAATCCTTGGCTCAACCCCGCAGCTCCACACTCGTTGAAGCATGATGGCCTAAAGCGCTGTTTTGTTGTCGTAGCTTCCCCCGAATACCCCGAGGGAAATGCGCCGAAGCGAATTCTTTCATTGCCGAAAAACTGGCCGTCGAACACAAGCTGGATTCCCTCTGGAGTTGACGCACACAATTCAACGCGCGCCGGACGTATTGCGGGAGTCCTTGCTGAGGCAATGACCGAAGAAAAGGCGGTGGAAAGTGCTTATCAAGCTCTCGCGGATGTCGCCTTTACCGAATCTTCGGGAGCACAACCGCACTACCGAACCGATATCGCATTCCCTGGGTTCCACGAGGATAAACACACGCGATGATCATTGCTCTTTGCAGTGGTGAAGGCACGACCTTTGCTGCCACAACCCGGGTGCTTGGAACACTGGTCACCGACGTGATCACCAACGTGGAAGACGCACCGGTGCGCAGCAAGGCACACGCGCTGGGTGTGCGTGAACACTGTATTCCTCATGCTGCGTTCACATCGCGGAATGCACATGAACATGCGATCATTGAGCAGCTGCAAAAGTGCCAGAATGTTGAGATCGTACTTCTGCTCGGCTACATGCGCGTGCTTTCGGCCGATTTTCTGAAGCAAATGCGCAGCCTCTGGCCCCGTGTGGCAATTGCAAACCTGCATCCGGCACCACTCAGCCAATACAAAGGTGCACAAGGCCTAGTGCATGCACTACGGCACCGCGTTCCTCTCTGGGGCATCAGTGTGCACGAGGTTACAGAGCAGCTGGATGAAGGGCCACTGCTCGCTTACCGCACTCTTCCTGTTTTTCCGACCGACACTTTCCAAACCTTGCGTGAGCGGGCACACCCCTACGAGGTGTCCGCCGTACTTGAATCCGTTGATTTACTTTCAAGGAGACTCCGCACATGACCCAGCACAACAACACCCAACCACTCGCACCAGCCTACACACGCGCAGGAGTGGATATTGCTGCAGGTGAAGAACTCGTTGAAAAAATCCGCGCCAGCAACCCAACCATTGGTGGATTCGCCGGATTATTTCCTCTGGATGACGAACGCTTTCTGGTCGGCTGCACTGATGGGGTTGGAACCAAAATTGAACTGAATCTGCAGATGGATCGCCTCGAAGATCTGGGACAAGACCTTGTTGCCATGAGCGTCAACGATCTCATCGTATGTGGCGCTCGTCCGCTCTTCTTTCTCGATTACTTTGCCTGCGGGAAACTCGATGTTGATCAGGCTCACCGGGTGATTCACGGCATCCAAAGGGCCTGCAAGGCAAGTGGCTGTGTCTTGCTCGGTGGCGAAACAGCCGAAATGCCCGGTTTCTATCAGCCACCAAAATTCGACATTGCAGGATTTGCTGTTGGCGAAGTGCATCGCGCAGCTCTCATCGATGGCCATGGGGTAAGCACGGGAGATATCCTCGTTGGATTGCCTAGCACTGGCTTCCACGCCAATGGTTTTTCCCTTGTGCGCAAGATTATCGCCGACAACAATCTCGACCTCAACGCCCGCCCCGATCTCCTCCGCGGCCAGAGCCTTGGAGAAGCCCTCACTCATCCAACAGCACTCTATCCGCGCACCGTGCAATCTGTTCTCACCAAAGTAGAAATTAAAGCGATGGCGCACATCACTGGTGGTGGCATGCGCAATATCCAAAGAGTTTTACCGCAAGGTTTCACCTACCAGATCGACAAAAGCGCTATCCCTTGCCCACCCGTTATCCGCTACATTGCCGAGGTCGGTAACATTCAGGAAGATGAAGCATTCACTGTTTGGAATATGGGCCTGGGATACGTTTTTGTTGTCGATTCAAAACTTGCTCCGCAGCTCCTGAAAGAACTTCCGGAAGCCTTTGTCTGTGGAGAAATCATCCGCGCGCAACACTAAATCCTCTGAAGTGAGTCAGCGGCAGAATCGGAAATTTTTGCCCATCTCCTTCACCGCCGAGCACTCCGATATCTCTGCCGACGGAACGATTTCTTGATGCAAGACGTTGGAGTTGGGCAGAGGATGAATAGGCCAAGAGGCAGAAACAAGTTGATGATTGTGGGAACGCTCGCTGCGCTTCTTGCTTCTACTTCTTGTATCAAGAAGACATCATCAAACCCACCGCAGCAGCAGAACCGGCTCCCAACGCAACCTCCTTCGGGCGATTCTGCAGCACTGCCACAGCAACTCGTACTCGGCAGCTATGTGCCGCTTTCAGAGCGCTCTGAGCTTGCCAAAAAAATCCCCGACACATCGCTTGTTGATGCATGGTTTGCATTGGCGGTCTGCGAGTGTTTGCCTGCGCTACAAACGGCTCTTACGACTGCACTTAACGCCACTCGGGGCGCACTCCCTCAGGCGCTAACACCTGCCATCCGCAGCGAGATCCTCAGCAACCCTAAACTAAAAATCCTCGAAATCGTACCGCGCCCTCTCGACAACATCGTGGGTGGAATATTTGCAGATGAAACGACTGTCGCTGAAGAGGTCAGCAAGGCACTTCTCGAAAAAATAAACGTTGCCGAAAAGGACTGGAGCCAAGCAGAAAGCGCTGGGCGCCTCCACCTCGATGCTTTTGTTCCTCTGCCCGGAACACGTGAGTCAAACGTCGGGCGTTGGACGCAGATGGCGGATGTGTGGAGCCGCTGGGCTTTGATCTTTTCGCAGGGCGGTCCATGGTCGAGCTTGCGTAACACTATGCCCAACAAAGGCCTACTCTGGCTTGAACTTCTCAGAGTTCTTGCAGAAGGCGAATATCTATTCGGGCTCGGTGGCGACGGCAAAGGAAATCAGTGGGGTGGACTCACGATTCCTATCGATCTTCAAATCACTAATCCAGGTGCATTTGATCCGCGCCAGCCTTTCAACCAGGTGAGGTTTCTGACAGGCTTTCTCGACCTGACGTTGCCGAGCAACAATTCTCTTTCCCTCGCCCGCTTTGGTGGCGAGAAATGGAGCTGGCGCAACACGCCTGTTCCACTCGTCGAGCAGGCTTTGCAATGGTGGACTGCTGCCCGGATGCTACATCGCCTCCGGCCTTCCAATCGAGGGGCATTCTCGCAGTATTTTCTTCCTGGAACATTGATTCCCGACGAGGGATATCAGATCTCTCTTCTGGTTTTGCCAGGCATAGATTCACTCCTCGGTGGCCGCTTCATCGACGAAAATACCCGGGTTGTGCAGGGTGCATTGATCGGCGCGCAGGTGGGTGGTGTAGCACAGGCGATCCGCAGCAAAGCCAATCCCCAAGCGTTGAGCTCGCTGCTCCTCGCATTAAGCGCCTGGAGCACAGAGCTCACAAACGTCAATGACCTCCAGGTTTCGGCAGAGACCTCCTCACAGCTCAAGGCTGCACCCCGATCTCTGCAGCGCGGAGCCCAATTGATTGTTCAGACGCTGCTCTCGGAGAATCTCAGAGCACGTATCTCTCAGGAAGCTGATGCGCCCGCAACTCCATGGACACTCATCTCCGCTGAAGTTCCAGGTCAGGAAATGCCCCTGCGCGACCACGCTCAGGTTCTCGCATCTCTCATTATAGCTGAGCGGAGTGTGATGCCGAGCCCCTATCTGCGCGGGCGTATCGTTCAGCTTGCGAATGGCCTTCTACAGCGCCTCGAACAATCGTCCTCAGCAGTTGGGTTTTCTCTCACGGAAACCCTCTGGTTGAAGAACGCGAGCTCGCTCTTTCTGAAATATATTCCTGGAACAGCTACCGAACCTGCAGTGCAGAAACTGGATTCAGACCTCAAACAAAAGCTCGACGATTTTGAACGGAGCATTGCTCCATGAAGCTTTCGTCCAAACAACCTCTAATTCTGTTTTTTTTAGTTCTGTGTTTGAACATGCCCGCGCCCGCATGGGCTCAGTTCGCCGGTGTCGTTCCAGAAGGTGTGATTGCAGTTGTGGGGGCAAATCGTTCTTATGTGGAACAGTCCAACACATGGAACAGTAAAGGCACCCGCACTTCCCTGAGCCAGCGCGCACAATTGCGTTTCGACGGTGAACATCTCTTGCGCGGAGAAGGTGGTGCCAAGCTACAATCGTTGGCCCAGGAACTGCAGCGCTACGACCCGAACCCAAACAATTCCACAAGCCTCCTTAAGCGACTCGACTTAGGAACCCTCAATGTGGGTGGAAGCGCAAAACTGAACATTCGCTACTTTGGTCTTGCACTCGGATTGCCAGCACGCAGTACTTTTTTTGTCGCCGCACCGCTCGTGGACATCAATGTTAAGACATCGTTCAAACTGAGCGGAAAAAATAATGCAAATGCGATCCGTGACGAACTCGGAAATCTTGCCTTCGAGGAGCTGCGCAACGGACTCACACAGGCAGCACAGCTGGTAGAGCGCGACGTCAAGGCCAGCATTGAGGCCGCAGAATATACGGGCGTCGATTCATGGCGCTATGTGAACTTCGCTGATGTTATTGCAGGGGTCACCTTCGACATCATACCTCCTGCAGAACAAGCACAGGATCTCGATTTCACTCTGCAAGGCGAATCGTTCGTGAGCATCCCCACAGGCCACGTGGATGATCCGGATGTCCTTGCTGATGTGGGCATCGGCACGGGGGCATGGGGATTCGGATTGGGCCTGACCCCGAGCTACACTTGGAGTCCGCTGAATTTCAGCCTTGAAAGTAATGTGATGGCATATTTGCCCAGCCAGCAAAAAATGAGAATCCCAGAAGTTGATGAAACCATCATTCCGGCTGCTCGGCGCAGCAGAGTGCAAGTGCAGACCGGTTTGGATTGGGGCATAACTGCAGTTCTCGACGCGAAATTTGATTGGTTCCAGCCACAATATCGACTGGCATGGAAACGCCACGAGAGAGATCACATCAAAGGCAATCTTTCAGGCAATTATGAGATGTTGATGGATTCCACGCACAAACAACAATTTGAACACGCAGTTTGGTTTTACTTTTCAACTATTGAGCTTTTCAAGCAAAAGCAATTCCCGCTGCCGCTGCGTTTGAAAATTGCTGGCAATCAGATTCTCAAGGGATTCAATTCGTTTGATAACACGTACCTCGAAATCCAAATCGTGAGTTTTCTGCCCACGCCCTGGATGCCGGAATAGGAAATATCACATGGATGTTTTCAAACTCGTCAGAGAATTTCTGACCGGAGAGACCAGCCCAGATCGCATCGAGGAGGAATTGCGTCATCTTGATGATGCTGAAGTGCGGATTGCTTTGCTCGGACGCTCTGGAACCGGAAAATCGAGCCTTATAAATGCTCTCGTAGGTGAGCGAGTTGCGCTTTCAGGCGTGGTTGAAACAACCTTAAAGGCACAAGAATTCAACGTTAATGGTCTTATTTTTGTCGACCTGCCCGGCGGAGGAACAACTCGTTTTCCTTTCGATGAGTATCTGGATACAGTCAAGGTTGCACTCTACGACGCCTTCGTCTTGGTTGTTTCAAAACGTATTCTTGAGAGCGATTTGGAACTCTACGCAGAACTCAAACACCGCACTGGAAAGCGCATTCATATCGTCCGCACCATGATTGACCAAGATATCGAGAACGCCCACCACGATGGCCTCTCGCCGGAGCTCGTGTTGCCGCGCATTCGCCAGGATCTCGAGGGCAAATTTGGGATCAGAAACGGATGCTGGATGGTCTCGAACCGTCATCCGGAGCGATACGACTTTCCTGCTTTCTGTGATTCTCTGATTGAGGACTTCGACGAAGTGCGCCGCGACAAATTTATTTTTGCGGCGCAGGCCTACACACGCGAACAGTTGATCCGCAAACGAGAAGTGGCCGAACGACACGTCCTCCTCTTTTCGGGAATGGCTGCGGTGAATGGCTTTAACCCCATCCCCGGAGCGGATGTCGTCACAGACGTAGCTATTCTCGTAAAAATGAACCAGTGGATCCTGCGCTGCTACAAACTTGATGAAGAGCACATGAAGAAACAACTCAAGCGTCAGCCCTTATCGTCTGCCCAGGTGACTCTCGTGAACCGTCTGATTGCCTATGGAACACGAGAATTCATCATTTCCATCATCAAGCGACAGGCGACCCGCATGACAGGGAAGGAACTTGCAAAATGGGTTCCTGTGGTTGGGCAGATGGCATCTGCTGGCATGGGTTTTGCGCTCACCCGATGGATGGGACAGGATCTCATCAATCAATGTGAAAAAGCTTTGCGCTCCATGAATGCTCTGCCCAGCAACACTCAGAACGGCTAAATCTTCAAATAAACCTTAAGCGTCGAGGTGAACAAGCCTGGTGCCGATGGAATGTTCTTGCCAGCCAATGGCAGGGTGTAGTCGAGGTCGAGCTGCACAGGCAATGAAACTCTAAGACCATCCCAGGTGATTCCGAGCTGCGCTGACATCAATGATGATTCAGAACCGAGTGACTGACCTTCAACCTCACCCGGCGAATCGAAGTCGTATTTAAAAGCCGAGTTGAGAACGAAGGTATCCAAGCTCTGATGCAGGACTTCGCCACCCCATGCAAGCTTCACAAAGCCGACCTGACGCGTGGTCGTGCGACGAAAACCTCCTGTGTTGGGCTTGCCATCGCCACCCTCTACGTTAGGGTCTGCAGTATTGAGTCGGGTGTTGTCGAGGAGCGAGGTTCTCTTCTTTTTTCCATCCCGGAGAGTCAGCTCCGACTGATTTTGCCAGGACACAACCAGGTTCTCGGAGAAAACCTTGTCAACGTTTGCCCGCAATCCAAGATCCCAACTCCCACGTCCTGTTGGGCGCTGTGAGCTTGGCACATCTTCAAAGAAGCCCGTAGGCACACGCAATCCAAGACCGAGCGATACGTTTACGTCCCAATGCCGCACAAGACCAACCTCGGGATCCGCCACAGAGACGAGTGCCCCGAGTTCAAGATCACCACGGCCCGTGCGACCAGATTCAGGAACGGCCGCATTCGAAACCAAAGAGCTGAGGACACTTTTAATGGGAACTGCGGTCTTCAATTCAAGTGTCTCACCTGTATCGAGAACAACGGTTGTAAATGGGAAAGAAAGCGATTTCTCCTCGATAGCGACTCTACATGTCTCTGCATCAGCGCACAGCTTGCTGCTGACAAGTTTGTCGATCACTTGTTTCAATTTATCTTCGTAAAGCTGAGCATAGAGGGATGAGTTTCTGAACTTTTGAACATCCAAACCACGCTGCGAACGAACGACCACTGGGGCAACAAGCTGAAGTGAAATCCCCGGCCGAAGTCCATACTCAACAACAAACGCACCAGCATCTAATGCAGCACGCCATCCACCGTCTTCCCTCTTTCCATTATCCGAAAACCCTGATTCAGAGCGCGCAGCTGAATAAATAGCGCGCAGTCGGTAGACACCCTGAGGCAGCGTTTTTGCTTCACCAGGTATCGCGGCACGCACTGGGTTATTCTCAGGGCCTTGAGGTTGAAATCCAGCAGAGGGCCCTGGGCTTGGAGTGGCGCTGCCCTCTGCAAAAGCCATTGAAGAAACCACAGTTAGAACAATGCCACCAAACAGAGCAACAGGCAGTGACCGAATTAAACAGCAACGGAATAAACTCATGTCAGCCGCCCATAAAAAATATTTTTCGCTTCCACCTCAGGATGCTCATGGAAGAATGCAACGAAGCTCTAAAACCCACAAGGCCGGAAAATTGTCCTGGAGTTTGTCAGGTTCAACGCCTCAAAGCTAGAATCGTAGGACACTGCATCGTGCTCTGATTTTCGGGAGAACCGGCATGCACTCTTTCTTGAAAAAGACCGTCAGCCATTTAACGCACTCCACTCTGAGCACAACGCTCCTGATGCTCCTCGCCTGCGGAAAAACCCCCGCGAACTCGAATCTCCCCGTTCCGCTCAAAGAACTCTCTCCTGATCCTACCGTTGATCGTGCTTTCATCCTTGAAAGTGAGCGTTGGGAGACGCTGCGGCGCGAGCTCAAACTTCCGGAATCAAAAAATGAGAAATCGTTGCGGGAAGCAAGCCTGACTCTGCAGAATATTCCGGAGAGTCATGTCTTGCATGATTCGCTCACACCCGAGCTTGCCACGAAGCATCTCGAAACTGCGCAACGCACAAGTTGCGCAGAAGTTACAGAACTCGAAGACCTAGGTACCGCGAAGAAATTGAATCTCGCACAGTTTGTATTTGGGGATCTTCCAGGTGCACGCTGGTATCTGATGAAATACAAACGTAAAACAGCCTCAGGTGAAACAGATTCCATCGTGAATGGCGCTCTTGTCTCCGTGCCTGAAGCCTCTGGATCTTATCCCATGATTGCCTATGCCCACGCTGGTGATCAGGGATTGAATCAGCTCGAATTGGCCGGTGTTTTCGCCGACGAGCAGCTCAACTACATCATTGTCGCTCCCGCTTTTCCTGGCGAGGGAATCACAGCATCAAAAAAATTCGATCCAGTTGGATCCTCTGAACCCTACAGCACCGATGCCGAAGACCTCCTTGCGGCTCACAATTGTATTGTTGATGCCGTCCAGGTGCCAACCACACTTGCAAGCATTCGGGCCAAAATTAAGCTGCGCACAACGGGTGTCGCTGGAGGTCAACCCGTTTCTGCCACGTTAGGAATGTCACGTGGAGGAATGGCTTCCCTGATTGCACTTGCGAAGAACGAATCCATGCGCCGCGCCGGACTTCCCCAAGCGAAGCACTTTAGCTGCGCAGGAACTGCGATCAACCCAAATTCACTGACTTATGGCGAATTCCGTGTGTTTCTCGAGTCAGCCGTTCGCGGCAAAGCAGAGAGTACCGGCTTCTACACGTTGCCCACCGCTCCGCAACTGAACGATTTCCTCAAGAGTTACCGCGGCGGCACAACGGCACAAGAAACTGCACTCGAGATTCAGAAACGCGATGCAACTTTCAACGCCCAGTTGATCCTCTCCTCGCTGCGGAACTGGAGTACTGGCGGCAAAGGCTCAGTCCTCTTCATGCATGGCCAACTCGATCAAAAAATTCCGATTTCACAGGGAATCATTGGCGCGTATGTTTTCAACCATGTGAATCAGCGGCTTTCGGCAAGCGCGGCTTTCCCTGGTGTAAACATGGCTTCGCTCGGCTTTGAACCAGAATCAAAATATCTCACGAATGGTGGAAAATCCCTGATTGCCGGCCAGACTATGCATGGCGACCTCTCCTGGTTCACGAGCCGAGCAAAGTACAACACCACACCCGAACGTCTCGAGAGTCTCGACTTGAATCCGCTGGCAGCATCGGACTTCGGCAACAACGCATTGCCTCTCGAAGTGCTCGGTCAGTGGCTCAAAGATACCAGCCGTGGCTGTGCTTCGACCTACTAGAATTTCAACTGCGGAAGGAAACAAGCTCTATGAAGAGTATTGCTCGGCTCAGCGCCTGTATAACTACCCTGTCTCTTTTGAGCAGCGCCCAGATCAGCATTGCTGCGGAGCGCTTCGAGAATGTTTATCCTTTCCCGCAGAAGTCATTCTGGACAGCCATGCGCTGGCGATGGAATCGCACACCCGCAACCTGGCCGACATCCCGACCTTTGAAACAAAGTCCGCGTGTCGGACAAGCTCTCAAAAACCAGCAGGTCGCGATCACCTGGATAGGGCATTCTTCTTTTCTAGCTGAGTTTGAAAATTTCAGAATCTTGATGGATCCCGTCTATTCCAAGCAAATTGGACCTGCCGGAATGTTCGGACCAACGCGGGTGGTCGAGCCTGGTCTATCGCTGGAAAACACACCAAAAATCGATTTAATTCTGCTGAGCCATGATCACTTCGACCACATGGATTTGCCCACCCTTGAATTCTTTGCAAAACGCGACAACCCCACGATCATTGCCGGCAAGGGTAATAAACCTTTGCTTCAGGACACAGGCTTTAGCAAAATTGTCGAACTCAATTGGTGGGAAAATCATTCCCTCGAGAACATTGTGGATATAACCTTTGTGCCCGCACAGCACTGGTCAACCCGTAATCTTTTCTCCCGCAACACAACGTTGTGGGGTGGCTTTTATTTCAAAATAAAAGAGAAAAAATACTACTTTGTTGGCGACACCGGCTATCATCCAAAACTATTTAAAGAAATCCAAGAACGCGTGGGTTCACCTGATTTTTCGTTCATTCCTGTTGGTGCCTATGCTGAGCGAAATTTTATGAAAGACCAGCACGTTAATCCTGAGGAAGCTATTGCGATTCATCAGGATGTAAAGTCAAAATTCAGTGTGGGCATGCACTTTGGAACATTTCAACTCACAGATGAACCCATCGATGAGCCGTGTGAGCTTTTGAAGACGGAAGCCAAAATCAAAGCACTAGCAACAGCAGATTTCACCTGCATGGAACATGGCGAAACAAGATTCTTATTCACTGAGGAACTGCGAGCGGAGAATTAAAACTCATGTCAGCTGAGGGGCGAACTGCATGCTCATGCTCGCTTCGATGCAGCGATGCTGCGAGCTGAGGAAGCGTGTTGACCATGCGTTGTGTCTGCTCGAGAGCGCGCAGAGCTTTGCTCAGTTGCTCATTAACTTGCTCCGAAAGGTTTTCGAGGGTGCGCCCTGATTCCTGAAGCATTTTGATTTTTTCATCTACTCCCAGTGACATTTCATAGTAGCGTACCGCATGCGAGAGCGGCTGCAATGCAACAAACAGGGTGTGCGGCGAAACCACCAAGACCTGGTCATCGACAAGCGATTGCCAGAGTTCTACATCATGCAGAATCTCCTGGAACACTGCTTCAGATGGTACAAACATATACGCAAAGTCTGTTGTTCCAAGCTCTGGCCGGACGTATTTCCGAGCAATGTCTCGAGCACTTGCGCGGATTGCCTGGGCAAGCTGCTTTCTGGATTCCTTGATAAGGTTTTCGTCGGTGCTACCTTCAAGGAGCACTTGCACTCCGGCAAAGTGAAATTTTGCATCAACAGGAACAACAAGGCCAACATGCGGGAAGCGAATCACGGCATCCACGCGCGCGCCGCCAATGTCATATTGAAATGCGTAGGCATGTGGCGGGAGAACATCACTTAGCAGTCGCTCCAATGCTGCCTCACCCAGAATTCTGCCGCGCAAATGTGGAACCACCAGAGCTGTTTTAAGCGATCCCACTGCATCGTTCATAACCTTCAGCTGCTGAGCGTGGCCTCCGAGCTGCGAGTGAACATCGCGACTCCAGTTATCGACACGTGACGCCATGAATTCTGCCTGCTTCAAGATTTGGTTCTCAAGAGCCTTTTGCTGCTGAGCCATTTCCTGCAGTTTGGACTCCTGACTCCTCTGGGCAGATCGTGTCCAGCCCCGCAAAATCACGCCAAGACAAACGAGCCCCACGAGAATGGTAATACTCAAGGGATATGCGAGAGCGGTCACAATTGTGTTAGTATCGTACTGGTTCATGTTCCACTCCTTGTCTCATGGAGCGATTCTATGGGTGCCTCAGGCACATTACCATCGCCGGCGTTGAACGCTTGGCTCCAAACGACACAGGCTGCGCGGCTGCAGGACACCCTTGAACATTTCCTGCTCCAGTTCCAGAGCAATCACACTCGGCGCAACTACAAGAACGACATCGAAAGTTTTTTTTCGCACTGGGTGCAGCGCACCGATGGGCACGCACTCGAGTTGGCTCAGGTCAACGAAAAGCACGTTCTAATTTGGCTCGAGCAGTTCAAGCAAAGCACTACCCGTGCGCGCAAACTCGCAGGTTTGAGTTCGTTCTTTAGCTTCTGCGAAAAGCGCAAGTGGATAGATGAAAATCCCTGTCGATATATTAAGCGTCCCAAGGCAGCTCCGCGGCAAACGACGCAAGCACTCGATGCCGATGAGGTAGAACTTCTCATGAGGCGGCTTCACAGCCTCGCCTTCGAGTCACACCACAGCGGTGCTCATGCTGCGCGTCGAGAGCGCTCGGCCCTGCTCAATTTCTCACTTTTGCACACACTGTTCTCGGTAGGCATGCGAGTCGATGAACTCTGCGAGATGCGCCTGTGTGACGTTGACCTAAGCTCGACTCCAGCGCGCTTGCGTTTCATCACAAAAGGCGGCGATGAACATACCACACCCATTTCGGAGGCCACTGCCGAGATCCTTGCCCACTACATTCAAACAGCACGCTCGGGAGCATCTCCCGGCGAACCTGTTTTTGTCCGGGTTCAGTTGGGCTCGAGGCCTTCGAAAATTTCGCAAACTGCAGTCTACGCGATGATTGGAAATGCAGCGCAGGAGGCAGGCATCAACAAGCACTTGAGTCCGCACAGCGCCCGCGCCACAGTGGCCACAGTTTTGCACCGCGGTGGTGTTCCACTGGGCTTCATCCAGCGATTATTGAATCATAAACAGATCACAACCACAGCGAAGTATGTTAAAAAAGCAAATGAGCGCAGCGAATCTGCCGCGCTCAAAGCACCTGTTTCACACTGGCTGGGTAGCCTACCTGCATCTACCCCCGACACCTCAGAGTAAACGCCAAGGCTGAAGCAAACACATGTTCTCTCGACAATCGAGGTTTCAGTCCTCGTCGTCTTCCATGCCCGGACCAACGATGGTCAGTTTGCTGTCGTCGAGGTCAGCGTTTTTGACCGCATCGCGCAATTTCTCTGAAGGATGAAAGGTCACCACGCGGCGAGCCGAGATTTCAATGCGCTCACCTGTATGCGGGTTACGACCTGGGCGGCTCTGTTTGCTCTTCACCGTCCACTTTCCGAAGCCGGAGATCTTCACTTCCTCACCCTGCTCGAGCTTGTTTTTCATTGTCTCAAGCATCAACTCAACGAGCTTTTTCGCCTCTTGCGACGAGAACTGAGTTCTCTGACGGATGGTCTCAACAAGGCGGTCTTTGGTGAGTGTCATGGCAAATTGTCCTCTCTCCGCGTGAAGCAAGCGTGTCAACTTGCATTTATCATTTCATACCCTTAACGCCCACCACAACGCCTCCCCTGTCAAAATTCCCAATCCTTCCCACATTCATTAAATTTCAGCTGTTTTGGGCGGATACAAACTTGCCGAGCGCACGGTCTACGGTTAAACAGCGGGGGTCGTATTTCGACACACAAGGAGACCCCACCCATGTTGGTTTTTCTTCACGGCTTCTTCGCAGCAACACTTCTCGCCGCAGTCATCGCAGATGCCTTTTTCGTTCGCTCTAAAAACTCCCAGATCCTTCAGCCAGAGGCCCTCGTTGCCTCATGGCGCCGCTGGCTGGGGCTCTACCAGATGCTGGCTGTCATTGTGGTTGCTGGATTGGGAATTGTGAAGTGGATGCCATACGCAAAAGGATACCCTCCTCACATTTTCCATGCAAAAATGGGCCTGCTGGTTCTTCTTCTGGCAGTTGTGAAAGTCAGAATGTTCAAGGAGCGCCGTAGCGGTCAGCCCTCACAATTGCTTACACGCATCATACTGGCTATTGTCACGGTGATGTTCCTCCTTGGTCTGAGCTACCAAACCGGAGTGGGTGTATGACCCAGGCGCAGCCAATCCACACAACTCACAAGCCTGGACGCGTACGCGTCCTAACAGGTGCCAAACCTACGGCAGATCTGCACGTCGGCAATTATTTCGGGGCAATCCGCCCCGCGATTGAGGCCTCGCACGATCCGGCCAAAGAGGTCATCCTGATGTGTGTCGATTGGCATGGCCTCACCGATCGCGCGAAAATCCTCGAACCCGGAAAATTCTCAGCCTCGCTCTTGGCGACCTATCTGACCATGGGCTTTTCTCTTGAAAGCAATATGGTCATTTTGCAGAGCGAGATTCCCGAGATTCCGGAAATCGCCTGGTATCTCTCTTGTGTGAGTGCGGTGGGATTGCTTGAGCGGGCGCATGCCTACAAAGACGCGCTCGGCAGTGGCAAAGAACCCACTGTGGGCTTGTTCAACTACCCCATTCTGATGGCGTCCGATATCGTGACCTTCGACGCACAGGTCGTACCCGTTGGAAAAGATCAATCCCAACACCTCGAGTATGCCTCTGATATGGTCAAGCTGTTCAACAATGCTGTGGGACGGCCAGTGTTGTTCGAGCCCAAGGCGGAGATTCAAGCGACACCGCTGCTCATTGGGATCGATGGTGAACGCAAAATGAGCAAAAGCTACGGCAACCATGTCCCACTTTTTGCTCCCAGAAAAGAAATTGAAAAGAAGATCAAAGAAATCAGGACCGATTCCAGGGGCCTGGACGATCCAAAAGACCCTGAAACCTGCGCTGTCTTTCAAATCCTAAAATCTTTCGGTTCAAGGGATGCCATCGATTACATGGATGAGCGCCTCCGGAGAGGCACTGGCTACGGATATGGCCACGCCAAAAAGGATCTTATCGACGAACACGAGCGGGTATTCGGCTCCAAGCGAGAGCTTTATGAGCACTATATCAACAGTCCGCGTGAACTTGCACAGATGCTAGCCCCCTCACACGAACGCGCCCGGACAATTGCAGCGACAGTTCGCCAACGGGTGCGCGACGCCCTGAGTTTGGGTATCCTGTAGGCAAATACACCGCCTGCAGGAGCCTAAATGAAACGTCACTCGTCCCGCTCTGGGGTCATTCCGCTGTCTGTTCTTGTGGTCGCAAGCGCCAGTCTGAGCGGATGCCAGCTCTTTACAAAGTCGAAAACAAATACTTTCGTCCAAAAAGACGCCATGGGAAACATCGAGGCTTTGTTGCTTCCCTACAACGACACCATCGCCGATGCACCTGCAGCAACAACACCAGCCACGGGAGCGGCTGCATCAGATACCTCAGCGACGACTGGAGCAGACACAGGCTCTGCCACTGACACCCCCGATACAGGCGATGCCGTGACCACCGCCTTCAAAAAAATGGGACAGTGTTGGTATTTGGTTAGAGCTACCGATGTCCGCAAAAAGAAAATCGATTTGCCCAACATCAACTTGAGTCTCCCGGCCGATCAGGCCGATGCTGTTGAGGGGGCAGAACTTGTCACCAAGAACTATGTTCCCACGCCAGCTCTGATTGGGGCGATGAAACGTGACCCGTTTTTAAAGAACATGCGCGCCCAGTACGACAACACCAAACAGCGCCTCACCGAAGCGAGCCAACGCAACTTCTCCAACCTGAGCTCCAATCCCGTTTACGTTGCAACCATCGGAGGTACGATTGCGAGCCAGGCATTTCTCAACGACAAACTAGGAAACATGAGTGCCGAACAGCTGCTTGCCGGCAAAGACAAGGCCATTCAGTTCTGGCAGCGCGTTTCCGACAACTCCATCATGTCGAAATTCAAAAACACGGCCATGATCACGAAGCTCGCAGGCCCGCGCAATTTCATTGCAAACTCGGCCTACGCCACATTCGATAAAGCACACGAGTTCTGTTTCAGAAATCCGAAGACCTCGCGCGTCATGGGTCTGGCCTGTGTCACTGCACTTGTGACAACCCTGACTGCAGCCATACAGGGTTCGGTAAATCTGTGGACAGAAAACACAGAGAAACCGCCTCCATTGTTCAAGGCCGACAAGCAATTCCTGGATGAATTTGCGGCAGCTGTTTCCGACATCGAAAAAGAGGCCGTGGTTGCGGCCGATGAACTCAACACACTTGTCCGTGTAGGCGATCAGAAAAATCCGGAAGGCATCTTGCGCAAGCTCGGTAAACGCCCAGGTGCGGCATGTCCCAACTCTGCCCAGGCTGCCCGCAATATGCGGGTTGCAGCTGGACTCGAGCAATAATCAAAACAAAAAACACAACGTCCGCCGATCCATCACAGAGAGAATCGGCGGACGTTGTGTATTCTGAGTGAGCCTGACTCAAGATTCAGAGCATCAGACCAACATCAAGTCCGAAGCGTGATGTTTTATCGGTACGACCAACCCCGGCGAAGATGGAAATATTTCCCTTTTCGAAACCCAATCGACCTTCACCACCAAAGTCATCGCGCCACTTCTCAGCCTCATCCCAGACACCGCCGCCCAAAAGACGCGCACCCACAACCACACCAGCAATGCTGTAGCCCGCGCCCACAAGTGCATGTGCACTGGCTCTGCGCATCAGATCGCTGCCCTTGGACATGGAAACCGCAGTCCCGCCCAACTCAGTGCGCACATTGGGAGCTCCGGTGTTCGGGCGAACATATGCAGCTTCGAAGCCAATCGCAGGAAACGACTCGTCGGAATCTCTGTCGGCATCCTGGCCCATGCGCGCAGCGATACGACCAAAATTCTCGCGTGTCTCTTCAGCTTTTACGGTGGGAGCGAGGGCGACGCGTGGCAGCGCCTCCTCACCAGCAGCAGGCTCAACCTGCACATCGCCCGATTCCTTGCCCACACCTGCAGTGGTGTGCAAAGGACGCTCTTCGGTCATCACGGGTGAAGTCCCCTCCTCGAGTGCCGCAACCTTTTCCACTTTTACAGCCATCACTGTCAGTCGGACAGCATCTCCTAGACGAGCGCTCGGGCCTGCATTGAGGCTCTCGATACGTGCGTTGGGAAAATCAGCAGCAAGACGCTTCTTGATGTTTGCAATGCGACTGTCAGCGAGTTTGAGATTTTTCATCATTGCACCCGCAGCGTGTGTGGTCGCAAGAAGATGAAAACGCTCTATCTCGGCCTTGCGCTCAGAGTAGCTTGAAAGACATTCATTAAATTCTTTCATGGGCACTGCTTCTGCATTCTTGCTGTACTTGAGGACACACTCCCGAACCTCAGCGCGCTCAGCCGCGGACGCGGCTTGTCCTGCGCACACTCCAGAAATCAGTGCACAACCGGCCATCAAACCGTGGTGAAGCTTCATGACGCCTCCTTTTAAATTCCCGTTTGCTCCCAGATAAACCCACGGGGCAATGTGGGCTAAAGAGACCCTCGCTTCAAGGCGACAATTTGATGAAATCTCAAGATTCTTCGAAGAAATCCTTGACCCGAACAAGAAAGCACAATAGCCCGAAATCTCTAACGACAGGAACAAACCATGTTGGCTCTGAATCGCCGCAAACTCCCCCGGTTCCGCAGCTCTGCGCTTGTGCTTGTATTTTCGATGCTCGGCTCAATCGGACTACAAGAACAATCCCATGCGCAAGATCTGAGTCCAACGACGACCGTTGCACAACTCCAAGCAGGAGACATCCTGCTCGTTCCGCTCAATTGCTATGTCTGCAACGCCATCGAAAAAGAAACCGGTGTCCCCTATTCCCATTCAGTCGTGGTTGCCAACGCATCAAAAAACCTCGAAAATATCGACGTCTACGAAGCCTGGGGCACGACCCGCAAGGCACCTCTTGTCGAAATCATCAAACGCGCCGAAAAACGACAACACCTTTTTCACATGCGGCCGCGCGAATTTATTCAGGAAGCAGCACCAACCGCAAAATCCCTTGCAGCCATTTTTAAAAGGCAATTTGCAAACACGGTATTCGACGATGAATTTCTGTGGGACAATGTCGATGAGCGCGGTATCGAGAAAATCTACTGTGCCGAATTTGTGGTGAAGTTCATCAATTATTTTCTCAAGGATCCGCAGCAGCCCGAGCCAATGTCATTTGGCAAATTGAAAGATTTCTGGGAAAAGTACTACCAGCAATTCAATCTCGAGATTCCAGAGGGCAAATCCGGCGCGTCGCCCGCCCTCATCTTTCTGAGTGACCGATTCGTAAAAATCGGAACGTTCATACCAGAGACAACTGAAACATTGGAGCTCCCCTGATGGCTCAATTCACCGGACTCGTGGGCATCGTCTTCATGATCGGAATTGCGTGGCTCATGAGTGAAAATCGCAAAGCCATTCCATGGAAGATGGTGGGATACGCATTGCTCATGCAGCTGGTGTTGGGTATTTTCATCGCCGGAATACCTGCTCTAAAATTCTCAGGGCCACTGACTCCATTTTTCTCGGCTGCCAACGACGCCATTATTGCGAGCTTAGCTTTTGTTGATCGCGGATCCGGATTTGTGTTTGGCCCGCTCACCCAGCCCGAAAAAATCGGCGACTTCATCATCGCCTTCAAGGTTTTGCCGACAATCATCTTCTTTGCTTCTCTCATGGCTGTGCTTTATCACTATGGAATCATGCAGCGCATTGTGAATGTATTTGCATGGATCATGCGTCGTTTTCTTGGAACAAGCGGCCCTGAATCTCTCTCCACGGCAGGAAATATTTTTCTGGGTCAAACCGAAGCTCCCTTACTCGTCAAGCCGTATATCGAGTCGATGTCGCGCAGTGAAATCATGTGCGTGATGGTCGGTGGTTTTGCCAACGTTGCAGGCGGAGTACTGGCCGCATACGTCGGCATGCTCGCTGGTCTCGTACCCGATATCGCAGGTCATCTGCTCACAGCGAGCGTCATGTCTGCACCTGCAACCATCGTATTTTCTAAGATCATAGTTCCGGAAACGCGCTCTTCAGAGCTCCCCCAGGGAGTGTCACTCTCGGGAAAATCTATATACACCAATGGTATTGATGCTGCCGCGAATGGAGCTCTCGAAGGCACTCAACTCGCCATCACAGTGGGGGGAATGCTGATTGCTTTCATCGCGCTGATGGCTATGGGCAACGGTGCTTTGGGTTGGGTGAGCGACACAACCGGACTCTCACAATTGTTGGGGACAAAAATCAGCCTCGAACTGATCTTGGGTTGGCTGTTTGCCCCGTTTGCATGGATGCTCGGAGTTTCGAGCGAGCACATGCAGTTTGCAGGGCAGCTTTTGGGCAAGAAGATCATCCTCAACGAATTCGTTGCGTATCTCGATCTTGCAAAGAATGGTCAAGCCCTCGATCAGCGCTCTGCATTGATCATGTCCTACGCACTGTGCGGATTTGCTAACGTCGGTTCCATTGCAATCCAGATCGGCGGAATCGGTGGAATGGCTCCGAACAAGAAAAACGAACTCGCCGCACTCGGACTGAAGGCGATGCTCGCTGGCATGTTCGCTTCTGCTATGTGCGGCGCAATCATGGGATTCCTTCTTTGAATCTCCTCAGAGCCTCTTGATCTGCAAGGTCGTGCCCTCACAGCTGATCGTTCCTGAATTGGTCATCAAGCTGACCGAACACCTGTGTGTGCCCGATTTCAAACACCCCTTCGGGCCCTCCGACTCCAAAACCTTGAGATTCACGATCCCAACCTTGGTTGCATTTGGAGGAAACAGAAACCGACTCTGGCACTTGAGTGTGACAGCTGTGCAATCCTGATTGAAGGTAATGCGCTCACCCTCTGGAAACTGCGCTTCCCAGAGCCCCACAAGCGGACTCTCGAGGCAAGTGTCTTTTCCAAAAGGAGCCGGGCTTTCCTCCATCAGCGGCTTTGAAACACACCCCGACGCGATCAAAATGAACGAGAGACTCCGAATCAAGAATTGCATGTGCGCTTTCCCTTCTCGTCTTTCCTCAGCGGTTCTGCCGCCTTGTTTTGCGATGCTATCTTTCCGATACGTTTGTGTTTTTTATCTCACAGAAATATTTTTTTTCATAACCAGTCGCCACTATTCACGCGACGGAACCCTTTTGCCGATAGCATTAAAAAGGTCGCGTAAAGCCAGAGGGTGCTGACATGAGAAGGAGTGATTTTTCTCATAATTATGGTCACTTGACACTAAGCATTGCGATTCTGAGCGTTGCTGGCTGCGCAGGACGTCCAGACGATAAGGAGTTTTCAACACTCCAGCAGACCCAGACCCTGCCTGGCAATGGAGGGGGATCATCCGCCGATGCGGTTGTCAAAGATGGACGTTCGGCCCTCATGCTGTTGAGCCCACCCCCATCAGAAACAAGCTTGAGCTCTTTCGTATCCGGGATTGACGCTCCAGGGAGCAGCCAATACCGATTCGCCCTGGTTCACTCTGAGACAGGAAACTGTGAATCCTGGAGCGAGTATCGCCCGGTTGCGGAGCTGTTGAAAGTCGAGCTCGGCTCCGATGGTCCCAAAACGTTGTGCTTGCAGCCAAGAGATAAAAACAACGCTGCCGGTGACCCCGTTGTCGTGCCATTCCGCAAACGCTCCGCACCGGAGGATGGCCCAGAATACACTCTGGCGGGTCGTCCTTCGGCATACACAGCATCCTCGTCTGCGAGAATTCTTATCAACAGTGGAGATGCTGTGCAGTATCGCGCAGCTCTTGTAAATGCGGCTGTTTGTCCGACACTCGACAGCATGACCTGGCAATCGGTCGAAATTCCATCCGAGGTACGCTTCCGTTTTGACGGAATATGGAGTCTGTGCGTCGACGTGCGCGATCGCTTTGGTAATCGTAACAAAAAGCCACACGTTCATTCTTGGACACGCGACACCCTCCGACCTGTGATGGATGAATTGCCTCTCCCAGGGGGAGTGACACAAAGTGAAGAACTCACCTTTACCGTGAAAGGCTCGCAGGTCTTTGAATACAAGTACGCGATCGTCGATGGAGCTTCCGATTGCGCGAACCCAACCTACTCCGCGTTTAGCCCTGCATCATCACCTCTCAAGGTGGAAATGAAGTCAGATGGCATCAAAACATTGTGCGTCTTGACACGCAGCGAGGCTGGAGTGACACAAGCGGCACCGTATGTAAAAGTCATTCAAAAGGTGAAGCTCAAGGCTTTGGTAAAAATTCAGCCGATTGCCGTTGCACTCAAAGGGAGCTCAAAAGTCCCTGTCGACAACGTGCGGCGATTTGTGATCAGCGGGTCAGGATTAACGCACTATAAAGCCCTTACGCTCGATCGTTCAGACAATTGCGATCTACAACGCCCACCGAGTTCTGCACCGGTGCCTGTGGCAAGCGTACTCGAAGCAAGTTTTAGCCCAGGTGGAATAAAAACGGTTTGCGTTTGGGGCTATGTGGTCGCCTCGCCCTCGACCCAAGTTGCTCAGGATATTGCAACCTATGTTCGGTTTTACAATGACGGGAACAACTACACAGCTGTAGGCAACTCCACATTGGCCCCGTTTGAACTCAAAGAAACTGCCCCTGTTTGCATTCGATGTCACGACTTTTTCACCGAATCCATCTACCGCGACAACTCTGTTAACATTGCGAACCGACTTCGCGATCGCAATCATCCGCGGCCGATGCCCGTGGGTGGCTGGAGCAACGATGAACAGCGAACACGGATGCTACTTTTCCTTCAGAATATCCCTGGGTATCCACAGGACTTGCCGCACGCACCTTAAGTTCAGCGCTTCGATTCGCCACTGAGATCTGCCGATTTTTCGAATCGTTCTACAAATCTGCGCGCAGCAGAGTTCCATGAAGAGAGCGGAACGACTTGGCCGTTGTGAAAGGTCACAGCACCTTTTGCGTAGTCGATCTCAATTTTCTTTCTATCAGGGAGCACAACGGCAACGGTTTCGTCGACAAAATGAGAGGTCATTAGACCTGAAACAACGCGAATACGATTGCTCGGTACTTTTCCAAACAAAGAAAGCGAATCCTGACGCAGATGTTCCGGCAGTGAACACCCCCATAGCGCGAGGGTTGTTGCATAAAGATCGGCCTGGGATACAGGAGAACCACTGTTCTGCTCCAGTTTTTCGAGCTGCCCTGCGGGTGGGAGAACAAAAAGCGGATTGCGGATCACGTTGTCCGAATAACCGGAATTGAAGCGCACCTCTTTGGATAAGTTCTGACCGTGATCCGATGAGTAGAACACCCAGGCCTGCGGATGCCGTGCGCGTACAACCGACATCAGCTCACGCATGTAGGCATCGAGTTGCACAACGGTGTTGTCATAAGCATTGTCGTCGTTTGCACTGAGCTCTGGTAAAAATCGCTTATGGCGTGGCAACGAATGAGTGGCATAGGGATAATGACTGCCATCCATGTGGAGCGCCAGAAAGAACGGTTCTTGAATGTTGTTGAGAAAGGGCAAAGCGCCTTCATTGAGAACCTTGAAATCTTCGGCTCCCTTCGAAACACCTGCAGAGCGGTCGAAATCGGTTCCCGATCGATAAAGATCGACGTTGTGATTAATGATGATTTTATCCTGATCACCCCAGCGCAACTCCTGCGCACCGATGAAAGCTGTTTTGAGTCCGACTGCTTTTGCAAAATCGAAGACCGACGGTGTTCTGTAAATGCGTCCGTCGCTGTCTGGCCCCTGGATTCCGAAGAAGAGATAGGGAAGAGATATCCTCGTCACAGTCCCAATGCTCACCGCATTGTTGAAACGCACAAGCCTATCCTGTTGCCACTCCTGCAACAGAAAATCGGTGGTGGGTCGGCTGTACCCGTAAAGTGACATCCGCTTGGCCACAAGGCTTTCTCCGACCACCCAAATCACCGAAGCGGGCACACGCCCAGCCACAGGCTGTGTGCATTGCAGAGAGTCGAACTGCCGTTTACCTGGAACGTCTGCCTTGTAGAAATTGTTCGGCATGCGCAGCAAATCCATAAATGCTGCACTCGCACTCAGGAGCGAGTGTTGCATGGTCGGCGAAGATGCCCATGCAAAGGTCGCCACGCCCAGGGCAGCCAAAAGGCTCAAACCTGCAGAACCGACTCGCACCATAGAGACGCGCGCGGAGCCGGCAAAAGCATGGAGCACAAACGCAAACAGCAGGGCTGATGGCAGCACGCGCAGCAGGGTCTGGAAGATTTGAAGGTTCTCACCTGCAAGCTCGAGAAACAACCACGGGTTCTCGAAAACAAACCGCACTCCGAAAGAACTGAATGGCTTCTCATAATTCAGAAAGTGATTGACCTGGAGCGCGTAGAGGCAAGCCACCTCGATTGCATTGATAATCAACGCCAGCCAGAACAAACGCGTTCGCCCTGCTCGAAGCAGAGAGCCCAGATAAGAACCAAGCAAAACAAGCAAACCAAAGAGAAAAAGGGCGGAGATAATCTGATTTGCCCAGTAGCGCCAGCTTAAAAAATCAGACCAGTTCATGCCCGAGGAACGAACAGTGAACTGGTCTATGCAAAGCAGAGCCAGAACAGAGAGCCAAATAACTCCTCCGGAGACTAGCCTCGCTGAAGATTGGTTCTCTGTGGTCACTCGAAAACTCTCACACCACCGGCAGAGCCCAGTTTTCGAGGGTGTTTTTAACCGTCGAAAGGAACTTGCCGCTATCGGAGCCGTCGATCACGCGGTGGTCGAAACTTAATACGACGTGACATGTTGTGCGGATAGCAATGGCATCATTGACCACCACAGGCTTCTTCACCATGGCACCAATGCCCATGATGGCGACCTGAGGCTGGTTGATGATCGGCTGACCAATGATGGTTCCGAAACCACCGAAATTGGAGATTGAGAATGTTCCGCCCTTGACGTCATCCGGAGCAAGCTTCTTGTTGCGGGCCTTGCCTGCGAGCGACTCCAACTCACGCGCCAAACCGACGAAACTGCGCTCCGTCGAATTCTTGATGACCGGAACGATCAGACCCCAATCGAGAGCCACCGCAATACCGAGATTGACATCTTTTTTATAGACGATGGTGTCGCCGTCGACAGAGGCGTTCACAATTGGAACAGCCTTAATTGCCTCAAGTGCTGCGTGCATGAAGAATGGCATGAAGCTGAGTTTGAAGCCGTGCAGGGATTCAAACTTGTCTTTGAACTTAGCGCGCAGATCAACGATCTTCTGGAGATCAACTTCGATAACACTGGTGACGTGAGGGCTTGTGCGCTTGCTCACGACCATGTGCTCGGCAATTTTCTTGCGCATTTGGGTCATGGGGACGCGCTCAACGCGAACGCCATCGGCGAGACCAGAGATTTGTCCTCCCGTGGAATCAACTGCAGCGGCCGGAGCTGTCTTCACAGCCGAAAAAGCGGCCTGAGCAGCCGAAGCAACAAGGCCGCTGCCTGTGCTCTTGGCTGCTTCCATGTAGCTGACGAGATCTTGCTTGTTGATGCGGCCGTTCTCACCTGTGCCTTCAACCTTGCTAAGGTCGATGTTGTGTTCGGCAGCCATCTTGCGCACAAGCGGACTACTCTTCACGGAACGATTCGCATCATCAACGTCGTTTTGGGGCGCTGCAGCTGCGGGAGCTGCGGCTGCGGGAGCTGCGGCTGCAGCAACAGGCGCCGCAGGGGCTGCTGTTGGCTGAGGTGCAGATGGCGCAGCACCAGCACCACTTTCATCGACGACCGCGACAACAGAGTTCACGGCCACAACCGTACCTTCATTGGCAAGGATCTGAACCAGAACGCCACTCACAGGTGACGGAATTTCGGTGTCCACTTTGTCGGTCGAGATTTCAAAAAGAATCTCTTCGCGCTGAACTTTGTCACCGACCTTTTTGTGCCACTTGGTCAGTGTTCCCTCGTTGATGGATTCACCCATCTGCGGCATCAATACATTGGTGGCCATGTGTCTCTGTTCTCCAATCAGATATGGATCGCGTGTCCTTTTGCTGCATGCGCAGCTTCGAGAACGGTCTCCGAGATGGTCGGATGAGGATGGATGGTGTGCGCCAGCTCATCGATGGTCATCTCGAGATTGTTGCCCAAGCTGAATTCTGCAATGAGCTCGGTTGCCTTGGCGTGCACAATATGCACGCCAAGAATTTCGCCATATTTTTTGTCTGTGATGATCTTCACAAACCCGTCTGCGGCGTCTTCGATACGTGCCTTGGCGATCGCTGAAAACGGGAATTTACCGACGCTGTATTCGCGTCCTTCCTTCTTCAGATCCTGTTCGCGGAGGCCAATGCTGGCCACTTCAGGATAGGTATAAATTGCACCGGGGTTAGTGAGATAATTGATAGGTGTGCGCTTTTTGCCGCAGATCATGTCGACCGCAAACATGGCCTCAGCCGAGGCGGTGTGGGCAAGCTGGGGCGTGGGAATGATGTCACCGACAGCATATACATTTGCTGCAGTGGTCTTGTAGTTCTTCAGATCAACCGGAATGAAACCGCGTGCGTCAGCTTTAATACCAACGGTTTCAAGGCCAATATCTTCAGTCACAGGCGCGCGGCCCACGCTGATGAGAGCCTTTTCGAAGACGCGAGGCGCGGATTCACCCTCGACCAAAACTTCAACTTTTCCACCTTTGGCAGTGATGCTCTTTACCTTCACGTTTGTGAAGATTTCGACATTTTGCTTCTTGAGGGATTTGGCCAACTCTGCTGCTGTTTCAAAGTCTTCGCTGGGCACAAGTTGTTCGCTCATTTCGAAAATCGCAACCTTCGAGCCAAAGCGGCCGAAGCAAGATGCAAATTCAGAACCAACGACACCACCACCGAGAATAGCGAGGCTCTCGGGAACCTTATCAAGGTACAGAATGTGGTCGGAGCTTAAGATATCCTTGCCGTCGATTTTGATGTGCGGCAATTCACGCACTTTCGAGCCTGTCGCAAGAATGATGTTTTTTGCCTGTAGCTTGCTTTTGCTACCGTCGGCTGCTGTGACTTCAACCTGCCCTGCACCGGCCAAACGACCCATGCCACGGATCACGTCGATCTTGTTTTTCTTCATGAGGAAAGCCACGCCACCGTTGACGTGCTTGACGATTTCGTCTTTGCGCTTGTTCACCTGGGGAAAATCCAAAGTGATAGCACCGGGCTTGTCGGCACCTGCGATCTTTACACCGTACGAGGCCAGCTTACTTGCTTTGTCGTACATGCTCGCCGAGTGGAGCATTGCCTTGGTCGGGATACATCCGACGTTCAGACAGGTTCCGCCGAGCCAGTCTTTTTTCTCAATCAGCGCTGTTTTCAGGCCACTCTGGGCACCATGAATAGCTGCGACGTAGCCGGCAGGGCCACTTCCAATCACCACGAGATCATAAGATGTGGACATTTTTACTCTCCTGGGTCATAACACGCGGGCCAATGCCGCCCGGGCTTGCTATCTAGACCCGCCGACCCAAAAAGGCAACTCACCCGCTGGATTACACCCCATGAGCTACACTCCCGTTCCCGACACATTCATCCAACAGCTGATGTTGAGGAAAATTCCTTTGCGTATGGAATTTGTGACCTCGGCAAGCAAGATCGAAGAGCTCCCCGAGGACAACCTTCCCGAGGTCGCTCTCGTGGGACGCAGCAACGTCGGCAAGAGTTCATTGCTTAATTTTTTAGCAGGTCAGCGGCAACTCGCTCGTGTCAGTGGAACACCCGGCCGCACCCAGCTCATGAACGTGTTCAGTGCTGAACGTGGGGTCTTCAGGCTCATCGACCTACCGGGCTATGGATTTGCCTTTTCGCCGCGTGAAACCCAAGCTCATTGGGCCGATGCAATGCGAGTCTTCTTTGAAAAGCGCAGCTCGCTCCTCGGAATTCTGTTCCTCATGGATGTTCGGCGTGAAGTGACCGAAGAGGATGTGAACCTTGCGCAGTGGTTTCTCGATCATGACCTAAATGTGCTTCTCATTCTCACCAAATGCGACAAGCTTACAAAAGCGCAGCTGGGAATGGTTATCCGCGAGCGCAATAGGCAGCTCGGTCTGGCTCCTGGAATGGTCGTCACAACCAGCACCATTCAGAAAATGGGACTGCCGGAGGTCATGAGCGGACTCGCCGGCCTTCTGCAGAATGATCCACGCCGCGTATGAGCAACGATCGGACCCTGAAAAAGCTCCGCCGCCGCAGCCGCAATACGGCACGAGGCTGGCTTGCGCAGGCTGTGAAGACCTACGCGCGGACACTTGAAACCACCGAACGAACTCTTCCGCGCGAAGAGGTGCACGCACAGGTGCTCGCCTTCACCGGGCAAATCCTGCAGAGCTTGAACCAATCTCCCCGCGCAGAAAGCCCGGTGCACGACATCCTCGAAGAAACCATTGCTCTCATGAGCCGTGAGCTCGGACTCGAAAGCGAGGAAACACGATCCAGGCTGGAACGACGCGTGCGCCGCCCGGAGGCAACAGTCGATTCCTCGCCAGAAGCGAGCTTCAAAGGACTGACTCCCATTGCGCGCCTCGAGGCCAAGCCGCCAACAGAAGCTTTGCCAATGCTCGAACGAGAGATAGATGGCAGCCTGACGGAAGCATCGGTCACACGCCTCAAAGATTTCCACCCCGAAATCGTTCTTTACTCGCCACAAATTCCACCTAATACGGGTACCATTGCTCGCTTGTGTGCAGCATTGAGCTGCCGCCTACATCTCATTGAGCCGCTCGGATTCGATGTTTCAGAGAAGAGCTTTCGCAGAGCTGGCCTCGATTATTGGCCGTTCGTTGAGCTTTACGTGCACGCATCCTGGGACTCATTCCTGCGCACGCGTCCGTTCAGGCGGCTCATTCTTGTCGAAACTGGTGGGCAAAATTCTCCTTCAGACTTCTGCTATGAGCCTGGCGACCTTCTTGTGTTTGGTGCCGAAACGACGGGGATTCCCCGGCATATTTTATCCGACTGCAAAGAAAACCAACGTGGGCATCTTGTTACAATACCGATGTTTGACCGCGGTGTGCGAAGCTTGAACCTGGCAAATAGTGTTTCGATTGTCGCGCATTGTGCGCTTGCGCAACTTCATGCGCGACAATCGTGACAATGAAAAAGACTGGAGTCAGGGCTCATGCGTATCGCCTCGCGTCCCGTCGTGGAACATGGCTCATACCTTGCTGCTGAATTGCTCACCCTCGGTGTAGTGATCCTTGTGGGTCTTGCGCTGGGGCATTTTATTGCCGTGGGAAGCGCTCCATACACTGAATCTGTTGCCATCAGTTCCGATCTCAGCGCGCTCCCTAAATACGCAGGCCTCTCGCTTATCCGCAGCCTCCTCGCCCTCGTCATCAGCTATTCCTTTGCAATCGCCTACGGAACAATTGCAGCGCGCAATGAGCGTAATGAACGTTTAATGATTCCGATTCTGGATGTGCTCCAGAGTCTGCCAGTACTGACCTTCCTCCCCGGTTTTGTGCTCGCTCTCACGCAGCTGTTTCCAGATAGCCGTTGGGGACTCGAGATCGCCTGCATTCTCATGATCGTCACCGGACAGGTGTGGAATTTGGTGTTTGCGTACTACGAAAGCCAAAGAAGTCTGAACGCAGAACTCAAAGACTACGCAGTTCTTCTGCGTCTCTCTCCGCTGGAGCGGCTCACTCGGCTTGACCTTCCCAGTGGTCTTGGGCCGTTGGTTTACAATGGCATGATGTCCATGGCGGGCGGCTGGTTCTTTCTCACACTGTGCGAAGGATTCGTTCTCGGTGACAAAAGCTACCGTCTTCCAGGACTCGGTAGTTTTCTGAGTGTTACCTTTGAAAATCAGCAATACCTATCCTTCTCAGCCGGACTTGCGTGCCTCATTCTGATGGTCTGGGGTGTCGACTTTTTGTTGTGGCGCCCGCTGATTGCATGGAGCGTGCAGTATCGGGAGACTGCGGACGCCGATGCTTCAGGAGCACGCTCCCTTTTCCTCGATCTGCTCCGCCGCTCGCGTATCACTGCGAAGATCTCGGAGCTCCTCTCTACCGCACTCGGTGACCTGAGAGAGTTCAGAAAACGCAAAAAACAAAAAGAAGTCTTGCAAACTCTTGATCCTGAGCACAATTCAGGTGCGCTAAACCGATGGCGACGCATGGTCAATCCAAACCAACTCATCGAGAGCAAAACACGCGCTCAGTTCGTTGCTCTCGCTCGTTGGCTCTCAGGCTTTTTACTCGGAATACTGGTCTTCTTGCTCTTGCCGGCAATCCCGAATCTGGCCGCGAGCATGGCACAGGTCACCCGCGCGGACTGGCTCGAACTCATCAACGCCCTTGCACTCACCTTTCTCAAGGTTCTCGGGGTGATTTTCTTTGCAACACTCTGGACTGTTCCAGTTGGTCTTTGGATTGGTAAATCTCCAAAAATCAGCCGCAGAGTTGCCCCGGTCATTCAGAACCTCGCTGCTTTCCCAGCTCCAGTTTTGTTTCCACTCATTGCCATGAGCATGGCACAATCGCATATGAATCCACTGCTCGCTGCGACCTTGCTCATGACCATCGGCAACCAATGGTATCTGCTCTTTAATGTAATCTCTGGTGCAAGTCGTATCCCGCAGGATCTGCAGGTTGTCGCGCAAGTCTATGGTTTTTCGCTCAAGGATCGCTTCTTGAAATTGTATTTTCCGGCTATCTTTCCCTCACTGCTTACGGGCTGGATCACGGCTGCCGGCGGTGCCTGGAACGCGAGCATCGTGGCTGAAATCGTAGATTTCCCCAATGGACGCTTGCACTCTCCCGGGATTGGAGCTGAGATTACCCAGGCAACAACCCATGGCAACTATCAGCGGCTCGTCGCAGCTGTCATTGTCATCACTATTGCACTGATTATTTTGAACAGAACTGTCTGGCGCTCATTGCATCAGTACGCTGAGGAGCTGAAACCATGAGACGTTGGAAACGAGGAGAACAGGCACTGTCATGATCAGACCTGCTCAAAACCTACAGGTTGCACAACCCCCAAAGGACACGCGCAAGAGCGTCGTCTCTGTTCGTTCTCTGTGCAAGGATTTCGTTCGCCCTAATGGCAACGTGGTCACGGTGCTTGAAGGCATCAACATTGACGTCTACGACGGGGAATTCCTGGCCGTCCTGGGAACCTCAGGTTCAGGCAAATCTACGCTGCTCAAGTGCATGGCAGGCCTGCTGAAGCCCACTCGTGGGGCAGTGACCTATGCTCAGCCGGAGAAGGTGGAAGATCCGCTCGTGTCGTTCGTCTTCCAGAGTTTTTCCTTGTTTCCTTGGATGACCGTTCGCGAGAACGTGGAAATCGCTGTGCGCCACCTCCCCAAACACGAACGCGCTGCGCGTGTCGACAGCATTCTTGAGCTTGTCGGTCTCGCAAGCTACGAAGATGTTTTTCCGCGCGAGCTGAGCGGCGGGATGAAGCAGCGGGTATCCTTGTCTAGGGCCATGGTGGGTGAACCCATGGTTCTTTATCTTGACGAACCTTTCAGTGCACTCGACCCGCTCACAAGTGAATCATTGCGTGCCGAAATTGGGCGTCTTTGGATGCAGCCCGATCGCAACATACGCGCCGCGGTTTTCGTCACGCACAATCTCGACGAAGCCATGCAGCTTGCAGATCGCGTCATCATTCTTCAGGCTAATCCCGGCATGATCTATCGCACCTTCGAGATCCCTCTGCCGCGTCCCCGCAACTCCAATTCTCCCGAATTCCGCAAACTCGAGGATGACCTGGCGCGCCTGTTCGGAGAATTACAACTTGGATTGATGCTCTCGGATCACGAAGAAGAGCACCACCATCACGCCTCGAACGCTGCAACACAAAGCAGCAAAGAAGAGCAGCAAAAATCAGCAAATCAGAGTTCGGGGACTCCGGCGGCTCAGCCTTCGGAACGACCTCGCCGCACCAAACCGCTCATCAACACAAGCCTCGTTCTTGTCGAAGGCCTCCTGACTCGGCTTGCAGAAGAAGAAATCGGCATGGATCTTTACGACCTCGCCGACGACATGGGGCAGAGTGTCGACCTGGTTCTTCCGGCAGTGGCATCGGGAGAACTGCTCGGGCTTCTCTTCACGCCGGGAACGCGCCTTGTCCTCACCGAACGGGGTCGCTCTTTTGCTGAAGAACAAGATCCGCTTCTTCGACGAGCAATTCTGAGAGATTCCTGTTTGAATCTTCCCCTGGTTGCTTCCATCTACGAGCTTGTTAAAGGAAAGCAGGGCGAAGGTCTTGAAAAGGCTATAGCGCTTGAACAGATTGTCATGATGCTGCCGTTTGAAGATCCGGACGTGCAGTTCGAGGCGCTGTTGAAGTGGTGCAGACATGTAAACCTGATGAGCTACGACGCATCAACAGGTATTCTGTACGCAGAGGACTAAAGATTTTTTGCAATGTATCGGAGCTCAAGAAGAGCTCCGGAAAAGAACAGAGAACGAACCACACCCTTGGGCGGGATATGTGCGGAGGAAAAGACGGTGAACGAAAACTTTTCAACCATCTTTCAGGCGAATGCGGCTTTTGTGGAGGAAATGTTCCTCAAATACCGCGAAAACCCGATGTCCGTGAGCGAGGGTTGGCGCGCCTACTTTGAAGGCTTCCACGAAGGATTCGAGACCGCTGTGCGGCTGAAGCCGGAAGAGCACAACGGCAACGGTCATGCTTTGAGCACCGCTGCTGAGCACGCTGCCTCACCCGACCAAATGATGTTCGAACAGCGCTGCGCCGAACTCGTGCAAGCTTATTGCAGCTTTGGTCATCTTCAAGCCAACCTCAACCCGCTCGGCATTGAACCGGCTGCTCACCCTGCCCTGTCTCTTGAAAATTATGGCTTCACCCAGACCGACCTCAGCCGAATCACCGCAGCCGGCAACAGACTCGGTCTTGCCGCATGCTCCCTTGGCGAGCTTCTCGCCGAACTCACGCGCCGATTCTGCTCAACCGTCGGTGTTGAATTCGAACACATTGCCAATCCAACAGAACGCAAGTTTCTCTACAATTCACTTGCAGCTCTAAACCAACGCGTTGAACCAGAAACACGCTTGGCGCTTTTCACTGAGCTCGCCAAAGCAGACGCGCTGGAAAAAACAATTGCGACAAAATTCATTGGGAAAAAGCGCTTTTCAATTGAGGGCGCAGACACCCAAATCCCTGCTCTCGAAACCGTATTCCAGACCGGCGCAGCATTGGGAGCAAAAGAGTTTCCGGTCGCCATGGCACACCGCGGCCGCTTGAACATTCTTGTCAATTGCATCCACAAACCGCTCGAGCAACTTTTTGCTGAATTCGAAGGTTATCCCCACGACGGACTGCAGGGCGACGGTGATGTGAAATATCATGGAGGCTACGAATGCGAGCGCACCTCCCGCGATGGCGCAAGCATTCGCGTTTCACTTTCATTCAACCCAAGCCATCTGGAATTTGTTGACAGCATCGTCATGGGTGAAGCTCGTGCTAAGCAGGTTCTTCATCATGGCGGCGATAAAAAAGCCGTTCTTCCTGTTGTGCTCCATGGCGATGCGGCATTCGCTGGCCAGGGCGTCGTATACGAAACTTTGCAGATGATGAATCTCGACGGCTACGGCGTTGGCGGCACCATCCACATTATCGCGAACAATCAAGTGGGTTTCACCACCAATCCGAAAGACGGACGTTCCGGACTCACGGTCGCTGACATCGGCAAAACCATTCAGGCTCCCATTTTTCATGTGAACTCTGATGACGTGGAAAAAGTTCACGGGATCATGAAAATCGCAACTGAATTCCGCCAGCGCTTCGGAAAAGATGTGATCGTTGAAATTATCTGTTTCCGCCGCCACGGTCACAATGAAACCGATGAACCACGCTTCACTCAGCCTGTTCTTTACAAGCGTGTGGATGCCAAAGCCTCGCCTTACGAGGCCTATGCGCAATTCCTCGCGCAGCAGGGACTCGATAACCGCTTCAACGTTGAATCACTGATGGAAATCCATGTTGCACTTAAAACATCCATGAATGCCATCTACGACAAAGTGAAGAACGAACACATCAAACTTGAAAACACTCATCCGCACCGCGGGTTCGAGTCGCTACGTCGCTACGTCAGCAGCGCTGACATGCTCAAACCATTCAAGAGCAAAGTATCGCAGGAAAAACTCAAAGAGTTGGGGAGCAAACTTGTCGAAACCCCAGCAGGTTTCACGCCAAATGCAAAGCTCGCGCGCATCATTCTGGGTGAACGACGCGATATGGTCGATGAAAAGAAGCGTATCGACTGGGGCATGGGTGAACTCCTCTCCTACGCCACACTTCTCAACGAGGGTTATAGCATTCGCCTCGCAGGTCAGGATGCTCGCCGCGGTACTTTTAGTCACCGCCACGGCACACTCACGGATGCCGAGACTGGACGGCATTTCACCACGCTCAACAACTGTGTCGAAAAAGGTGCTCAGGTCGAGATCTGGGACAGCCATCTCTCCGAGACGGCAGCAATGGCATTCGAATATGGATATGCAACCCAGCACACAAAAGCCCTTGTCCTGTGGGAAGCGCAATTCGGTGATTTTGCCAATGGCGCTCAGGTTGTCATCGACCAATTCTTAGCTTCCGGAGAGAGCAAATGGGGGCAAACTCAAGGCCTCGTTCTTTTGCTTCCGCACGGCTATGAAGGCCAAGGCCCAGAGCATTCTAGTGCACGTCTCGAGCGCTTCTTGCAGCTCGCAGCGCAAGGCAATATCCAGGTCTGTTACTTTACCAATGCCAAACAACTCTTCCACGCCCTACGCCGGCAAGTGTTGCGTGACTTCCGCAAGCCTCTTGTGGTTATGACACCCAAAAGCTTCCTACGACATCCGCGCGCGACAACGACCTTTGCCGAACTTGCAGAAGGCTCATTTGAGGAAGTTCTCCAGGATCCACGTACCGAACTCGATGCAGGGAAAGTGACGCGGGTTATTCTGTGCACCGGAAAAATTGCGCACGACATTCTCGACGGCGCAGAAAAACCGGAGAACAAGGCGAACGCTGCAACCACAGCGGTCGTGCGCATCGAGCAGCTACATCCTTTTCCTGAGCAGCAACTCCAAGCTGCTCTCAAAGCCTATCCCAAGGCCAAGAGCATTGTTTGGGCTCAAGAAGAGCCGCGCAACATGGGCGCTGCGACCTTCATCATGCCCAAAATCGAGAAACTTGTTGGAACCCTGCATGCGGGCAAAGCTCAACTCGATTACGTCGGACGCAGCGAGCGCGCCAGTCCGGCTGTTGGACTCGAGAAGCAACACCTCAAAGAGCAGGAAAAACTCATCAATGCTGCCTGGAATCTCAGGGAATCTCTTGAGGTTTAAAAGCTCCAGTCAAAAACCAAATCGAGCGATTTAGGGCCCTCCCGTTTTCTGAACGCGGGAGGGCTTTCTTTCTTCTTCGAAAGATTCGACCAAGCGACTTGCCGGTCAGTCAATCGTCTGCGACATCCCTGAACAGAAAACAACAGCAGACCAGCCGTTTGGCTTCACGTGCAACGTGATGACGGAGAAGAAGATGAACACACCGCTGCAGCCAAATATTTCCTTAACGGGTGACTTGTGCTCCGATGAAAACATCGCCTTCCTGATGCTCTCGGAAGTTCTCCGAGCACGAAGCCTAGATATCCTCGATTCTCTCAAAGATAATCAGGTCAATGTCACCCAGCTGCGGCGCATGGCATTGCACATGTCGCTTTCGGCTGAGGATCTTATCCGCTCGGCTGGCCTCCTCAAACGTTCGGCAACGGTGAAGTCACAGCATACCAACTCAAGCAACAGCGCAGACCAGGAGCCCGCATCACTCCACTCGATCTTCGACCTCTGCATGATTGCCGCCAAAAATCGCCTCGCTGAACTCCATCTGGAGCTCGAGAGCGACGCCGCTCCTCGCGATCTTTTTGTTGCTGGCAATCCCTGGGAAATTGCCTACGCGTTGTTTCTGCTCTTGCGCAATACCGCGCGCGCACAGACGCATGCACTGCCCAATCTCTCACCTTCACAGATTCGCGAAGCAAATAATAAACTTCGTGTTGAACTCGAAATTGCCGAGGGATTTGTGGATATCTGTATTCCTTCAGCCATTCCCCTCGATCCCAATTATCTAAGTGGTGAATGTGAAAATATGGATTGTCACAACATGAGCCACGCCGAGTGGTTTTGTTTCAGGCGCCTGCTTGAAACAAATAACGCCCTCGTGCATGTGCAGCTCTCTGGGAGCACCCCAAGCCAACGCTATCGCATTACCATGAGGCTCCCCACCTTCCAACCAGGCCATGAGGAGCCCATTGATTTCTTCACAGCGTCTTTGAACTCTGTGCACTCTTGAGCGCGCTTTGGATAACTTTCTCCCACGCATCTACCGACTGCACATCGCCTTCAAATTTGCGCCCATTCACAAAAACCGTAGGCGTTCCCGAAACTCCGACACGCTCACCTTCACTGACGTCCGCCTGGATTGCCTTTTCAGTCGCCTCGGAGCTCCGACATTTGTCAAAGGACTCGGCTTTAAGCTTGAGCGCCTTGCTCATGTCTGTGTAGATATTTTCCTGCGCTAGTTTGTCCTGCGCATCAAAAACCCATTTTTTCGCCTCAGCAAGCTTTCCCTGAGCCGCTGCACAATGAACCGCTGCTGCGGCAGCACGTGCTTGCTTATGAAAACCCAAGGGGAAATGCCTTACTTCCCAGTGAATTTTCTTACCGTGCTTGCTCAAAATATCTTGGGTCACAGCTGCCAATTTCTTACAGTACGGACACTGAAAATCTGTGAACTCAACCACGCGAACAGGTGCATTTACATCGCCCAATCCAACCTGAGCACTCTTTGTAAACGTGATCACAGGCGCTTTCGGTTCTCGCAGCGCGAGCTTTATCTCTCCCTTCTGAAGGGCCGTGTCGGTTGCTTCGGTAAGAGCCTTGATGCGTTTTTGTTGACCAAGATAGCGGCGCATGACCTTTGTGCGCTCTTCAGCTGGCAAAGCTTGTAGCTGTTTTTCATCTTTGAATGTCTCAAGTGCTGCCTCGATTTCCTTTGTGCTTGGATCGAAGCTCTGATTGAGCCACTTTTCCTCGGCTGCGAATGGTTTTTCGGAGCTCTTGAGAGACACAAAAGCTTTAGTTTTGTCGTCGACAAAGCGCTGCCGCGCAAGTGATTCAACAGCACGGAAGCGGTTGAGCTCCAACTCATGGATGCGCATCTGCTCTGCCGGGGTCAGGTCAACTAGGCGATAATTTTTTCCGTCAATTGTAAAAAGTGATTCGCTCTCTGCAGAGACCGAAGAACCTGCAGGAGTGGTTGCTGCACTGGCCACGGAAACTGAGAGCGTACTGACAAAAAACAAGAACGAACGCGAAAATAACATGAACTGCCTCCTGAAATGGAACTCCTGGGCGATGGAATGGGCGGAAGATAGGCGCAGGAGATCTCGCTGACAAGATTCAATTCATCAAAAAAAAGTATAATTCGGGAGTTCAGAAGTTTTGATGATGAGCCAAAGGCCGTGAGGTCATCTTTTTAGAACGAGCAATGCGGCGCAGAAAATAACTGTGGCGCACATTCAACTCGGTTCTCTCTGCCTCGAAGGTCAGCATCCGTGCGCGAGATATCCCAAATCCAATTCCCATGAGCAAACCAAAGAAGAGCGCTGCCCCAGAAAGAGCCAACAGTGCAGGAAGAACAAAGGATTGGGTCTCTGGAGAAAGAAAATTGCTGAACCATTCAGGCTGCAGACGGTAAAGCTGCTTAACTCCCGCATAAAGTCCGACGCACGGCGTTGCTAAGGCCAAGGCCGATGCAACTGGGTAAGTGAACAGAGACCACTTAGCTGCGCGTCGCCATGACGTGATCCGACGGAAGTGCTCGCCGTAGTGAGTTTTCATATAGTGGTTGAAAGCAGATTCAGGAATAACCTTACTCCGGGTTCTAGACGGACGTTTCGAACCTGTTCCCGACACAGGGTGGTTGCTGTCGCTTCGATTGTGACCACTCTTATTCTGAGCCATGTCTATTCACCCCTCGTCGTTTCCAGCACCGAACACAGTTCATTGATTCCCTGCCAAAGCTCCAAGCCGCGACCGCAGCTGCCGTTCTTCTGCAATTCTCCGCTGATTGACCGAGTCAATCTTCTGCACCACAGCCTCGCTCATGCCACGCCATTCGTCGATGACTTCACGCCAGCCACGCGGAAAGAGCAGACGCAGCTTTGCCAGTCGCCAATAGCCAGGAAAGTGATCGTGGCGCTCGGTCGACCACAATCCCAAAAACAGGATCAAAGGACCAGAGGCTAATCCAATCAGAAACGCAAGAGCGCTGTTGAGTTCGGGCCAAAGCGCGAGAAGAATTCCCTTGACACTCAGACTACCAAGCGCGATCCATGCCGCAAAAACATAAATGCCATGAGCAATTTTCATTGTTGCAAGGACATCGCGGTCGCGCGTGCTGAGCTCACCCAGGAATCCGGCGATGCGTTGTGGAATGAACCACACGACAAAACTCAGATATTCAATCGGTCCTGCAATCAGAAAATAAAACAGACCTTGAGTGAGAATCATTTTGAAAAATGAGCGTTTCTTTTCGTGCGACTCACCCCAAATGATCTGAGCCGGACTGATGTTCATGGCCAACAACATGCGGCGCATGGTCTGAACCCGGGCCAAAAATACCGGGTCTTTGTCGAATTCAGGACGATAGCTGTCCACGAAAACACGAAACTCACGTGCGCTCTGAGGGGGACGGCCGTAGGCAATTTCAAAAATAAAAAGCCAATTGCGTTTTTCATCCCAAGTGGAAAATTGCGCCAGCGCATCGAGCAAAGAGTGTTGCAGCGCGGCCATCAAATCATCGACAGGCAGTTCGCTGCTGGTCACGGCTATTGGTTCGCAAAAATGAAGCGCAATGTCAGATCGGTACTCATCTTTTTCAAAATAATCGATTGCAACCGGCTGAAGAACAATGGAGCGGCTCTCGTTGTTGGAATGAGCCATGGCCTGCAAAGCCATACGCGCAATTCCCGTCTTGAATTTCTGTAGGTATGGCAAATCGTGGCTCACACCCTCGGGAAATATTAAGATGCGATCGCCCGAAATCAGGGCCTCAGAGACCGCCTGGAAAGCTTCGGAATTGGCCGCTATGCGCCACTCCTTTTCGCTACTGCCGCCCGCGATAGCCTGCTTGTGAGCTTGAGCGTCAATCATCATGTCCTGTGTGCGGCGTACTGGAATTGCATGTGCAAGCTGTAACAACGGGCGCATCACAGGATGCCCCCAGAGCGTATGCTTTGAAATTGGGCGAAGCGGAACCGGCGCGAGGGCCATCATGATGGCTGGATCCACAATCCCGCTCTGATGATTCGCAGCCCAGATAGCATGCGGGCCTACATAGGGAGTGCCAGACACCGAGATTCTGCGAAAGAAGATGCGACTCAGGGCTTTGGCCAAAACTCTCAGCATGGATTCTCCAGGTTTTGTTCTCTTCTGAATTTAGCGTAAGATACCCGAGCTGAGCAGGCTGATGCTGTCAAAGCCGACACCGCTTCTATGCCCGCCCGGCCTCTGTCAGGGGATTGGCTGTGCTGCACGCAAACATATCAAGATCCATGCACTGGACCTCAGGCGATACCCGACACTCGGTCGAGTTGCCTCTCGAATGCTGCGTCAGCCAGAACGGCGCGCGCATCGAACGAGTCGTGATTGCGCTCCATGGCTATGGGGACAACGCCAGAAACTTCTCCTCGGTCGCCGGAGAGCTGGGCCTCAAAGACACTCTTTGGATCAATCTCCAGGCGCCTGAAACACTCCCGTTCCCGGGAGATGGCGGACAGTGGTACGAACTTTTTGGTCAACCCCACACCCAGCTGCGCTCGTCGATGGACAAAGTCAAAACGGTTCTCGAGATTGTTCAAAAAGAATTGAACATAGATTGGAGCCGAATCTTTCTTTTTGGTTTTTCTCAGGGAGCTTTCGTGTCGCTGCTTTCGGCTCTCGAGTTTCCGCATCAGTTGGGCGGCGTTGTGGCCCTGAGTGGATACTTGGCGCAAGCACACCGCATCACATTGCCGAATTCGCAGCGCAAACAACTCCCTGTTTTTCTCGCCCATGGCTTGCATGATCAGGTTGTCTTTCCGGCGCAGCACTTCGAAACACTCGATATCCTGGGTCACCTGGGCTTCTCTCGGATCACGGCCAAAACCTACAAAGGTGTGGCTCACTCGCTGTGTGCAGAGGAGCTCTTCGATATCCGCACCTTCATCGAGGGTTTGCCTTGAGCCACAAACTCATCCCCGACGCAAAGTCCGTCAATTTCCGTACCGATGACATCAGCCAATTGTCAGAGGTCGAGCGCTCGCTCGCACTTGAACAAGCACGTCTGCAGCTCGAACACCGGGCCCAGGGAGGCATGAATGCCTACCTGGTGAGCCTGGAACTGGTGGAAGACGACCCCCAAGAAGTTCAAGAGAGTCTGGTGGAATTGGGAAGTCTGGTGCGCTCGCTCGGCGACGAGCCCGTGGGCGTGACAGTGCAAAAGCGTTCCCGCATCGTACCTGCAACTCTCATCGGCACCGGGAAAGCAGAAGAATTACGCAATTCTGCACGCGAACTAAAAATCGATTACGTGGTGTTCGACCAAGAGCTTTCTCCCTCGCAAGTGCGCAACCTCGAAACAATCATTGAGCGTCCGGTTCTCGATCGGGCCGGGGTGATTCTGCAGATCTTCCGCAAAAACGCCAAAACACGTGAAGCAAAGACGCAAGTTGAGATCGCACACCTTGAATATCTTGCACCGCGCATTTCTAATTCCTGGATTGCATTCGAACGTCAGCGCGGCGGAGGCTCAGGTGGAACTCGCCTCAAAGGTGCTGGCGAAACCCAACTCGAACTCGACAAGCGCCGCATCCGAGAGAAAATCCTCTCTCTCCGCAAGGAGCTAGAGCGTATTCAAACCGAGCGCAGCACTCAGCGCAAACTCCGCTCTGAGGAGTTCAATGTGGTGCTTGTGGGCTATACCAATGCAGGCAAGACCACGCTCATGAATGCCTTGACCGACAGCCAGCTCTCGGCCAAGGATGCGCTGTTTGAAACCCTCGACTCAGCCGTACGTACGCTGAAAGGTGCCCACAACCCAAAAGTTCTCGTCACAGATACGGTCGGGTTCATCCGCAGCATTCCACATGGTCTGGTGGCCAGTTTTCGCTCCACGCTTCAGGAGGCAGCTCGCGCTGATCTCCTGATTCATGTCGTAGATGTCAGCCATCCACGCTACAAAGACCACATCCGCATCACCGATGATGTGCTCAAGGAAGTGGGCGCAGGTGATGTCGACCGCATGTACGTCTTCAACAAAATCGATGCCCTGAAGGGTGAGCCAAGGCTTGGAAAAATTCTTGCTCGTGCCTACAAAAATGCGGTTTGCCTCACAGCCCAGCAGCCCGACGATATCCGCAAATTACGCGAAGCACTGTTCCAACATTTCAGCAAAAATATGCTGGAACTTTCGCTGCAGGTCGCCTATGACAACGCCGCACTGATGGCTGCGATCTATGCCCACTCACGCATCCTTTCAACCGAGTGGACCGACGAAAACGCGCACTTCAAAATCCGCGTTTCACGCACTGCAGCCCGCAGATACTTTGCACAGCTGCTCTCGCCGGAAGAGCGCGCCACTCTCGGTCTGACCCCCGACGAGGAGGATGAACACCACCCGTCGGCAATGGAGAATCATAGACCATGAATACACCAAAAGACTCCCTTCCAGCACCGTCTGTCATTGGAGACAAGACAGTTCCCGAATCGATTCACGCAAAGATTCTTGAATTGCGGGAAATAGAAACACGCCTCGGCCATTTACCCACTGAGACCTTCGCGGTCTCCGACCTCCACAAGCGCTTCACCGATCCTAGCCAGTTGAGTCATGTTTCATTCATGGAACAGCGAACTGAAAATCTGTTTAGGGAAATCTCAGGCGAACTTCACGACTGCGGCTGGACACTCAGCGAAATCGTCCAAGCCATCAACTCCACAGTCTGCTATGCTGGTGGCCCGAAATACTGCAACGAAGATGAGGTTGCCGAGGTTCTCGGAACATGAATCGCGCACCAGCGTGCATCACTGCAAATCAACATGTGGGTTCAACCACCTACTACGGCATTGGCGGCCTCGCGGCTTTTTACGCGCGGCCACAAGGCTTGAGGGATCTTGCTGAATGCCTGCGCTGGGCAAAATCCAATTCACTCCCGATTGGAATCTTTGGCAGTGGTAGTAATGCGCTTATGGCAGACGGAACATTTGAGGGGCTCATCATCACCCTCGCCGAACTCACCACGAGCTATTGGGAAACCGAAAACACTCTTTACGCCGAAGCGGGTGTCACCAACACCGAGCTCGCAGAGATTTGCCTCGATGCTGGGCGCGCAGGTGCAGCTTGGATGTACCGCATGCCTGGGCAGTTGGGTGCCACGATCCGCATGAACGCCCGCTGCTACGGCGGTGAAATCTCACAAATCGCGTCGCAAATCTTTACCATGGATATGAACGGTCAGCTGCGTATTCATTCCGGCAAAGAGGTCTTCCACGGCTACAAGAAAACTCTTCTGATGGACTCTCCCGAAGTGGTTGTGGCAGCCCGCCTTGTTTTGCCACACACGGCGCCTCGCGAAGAGCTGTTGAACATCATGGAAACCTGCGAATCCGATAGGCATCGCAAGCATCACTTTGAACATCCGAGCTGTGGCTCAACCTTCAAAAATAATTATGCCGTTGGACGTCCGAGTGGTCAGGTTTTCGATGAATGCGGCCTCAAAGGAACGCGTATCGGCCAGTCGGAGGTCAGCCAGTTCCACGCAAATTTCGTTTGGAACCTAGGTGGAGCAACTGCTTCTGACATGCTCAGCCTCGCTGCACACATGCGCGAACGCGCCCAATCCTTGAAGCAAGCTGACCTTGAACTTGAAGTTCAGCCCATTGGACTCTTTGCCAAAGAGATGGTCACGCGTTGCGCGCTCGAGCGTCTTGGCCCTGTTATTGCCCAAGATGAGGCTCAATGGGTGGGTTTGCATTGGCACCCTGCGGCGCATGACCATCCAGCACAACCTGCGAGCTCGGAGAAAATCCTCCTTGCAGTTCCGTTTCAGGACTACTTCCGCACACCTGGCTGTGGTCAACCTGACCTCTCGATGCGCCTCGTCCAACTTGCTACCCGTGAGGAAGCCGAACTCAATCCAAGTGCACCTTTTCTGCGTTGGGAAACACACAAAAACGGAGCAGCACACAACTGGAAGGAGCTCTTCCCGATCGCTCCTCAAGCACCCATAGGTTTTGTGGATGAGCTCTGGAACAGCAGTGTATCGGAGCTCTTCATTGCGAATGCAAAGCCGGGCGCAACCGACTACCTGGAATACGAATGCACTCCTGAGGGGCATTGGGTGGCGATTGCCTTCAACTCGCCGCGTATACGCAAGCCCGAACACACTCATCCCAAGGGAGAACTTTGGCCCGATTTCCATTTCGAAAAGCACGACCAGTATTTCTCAGTAAATTTCAGCTACTCGCGCATCGCTCCGCTGATTCATCAGGGAGAACTGCTGGTGCAGGGATGCCTTAGCCTCGGCAATCAGAGCTGGCTGCTCGCGCCGCATTGGGCGGAATCTGGAAGCTTGGAGTGCTGGGACACACAACATAAACCCGATGTCAAACCAGACTTCCACCAACCCCGTCGCTTTTGGCGCGTTGCATTGAGCTAACTCTCATCGCAAAATAAAGGCTTGGAATCAGCTTTTATCTCTGGGGACGGGTCGATCATGGACAATAGTCGTTTGGCCAAGCTCTTGCCAACTCCGTTGTTGGTTCTGTCATTTTTTGCGACCGCGGGGCTCATGGCGTGCAAGCCGCGTGCTTTCAACGATGCACAGACATCCTCGACTTCGGGAGGTCTGCGCAAATCGACGGAAGCACAGGCTGCCGCGCTGATGCCTTATTGGCCTGTTCCGAAAACGGCCGCTGAAATCGCACTACTGCCCGCCTTGGGAAACCTCGGAGTCTCAACCAAATTGTGGCAGTCGGTTCTCGCTGAGGCATTTCTCGACAACAGCAACGGTCGCAACTTAACTCTTTCAAGTCCTCAATGTGCACGTTCGGTCGATGCATGGAGAGTTACCGCTGCCCGGCTCTCACTTTATGAGGTTGACCTCCCTGGCAACATCACGACCTGGCAGACCCTTGCGTTACAGCGCGAAACAGATCTCGCGCAGCGCGTGCAATTACATGTTGTCGTTCAGCCCTGGTGCATCAGTGAGCGGCTGGGTCGAGATGATTTTGTGCACACTCTCGACCACGCATTCCAGCTCACCTTCGACCTCAGCTGGCCATTCCTTTCAAAACAAAATCAAAATCTGATTGAAGAGCTAACAACTCAGAGTCGTATTGACCCGATTTCGGTGGTCAAGACCGATTCCAGAATCCTTCCTCACGCTCGTGCATTGCTCGACCTCAATTCCTCACAGATCGGGCGTGCTGCAATTGTCGGGGCTTGGAACAGCGCACTCAACACTCAGGAGCTTTTCCAAAAACAAAAGTATCCTGATGCACAATGGGCGAGCTTAAAACAAGCGCTCAATACCAGCCGTGCACTCAAAAACATCAGCAACGCAAATGCTGCACACCCAACTCTGCAGAATCAGCCCGCTGCATTGAATGCCTTCTTTGCAAAACATATTTCCGAGAAAAATCTTCTCCGGATTCGTGCCCATGTGACTGAAGGTGTAGGCACGGCGCATCATTTTTATCGGTGGGAGCGACAGGCGGGCAAACTTTCACGCGTGGCTCTGCAGACATCCTCGGCTCAATGGAATCGGACCGCAAATACCGTGACACTCAAGCCATTGCTCCTCAACCCGCAACTCTCGGCACGGGTTGGTACTGAGCAGCCCACCGCAGAAGAAACACGAATCCTGCTCCGTGATGTCGACCTCGAAGCAACGCCTTTGGCAAATGACATCACTCTTCAGGATCTGGTTTCTCTGAATGAAAAGGTCGTCGATCACGAACGCACCTCGGTACACACCACCCGGTGTGTCAGCTGCCACGCTCTCGATGATGCACAGAACTTCGCTCGCGAAGGAAGACCAGTTGCACAGCGTGGACTCGCTCCGCTTCAGCTGACTCTGTCAGGAGTCAGCCCGGATGGTAAGCCTGTTGTCAACGTTCGCTCAATACGCAGCGCAGAGTCCGATGCAGCCCGCTTCGAGGAAGAGAACCAAAATGCCCAACAGCTCCGATCAGCACGACAATAATGCCCCTGCATCTTTTGCGTTGAGCGATCTACAGAAACACGATTTAAAAGCGGCTTTACTCTCTATAAAGTGGGCTTCTGAGCTGCTTGAACCTGTAGATGGCTCAGAGCCTCCCTGTACACTTGTAGCTGCGCAGCTCCGCCAAAGTTATGTGCAGCTATCGTCGTTCATTGCACCTTTTCTGGTTTCAAACGGAAATCCTTCAACATGATCCAGATTCTTCATCTTGATGACGACGCGCTTTTTCTGCACCGCTGTGGCGTATCGTTCCGCACCTCGCCACATGTTGCTCATGTGAGTTATCACACCGCAAGCTCAGCCGAGGAATTCAAAGACAAGTTCGAGAATCTGCAACCGCAAGCAGTCATGCTCGATCTAAGTTTTGGAGGTGCTTCGCACCGCGGACTCGAAGTGCTGCGTTCCCTCAGAGAAGGGGGCTATCGCGGGCCAGTCATGATGATGTCGGCACTCACAAATTCCGAAACCATTCTTGAGTGCATGCGTACCGGCGCGAGTGACTTTCTTTCCAAAAGTACAGACGAAAGCGAACTCACATTCCGGATTGCGAGGTTACTCCATAGTTCTGCGCTAGCGTCGCAGAATACGAGCGCCCCACGCCATTTACCCGGACACATCACCGGAAAATCGATGCGTGAGGTACAGCAACGCCTCTCGCGGGTGCTAAACTCATCGTTGCGGGCTGTTCTGGTCACGGGTGAAAGTGGCACTGGGAAGGAAATGGTTGCAGAGATGCTGCACGCACTCTTGCCAGTTGGAACTCCCTTCATTGCTGTGAACTGTGCTTCTCTCACTTCCAACCTCATCGAATCGGAAATATTTGGTCACGAGAAAGGCGCTTTTACGGGGGCAACACATTCAAAAATTGGCCTGTACGAAGCGGCAGATGGTGGCTGGATTTTTTTCGATGAGGTTGCACGCCTTAGCCTCACGGCACAGGCCGCGCTCCTGCGTACTCTCGAAAATGGTGAGGTGCGACCCGTGGGCGGAAACCGTTCACGGAGGGTGAAAGTCAAGGTCATTGCCGCAACCAACGAACCTCTCGAGCAGATGGTCGAGCGCGGAGAATTCCGGGAAGATCTCCTCGCACGTCTGCGCGGATACGAAATCGCTCTTCCCCCTCTGCGAGTCAGGGGCAAGGTGGAGCGGCAGGAAATTATCGAAGCGCTGATTGGCCGTCTCAATTCAACTGTTCCGGTCGATGCGCAAGAGTATCGACTCACAAGCAGCTGCCTTTCCGTTCTGACCGATCTTCCTTGGGACAAAGGAAACGTCCGCGAACTCTGGCAGACACTGCAAGCCATGAGCGTTGATGCCCTCGACGGAGTTATCTCACTCGAGTTTCTGCCACAGCGTCTATTGCTCGACAGGGGCATGAGGTCTACCCCCTCCCCCACGCCTGTGCATGAAACTCCGCGCCCGGAACCTCACCAGACAACTTCGCTCCCGCCGCAGCTTCAGCAGTTGTGCGCACCATCTTTTCCGCTCAATTTCGGCACACTTGTAGACGATATTTTTGAGTATCTTCTTCATGCCTTTCGCATACAGAGTGGCGAACAACAACCGAGTCAGAGAACCGTAGCTCAGATGTTCAACATGACTCGCCACGAGGCCAGCCAGCGCCTTGCGCGTGGAGAGCAACGTCCTCAATAGCGTGGGTAAGGCTCAATCCCCTGTTTGCGCAGAAATGCCTCTACCTTGCCGAGGCGGCGTTTTTGGTCGGCACGGATTCTGGATTCATCATTGCCGAATCGGGCAACGTCTTCAAACCTGTTGGAATCCGGATCACGATAGGAATCAACTGAAATCTGAATCAAGTTTTCAAGTGTGATGCCCAACATCTTCAGGGATGCCATCCGCTCGAGAAAGCCTTTTCGATCCGTGGCTGCTTGGGGACTCTGAGTCAGAAGTGTAAAGAATGCTGCTGAAAGCATTGGATGATTTGCAGGCAAGAGAGCTCCACGCGCCGCATCCTCAAACCGCATCCGCATTGGTTTAATTTTGTTTTCAAGATAATAAATATCTGCTTCTTCGGGGCCACGATTACCACATGAAATACAACTAAAAACACCGACATTGAGGAAGCCAGAGTCTCCATGCCCATAGTATGCCTGAGTCGGACTACCATCGAGATTGATTGTTCCCTCAGCATGACCAATCGCCAAAATTAAAACTGATTTCGGCGTGCGTAGTGCTTCCTGCAGGTCGAAGCTGATGCGCGTGGGTGGGGCTTGTATAGGCGCAGCTGCGCGCTCTGTTGTGCGTGGAATCTCAACAGCTCCTGCACCGATTTTGAGTCGGTTCTGACATCCAGCAAGCATGAGGAGTGCAATTGACAGAGTCACACACACATCAGCACGTGAGCGCTGCTGCACTGCGATACTCTCCAAACCGTTCCTAGTTTCAATTGCTCTCTTCAACATGGTATGCGCTGCCTCAAGCGTATCCGCTCAAACACAAGAGCGAGCAAAAACAATCAATCGCGGGACGGGCGACGTCCGCCCGGAGCGATCCATTCCTGCATCTTTTTCAATTCAGCTGGTGTGAAGGTCGATTTCCTGAATGTCGAACCATCGAGTGAAATCTCAATACGACGGTTTGCTGCACGTCCCTGTTTTGTTGAATTGCTTGCAACAGGGAAGCGGAAAGATGCGCCTGAGGTCGTGACGATGTTGCTCTCGAGACCTTTTGTCACCAGAGCCTTCCTGACCGAGTCCGCGCGCCGCTTGGACAACGCGAGATTGTATTCCATCGAGCCGACGGAGTCGGTGTGGCCTTCAATAAGAACCTTTTTGGGCTTCTCCACCAGCAGGCGTTGAAAGAGGTCTTCAATCACCCGGCTCGCTTCGGGAGTCAGCTCTGCGCTATTAAACTTGAAACGCACATAACCGATGTCCACGACCTGCCCCTCAACCATCAGGCGCAGCAAGCTTTCATCGCTTGCAAGTTGTCGTGGCTGATCTTCAGCACGACTCTCACCGAGAATTCTGTCGAGCTCCAGATCCGTATAATCCTTTCCTGGCTCACGCATGTCTAAGGTCTCTTCAGAGCGAACCTCTTTTACGCCGCCCCCCGACCAACGCACTCCGGCCATGACTCGCGTCAACGGGGCACCGACGCCGCGTCCAAAACCAGTTCCAGCAGAACCGTGCACACTCAAATCATCAGTCAACTGCAACCGCGCACCTGCAGCCCATTCCCAAGGATTTCCAACACTGTTGAGTGCGATGTAGCCCTGAGTAAACTCGGTGCGCAGCCCGGCCTCAAGTGCAACATGTCCGGCCTGGCGAGGAGTCCCCATGAAGGTCCAACGCACACTGCTGTCCCAGCTCGCAGCCCAGGAGCGTGCTAAGAGCGTGCGACGCCCCCCTGCAAACTGTGTGTCACCAACAACGCGCTCGCGCGTACCCCAGACAATCACACCGGGGTTCAAGCTGATTTCCCAATCACCCGAAGTCGAAAAAAGTGAACTGGGGAGTGAGACTTTCGTGCGCAAAGTGTCGTCTGAAAGCATGGCTTCTGTACTGCCCGTCGGCAACCGAAAATCAACCGCAATTGCATGTGTACCGGCGAAAGTTGTTCCCCACTCAAGAACCTTGTACTTCGCACCCAGGCGCAGATCCGAGAGAAGAAAATAATTGCGGCCTGCACCGACATCGAGGAGATAACCCTCAGGATTCCGATGAGTATTGACAAGCGCAAAGGGCACTACTGCACTCACATCCATCCGCTCAAAAAGCCCATAGCCCGCGGACAAATGTGTCATCCAAAGATGATCTAAAACTTCTTCTCGCTTCTCCTTACCATCACCTAATTCAACGGGTCGCAGTGCATAGTCTGTTGTTGCACCCAGCATCCACGACTGCTCGTTGAAAGGATGAGGCGTGTCATGAAACAAGGCGGAATCACCATTTGCACTGGGGGCAAAGTTTTCAGCGTTAACACCTGCAGCAGCTGTTTTACTTTCACCTAAAACGCCAAGCAAAGTGCACAGTCCTAATGAGAGCTGCATACTCAAACGAGCTTTCATATTCTGACTCCTGAACGGCAACTTCGAGGCATGATTTGAAAATGAGTTGCTGTTCATTTCAGAGACGTCCTCCCGAACGACGCTTTTTCAATCCCAACACACAGAGGGGTGCTGCCAACAACAAAAGAAGATTCCACAGCGATAACGACGTGCCTTGGTCATGCGTTGCTGCAGCCACGACGCCACAGTTTCCGGTTCCGCCCTGCAAACGCAATTTGGTCAGACGCGCTGAATCCTGATTATCCTCAACACTTGCAAACTCACGCTCTGCAAGGTTATTTGCCGGATCTGCATTGCGGTAATCACGGAAGTCATTGCCCTTGGGCTTGTTGTAGAAGCCATCACCCTTGGGTGTCTTCGAACCAATCGGGTCGCCATCCACTGTCTTGTCGTCGCCTGCGAGTGCACAGGGTACTGCAGCGGCTGCACCAACCTCTGCAATCACTGTAAAGGTCTTGCTGCTCTGGGTACCGTCCTGATACACGGACGTGACTGTGACCGTATTCGTTCCAGTCTTGAGCCCCACAAACTTGATGGAGAACTCCTGTTGCGGCGCTGCCGGAGACACCGCGCGGTAGTTCAGCGCGGCTCCGCCCCCTGCGGGCTGAACCTGCACGTCTACATACTGCAGCGCGTTGGCATCCATCACCTCGAGAATTTCATTCAATTCTGATTCAAGTACGCTTTCTTCTTTCGCGTACGCGAATTTAACCTTTCCGTTGCCGGTGCGAGCGCTATTCTCTATCAGAAAATCTGCCGGACTCAGCTTCAATTCACCATTGTTGTCGTAGTCGAAATAAGCACGCCGTGCCGAGGTATAAAGCACGTGATGAAAATTAATTTTGCTATAGTCGGGCTTGAGTGCTTCTTCGTTTGCCCGAGCAACTTCTTGAACAGCCTGTCTGTCAACACAGTAGTTGCGCTGCGCATTAAATAGCGTGCCTGTCAGGATTTTCTCCTGCCGCAAGCGCGGTGTCGATTTGCAAGTGGACTCAGGAACATTTTTAGGAACATTGGGAAGTCCATCGGTGATCAACAAAACATGTCTTCCCGCAGTGCCAGTATCAGTTGTTGGAAAAATCGAACCTGCGGCGCGGAAGAAATAGGTGAAGTCGGTTTCACCGCGCGGTTCTGCCGCAGCAAAGGTAGAGAACTGCTGCAGATCGGCAATGGCGTTGTAATCTGACGCAGCTCGCAATGGCAGGAATTCGCAGATTGAAAGCTTTCCGCTACCACTGGTTTCATTCCAGCGCGCGTAGGCTGCTGCTGCAGGGAAAGCGGGCGTGTTGTTTGCGCAGTAGCTTGGAGTAAACACCGCGTTGTAATCATCAACACGATTGGTGGTCGAGAGTGTTCCAGAACGACCGTTGTAGTTGACCAACGCTAGCTGGGGATAGCCTGCATCAGTGGTCGCCACACCAGAATTCAACGCGTTCCGCACAAAATTTTGCATAAATGAATTGAGCACATTGGAACGCGTCGCATCGGGATCGGTTGAAAGCGCACTGGTTGAGTTGTCGAGAATGAGCGTCAATTTGCCGCGCAGGAATCCTGTTCGGCTTTTGCAATTCTTCACCTTCCAGTTGAACACCGCCTCTGAAACAGTCGCATTGGAATCGGTGCTGACCTTAAAGGAATTGGCTAGCAACGTTGTTCCACTTCCGGGAAGGCAATCCACATCGACAGAGCTATCTTGCTCACAGCGGTTGTAGGTTCCGGCAAAAGCGGCAACTGGCAAAAGAAGAGATGGCACCAGAGCTAACAGCGCACAGGAAAAAAGTCCGGACGGACACATCGGCAAATTGTTCCTCACAACCAGAAGCTCCTTCTCGATGCATGTCGGTTTCAACAGCTTATTTAGAGATATTGCCATGTTTGCGTCTGGCACGGCCACCGTCGCGAAGGCCACTGAGATTCTCAGGGTTGGAGAATTGACACACACCCCCCGGCTGGGCGAATTTGCTGTCAGTTGAACAGCAGCCATTTCTGTTGCCCGAAATCCGTACAGATTTTCCAACTCCGGAAGCTACAATGACTTTGTCCGACCGCAGCAACTCAGGCCAACGCAGGCACCAACGCACAGTTTACCTCGACTGCAACGCCACCACCCTCACCCATCCGCTCGCCCTCAAGGCGGCGCGTGAGGCGATGGAACTCTGCTATGGAAATCCAAGCTCCACCCACATCACCGGATTACATGCCAAGTCATTCCTAGAAAATGCGCGCGACGCAGCCATGGTTGCCGTTGGTGCAGCTTCAAGCGAAGAAATTATTTTCAATAGCGGGGCCACTGAGGGAATTCAGTCGGCTATCTTTTCAGTACTCAACCATCTAGTCCAAACCCAGCGCACCGAGAAATCAAAGGGCAATGCACGCTTTCGCATGCTCTATGGATCCACCGAACACAAAGCAGTGCCGGCTGCCTTGCATCACTGGGCTCAAATTCTCAATGCACCAGTCACCATCGAAGCCATTCCGGTCGATGAAAAAGGCCTACTCGATTGCTCCTTCATTGCAGAGCGTCTGCACGAGACCGCGTTGCTCTGCACCATGGCTGTCAACAATGAAACCGGAGTCGTTCAGCCACTTCAACCTCTGTCCGAGCTTCTCAAAACATCCGCAGGCCAAGAATGTCTTTGGTTTGTTGATGGTGTCCAGGCCCTTGGAAAAATGAAACTCCAGCTCGACTCCCTCGGAGCCGACTATGCGTGCTTCTCTGGGCACAAACTCAACGCCCCCAAGGGCATCGGTTTTCTTTACGTTCGCAGCGGGGTTCCTTTTACACCTCTCATTGTTGGCGGTGGCCAGGAACGTGGGATGCGCTCCGGTACAGAAAATCTCCCCGGAGCCGCTGCGTTCGGAAAAATTCTTCAGGCCCTGAACGAAGAGAGGCCAGGCGTTTTTCTCAAACACCAGGAGCTTGTGGACTGCCAAAGGAAGTTGATTGAAACACTGCGAAGCTGCTTTCCAACCTTGGTTTGGAATGTTGATTTGAGCCTTTGCGTTCCCACCACTCTCAATTTTTCTGTCGAAGGTGTTTCAAGCCGCGAACTTATGAATGCCTTTGACGCAGCAGGTGTACGTGTTTCTGGTGGCTCCGCATGCAGTTCAGGCAAGGTCTCAGAGAGCCACGTCCTCTCGGCGATGCACCTACATTCATGGCGTGCGCAGAACGCAATTCGTCTGTCATTTGGTCCAGGAAACACCATCGAGGAAATCGATGAGGCATGTGAAGCACTCAAAGCAGCTGGCGAAGCCCTGCGGGCGAGCTGCATGATTCCGAATCTTCCAGCGCGAACCGATCAAGCTCTTCAAATTATCCAGAATATGGGGCACGGAATATCTGAGTTACGCTCCTCGCAGGGAACACGTGCGTGGCTTATGAGTCCTGCAGACCCCAACACGGCCGACAGTTATCTCGTTGCCGACTGTGACAAAGCATTGAACGAACTGCAGAATAAACTTGCGTGCCGAGGCCTCGCCCGCAGCAAGGTTCTGGTTCTCGATCCCAAAACGCAGCAGAGTCTCCCAGCGGGCTGGCTCCAGATCGAAACCGAAGCAGGCCGCACTCTGATTTTCACAGATGCGCGCTATACAAGCTCACCCATCGTCTTCTGTTCTTCACGCCCCTGCCTCAAGCTTGTGTTGCGCGAGCCGGAAGCACAAAGTGTGCTGCAGTCTAGAGTTGTTCTTGTCTGTTTTGCCGACGAATCCACCCCACTTTCTGCCTATGAGCTTCTGGAATGGCCGCGGGCAATTCCGAATATCACCAACAACTCTTCGGCAGGGGCGCAGGCAACCCAGACGTCCCCCACAGACACTCCAAAATTCAACTCTGAATCTCAGGTCGAGTGCACTCGCGAAGCGCTTATGGCACAGCTCCGCCACAAGAAATTTTTGGTTTTGGATGTCCGCGAACCCTTTGAATCGGCCACGAGTCATCTCGATGAAATTCTTATGGAGCTGCTCGGCAACAAAACCACGCGCAAGATTGCTCAGGAGCGAAAGTCACACATCGACTTCGACGTCGTGCCTCTGTCGCGCTTGCCGCAGTTCCTCATCGAGTGCATTGAAAAGCAGACCACTCTTGAGATTCTGTGTGTCTGCCGCAGTGGCCAACGCAGTCTGCAGGCCGCTGAGCTGCTGCGTCGCCTGACGCTCTGCAAGGCATACAGTCTTAAAGGTGGTCTTGCGGCTCTGTTGGCTCCAGAAGTTTCACTTGCTCCGCGTAAAACGAATCCCCCACCCCATGCCGAAGATTGAACAACAACCTTCACAGCTGGGTCTTTCAGAGGCGCAATTCACTCTTGAAGGACTCGAGTGCATTCTTCTCCGCACCGCCGATGGCAGTCATTCACTCCGCTACTGCACAGATCCTCGCAAGCAGTGGACAGAGCCGATGCACAGCTCGAAAGGTGCTTGGTCGGAAACCTTACACGTCTATGAGCCAGCCCTGGTTCACGCGCTCGCCCGAACAAAAGCGTGCACTCCTTTTGCAATCGCATCGATTGGTTTAGGTTTGGGGTACAACGAGCTTCTCGCTGCAGCCATCTCATTACAACAACGACGCCGCCCCGAAGATGTTTTGATTTACTCCTTTGAAAGTGAGCCTGCTTTGCGGCACGCATTTGAGGCTAGGTTCCAGCTGGGCAAAAGCATGGCTCTCCCACAGGCTCTTAATGCCGCCTACGACGAAATCCTGCACCGAATCAGCGTCCATACTGCCATTTCCGAGGCCGATCTGCTGGCCTACGTTCATTCGCTCTTTGCCCTCAAAAATTTTCAACTTCTTGGGGCCATCGATACAAGTGCTCTCAGGAATCTCTCGCTCACCGAAGAACGCTGCGGCTGCATTCTGTTTGATGCTTTCAGCCCAGAGTCGAGCCCAGACCTTTGGGATGAGGAGCTGCTCACGCAGATGGTGACCTCCCTCTGCGCACGGACATGTATTTTTGCCAGCTATGCAAGCCGAACCGGATTGAAGAAAATCCTGAGAGCGCAGGGATTCAAATTGGAAAAGGTTGGTGGTTTCGCGGGAAAACGGGAGCGCACCTTTGCCTCGAGAGAGAGCTCTGAACTGCGATGACCCCACTACGTTTGGAGCAAAAAGATTGAACGAATGAACGAGGCTCGTCATTAACCAATAATAAAAAGCAATAAAAAAAGGCCGGGATAACCCGACCTTCTTTTAACACCGCTCCAACACAATGTGAGGGAGCATGTTCTGCGCAGATTACTGTGCAGGAGCAGCAGCAGGAGCAGCAGCAGGAGCTTCCATTGCTGGAGCAGCTGCAGGAGCTTCAGTTGCAGGAGCTGCAGCCTTCTTAGCAGCCTTCTTCTTAGCCTTCTTAGCTGTCTTCTTAGCCTTCTTAGCAGCCTTCTTGTCTGCAGGAGCAGCTTCAGCGGCAGGAGCTGCAGCGTCAGCGGCAGGAGCAGCAGCAGGAGCTTCAACAGCAGCTGCAGGAGCAGCAGCTTCGTTAGCCAGGGCGGTTGAGAATGCGAAAACGGACGCGATAGCAACAAGAGCGAGCTTCATGAGAACCTCCAACGAACAATTGTTCAAAGTTGAATGAGACTTCGACGCCATGCCTGAAGATCCCTTGGTCAACTTCTGCGGGGAATACGACCCGTCGCCTATATTTATTCCGTACCCGAAATTTTTTTGCAATCTCTCGGCGGTAGGAAACTGAAAATTTTTCCTACCACCGGTTCGGACTTCAGGCCTTGGCTTCGGTTTCGATCTTCGAGAGACCAACAAGGTGCTTAAGAACCTTGTCGACCAATACCTTGCCGCGGAACTCTTCAATGACCTGCTGACCGTAGTTACGGATGATGTCTTGCGGACGCATACCTGTTTGCATTGCGAAGCTTGTGATTTCCTGACCAACTTCCTGGTCGTCCACGGTGAGGCCTTCCTGGCGCGCGATGTGGCCGAGAGCGAGAACACCCTTCACTTCATTCAGGGCCCACTCACGGTACTCGTTCCGCACTTTTTCATCGTTGGAGTCGAGCTGATTGCCCTTTTCACGACGGCTGTTGGCGTCTGCCACGGCGCGATCGATGGTTCCTTCAACAAGGCTCTCGGGAACGTCAAATTTGTTCTTGTCGAGAATCGACTTGATAATTTGATCTTTGAACTTGGCAACCTTGTTGCGGTCGTTCATGTTGACGACTGAATTCTTCATATTTGTGCGCAGAGCGTCGAGGTTTTCCGCACCAAATTTCTTGGCGAAGTCATCCGACAGATTCGCTACATCAAGCACGTGGATTGAATTCAGAGTCAAGTTGAATTCAGCAGTCTTGCCCTTGAGCGAGGCATCACCGATAGAATCGGGGTAGGTCACTTTGATTTTCTTTGTTTCGCCTGTCTTCATGCCAACAATGCCAGCCTCGAGCTCGGGCAATGTGCTGCCGTCGAGGTGCAGTGTAATATCCTTAGCGGAACGTTCGCTCAGTTCCTTGCCTTCAAGTGAAATCGTGTAGTCGACCTTCACAGCATCTTGCTTAGCGGCAGGACGTCCGGAGCTATCTGTTGTGAGAGCATCGGCATCGGACGCCAATTGGCGAAGCGCACGGGCAACCTGATCATCCACGTTGGGTTCAGGTTCTGTGGTTTTGAGAACAAGCTCTTTGTAGCCTTGAATATCAACCTTGGGATTGATGTCTACGGTTGCTGTGTAAGTAAACACCTTGCCATCTTCAAACTGACCTTCGATGTCGATTGAAGGGAAGCTGACGATCTGAAAATCCACACCTTTGATGGCTTCGCCGTAGGAGTCATTCACTGCTTTTTCGTAAGCTTTCTTGACCACATCTTGAGCGAAAAACTTTTTCACCAACGCAGGAGGCACTTTGCCTTTGCGGAATCCCTTGATCTCTGCTGTCTGCTGGATTTCGCTCACAGCTGTTTCAAAAGCGGTCTTGACAGAGTTGGAGGGCACTTCGATGCGGAACTTGCGGCGAGTGCTATTGATCTCTTCAATCTGGGCTGTGGTCATGGCTCATCTCTCACTTGATACAATTAATAAGGCCAACAGAGCAGCGCACGAGAAGCGCATTCTCCACGGGTTTAAAGCCAACTGCTTAAACCAGCTTGCAACCTCAGGTCAACGCGGGGAGCCAAAGGCTTGCAGACTCTCCCAGACCTTCGCGCGCCACTCCGGAAATGCCTCAAGTTCGCGCACATCAGGAAGGACGAGGATCTCCATGGCTTTGCCCCCTTCAACCTGAACCTCGATGGGCTCAAACGCTTCTGGTGGAAGCGCAAAAGGAATGCCTATTGCAACGGCACAGACCTGGGCAGATCGCCAGCCGAAACAAACGCAGCGTCCAACTTGCTCTGAGGAAAGTGCCCGCAAGACAGGCGCCAACGTTTTCTCGTCGAGAGGATGCAGCTGGGGCGACTTTGGCGGAGCATCGAAGATCACATGCACATCGACAAAATCGCGCCATGGAAGGCGTTCCAACAGCCTTTTGAGCAAAGGTGGAACTATAGTTTCACCTGCGCTCGCCGGGCTAGCGGAACCGGGTGGGTTGAAATCGAGCAGGAATAAACAGCGGAGTGAGCGATCCGAGGGAGCACCGCCTGGTACAAGCGGCCGGGGAAAGCGTTGCACACCCTGAGCTCTCAAGGCATAGTAAAGCTCCAAGATCTGCTTCAACGAAGGTTTTTCTGCCATTGTTTTCGCGTCCCTCCCGGTAGCGCAGGATGAAAATATGCTTTTGAATGGCCTAAATCTGACTGACGATGAAAAGCTCTTCCAAAAAACAATGGACACCCTGCGTGGTGTCCTGGCACGTCCCTGCAACCAACCTGTAACTTCGCAGCGGGTTGCGCGCAACTCTGCGGTTCTTGAAGGCCTCGCTCAAAAAATCAAGGCGAATGAAAACAAAATCGCACAGATGATGGTCGAACAGACCCACCGTCCGCTGAGTAGTTGCCTTGTAGAAACACGGCGTAGCATCCAGACTCTTGAAAAGGCACGCGACGCTGCGCACAAGCTGTGCGAGCCACGCGCCTACGATTTCTCCGACGCTATTCAAGGCGGACACAACTCAATCTCGCAACGGTTTACTTTTGCGCCATTGTTCGCCATCACGCCTTTCAACTTTCCTCTCAACCTGACCCTGCACAAAGTCGCGCCGGCTATAGCCTTGGGTTTGCCATTTATTTGCAAACCACCGCTCCAGAGCCTTGAGTTGTTCTCCTTGATCAATGAATGGCTCCTCGAGTGCGGCCTCGAGAACGATTCTTTTGCGTTTTATTTCGCCTCAAATGAGGCCGTAAGCCGCGCCCTCGATCGCCTGCCTGCACCACTCATCAGTTTCACAGGTAGCCGACAGGTAGGGTTCCAGCTGAAGCAAAAATACTGGGACAGACGCCTGATTCTTGAACTCGGTTCAACCGCCACAGCTATCGTCTGCCAGGATGTTCCCAAGTGGGAACTCGAACGCCTGAGCCAGGATCTCGCCCGTAGCGCCTTTGGTAACTCAGGGCAGTCGTGCGTTTCACTGCAGCATCTTGTGCTCGAAAACGAGGTCTGCGACGACCTCATCGCGCACATGAAGCACACCGCCTCAAACTTCAGCCGCTCACGTGATCCCAAATCTGCGGAGACCATCGTTGGCCCTCTGATCGGGCGCGCAGCCTTCGAAAAGTCTCTGAATCTACTCAACCAGGCTCTCGAGTGTGGTGCCCAGGTGTGGAGCGCAGGAGAACACAATCCCATCGAACATCATCTCGCCCCGACCTTGGTTATTTACCCTAACATCCAGGCCCGCACTCTGGATCAAATCCGCTTGACTCGGGAGGAGGCTTTTGCCCCTATCCTGTGCGTCCACCGCGTTCCACCCAACACAACGCAAGACAAGGTTCAGGATATCGTCCAGCGCTTTGATTCCAACATCCACGCCTCGGTGTTTACCTATCAGAGCAAAAGGGCACGTCAGCTCTATGAAACCTTGCCCTGCCGCACTGTTCTCTGGAATGAGATCCCAAGTTGGCGCGCCGATGAGATGCCCTATGGTGGCCTAAGCCTCAGCTGGAGTGACGGGCGCTTGCAAAATGCCGGACTTCTGGGTGATGAAGGCCCTTACCAGACGATGCTTGAACTTACGGTTGAGCGTTTGTTTGTTTTGCCGTGATACAATACTCGAAACACACTGTAATTTTGTGCTGCTGAATCAGGAGATGTTCCCATGTCCGAAGGCCTTTGGAGCCACGACCCGTTCCGTAAAGAAATTGTGACTCTCCTTGTGGAAGCCTTTGAGGAACTGTGTCGCGAATGGGGAAGTGAACAGGCTTTGCAAGCACAACAGGTTGCAGCTCTCCTGACCACTCCACCCGATTTCAATTTCGGTCAGGCCGCCTTTCCGTGTTTCAGTTTTGCCAAATCTCTGCGCAAGGCACCTCCCCTGATCGCCCAGGAACTTGCCGTGCGGATCATGAAGCGCACGCGTTCCGCAATTGAAAAAGTTGATGCTGTGCAGGGTTATCTCAATTTCCATCAGGCGGCACCAGCAGTCGCGGCCTCTCTTTTCGCGCGTGTGAATTCGGCAGCCTTTTTCACTCAAGAAAAAATCGCAGAGTCCGCCAAAGAAAAAGTTGTCGTTGAGTACTCTCAACCAAACACTCACAAAGCAATGCATGTGGGACACCTGAGGTGTCTTGTGCTCGGTGATGCTGTCTGTCGAGTGCTGCAGTATGCTGGTCACGATGTTGTTAAAGCCACTTACCCGGGCGATCTCGGCGCTCATATCGCAAAAACCCTGTGGTATCTTCAAAATCGCTATAGCGGCAGCACTCCCGCCACCGGCCGCGCTGACTGGCTCGGCGACATCTATGCCCAGGCTGATGATGCCATCAAGCAGGATACCGGCACCGAAAAAGAAGCACACAACCGCGCACAAATCGCAGACATTCTGCGACAGCTGCAAAACAAAAACGGCCCTGCCTACGACCTCTGGCTGGAGTCGCGCGAATGGAGCTTGGAGCAGATGCGCGCCATTTACTCCTGGCTCGGAGTAAACTTCGATGAATGGTTCTACGAAAGCGATTGCGATGAACCCTCACGCATGCTCGTGCGAAAGAAGTTTGAAGAAGGATTTTTCATTCAGGATCAAGGTGCCATCGGAATAGATCTGAGCCCGTACAAATTGGGTTTTGCGATGTTCCTCAAGTCCGACGGGAATGGTCTGTACATCACAAAAGACCTCGAACTGCTGCGCCGCAAGTTTGCCGATCCAAAAGTGACCTCAAGCATCGTTGTTGTCGACCAGCGCCAGAAGCTGCATTTCCAGCAGCTTTATAAAACCGCAGAATTGATGGGCTATCCACAAGCCAGCAAGTCGTCCACGCTCCTCTATGAGACCGTCAACACCGCCGATGGCAAGCCCTTCAGCTCTCGCTCCATGACAGGCCTGCGTCTGCTCGAGTTGCGCAGCGCCATGGAACAAAAGGTGACACACGACTACCTTGAGCGCTACCGCGGTACTTGGACTGACGCTGACATTCAAAAAACAGCAGAAGATGTCACCATAGGCGCATTGAAATATGGAATGCTGCGTGTCGACAACTCCACTCAGGTCACCTTTGTTCTCGAAGACTGGCTCAGACTCGACGGTGATACGGGACCGTACCTGCAATATATGCACGCACGTTGCTGCAATATCCTTGAAAAACAGGGTTATCCCGAAGCTGGTGTGGCTGTGCAACTCGAGGCACAAGAAGAACGCGAACTGCTGTTTCACCTCAGCCGCTTCAACGACTTTGCCCAGATGGCAGCAGCACAACATCGCCCCAGTTTGGTCGCGGGCTATCTGTACGATCTTGCCAAGTCCTTCAACCGCTTCTACGAAGCCTGCCCCATCCGCAGCAGCGAAGGTGTGCTTCGTAATTCCAGGCTCCAGCTCGTTCAAACAGCGGCACGCGTCATGAAGCAAGGGCTTGGACTCCTGGGCATTCCTGCACCGTCGAGGATGTGACACCTCCCGCCAGAGCTGCTCTTCCGCGTAAAGGCTCCCCCCCGCACACTGGACTGGGGCGAGGGTTCGTTTGCCTGCTGGAGTGAGCAACAAAATGAAATTTGCGTATGCACAACTGAGAGTCTTCTGCAGCGTCGTTGCTATCGTGGGTGCTGCTCTGCCTCTGGGATGCAAAAAACTTCTCGACAACTCGAAGTCGGGCAGCGACACACAACAAGGATGGGATGCTGCCAACAATCCCAACAACCTGCTACCGCAAAATTCATTCCTTGAGCGGCGACTTGATCGGCTCAAAATGGCTGCTGTCGTTCCAAACGAAAAGCTGCCGTGGTCTGATAGCTACTGGCCGAATTATCGCGGTGGACTCGCGTGGCGCTGGAATAGTGCGAACCCAGGCGACTTCAAAAACTATGCACTGCCGACCAAAGATCAGGTAGCAAAAATGTCCATGCGGCAACGGCTGGAACTATCGCCCGCAGAAAAATACGACATCCTGACAGGCAACTGGAACTATCCGCTGGTCGACTACGAACGCAAACGCAATAACCCGGGCGATGAAAAGTGGCGCGGTCTGTGTAATGGCTGGGCAGCAGCAGCGGCGCACTACAAGGAACCACGCCCGGTTGTGGTGAACAGTGCCGATGGAATACAAATCCCGTTTGGTGCTTCGGATATCAAGGCGCTGTTGGCAATCTACATGGCGCAGTTCGCCGATGGTGGAGTGCGCCTTGTCGGAGCGCGCTGCAACACAGCAGCTAAAGCTGGATGGGAGACCACCGGTGATACAGGTTTCCCGCGCGGACTAAGCGAATGCCAAGACGTGAATCCAGGCTCATTTCACCTCATCCTAGCCAACTATGTTGGTGAGTGGGGACAATCCGTGGTCGGAGATTTGGTGAATGGCACTGAGGTTTGGAATTACCCTGTTTACGAATACAAATCATATATTCTTGGAGAACAACCTCCCACCCCAGGGACAGCTGCTCCGGGCACCGTGCGCGAGGTCAAGCTCCAAACCGACGTTCGCCTCAAGATTGAAATTGACCCACCCAACGCGCACAACTTCAACGAAACTGGACAACAGGATGTGGGTGACCACCGAATCAGCTATCAGTATTTTCTCGAACTCAATGCTGCAGGTGAGATTATCGGTGGCGAATGGATTACTCCTCTTCATCCTGACTTTCTCTGGACACAGCCACCAGCAGGTGATTTCAAGCAATACTTCAGCAAACTTGGAGAACTGTATGCAGCCTCCATGCGCTCCAATCCAACGACCGATCTGTTGAGCTTGAGATGAACAACCTCATTACCGATGCACTCAATTCTTTTATTTCAATTTTTGTCATTGTCGATCCGTTTGCTGTGATCCCGGTTTATCTGGGATTGACAGACCGATACTCAGAGGAATCACTCCGCAAGATCCGCCGAAAGGCTACTATTGTGGCCTGTTCGATTTTGAGTCTATTCGCACTGACAGGCATTTCCCTCTTCAGCTTTTTTGGAACCACGCTGCCCGCGTTTCAGATCGCAGGGGGCTTACTGCTCTTCAAAGTAGCACTTGAACAACTCGGAGCAAACAGAACCCGCGTTAAGGATGAAGAGCGTGACGAAAGTCTGAATCGTGATGATATTTCGATCTTCCCACTCGCCACGCCCCTGTTGGCAGGCCCTGGAGCCATATCCACAGTCGTTCTCCAGTCATCAAAAGCAAAGTCGACACCCAGCCTCCTGATGCTGTTGGTGGCAATTGTTGCGGCTGTTGCGCTTTGCAATCTGGTGCTAAAGCTCGGCCCTTTGCTCTACAAAGTGATTGGAAAAACAGGCTTGAACCTGCTCACCCGAATTATGGGACTCATTCTCGCTGCTGTGTCGGTTCAATTCGTTTTAAATGGATTGACTGCTGTGGTGAATGAACTCAGCAAGAATATGGGTTAAGGGTTCTCCTCAGACAGAATGGAGGGGTCCCACATGAGCCAGGATTTCAAGGTGCACCTTGAAGCCGAAATGTTGCGCTGTTTCGAAGTTCTCCAACAACGCCTGACCAATACCAACCCCAATCTCCATGCGCTTTGGAACGACATCTGCACCGCGCTTGCATATCCTTTGGAAGCCGGAGGCAAGCGCGTGCGTCCGGTAGTCGTGGCGCGTATGGCAGAGGCCTGCGGTGCCGCTCCCAATCACAGAGCCATCATGAAAACCGCAGCAGCACTTGAGTTTGTGCATACTTATTCACTCGTCCACGACGACCTGCCTTGCATGGACAACGACGATTTTCGCCGCGGACAACCTACAGCTCACAAAGTTTTCGGCGAGGCCAACGCACTTCTCGTTGGCGATGCACTGCTGACACACGCCTTCACTCTACTCTCTGATCTGCCCGATGACGGGCTGTCTCCTGCAATCGCATTACGCTGCGTTTCTATCCTGGCACAGAAATCCGGCCCGGAGGGAATGATTGCTGGACAGTGGCTTGATTTGGCATTTGAAAAATCGAGCCAAAAAGCGGAATTGGAAACTCTGTGCACAATACACAACCTCAAGACTGGCGCACTGCTTTCGGCGGCGTTTGTTCTTGGTGCACTGGTGGGATGCACGCTCTCAAGCGAACCCACTGTGCGTGAAATAGGAAGAACTGAACTTGATAAAATCTGCACTTCTGCTGAGAAAATCGGCATAAAACTTGGCCTTGCCTTCCAGATTGTCGATGACATCCTCGACGCTTCGCAAAGCTCTGAACAGCTCGGAAAAACCGCGGGGAAAGATCAACACCAGGACAAGCTGACTGCGGTGAGCCTGCTGGGCCTTGCTGGCGCGCGCGCTACAGCCGAGACCCTGACACAAGAATGCAAACGCGAGCTGCGAAACCTTCAAGAGCTTCTCTCAGAACATTCCGGCCAGCGGCTGGGTGCACAGAATTTCAAGAACCTCAATTACCTTGTGGATGAATTGCTGGTGCGGACGTCGTAAAATTCACCATGCCAGGTTTCAATTTGTTGCTGCGATGATTCGACAATCCAATTGCAGATCTGCTGTGCGGGAACTTCCGGTGCCACAAGTCCTCCCGACTGCTCGAGCGATTTGAACTTTGGCAACGACGGAAACGCGGCCGGATCTGAAGACAATACCTGACGCATCATGTCAGTCATGACCGTGCCCGGTGCCACAGAGAGCACGGTTGTTTGGGCCGCGCTCAGCTTTGCCGCAAGGCACCTGAAATCCATAAGAATAGCTGCCTTGCTGGCACAGTATGCGTTCCAACCGACATAAGGTTTTAATGCCGCCCCACTCGACAAATGAGCCACAAATGGAGCTCTTTCGCCCGTGCTGTTTTTCCAAGAGCAAAGGCTCGAAAGCACAGCTGTGGCAATCTCCATTCCCGACGAATGATTTACCCTGTGGGCCGCTTCCGATTCTTGCCACCAATTATTCCAGGCAACGGCATCGGTCGCAGCGGGAACATCATTCATTGGCCCCAACACACCTGCTGCGTGAACGAACCCAATCACATTTTTGCCTGAGAGAGTTTTGAGAAGCCTGTCTGGTGCATTCTCCTTCCAGGGCAACTCGAGTTCCCACGGAACGAGCTCATCGAGAGAGTGAGTGGCTTGCTGAGCTTTGGATGGCCGAACAAGGCCGCAGACAGCGAATCCCTGGCGGCGAAAGATATTTGCGATGCTATGGCCGATGCCGCGGGTCACACCCGTCATCAAAATCCAGTTTTTTTCCTTAGCGTTCATCAATTTCGCCTCCCCTTATCCCGCAAATGCTGACAAATGAAACGGGAAATGACAACGGGGCAAAGAAGTCCATCTTTGCGTCTGCGGTTCTCTCTTAAACTCAGACCTGAGACCCACGTGTCTGAGGAGAGGCGCATGAAAACAGACAACTCCAAACTTCACAAGTTTCCAACACATGCAGCACACATCGCCTCATTTGGCGGCCTCTTCGTGCTCGCACTTCTGGCAGGATGCGCCTCAACCCGCTCGCCCGATGCCGTAGCAGGCACAACCTCTGTGGCTGCAAATTCTGCCCAGATACCGGAGAGCAACACGGCAGCGCAATCACAGACCACGGCAGCACAATCACAGACCACGGCAGCACAATCACAGACCACGGCAGCACAATCACAGACCACGGCAGCACAATCGCAAACCACGGCAGCACAATCACAGACCACGGCAGCACAATCGCAAACCACGGCCGCACAATCACAGACCACGGCAGCACAATCGCAAACCACGGCCGCACAATCACAGACCACGGCAGCACAAGTTCAACCTTCCGCTGCTGCCCTGGCGCGAGGACACACCGCAACCCCAGATCTACCCAAACAACCGGCGAGTGATTCTGAAATCGCACTGATGCGAGTCGAGATCATGTCGCTCAAAGAAAAAATGGCGAGTGTCCAAAGAAAGCTCGAGCTTGTTTTGAAAGCTCAGCGGTCAGGACTCTATGAGCCAGAAAACCTTGATTCCATACAAGCCGCTGTGCGAGGGGCTGAGCCCAAAAAGAACATCGTTCCCCCGCTCGGAACCGATGGTCCGATAGATCGATTTGACACAGATTTCGAGCGAGCTGGACATGAAAAGGCTCTGTTGCCTGAAAGTGCACAGAAGATTGTTGATCGTGCCCTGGGTGAATTGGCTCAGGGTGATTTTGCACGCGTAGCACAGTCTCTCGAAGGATTTCAGCAGCGTTTTCCGAGCCATCCGCTCAGCAATTCTGTCGAGCTTGCACTGGCTGAAGCCTACGTTGAGTTGAAGAGCCCGCAACAAGCGATTCCACATCTGAGAACATTTTATCTTCAGCACCCCAACGACGTGCAACTGTATCGTGCCAAGTGGCTCGAAGCACGCGCACAAGAACAACTTCAAGCTCCTCAGAGAGCTGCACAACTTTATCGTGAAGTTATTGCTCTCTCACCGCAATCGGATGTTGCACTCCGCTCGCGAGCTGCACTCGAAAGAATTAATGGAGGCACGACGCAATGATGCGCAGAGCGGGTGTCGCGCTTCTTGCTGTAGTTGCATGCTGTGTCACAACGGCTGCAATTGCCCAGAATGACGCAGATGAACTCGGAAACATCAATGCTGCTAACTCCCTCGAGGACAACGCAAATAATGTTCTCGACAACGAAGACGATACTGATGCAAATAGTTCAAACGCGGACAGCATTGACGCAAACAATCTAGGCAACAATGCCAATCTGAATATTCAGAACAATAGCGGCAATGCCAACACCCTCGACAATGCTATGGGCAGCAATGCCAACATAAGCAACAATGCAGCCGGGAATCCACTCGCAAATCCCAATAGCTCAACTCCCACCAACGCGCCGAACGTCGACAATTTTGGGCTAAACAACGGCGGCGGCCGCAACAACTTCTCGACACCATCACTACCCGGAGCTTCAACAGGAGCTGGAAACCTCGGCACAAAAAATGTTGGAACTAATGCACCCATTCCACCGGCAAATGGCAGCAACAAAGCTCTCAATGCTACAGCTCCAGCACTTCCTTCCGACACCACGACTCCTCCGGACGCTGCGCAACCTCCCAGCGATGCAGATGCACCCACGCCTCCCCCGACACCCGATGCGTCGGCCGAACCTCCTTCAGAAGAACCAGGTGAATCTGATCCGCAAGAAGACACGCGCCCAAAAAAGTTAAGTCGAGAAGAACGCCGTCAGCAGAAGCTCGACCTCGCGCGCAAACTCGCGGAAGCCATTCCATCCCTCCGCCCCGGTGAAGGGCCGCCTGAATATGTGGTTCAACCCGGAGACACTCTTTGGGACATTAGCGACCAGCTTCTCGACGACGCCATGTGGTGGCCGAAGCTCTGGGTTCTCAACCCCGAGGTGACCGACCCTGACAAACTCGAACCTGGCATTAAACTGCTGTTCTATCCGAGTGACGGGGGCAAAGCTCCAGACATTGTCATCAAAGAACAGATCAATCCATTTGGTGAGCCCAAGGTCAACCTTGCAACTCTCCAAACTTTCAGCCTAAAGGCCGAGCGTTGGACAGGTAAAAATGGCGAAATCATGGAAATCTCCTCCATTCCCGGAGATCAGCATCTGCTGACTGCGGGAGAACAAGGAGCGACAGCAAGCTACCTTTTCCAGCTCCCCGGTTTCATGTCCAACATGGAAATTGATTCTGTGGGTGAGATTGTGTCGACGCCGAATTCACCGCTCATTGCCGGTCAAGGCCAGAGAATCGTTGCATCGTTCAAAGGACGGTCTCCGAGCCCCGGAGAACGCTTTGTGGCCGTGCGACACTCGCCCATAATGAAGGAAATGGACAGCAAATACTCGACCATGGATCTCTACAACTACACCGGCATCGTTGGTGTGGCCCGGAGCGGCGCCGATGGGACAGCGGTTCTGGTTGCTGAAGATCCTCACTCCTTCGTATCACCGAACGATCTGCTCCTTCCCTTGAACAAAAGTCTGCTGGTGGCCGTAGAGCCCGGTGCCCCAGGCCGTCCGAACAATGCACCCGGATTTGTTCTGGCGAGCGAACAGGGCAATGCGATTCATGCCGGCCCCGGAATGGCTGTGTTTTTACAGGGAATTGATGGCAATAACCCGTATGCCGTGGGCGACGATGTTGAACTTTTCATGCCCCTCATGGGGACATTTGGCTACTCGGACGAATTCGTGGATCGCGAAAGTGTCGCAGTGGCCCGCATCGTTGACGTGAATCCCGACACCGCCGTGGGAGTCATCATTCGGGCCTCCCGCGAAGTTTCGAGTGGCGCGAGCACACGCCCCGACCTCACGCGCTGAGTGTCACCCAAACAACTCAACAGTCTTTTGGCTGACCAGCTAAAATAACCCCATAAATTCATGCAGAAAATATCTTGCAGGGGGTTTTCCTGCATGCTACAGCCCCCAACAGGAATATCCCTAACAAACGGATTCCCCGGAGACCGCATCGTTCGGATGCTGTCTACGCCTTCCCAAAATGTTAGCTCCTGCCCAATGAACTCCAGCCTCTAAAAGTATCCTCTCTATACAAATCCAATCACTTTCCCTCCTCCGAGGGACGACCGAACCGGCGGCCACCGAACAGACCGCCGGTTCATTCTTTTTTGAATTTCATTGTCGCAGCTGAATCAGAAGAAAATATCTCGTATTCGAGGCGAGGCGAGGCGAGGCGAGGCGAGAAAAAAACACAAACCATCAAGAGCCCAAAGTGGTTTCACTGCGACGCGCGGGTGCGTCGACACCGGTTTCTCTGAAGACTTCCTCTCTAGCGTAACGCCTCAATTTTTGGACACTGCGGTCGAGTCTGTCCACGCTTCTCACGACTGTCTCAATCATCTCGTTGAAGTTATCGTGATCAAAGTGAGGCTTGAGGTATGCACGCGTTTTGGCATCAGCTTCGATTTCTTCAAGAAAACCTTTTGTGATGAACAAAGCGTTGTTCACCTCATGAATCCACTCACGAAGTCTGATGCTGATTTGACCCACAGCCTGACGTGATTCCTGAGTCATGCCGATTCTCCAGTGCACAACGGAGCAGAAGCATGCTCCGCGACACTTGAAGAATCATCATTGATTGGCCCAAAGTCCAATGGCATGTGTCAGCAACCGGACACATTTTGCAGTTGCACCCGCCTCATGATTGAGCTCCGTAACTTTGTCGCTCCACATGTAGGTGTCGATGTGTGTCCAGTTGCTCTGCCCGACAAACTTCTTCAAAAAAGTAGCAGCCGTGATGGCACCACCGTGCCCTGAGCTCGCCGAGTTGACCATATCGGCTACGGTTGAGTCGAGCCAAGACTCATAATCTTCTACAAGCGGCAATGGCCAGACCCAATCCCCAAGATGAAGACCAGTATCAATCAGCAGTTTTTCCATGGCCGCATTGGAGCAGAACAAAGAATCAACAGAGGGCCCGAGCGCAACCCGCGCAGCTCCTGTGAGGGTCGCAAGGTCGATCAGCCAATCAGGTTTTTCAGCTGCGGCGTAACAAAGTGCATCAGCGAGCACCAGCCGTCCTTCCGCATCGGTGTTGTCGATCTCGACTGTCAAACCATTTTTCGCTTTATACACATCACCTGGTCGCATACTGCGGCCAGAGATCATGTTCTCTGCCAGTGCAAGGTAACAGGTCACCCGAACAGGTGCACCGAGCCGTGCTAAGGCCATGAAAACACCAAAAGCTGCAGCGGATCCGCCCATATCCTTCTTCATGTTGCGCATGAAAGAGGATCCCTTGATATCCAGTCCGCCGGAGTCGAAGGTAATTCCCTTTCCGACAAGAGTGACATGCTTCATGGACTTACCGGATGAACGCGGAAAGTATGTGAGGCGAATCAGACGAGGTGGAATATCGCTGCCCTGGCCAACTGCATTGATGAGGCCACATCCCTCGGCAAGAAGCTTGTCGCGCTGAAACACTTCAACCGCAATCTTGTTGGGATCGTTCTCAAGATCGCACTCACGCCGGACGAGTTCACGCGCAAATATCTCAAAACTTTCAGGGTTGAGTATGTTGGGCGGCATGTTCACAAGACTGCGTGTGAGCAGCATCGCGCCTGCAATTTTCTCGCCTGTCGCACGCGATTCTTCGCTGATATTTTCGCACCAGACTTTGAGTGGCTTGCGTTCAAGAGTTTCAAAGGCCGAAGTCTCTTTTACCTTGAGGGAGGTTGAACGTTCGAGCAATCCGACAACGAAATACTGTTGATGACCCTCCAGGCGTGAATCCAGAGTTGAGGAGACATCCACAAATACAGTTGGGAATTCCGCCAATGCGGAGTTCGAGAGCAGCAACGCCCCAAGCTGCGCTCCCCAAACAGTAGCCTGATGTGCGGCTCCAGGAGCATTTCCTGCAAGGCGTTTGGCTGGTTCTTTGGAGAGAACTGTCAGGTATCTTGGAGAATCGGAATCTGTGGCTGGGAGCGCATAGAGATGTTTGGGTTTGAGATCACCATGTAGAGCACGTGCACGCTCAATGAGGGGTTGCGCATTAGGATCAGATTCAGAATCAAGGATCACACGAACGATTGCCGCAGAGGAGAGATCCACGGGGGCTCGGTTCAGCAGCACAATTTTTCTTTTAAGCAAATACGAGGAGGGCGATGGGGACGTCATAGAGCTCCCTTGTCACGACTAGCCAGCAACGGGGCGACAATCGGCCCCACCTCCCGGTTCTTAGACAGTTCCGCATAGCGCTGCAATGCAATCTGCCGTGCAGCGAGGAATTGCGCATAAAAATTACTCGAGGCAAACCGAAATGAAGGCGAATTGTAGCGCTCAATAATCTTGCACAGGTCATTGCTGCCGGTGTGACGCACTGCACGCAGAACCCCGCCAAGACCATGATTATAGGCTGTCAGAGCCAAAGGCCAGGAGCCGGTCGCTTGATAATTCTGCTTGAGTAACTTCGTCGCAGCCTGCGTTGCTGTTTGTGGTTCTGTGCGCTTGCTCACTGCACTTTTACCCATCAACAGCTGCATCGTTGTTGGCATCAATTGCCACAACCCAACAGCACCCACCTTCGATTTTGCATGATTCACAAAACTGCTCTCCACATGCGGAAGATATGCAATATCGAGAGGCAATCGTTGCTGGCGAATGATAGATTTGATTGTCGGGAGGTACTGAAGCGATCTCTGAACACCCGCATTGAAGCGTGATTTTAGACCTTGCTGCACACGCACGTTTTCAGCTGCGCGCTCAAGTCTGGAGCGGGTCAACTCCGATGGTTTAAAAAACTTGGCAATTGCCCGTTCTGTTTGAGTCCAGGTCTTGGGGGCGGAGATTTTTCCAGCAAGACTTCTGAGCGAAAGCTGATAATGCTCCTTGAGCATACGGATCGACTGCTGACGTTGGCGCTCGGAGCCCCCCAAGCGAACTGTTGCATAGACCTTGTCGAGTTCATCACGATCGTGGATGAGCGCTTCGTTGGTGTCGACTTCTGCGTAAACCCTCTTCCAAAAGCTGACATTGTCACTCAGACAGCTCAAGTTAGGGAATATTCCACGCACAGGAACAGCAGGTACTGCGTTCACGGGCGAAATTGGCTGAGCAACGACCCGAAGTAAAGGCGGCTCTCCAGCACGTTCCGGCTGAGGGGATGCCTCTTTCTGCGCTGCACTCACTGTCGAACTTTTCTTCGAAGGAGCAGTGCTGGCCCGCTCATTGTCGCGCTGATTTGAGTCTTTGAGATAGGGCGAGTCAGCCTGCCCCTCTGAAACAGCGAGAGCGTCATCAAAAAACATGGAGTCCTCAGGCGAGAGCACTCCTTCCTGAGGTGGAAACTCGACCTTGAAATCGATTGCCCGTGCCTGCAACGTCCACATCGAAACAAAGGACAATCCACTTGTCAGAAGCCATCGCTTCGCCACAGCGGTGCCGGCAAAGAAGCCCATTTCGCCCCCCAATCTCTTTAACTATCTTCAAGACATCGCTATTGTTTATCAGCGACGCCTGAGACAGGACGTGAAAATTTGCAGGCTCGATTTTTGACGGACACCACGATGAGGAAAAATGCCTGTGGCTGCCCCACAAACTCAACTTGTTCGAGGAATAAAACGCCTGGTCTGGATTGGTAGCGCGTTTGCCCTTTGGCATCTCGTCACCCGTTTGGGTGAAATCCCGGCCTACATTCTGCCCTCACCGCTCGATGTCCTCAAAACTTTGTTCGAAGACCGCTGGATTCTCTGGGGTCATGCCCGCGAAACTCTGTTCCAATGGTCTGTAGGTCTCGCTCTCTCAACCTTCGTTGCACTTTTGCTGAGCTGGCTTGCGTTTGAAAGTCGATCCTTCGATAAACTCCTGAACCGCACCCTCGTGGTCAGCCAAAGTGTCCCCTACCTCACCATCGCTCCGCTGCTGTTACTTTGGTTTGGTCTCGGTGCAACGCCCAAAATCATCCTCATTCTTCTGACGTGCACTTTTCCCATCACCCAACTCACGCTCAGCGGGTTGCGCAATGCGCAACTGGATTATGGCATTTTGGCTGCGGTTTTACGGCTCAAAAAAAGCAAAGCGCTGAGAAAAATCTATGCCCCTGCGGCACTCCCGCAATTTTTCGAAGGGGTTAAAATTGCTGTGACCTATGCTTTTGTCAGCTCCGTGCTTGCCGAACTGATCGGCAGCGAAGCTGGTTTGGGTGTTTATTTATCACGCGCTCAAACGGCATATCGCACCGACAGGGTCATGGCGGTTGTGGTCGTCATCGTCTTGTTCAGCCTGTTGTGCACCTGGATGGTGGGTCATCTGGCACGAAGAACCCTTTATTGGAAGGTGGAAAAAAATGTTTAACGCTGCTCTCGCCGCTTCGCTGATCCCGGTCACCGTAGCTCTCGACTGGACACCCAACACGAACCACATCGGTCTATACGTGGCAAAAGCCAACGGGCTTTTTGCAAAACAGAACCTCGATGTTCGGCTTGTGCAAATGAAACAGACCAGCACCACACAAATCGTTGGTGCAGGCAAAGCCGAATTCGGTATTAGTTTTGTGTCGGATGTCCTGCATGCACGCGCTCAAAAGATTCCCGTAATGTCGGTTGCCGGCATCATCCCTGAGAACACCAGCTGCTTTGCATGGCGCAGCAAAACTCCTATAGCGACGATTAAAGATTTCGAAGGAAAGCGCTACGGTGGCTGGGGTTCCCCCGAAGAAGAAGCCACTCTGCGCTTCATTATGCAAAAGGCCGGCGCCGAATTCAAAAAACTCAAAATGGTCACCACAGGTGTGAGTGATTTTCTCCCAACCACAGCTCGAAATGCAGACTTCATGTGGATTTACATGGGATGGGACGGCATACGTGCTCGACTCGAAAACGTGGAATTCAAAACCCTTTGCCTGCGCGACATCGACCCGGTCTTCAACCACCCTTCTCCTCTGATTATTACCTCAAACCAGCTCACCAAAGACAAACCCGAACTCATCAAATCTTTCCTCAGTGCGGCAAGTGAGGGATACCTCTTTGCTGTGCAGAACCCTGAAGCCGCAGCAAAGATGTTTATGCAGCAGGTTCCAGAATCGGATGCCAAGCTTGTCAGGGCCTCAGCTGAATTTCTCGCAAAGGAATACACAAAAAAAATCCCCTACTGGGGCTATCAAGATACCAAGAAATTCGACGCATACAGAATCTGGGCCAACCAACAAAAGATCCATAATCTAAATGAAGACGCACAGCTTTTCGTTAGCAATGCATTCTTGCCAACAAACGTAAAATCAGGGCAAAGCAAATGATTGAGCTCTCACGATTGGGCATCAACCTGGGCGGCAGCGCAATCCTGCAAGATGTCTCGTTCACGATTCCAGACGCCAGTCTTGTTGCTGTCATGGGGCCGTCAGGCTGCGGAAAATCAACTCTGCTGAAAGCCTTAATCGGAGTTATTGAATGCTCTTTTGGTGAAATCAAACAAGATACTCATTCACCCAAACCTCTGACACAATGGAACATCGCGCAGGATATCTTTTCTCTCGTGCCCCAATCGCCCCTGCTCTTGCCTTGGAAGACTGCGCTCGAGAATGTTCTTCTCGCAGCTCCGGCCGATGAACCTCTCGAATCAGCGCGCAACCGTGCCGTTGCGCTGCTTGATCGGGTTGAATTGGCTGGTTCTGAAAAGCTTTATCCTTGGCAAGTCAGCCAGGGTATGGCTGCGCGCATCTCACTTGCCCGGACAATGATGCTCAAAAGCCGAGTGTTGCTCCTCGATGAACCCTTCGCAGCGATCGACGCGACGACTCGCTTCAACCTCCAGCGTTGGATGCTCGATCTTGTGGATGGCCTGCGACAATCTGCCGTCCTCGTGACACACGACCCACGTGAAGCCATATTGCTTGCCGACGAGGTGATTGTTCTGAACGGTAGACCAGCCACCATCCGCACACGGTTCAAAACCCCTGAGCGCAGTGCACGGCGCGACCCTGAGTGGATTTTTAGCGCAGAGGCTGGCGGCCTCGAACAGCACATCCGCAGCGCGCTCGAAAAAAAGTGACGCGCCCAGAGCGATAGATCCTCGCCCAGGCGCGCCACTCGATAGAAACTCTGAATCAGTTTGACATTTTTTTCTGGTAAGAAAGAGAGTCATTCATGCTTGCCTGAACTACATCACAGGCCAAGTCGAAATCGTCGAGGTTAAGGTGACCTTTTTCCGTGATCACTTCACGCAGACGGTCAAAAGAAGTCGTTAGTCCCTGATTCTGCTCCAGCAATCCATCCACTTCTGCTCTCAGACGACAAACCTCTCCACCGATCCGCGTGATACTCTCGAGCAAATTAGCAATCTGCCTTTCGAGATGAGGATCCAGGACTGCATCGTCAGCCATTCTAAATTGGCTTTCGGTGCTGATCACGACTTCATCACCCGCGTCTTCCTGACTGAGTTCCAGTGACAATCCGCGATAGCCGTTTTTCATTGCGTACTCCAAAGCGATGGAACCAAACCATCCTGCGTTCCATGCCGGAGGTATCGGCCCAGCTCGGGGCAGGCTGAGGGCGACATCTGCTGCGTGTGGTCAAATTGGCATCAGTGCAAACCTGTGCTATTCAAGCAGGTCTCCCGATGAGGCCGTGCAAAGAAGGGTTTTTTTAATCATGCTCGATATCTTCAAAAAATTTTTTGGCACAAAGAACGACCGAGAACTGCGCCGGCTAGAGCCTATCCTGCGTCGTATCAACATGATGGAACCTCAATTCCAGGCTCTCTCCGACGCGGCGCTGCAAGGGAAGACAGCCGAGTATCGCAACCGGTTGCAGAAGGGCGAGTCGCTCGATTCGCTTCTTCCTGAAGCATTCGCAACCGTCCGTGAAGCCTCGCGCCGAGTCCTCAACAAAAGACACTTCGACGTTCAGCTCCTCGGCGGCATGGTTCTGCATGAGGGAAAAATTGCTGAAATGCGCACCGGTGAAGGCAAGACTCTCACCGCGACAGCACCCCTGTATCTCAATGCCCTCACCGGGCGGGGTGCACATCTCGTAACCGTGAACGAATATCTGGCGGGCAGCCAGGCCGAAGAAATGGGACGCGTCTACAATGCGCTTGGAATGAGTGTCGGAGTTATTACGAGCGGGCTTTCCGATCGTGAACGCCAAGATGCATACGGGTGCGATATCACCTACGGCACCAACAACGAATTTGGTTTCGATTATCTCCGCGACAACATGAAAGTGCGCCTCGAAGATTTTGTACAGCGCGGCCACCATTTTGCGATTGTCGATGAAGTCGACTCCATCCTGATCGACGAAGCACGAACACCACTCATCATCAGCGGTCCCTCCGACCAAACCTCCGATAAATACCTAACCGCCAACGATGCCGTGCGCGGTCTGCGCCGCGAAATCGACTACACGGTGGACGAGAAATCGCGCAGCTGTGCGCTTTCTGAGGAAGGTATTCAAAAGGTCGAAAAACGCCTCAGCCTCTCCAACTTGTACGACCCCGAACACATGGAGCTCGTGCACTGCATCAATCAAGCGCTCAAGGCGCACGTGGTATTCCGCAAAGATGACCACTACATCGTGCGCGATGGTCAAATCATTATTGTCGATGAATTTACCGGTCGCCTGATGCATGGTCGCCGCTACTCCGACGGTCTACATCAGGCACTCGAAGCCAAAGAAAATGTTGCCATTCAACAAGAGAACCAAACTCTCGCAACTGTCACCCTGCAGAATTTCTTCCGCATGTACGACAAACTCGCAGGCATGACCGGTACGGCGGATACAGAGGCTGTAGAGTTCCACAAAATCTACAAGCTCGAAGTGGTTGTCATTCCAACCAACCGTCCGATGGTGCGTTTGGATCAAGACGACGTCCTGTATTTGCGCCAGGGTGCAAAATTCAAGGCTGTAGCCGACGAAATCGCCGAGGCACACAAGGCTGGCCAACCTGTGCTTGTGGGTACGGTCAGTATCGAGAAAAGTGAACTTCTGAGCGATCTTCTCAAACAACGCGGAATCGAACACAGCGTTCTGAACGCGAAGCACCACGAACAGGAAGCACAAATCATCGCACAGGCAGGTCAGCGGGCGCGAGTCACCATCTCAACCAACATGGCTGGCCGCGGAACCGACATCATTCTTGGCGCCGGCGTCGCCGACCTCGGCGGACTTTACGTGATTGGTACCGAGCGACATGAAAGCCGCCGCATCGACAACCAGCTGCGTGGTCGTTCGGGGCGTCAGGGTGACCCGGGCAAGAGCCGCTTCTTCCTCTCATGGGAAGACGACCTCATGCGCCGCTTCAATAACAAAGCGAACCAGTTCCTCATGGAACGTACTATGGGCGACGAAGCGCTGGCCGATCCGATGCTCACGCGGGTCATTGCCAACGTCCAGAAGCGCGTGGAAGGCTACAACTACGACCTACGTAAACATCTGCTCGAATATGACGACGTGCTGAACCGCCAACGCAAGACCATCTACGCCGCACGCAACCAGATTCTTGCGAAAAGCAATGTGCGCAGCATGCTACTCGACGAAACCCTCGAAGAGCTGAGCCGCGCCATTGCCGAGGATTACTCTCCTGCCACTGGCGTTCCGGGCGAGTTGGTCAAAATTGAATTCCCACAGCTTGAGCGCGCTCTGTTTCAGCGCCTAAACACAGTTTTCAATTTCACCGCAGATGAACGCAAGAACGATGAACTCACTCGCCTCGACTTCATCAATCTATTGCTGGGCAAACTCAAAACTGCCTATCAACAGAAAGAAGCTCTGTTCGGTGAGGAGCAGATGCGCGACGTGGAACGCTGGGTGATGCTGCAAACAATTGATCAATACTGGAAGGATCACTTGTTGAGCCTCGATCATCTCCGCGATGGTATCGGTTTGCGGGGATATGGCCAGAAAGACCCTCTACAGGAATACAAGCGCGAAGCTTTCGAACTTTTCAAACGCCTTATTTCAGCAATGAAGACCGACACCCTCGAAACACTCTTCAGATTGCAACCCAATCTGGCCGAACGCTTTGCTGCCGAAGCTGAGCGCGAAGCTCAGGAGCGCGCTCAGCGTGAACTCGCTGGTGCAGCCGCACTTCATGCCGAAGCCGACCTCTCAAACGTGCCGCGCGAAGAAGTTGCTCCTGCACAAAGCCCACAGCCCAGTGTACGTGTCTAATTCTCATTCGAACTGATCGGAATTTGATCACCCCCTCGTGGGAAAACTTAAATCCAGTAAACACCTCCTGATCTCAGGGGGTGTTTTTTTAAATGACCATCATCATCCATTCGGCCATGACTCTCGGCCTTCAAGTCGTTCCAATCACCATCGAAGCTGCCCTTGGCAATGGCTTCTCCGGCCTGCAATTTCTTGGTCTACCGAATGAATACGCGCGCGACGCCAAAGAACGCATTCGCGCTTCTCTAGAAAGCCTCGGAATTGCCCTTCCTGCACGCCGTCTGCTTATCTCTGTTCGCCCAAGTGAAACATTAAAGCAGTTCAAAACAGGGCTCGAACATCTCGACCTCCCCTGTGCCCTGGCTGTTCTGGTCGCCTTGGCAGACCAGCAGAATATTCCACGCTTGCAGCAGGGCTCACTCCGCGCACTTGCACAGCAAATTTCCAAACAGCAATTCTTTTTTGCAGGGCAATTGACCCTCTCGGGCGATATTTTGCCCCTGGAGAACACCCTCCCGTTCGAAATCCTTGCGCTACAGCGGGAACAAAAGGAATCCACGTTTTGGTGCAAGGTTCGCGCCAACAAACCCACCACTCACGCAGCCCGCATGTTTCAAAACGTGAGTTCATTGCAGGAGTGTGTGAAGTTCCTCATGCACCCAAATTTCTCCACCCCCCAAGGCGCTACAGCAGAACCAGAAGCCTCCACTGCTGCTCAGAATGAAACCTCAGCACAAACAATTTCCAACCGAGTAGAGCGCATTTACACAACGCTTGCGAAGTTCGAACAAAGTCCGAGTATAGCTTTAGCGCTCTCGATCGCAGCCGCAGGGCGGCACCATATTCTACTCGCCGGTTCGCCTGGCTGCGGCAAAACATTCTCTTTGCGGATCCTCAAAAACCTCTTACCGCCGCTCACGCCTCAAGAAAAAATTGAAACCGCTCTCATCCAGAACCGTGAACCCTCAGAAATACGTGAGCGCTCTTTTCGATCACCACATCACAGTGCCTCAAGTGCAGCCCTGCTTGGCGGCTCGCTCTTGCAACCCGGCGAGGTTTCACTTGCGCACCATGGCGTGCTTTTTCTCGATGAATTTGCCGAATTTCCACGTCCAACCCTCGAAGCGCTTCGCGAACCGCTAGATGAACGAAGAATTTCTCTCTCACGCGCCCGCGGTCGGGTGGAATTGCCGGCAAACTTCATGCTCCTCGCCGCAACCAACCCTTGTGCCTGCGGCTATGTCTTTTCCCGAACGATACAATGCCGCTGCCAGGTGGGAGCACCAATCAAATATCAACAAAAGCTGAGTGGCCCCTTGCTTGAACGCTTCTCCATCCTTCTCTTGATGGATTCCCTGTTGCAGCTACCTTTGCAGCTGAACAATGAGGCCGACGATGATAAGGGCGCACTCATTAGGGCC